>NZ_VCHT01000086.1:0-436 GCF_005862215.1 Rhizobium sp. MHM7A
TTCAGCGTGTCGTTGCCGGCGCCGCCGGAAAGCGTATCGTCGGCAGCGCCACCCGTGATCGTGTTGTCGAGATTGTTACCCGTGCCGGCAAATGCGCCCGTGCCGGCAAAGCTCAGGTTCTCGACATTGGCGGCAAGCGTATAGATCGCCAGGTTGGTGCGAACCATATCGGTCCCTGCGTCGGCGGCTTCGGTGACGATGTCGCCGGCATCGTCGACGATATAGGTGTCGTTGCCCGCACCACCGATCAAGCTGTCCGCACCTGCTCCGCCATTCAGCGTGTCATTGCCGGCGCCACCGGTGAGCGTGTTGGCCAGCACATTGCCGGCGCCGCTGAAGTTGGCGGAGCCCGTAAAGAGCAGGTTCTCGACATTGTTGCCGAGCATATAGCTGGCAAGCGCCGTCCGGACCGTGTCCGTCCCCTCGTTGGCATTCT
>NZ_VCHT01000010.1:0-302639 GCF_005862215.1 Rhizobium sp. MHM7A
GTGGGGGCAGGTTTCTTCAACATGTCCCAGTGAATCATAAACCCCTGGACGGTGCCAGGGGTTTGTCAGCAGTCTGAAGGCGGCGCATGCCGCCTTTTTTCCTGCTTTGGGCGCCTCTCACATGTTCGTGACCTCTCTTGCGACGCGGTAGATTGTGACAGATCCGCTTCCTAACTCCTCGGCGTAAATTCACCTGATCCTCCCAAGGAGACGACAATGACCACGACGTTCAAGAGCGGCCTGGCGGCCGCGGCCATCGGCGCGATGCTCGGTCTTTCCACCTTCGCGGCGCAAGCGGCCCCGCTCCAGTCGAGCGCAACGGAGCAGGGCTCGGTCGAGCAGCCGGTTGCCCGGGGTGAGACCCGGGTCCAGCACGACAGGAGCACGACCGGTTCGATCGGTGAACGCGGCCCGAAGGGCATGGCTTCGCCCTATATGATGAACCCGAAGAAGCCGCTGAACATGGGTTGCAAGCTCGGCTTCAACCCGACCAGCAGTTCCGGCTGCAACTATTGACGCCTCGGCGCCTTGTTTGGGGGCGGCCTGTAGGCCGCTCCCTTTCGCTGCAGACAACGGCGCCTGGGAGGGAAAAGGTGCCACAGATGCAAAATCACGCCGCCGGTGGGAAAAAGTGGGTAAATGCCCGGGTCACAAGGGCGATTGACGTGTCTGCCTTGGAATTGCCATGCTGGCCGCGATGGTCGCATCAATACTCAATTGAATTTCAGACAGGTGGGACAGTCATGACCGCAAAGGCTGCATGCTCCGATTTCCTGCATTTTTTCCGCTCCTGGATCAGCAATCCGCTTCGGGTGGCCGCCATCGCGCCGTCGGGTGATTCACTTGCCAGAATCATGACCAGCGAAATTGCGGCACTCGATGGGCCGATCATCGAGCTCGGCCCGGGCACGGGCGTGTTCACCCGGGCGCTGCTCGCCCGCGGCATCAGCGAGGCCGATCTGACGCTGATCGAGTATGGCCCGGAATTCATCGACGCGCTGCAGGCGCGGTTCCCGGCGGCGCGCATATTGCAGATGGACGCAGCCCACCTTGCGCAGGCCGATATCTTCGAGGGCGAGCCGGTCGGGGCCGTCATCAGCGGCCTGCCGCTTCTGTCCATGTCGCCGCGCAAGATCGCCTCAATCCTTGCCGGCGTCTTCACCTACATGCGCCCGGGCGGTGCAGTCTATCAATTTACCTATGGCCCGCGCTGCCCTGTGCCGCGGCCGATCCTCGACCGCCTCGGCCTCAAGGCCGTGCGCATAGGGGGCACGGTTCGCAACCTGCCGCCGGCGTCCGTTTACCGGATCTCGCGGCGCAAGCCGCTGGAACTCTCACGCGAGCGCCTGAGATACCGTGACGCCGACATCGATGTCGCCGCCTTTTCGGGCGAATCGGCCGGCTGAACGCGGCAACGCCTGAGCGGAAGCGACAGGCTTCGACGCAGCCCGGCCGATATCCCGGCGCACCGCTGCTGCGCCGGTCGAGGGAGAGTTTTCGGCCCCTCCCTGTTATCACTGCAGGGTCGTCCTATATGTGCAAGCGTCGCAGCGGCCCCATTTCCGATATCGCCGCGGCGGCCGGGTCATCACTATGCCGGGCATCACCAGACACGGCAGACATTCAGAACAGAAGCCATCCTCGCCAGCCCGGCATCCCCGCGCTGGCGAAGCGAGCGGCTTCGGCCATTTCACCGACATTGAACAATTTTATTGACCAAGAGAGGAAAAGATCATGTCCAGTTACAACGCAGCCAAGTCAGGCACCTTCAGGATCGGCGGCGAGATCGAGGTCAACCGTCTCGGTTTCGGCGCCATGCGCGTTACCGGCAAGGGGATCTGGGGCGAGCCTGATGATCACGCCGAATCCATCCGGACGCTGAAACGTCTGCCGGAACTTGGCGTCAATTTCATTGATACGGCCGATTCCTACGGGCCCGATGTCTCCGAATGGCTGATCAAGGAGGCGCTGCATCCCTATGGCGAGGGTTCCGTCATCGCCACCAAGGGCGGCCTGACCCGCCACGGTCCCGACATCTGGCTGCCCGTCGGCCGTCCGGAATATCTGATCCAGCAGGCGCATAAGAGCCTGCGCAATCTCGGCGTCGAGCAGATTGATCTTTGGCAGCTTCACCGCATCGATCCGAAGGTGCCGGCCAGGGAGCAGTTCGACGCGATCAGATCGCTGCTCGATGCCGGCCTCATCCGCCATGCGGGCCTGAGCGAAGTCTCCGTCGCGGAGATCGAGGCGGCCTCGAAGCACTTCAAGGTCGCGACCGTCCAGAACCGCTACAATCTCGTCGATCGCACCAGTGAAGACGTGCTCGATTATTGCGCCAAGCACAATATCGGCTTCATTCCGTGGTATCCGCTCGCCGCCGGCGACCTTGCCAAGCCGGGCTCGCTGCTCGATACGATCGCCAGGAAGCACAATGCCGCCCCCAGCCAGATCGCGCTCGCCTGGGTGCTGAAGCGCAGCCCGGTGATGCTGCCGATCCCCGGCACCTCGAAGGTCAAGCATCTCGAGGAAAACGTCGCAGCGGTGGACATCACGCTGTCGGATGAGGAATTTTCGGGCCTCGATGCCGAAGGCCGGAAGCTCTTCAAGGCGGCTTGAGGCGGAAGCTGGAAACGAGCGCCGTGGATTGCCCTCATCCTAACCCTCTCCCCGTTTTGACGAGGAGAGGGGACGTGCCCTGCGAGAGCGAGGGGGAACTGAGAGGGTGCGGCGTGTCGCTTCGCCCCGTTTACGGGGGTCCGAAGGACGGGGCGAGACCCGCGGCTCGACCCAGGCAGAGGTGGCGGCAGCCGGATGAGGGGCAGCAGCCGCCATAACTTTCAGCATAATTTTGACCAACCGGTCAAAGATGCCGCAAAATGTGGCGCACACCGCCGCTTGAAGTGGCAAGCATTGCATCCACTGCATTGCTGCATTGCGGTAATTTCGCTATTCCTGATCGAATGAATGGGGTATCACTATCTTCGTAAGCAGCGCACTCCTCCTCCCAAGCGCTCTTACATCGGACCGACAACACTCCTCCTCCCAGTTGTCGGTTAGGATCAAGAGCCTGGCGCACCTCCTCCCGCGCCAGGCTCTTTTCTTTTTCCCATCCAATTGGTTGGTTGCCGATACTGCTTATGCCACTGCGCCGGCATTGCTCACCGTGCGCGGTTTGACTCGACAGGCTTGGTCGGACTATTTGAACTTGTGCCGCCCGTCCGGCGCGTGAACCGATTGGAGTTTAGTCATGATCGGCAAATGGCGCGACTCGCGTGCGGCTTTGGCAGGACTTCTGGTGGCAACCATGATGCTCGCAGGCTGCGGCGGCAGGCCGGTCGGCGTCATGCAGGCGGCCGGCACAGTGCCGCCGGGCACGTCGAAGGTCGATCTCCTGGTGGCGACGACGCGCGCTGCCGACGACAATCCCGCCGTGCTTTTCTCCGGCGAACGCGGCACGGGGCTTGCCGTCAACGCGGTCGATGTCTCGATCCCTCCGGATGCAAATCGCAAGATCGGCCAGGTGCAATGGCCGAAACGGCTGCCGGCCGATCCTCTCCGGGATTTCGTAACCGTCTCCGTCGATCCGCTCGAGGGCGAGCGGGCGGGCGAGAGCTGGCTGAAGAGCCATATGCCGAAGAGCCGCCGCGTGCTCGTCTTCGTGCACGGTTTCAACAATCGCTATGAGGATGCCGTCTACCGCTTCGCGCAGATCGTCCATGATTCGCATGCCGACGTCGCGCCGGTCGTCTTCACCTGGCCTTCGCGCGCCAGCATCTTCGATTACAACTACGATAAGGAAAGCACCAACTATTCCCGCGATGCGCTGGAAGAGCTGCTCACTCGCACCGCCGCCAATCCCGCCGTCGGCGACGTCACGGTCATGGCTCATTCGATGGGCACCTGGCTGACCGTCGAAGCACTCCGGCAGATGGCGATCCGCAACGGTCAGGTCGCGTCGAAGATCAACAATGTCATCCTTGCCTCGCCGGATCTCGATGTCGACGTCTTCGGCCGGCAGTTCATGAGCCTTGGCAAGGACCGGCCGCATTTCACCATCTTCGTCTCCCGGGATGATCGCGCCTTGGCGTTGTCGCGGCGCATCTCGGGCAATATCGATCGTCTCGGCCAGATCGATCCTTCCGCCGAACCTTACCGCAGCAAGCTTGAAGCCGCCGGCATCACCGTGCTCGATCTCACCAAGCTCAAGGGCGGCGACCGGCTGAACCACGGCAAATTCGCCGAAAGCCCGGAAGTGGTGAAGCTGATCGGCGACCGGCTGATTGCCGGCCAGACGATCACCGATTCCAATGTCGGTCTCGGCGAGGCGGTCGGCGCGGTGGCGATGGGGGCGGCCCAGACCGCCGGAAGTGCCGTCAGCGTCGCCGTCAGCACGCCGATCGCGATCTTCGATCCGCGCACCCGGCGCAACTACGATGCCCAGCTGAAGCGCCTCGGGCAGTCGATGGACAATACCGTCGGATCGGTAGGGGACAGCGTCGGCGCCGGCTTGCCGGAAAGCCAGTAAGATTCGACAGAATGATTCCAGCAGAAGTGCGTGAGCGGCTTTGCCGGGAAAAGCGCAAAGCGGCTTTCCGAGGGAATTGCGCGAAAAGATTTTCCGTAATTCGGAGAAACCGAAATTCTCTAGGCAGCACCGTCAATCTGATATATCAGATTGACGAACGGCGATCCTGTCTGCCGTTAGGCGATGGGTTGATGGCATGGCGGAAGAGACGAAGAAGAGGGTGGTCGTCGTCGGCGCGGGCGTGATCGGCGCCTCGATCGCCTTCGAATTGCAGCGGCGCGGCCTGGAGGTCACGCTGATCGACAAGGGTGAACCCGGACGCGGCACCTCTTTCGGCAATATGGCGAGCATCGCGCTCGATTTCGCCGCCGGTTCCGGCCCGTCGACTTGGAAGAAGATCCCCGGCTGGTTGCTCGACCCCGAAGGCCCGGTCTGGTTGCGGCCTTCCTATGCCGCGCGGATGCTGCCCTGGTTCCTGCGCTTCCTTGCGGCCGGCCGCCCGTCGCGGCTCCGAGAAATCGAGGATGCCGGCATGAGCCTGTCGCTGCGGGCGCTCGGCGATTCGAGGGAGATGCTGCAGGCGATCGGCGCGTCCGAGCTGATGACGGAGGAGGGCTGTCTCGCCATTTACGAGACCGAGGCGGAATTTGCCGCCGACCGCGGCCACCTCGCCATGATGCAGCGCTACGGCCTTGAATTCGAGGTCTTGAGCAACGGCGCCATCCAATATTATGAACCGGCCCTTTCGTCTGCCATCGCCAAAGCCGTGCTGCTGCCGGACAACAAGTCGATCCGCGATCCCTATGGGCTGGTGGTCAAACTGGCTGACGCCGCCATCGCCGCTGGCGCAGCCTTCGTCTCCTGCGCTGTGAGGAACATCGAGCGCAAGGGCGACGGCACCCTCGTCGTCCTGCTTGATGACGGACGTCGGATCGAGGCCGGGTCGGTGGTGCTCGCCGCCGGCGTCCACACCCGTTTCCTCGCGGCAAAGCTCGGCGAACCAATTCCGCTCGAAACCGAGCGCGGCTATCACACGCAGATCATGAAGCCGGGCATCTCCATGCGCTATTCGGTGATCTGGCCGCATCGCGCCTTCATGGTGACGCCGACGGCCGGCGGCATCCGTGTCGGCGGCAATGTCGAACTGGCCGGGCTCGACGCCGCGCCCGATTTCCGCCGGCCGAGGGTGCTGGTGCGCCACGCCCAGCGGGTGCTGCCGGGTCTGAAGGTCGAGGAGGCGACGGAATGGATGGGCCATCGCCCCGCCTTGCCCGATACGATCCCGATCATTTCGCCGTCCTCAAAACTGCCGGGTGTTTTCTATGCCACCGGTCATGGCCATCTCGGCCTGACATATGCCGCGACGACAGCGCGGTTGATCGGCGATATGGTGAGCGGAGCAAAACCGTCGGTCGATATGACCCCGTTCCGCATAGACCGATACTGATTGGGAATCGCGTCGACGGCGTCCGCCGTCGCGTCCGAACTGGAGTTTCGACATGAGATGGAAGCGCACCATCCAACTGCTGGACGTTCATGCGGAGGGCGAGATCGGCCGCGTCGCGATCGGCGGCGTTCCGAAGATCCCCGGCGAAACCATCGCTGCGCAATTGCACTGGCTGAACACCGATCCGAAAGGCGAAGAGCTCCGCCGCTTCCTGTGCCTGGAACCGCGCGGAGCTCCGATCGGCTCGGTCAACCTGCTGCTGCCGGCAAGGCACCCGGACGCCGACGCTGCATTCATCATTCTGCAGCCAGACCAGGCGCATGCCAGCTCCGGTTCAAACTCCATCTGCGTGACGACGGCCTTGCTCGAATCCGGCATCGTCGAGATGAAGGAGCCCGAGACGATCGTGACGCTGGAAACAGCCGCCGGCCTCGTCAAGGCGGTGGCGACCTGCCGCGACGGCCGATGCGAAAAGGTCAGGCTCACCATGGTGCCCTCCTTCGTCCATGAGCTCGACGTCGAGATCGACACGCCGCATTGGGGAAAGATCAAAGCCGATCTCTGCTATGGCGGCATCTTCTATGCGCTGGTCGATGTCGGCCAGATCAATCTGACGATCGAGAAGGCCAATGCCGCTGGCCTCGTGCAGGCCGGCATGATCCTGAAAGAGCTGATCAATCGCGATATCAAGGTCGTTCACCCTGAAATCCCGGCGATCTCGGGCGTTGCCTATGTGATGTTCCGCGATACCGAGGCCGACGGCACGGTGCGCACCTGCACCACCATGTGGCCTGGCCGGGCCGACCGCTCGCCCTGCGGCACCGGCAATTCCGCCAATCTCGCCACCCTTTATGCCCGCGGCAAGGCCAAGGTCGGCGACGTCTTCACCTCGAAATCGATCATCAGCTCGGAATTCGAGGTCGGCCTGCAGGCGGTGACCGAGGTCGCCGGCCGCCCGGCGGTCATCCCCACCATCACCGGCCGCGGCTTCACCTTCGGCCTCACCCAGGTCGCCCTCGATCCCTTCGACCCGCATCCCGGCGGCTTCGCCCTGACGGATGTCTGGGGGCCGTCGGCGGGGGAGATTTGAGCGGTTCGAGCAGTGCTGAATGCGTGGTGATTTCCCGGCGGTTTGTGCCGATGTCTACCCCGCACGCACCAGCGACATAGGTGGCGGGTCTCCGCCACAACTCGCTCGGGCGGAGTGAAAGCATCGAAAATTCGATCTGCCAGACGAGGCCGCGCGGGATCCAAAGTCCAAATATCAGTGTAGTCTTCGAAGGTTACCGCGCGTTCCGGGGCCAAGCCATGGACGTTTCGCTGCGCGTAAGCATATCTTCGCCGCAAATCGGATGGGGCCGCATGGGATCGACACGAGTGACGCTGGAGGGCCGTGGACGAAAAACGGGGGGATCGATCAGCGCTGCGCCGGCGCGGCGACGTCGGCCATAAGGCTACGCCGTCAGCGAAGGTCAGTCAGTTTGCCGGGTTTGAAGATCCACCTCGCGTAGCAGTTCCTGCAGGCGCCGCGCCCATTCCTTGTTGCCATCTCTGAACGGGCCAAGCGCATCGCCGGCAGCTTCGGGAAAATCGCTTGCCGCGGCGGCAAAGCGGCGAGCCTGCTGGCGATCTCCAACGGCCGCGTGGCAGCACGCCTGAATGCGCAGCAGCGCCGGCCAGTCAGGCCGCGCCTTTAGCGCAGTACGCCCGGTCTCGAGCGCGCCTCCGACGTCGCCGGAAAAAAACAGTGCGAGCATCAGCAGGCTGAACCAGACGCCGTTCTGCGGATCGTGGGGGTTGAGTTCGAGGCCGTGCGCCAGGGGCCTGCGCGCGCCGGCCGCATCGCCTGAAAACAGGTGCGCCATGCCGAGGACGAGATGCCCCAGGGCGAAGCTCGAACCGAGCTCGATCGACCGTTCTGCCGCCAGGATCGCCTGCTCGGGCCGGCCTGAGTAAGCCGATACGATCGCCAGCGCATAATGCGCGTACGGATTTCGCGCGTCGAGATAGATTGCCCGCAGCGCCGCATCCAATCCTTCCTTGCCGTCCTCCGCAGGGTTGTCGGTCCAGCCGTAGGCGATCAGCCCGGCATTCACCCGTGCCCGCCAGATCTGCGCTTCTGGAAGCATGGGATCGAGCTGCGCCGCGTCGCGGAAGAAACGGCGTGCGAGAAGGTGGGTGGGCTGTGTGACCTTGTGGAAGTTGAACGTGCCTTGCCGTACGAGATCCCAGGCCGTGATGTTGCCGGTGTGGGGAGCAACCGGAAGCCCATGGCGCAGCAGCAGCTCAGGCTCGATCGCCGCTGCGATCCGCTCGGCGATGGCGTCTTGCACCGCAAATAGATCGGCCATCTGGAGATCGTAATGTTCGGACCAGACGGTGGCGCCTTCCGCAGTGTCGGCGAGGTGCACCGATATTCGGATTCGATCGCCGCTCTGGCGGATAGCCCCATCCACAAGGAAATCGACGCCAAGTTCGCGCGCGATCGCCTGCGGATCCTTCGAGTCATTCCTCCTGCAGAAACTCGCCCCACGTGAGGCGACGCGGAACCATCTGAACCGGGCAAGCGCCATGATCAGATCGTCGGCGACTCCGTCGGCGAGATACTGTCTTTCAGCATCGCCGGCGAGATTTTCGAAGGGCAGGACTGCAATCCCGGGGATCGGCCTGGTCTCGGCGTGCCATACGCTATCGGCTCCGTCGGTGCGGCTCTCCACCACACCGGAAAATCTATATCCGACCCGTGGGACGGTGACGATCCATTCGCTGCCGTCCGATGCGGGCCCGAGCAGCTTGCGAAGGGCGGCAAGCTGAACGGAAAGATTGCTTTCCTCGACGGCCAATCCCGGCCAAACGGCGTCCATCAGGGCGGACTTCGAGACCACACCTCCCTGTGCCGAGAGCAGTGTGGCGAGCAGCGAGGCGCCGCGGGCGCCGATGGCGACAGGCCTCTTGTCGCGGAGCAGACATCCGTTCTCGGCAATGAACTTGAAGTGACCGAATGCAAGGGGCGGCGTGTTCATGGCCGCAAATAATACGCCAATTTCGTACCTTTTCGGATTTTTTCGGCTGCGCTTCAGGACTTGCGCCGGCTGAGCGCGCAGGGTTGGTGCCATTGCAGCGATCGAAGTGGTGAGAGCGATGACGAACAAAGCAACGCAACCGAAGAAATCCGAAACATTCGTTGCGAGCGTCGTTCGCACCGGCGGCAGCCATGTCGCCAGGCAGGGATCGGTCTATCGCTCCGGCGTCTCGGCTGAAAGCGTCGGATCAAGCATGCTGTGGCTCGGAACGATTTCGCTGCCGGCCGGCAGACGAACCAGCGCCCACTGCCACCAGGGTCACGAGACGGCCCTGCTGATGACCGCGGGCAAAGAGATCGAGATCTGGTCGGGAGCAGCGCTCGAACGCTGCGAAACGGTCCGCCCCGGCGATTACCTGTTCATTCCGGCTGGCGTTCCTCATGTCGCCGTCAATCGCAGCAGCGAAGATGCCGAGTTCCTCGGCGCTCGCAACGACCCCGCGGCCAATGAGAGCGTCGTTCTGATGCCGGAGCTCGACGCGATCGTACCCTGAGGCATATCGCCCGGGACCGTGCAGAGGTTCCGGGTCGCGAAGCCCCGCCACTTTGGCGCGTCGTGCTCTGATCACACTGATCACAACGGGAGGTGCATTATGGCGATCATCGAACAGCGTTTGGCCGAAATGGGTCTGGACCTGCCCGAGCCTTTGAAGGTTCGCGAGGGGCTGCGCTTGCCCTTCGCCTGGGTTCGCCTGCGCGGCAATCGAGCTTACATTTCCGGCCACGTCGCCTGCAGCCGCGACGGGACCTTGGCGCAGCCGCTCGGCAAGGTCGGGTCCGAGATTTCGCCGGAGCAGGGCTACGAGTCGGCGCGGCTCGTGGCGCTCGCTCATCTCGCGAGCCTCAAGCGGGCTGTCGGCGATCTCGATCGGGTCACGGCTTGGCTGCGCGTCTTTGCCATGGTCAACGTTGCGCCGGGGTTCAATGAGACGCCGCTGGTCACCAACGGTTATTCCGATCTGATCCTGGCGCTGTACGGACCTGATGTCGGCGCCCACGCCCGCTCTTCCATCGGCATGGCGATTCCATTGAATGCGCCGGTGAATTGCGAAGCGGAAGTCGAAATCGACGGGTGAGCGCTCGTGCCTGTCACCGCCGCGGTTCCGCGCGGCGGGCATGAAGACAATGGCTCTATGCATTCGTTGAAAGCGTCTTGAGCGCCCTTTCTGCGTTCGCCGCCCTAATACACAAAGGGGTCCACCTCGGCCTGCGCACCCGCTTCCTTCGGATAGATCACGCCCTTGCGCAGGATGATGTTGGCATAGAGCCTGGGCTCGCTGGTCTGGATCAGCGCATGGGCCGCCCGCACCCTGCCGTAGAAATCCTGGCCGACCAGCGGCACCACCTGGCGATGGGGTTCGTGGCGGGCGCAGCAGTCGATCATTTCCTCATGCACCGGATCGAGCTTGTCGCGCTCGGCCTTGACGGTCGAGCGGAAGATCGCTTCCGGCACGAAATCGTCGATCGGCAGCACGCTGAGCACGGCGTTGAGAACCGGGATGAGGTGGTGGCCGTCGAGCCGGATCAGCCGGCGGGCATGTTCGACTCCGGGATAGTTGCCGTCGACGATTGCGATCTCGTCGCCGTGGCCCATTGCCCGAAGCGTAAAAAGCAATTCAGGGCTCAAGAGCGGATCAAGTCCCTTCAGCATGGTCTACCTCCTTGAAGAGTACGTTCTGGTCGGTGAGATAGCGCGCAAAGATCGGCAGGCTGGCGCCGCCGATCGCGCGTGCCTGCGCGCCGACTGCGCCCTCGATGATTTCGGGCATGAGGACGCCCTGCAGGTCGAGCTTGGCGGCTTCGTCGATCGTTGCTTGCACGACGCGGCTGCGCACCCAATGGGGAAAGCCGCCGTCGATGACGGCGGCGCTGAAATCGACGATCGAGGCGGCGGCGACGATCGCCTGGGCCAGCGCCTTGGCGGTATCCTGGATCCAGGCCTCCATCGGTTCCCCGAAATCCACCCAGTCGTCGGCGGAATACCAGAGCGGCTCAGGATCGATGCCGCGCTCGCGCAGCATGTTTTCCAGCACGAAGATCGAGGCGATTTCGAGCAGCTGCTTGGTTTTGCCGTTCCTGTCGCGCACGGGCAACGGCCCGATCGCGCCCGCCGTGCCGGTGCGGCCCGAAAAGATCGCCGAATTCAGGACGATGCCGCCGCCGATGAAGGAGCCTATGAAGAAATAGACGAAGTCGGGATAGGAGGGGCCGACGCCGAAGACGAGTTCGGCCCCGCAGGCGCTGGTCGCATCGTTCTGCAGGAAGACGGGGTGGGAGACGCGCGCGGCGATATCTGCCTGCAGGTCGACATCCCGCCAGACCTCCATGGCGCCGGGCGGCGCCCCCACCTCTTCTGCCCAGTTCCACAGCTCGAACGGGGCGGCGATACCGAGGCCGGCGATGCGGCTGCGCTGCTTGTCGTCGAGCCGGCTTTCGATCTCCTGAATGCCTGCGGTGACGAAGGCGAGGATGTCTTGCGGCAGCGGGTAGGCATAGGTCTGGTGCAACTGCATGCGGATTCGGCCAACGAAATCCATCAGCACCAGATCGGCGCTGCGCCGGCCCATCTTCAGGCCGAAGGAATAGACGGCGTCGGGATTGAGATGCATCGGGATCGACGGCTGACCGACACGGCCGCGCACCGGCGCCCCGCGCGACAGCAGCCCTTCCTTTTCCAGAACCCGCATGATGACCGAGACGGTCTGCGCCGAAAGCCCGCTGCGGCGCGCGATATCGGCCTTCGACAGTGCGCCGTAAAGGCGCACCAGCGACAGCACGAGCCGTTCGTTATAGGCGCGCACCCGGACCTGATTCGCACCACCGGCCGGATTTAGAATTGGCGGCGGAACCGGTGTGTGTTCCGGTCCATCCAAAGACGACATGGCCGCTCCTCCCGAGCGTTCGCCTCCTGCATTCTCCTCATCGGAGGCGATGTGAAAACATGCAGCAGCTCAAAGCGGTACCGCGTTCGTCGCGTCTGAGACGCGCGGCGCTGTACACTGTAACTCTATCGAGCATGCCACATCGAATTAATAATTCAATTGGATTTATTTATTGACAAGCGGATTTCTTTCGCTCTTAATTGCCGTCGTCAAGGGCACCGGCAGCTTTGGAGCTATCGCGACTGAAGCGAAGTGTCATATTCTGAAAATTCCGGCCCGCAGGGGCGGCGCCGGCAAACTCTGGGAGGAGTTCATGAAGAAATCAGTTCTCGCATTTGGCGCGCTCGCGCTCGGTGTCGCTTTTTCCGCTCCGGCGATGGCGGCTGAAGTTTCCGCCTGCCTGATCACCAAGACCGACACCAACCCCTTCTTCGTCAAGATGAAGGAAGGTGCGACGGCCAAGGCCAAGGAACTCGGCGTTTCGCTGAAGTCCTATGCCGGCAAGATCGACGGTGACAGCGAAAGCCAGGTCGCAGCGATCGAAAGCTGCATCGCCGACGGCGCAAAGGGCATCCTGCTGACGGCTTCGGACACCAAGGGCATCGTGCCTGCGGTCAAGAAGGCCCGCGACGCCGGTCTGCTGGTCATCGCGCTCGACACGCCGCTCGAGCCGGCCGATGCCGCCGATGCCACCTTCGCCACCGACAACCTGCTCGCCGGCAAGCTGATCGGCCAGTGGGCCAAGGAAACCCTCGGCGACAAGGCCAAGGACGCCAAAGTCGGCTTCCTCGACCTGACGCCGTCGCAGCCGACGGTCGACGTTCTGCGCGACCAGGGCTTCATGATGGGCTTCGGCATCGACCCGAAGAACCCGGACAAGATCGGCGACGAAGACGACAGCCGCATCGTCGGGCATGACGTGACCAACGGCAACGAGGAAGGCGGCCGCAAGGCCATGGAAAACCTTCTGCAGAAGGATCCGAGCATCAACGTCATCCACACGATCAACGAGCCGGCCGCTGTCGGCGCCTACCAGGCGCTGAAGGCCGTCGGCATGGAAAAGAACGTGCTGATCGTCTCGGTTGACGGCGGCTGCCCCGGCGTCAAGTCGGTCAAGGAAGGTGTCATCGGCGCCACCTCGCAGCAATATCCGCTGCTGATGGCGTCGCTCGGTATCGAGGCGATCAAGAAGTTCGCCGACTCGGGTGAAAAGCCGAAGCCGACCGAAGGCAAGTCCTTCTTCGACACCGGCGTCTCGCTCGTGACCGACAAGCCGGTCTCCGGCGTCAAATCGATCGACACCAAGGAAGGCACGGACAAGTGCTGGGGCTGAGCCCGATCTCTTGAAACAGAAGACGGCCGGGGCTTGATCCTCGGCCGTTTTGGACGGACGATGTGCCGTCGCTCCACCGGCTAAGCAACGAACGGATGAACAGGAGTGACGGCCTCCGCGCGGGTTCGGCGCGCGGATGCGGAGGAGGAACCATGACCGGAGCACAGGAATTCGAACGCGTCCTCGACGGCAGCGACAAGAACGTCGCCTCCTTCGAGCACCAGGACGTCCCGCTGATCAAGCGCGCGCAGCATTTTCTGCACTCGACGCCGGCCGCCGTGCCGCTGATCGTGCTGGTGCTGGCGATCGCCATCTTCGGGGCAACGATCGGCGGACGGTTCTTCTCGTCCTACACATTGACACTGATCCTGCAGCAGATCGCCATCGTCGGCATTCTCGGCGCGGCCCAGACACTGGTCATCCTGACGGCCGGCATCGATCTTTCGATCGGCGTCATCATGGTGATCTCGGCCGTCATCATGGGCAATGTCGCCATCACCTACGGCATACCGACGCCGATCGCGGTGATTTCGGGCCTTCTGGTCGGCGGCCTCTGCGGCCTGCTGAACGGCTTCCTCGTCGCCTTCATGAAGCTGCCGCCCTTCATCGTCACTCTCGGCACCTGGAACATCGTCATGGCGACGAATTTCATCTATTCCGCCAATGAGACGATCCGCGACGCCGATGTCGACGCACAGGCACCGCTGCTGCATCTTTTCGCGGCTAGCTTCAGGCTCGGCACCGCCGTGCTCACCCTCGGCGTCATCGCCATGGTGCTGCTCGTCCTGCTGCTCTGGTATGTACTCAATCACACTGCCTGGGGAAGGCATGTCTATGCGGTAGGCGACGATCCGGAGGCGGCGAAGCTTTCCGGTATCCAGACGAAGCGGGTGCTGCTGACCGTCTATACGCTGTCGGGCGTCATCGCCGCCTTCGCCGCCTGGGTGTCGATCGGCCGCAATGGCTCGATCTCGCCGTCCTCTGCGGTCACCGATTATAACCTTCAGGCGATCACCGCGACCGTGATCGGCGGCATCTCGCTCTTCGGCGGCCGCGGTTCCATTCTCGGCACGCTGTTCGGCGCCATGATCGTCGGCGTCGTGTCGATGGGTCTCAACATGCTCGGCGCCGATCCGCAATGGAAAGTCCTCTTGACCGGCGTGCTGATCATCGCCGCCGTCGCCATCGATCAGTGGATCAGAAAGGTTTCGGTGTGACCATGGCTGTCGAACCCATTCTCACCGCCCGCGGCCTCGTCAAGCGTTATGGACGTGTAACCGCTCTCGACAATGCCGATTTCGACCTCTATCCGGGTGAAATCCTTGCCGTCATCGGCGATAACGGCGCCGGCAAGTCGTCGCTGATCAAGGCGATTTCAGGCGCCGTCACCCCCGACGAGGGCGTGATCACGCTCGAGGGCCGGCAGGTGCATTTCCGCTCGCCGATGGAAGCGCGCGAAGCCGGCATCGAGACCGTCTACCAGAACCTCGCTCTGTCGCCGGCGCTGTCGATCGCCGACAACATGTTCCTCGGCCGCGAGATCCGCAAAAAAGGGCCGCTCGGCTCGCTGTTCCGCATGCTCGACCGGCCCGCTATGGAAAAGCTGGCGCGCAACAAGCTCTCGGAACTCGGGCTGATGACCATTCAGAACATCAACCAGGCGGTGGAGACGCTGTCGGGCGGTCAGCGCCAGGGTGTCGCCGTCGCCCGCGCCGCAGCTTTCGGTTCGAAGGTCATCATCATGGACGAACCGACGGCCGCTCTCGGTGTCAAGGAAAGCCGCCGCGTGCTGGAACTGATCCTCGACGTGCGCGCCCGCGGCCTGCCGATCGTGCTGATCTCCCACAACATGCCGCATGTCTTCGAGGTCGCCGACCGGATCCATATCCACCGTCTCGGCCGGCGCCTGACGGTGATCAACCCGAAGGAATACACCATGTCGGATGCCGTCGCCTTCATGACCGGCGCCAAGGCGGTTCCGACGGAGCCCGTTGCGGCATGAGCGTACGCATCGACGACATCGCCGGCGAGGTGCTCTCCCGCGCCGGCGATGCCAGACGGTTCCTGATCGCCGTCGCCGGGCCGCCGGGGGCGGGCAAGTCCACCATGGCCGACAATCTAGCGGCGGCGCTGAAAGCCAAAGGCGAAAGCGCCGCAGTCCTGCCGATGGACGGCTTCCACATGGACAACGCCATCCTGATCGAACGCGGTCTGCTGGCGCGCAAGGGCATCCCTGAAACTTTCGATGTCAGGGGCTTCCTCGATATCATCCGTGCGGTCAGGGCGGCCGACCAGGAGGTTCTGGCGCCGGTATTCGACCGTTCGCGCGAGCTCGCCATCGCTTCCGCCCGGCCGATCGATCCCAAGGACCGTTTCATCATCGTCGAGGGCAATTATCTGCTCTTTACGCAGGGCAAATGGGCCGAACTTGACGGCATCTTCGATTTTTCGATCATGCTGGCGCCGCCGATCGAGGTCCTCGAGGAGCGGCTCTGGGCGCGCTGGCGCGGCTACAATCTGAGCGAGGAGGCCGCCAGCGCCAAAGTCTACGGCAACGACCTGCCGAACGGCCGGCTGATCCTCGAAAACCGGCGCCCGGCCGACGTGACGCTGGAGATCGCGCTGGCGTGATGCCGCGACAATTGTTTTCTTCAGGGGTATAGTGCTATCAGGCCGCAGACGCATCGCTTCGGAGGCCTGCCATGCAATCGATCACCATCCGCCGTCCCGACGACTGGCACCTGCATCTGCGCGACGGCGCCATGCTGGAAGGCGTGATCGCCGATACGAGCCGCACCTTCGCCCGTGCCATCATCATGCCCAACCTCGTGCCGCCGGTCGTCACCACGGCGGATGCGAAGGCCTATCGCGAACGCATCCTCAAGGCGCTGCCGGACGGTCACCGCTTCCAGCCGCTGATGACGCTTTATCTGACCGAACACACCAGCCCCGACGATGTCGAGGAGGGTGCGAAGAGCGGGCTCATCACCGCCGTCAAGCTTTATCCCGCCGGCGCCACCACCAATTCGCATGGCGGTGTGCGTGACATGGAAAAGGCGATGCCGGTGCTGGAGCGCATGGCTGAGATCGGCCTGCCGCTCTGCGTCCATGGCGAGGTGACGACGCCTGACGTCGATATCTTCGACCGCGAGGCGGTCTTCATCGATACCGTGCTCCATCCCTTGCGCCGGCGCCTGCCGGAGCTGAAGGTGACGATGGAGCATGTGACAACCGCAGACGGCATCGACTACATCAAGGCGGCCAAATCAAATCTCGCCGGCTCGATCACCACCCACCACCTGATCATCAACCGCAACGCCATCCTGGTCGGCGGCATCCGCCCGCATTATTACTGCCTGCCGGTCGCCAAGCGCGAGAACCACCGGCTGGCGCTGCATGCGGCCGCCACCAGTGGCGACGCCCGCTTCTTCCTCGGCACCGATTCCGCCCCGCATGTCGATCCGCTGAAGGAATGCGCCTGCGGCTGCGCCGGCATTTACACCTCGATCAACACGATGAGCTGCCTTGCCCATGTCTTCGAGCAGGAGGGCGCTCTCGATAGGCTCGAAGCCTTCGCCTCGCTGAACGGGCCGGCCTGGTACAGGCTGTCGCCGAACGAGGAACGGATCACGCTGATTAGGCAGGCCGAGCCGGTCATCTTTCCCGCCAAGATAGAAACCGGCGCCGGCCCGGTGACGGTCTTTGATCCGATGTTCCCCCTGCATTGGCAGGTGGTGGCGTAGGATGCTCCTGCATATTTTTCTATTTTAAATAGAATATTCATTTTAAGTTGCGGCGAGCCGTTAGTCGCGTAACATTTTCATTGTGCAATGCATCATTTGTTAACGGATGCATAAGACATTCCTCCTCGCGGGAACCCCTGAGCTGCCGATCATCTGGCGCGACGACCGCTGCGGAGACTGAAGAAGCATGATGCTTGACTACAACTCCCTATTGCTGGCGCTCGGCGTCTCCGCGGCCTGCCTTGCAGTGACCTTGATGGGCGGTTGGCTGGTGCGCCGGGCCGAAACCGTGCTGCTCACCGCCACCATCGGCCTCGTCCTCGTCGTCAGCGGCATTTTTGTCTACAGCGCCTATGTCAACCGGCCGGAGATAATCTTTGCCATTGGCAGTTTCGTGCTGTTCCATGCCGGTTTCGCCACCATCTGGGGTGCGGGCAAACAGTTCCTCACCGGCCGCCTGGCTGTTTCGTCGGTCGCGCTCCGAGCGCTGGCGGCAATGGTCTCTTCCATTGTGCCGATGATCGCGGGTTATGACGGCCTCGCCTTCATCGCCGACAATCTCGCCATCGCCCTGCTGCTCTTTGCCACCGCCCGGCAATATTGGCTTGCCCGCGCCGAAGCGCCGGCGCCGCTTCTCGGCATTGCGGCGCTCTACACGCTGACTGCAATTTCCTTCGTTCTCTGCGCCGCCGTGCTGATTGCCGATGGCAAGCTGGTGCTTGGCAAGGCGCCCAGCAACTGGGCGGAAGATCTGAGCCTTGCCGTCTGCATCGCCGGCATGACCGGGATCGGCGCACTGTCGCTGGCCCTGCACCAATGGCGGCTTGCCGCCCGCCATCGTCTCGAGGCAATCACCGATCCGTTGACCGGCCTGCTCAACCGTCGTGCCGTCTTCGACCAATATGGCACGCGGCCGATGGGATCGACCACCGCCATCATCGTCTTCGATATCGACCATTTCAAATCCGTCAACGACCGCTATGGCCATGCGAGCGGCGACCGCGTTATCACCGTCTTCGCCGAGGAACTCGCCGCCAATTGCCGCCCCGGCGATACCGCCGCGAGGCTCGGGGGCGAAGAATTTGCGCTGGTGCTGAAGGAAGTCATGCCAGGCCGGGCCGAACAGACGGCTGAGCGGATCCGCAGGGCCTTCGAGGCGCGAGAGATTCCGATCGACGGTGAGGTGTTGAGATGCACAGTAAGCGTCGGCGTTGCGCCCGGCCGCTCGCAGCCACTGGATTTCGACACTATGCTGAGTGCAGCCGATAAGGCGCTTTACGCCGCCAAGCGCGCCGGCCGCAACCGCGTCGAGCTTGCCGGCCACCTGCAGGCGGTGCCCCTCGAGGCATCGCGCACGGCGTCTTGATTCCGTGTGGATCCTCTCATAACCTCGCTTCTGGCCGGATGCGGCCAGCCGCCCCGCGACGCTCCGGCGTTTATGGTGAATGCATTCAGAGATACCTTCACATCCCTTGCCGTTTGGCGATTGATGGCGAACGGGTCAGCAGACGCGGGCACTGATCGTCCTGTTTGCCGCCGACGGAAGGATCCACTATGCGCGATTTTCGCGATGCCAAGCTCATGGCAAAGACATTGCGGCAGGCCCTGGCCGACCGCAATATTGCTCTCACCCACAGCGAGACGCTCGAAATCGTCGCCCGGCAATTCGGGCTCGAGCAATGGAATATCCTCTCGGCCAGGATCGACGCGGCGGGTGCCGGCCGCTCCGCCATCGGCATCGAGCCGCCGATGCCGATCTTCCGCATCTTCTCGGTCGAAAAAGCGATGGAGTTCTATTGCGGCTTCCTCGGCTTCACTCTCGACTGGGAACATCGTTTCGGCGAAAACTTCCCGCTCTATTGCCAGGTCTCGCGCGAGGGTATGACGCTGCACTTGAGCGAACATTCCGGCGACGCAAGCCCCGGCGCCAAGGCCTTCGTCCGCGTCGCCAATGTCCGCGCCTATCACGCCGAACTCTCCGGCAAAGACTACCGTTACATGAAGCCCGGCGTCGACGAAGCACCCTGGGGATTGGAGATGACCGTCATCGATCCCTTCAGCAATCGCATCGTCTTTTGCGAGCAGACGTAGTCGTCAGCGCAGCTTGGCTTTCGAAGCTTGGACGCCGCCATCGTGTGCAGACCCGCCGCTAAAGAGCGTCAGTGCCGGGCCGAGCTCGCCGGCCCCCAGCCGACGGGGCCCGTCGAGGTATCGCGCACGATGCCACATTTCGGCTGACGGCTTCAAGTGAGGCACGATCAGGGCAGGAAAACCATTTTGGCTGCGCCTGAGAGGCCGCGAGCTTCTTTAAACAACGACGAGCGGTTCTCTGCGGGCTGGTTTGGCAGGCTTGTTCTTGCTGCTCGCCGTGATCTCCGCCTGGCGCGCTTTCCGGAGCCGGTGACCGAAGCGGGAGCGGGAGTGAAGCTGCACCCGCTCCACTCTGCCTCATAGAGGTGCGATCCGTAGGATCGCCTCGAAAGATACGCCGCCACGCTGTTCCTTGAATGCCTCCGCCTTTCTTCAGACGATCATCAGCGCCCGCACGAAGGCGACGGAGGCGAGCAGCGAGGCGATGGTGCGCACATGGTTCCACCACGTCCAGTCCCTGACATAGGTGTTCCAGAGCTGAACCGCTTCAGCGCCGTTGCCCGCGGCCTTCGCCAGCGCATCATTCATCGGCACATTGAAGATGATGGTCGAGGCGAAGGAAGCGAGGAGATAGAGGGCGGCGCCGGTCAGCATCAGCGCGGATGCCCCACCGCGCCAGTCGATCAGGGCGAGAACGGCGATGACGAGGCAGAGGATCGCCGTCGGCACGAAGAGGCCCATGAAGGGCGAACGGAGGATCGTCACATTGACCGAGTTCATCGCCGCAATACCCTGTTCGGCGGGGATCCGCGAGAGGGCGGTCATGATGAAGGTCGAGAAGGCGAAGAAGATGCCGGCGACCAAGCCGCTGCCGATCGCCGCGGCCACGAGGGAGAGGATCAGGATGATCTGCATGGTCAGGCCTTCCATGTACCGGTTGCGGCGGTCCGGCGGGCATATTCGCTGAAATCGGTGGCGGGACGGCCAAGTATCTCAGCGACGCCCCCCGTGGTGCTGGAGTTGCGCCCATCGAGCACCTGGCCGAAAAGCTCCTCCAGAAGATCGATCAGGCCCTGTGGCAGGCCGGCATCCGCAAGCCCGCTGGTGAAATCTGCCATCGACACTTGCTCATATTCGATCGGCCGCCCGGCGGCCGCGGCGATCTCGCCGACTGCCTCCGGGAAGCTCAGCGCCCGCGGGCCGGTCAGTTCGTAGGTCTTGTTGCGATGGCCAGGATCGGTCAGCGCGGCGACGGCGGCATCGGCAATGTCGTCGGCATCGATGAAAGGTTCGCTGATCGTGCCCGCCGGCAATTGCAGGCGGCCAGCGAGGATCTGCTCCAGGAAGGCGCCTTCGCTGAAATTCTGGCAGAACCAGGAGGCGCGCAGGATGGTGGTGTCTATGCCGGAAGCTATCAGCGCCGCTTCGCTCCGCTGCGCGCCCTCTTCGCCGCGGCCGGACAGGAGCACAATATGCTCAAGGCCGCATTCCACAGCGACCTTGGCGAGCGCTGCGATCGCTTCCGCCGCCCAGGCGACGGCCAGGTCCGGCTGGAACGCGACATAGGCGCTTGAAGCGCCCTCAAGCGCGCCGCGCCAAGTCGACCTGTCCTCCCAGTCGAAGGGCCGTGCGCTGGAGCGCGATGCCGCGCGGATGGTGATGCCCCGTCCTTCCAGCCGCTTGAAGATGCGCCCGCCCGTCTTTCCGGACACGCCGACGAGGACGATTTCGAAAGTTTGCATTTAGAACTCCTCCCAAGCTCGAAAACAAGAGAAACTCTCTCATTTGCAAAATGAGATAATCTCTCTTATTTTGTTTGTCAACTTCGAAAAGGAGAGAGAATGTCCGAGCATCCGGTCGCAACGCGCAGGCGCCAGCAGGAGTCGACTGGCCAGCCTCGCCGTATCCCGCGTCAGCAGCGTGGCCGCGACCGCTTCGAAAAGATCCTCGCTGTCGCCGCCGAATTGATCGAAAGCCATGGCAGCGACGGCCTGAAGATGAGCGAGATCGTCGAAAAGGCCGGTCTCTCCTTCGGCGCCCTGTACCAGTATTTCCCCGACAAGAGCTCGATCATCCGGACCTTGGCCGAGCGCTTCAACGAAGAAGGCAGGCGGTGTGTGAAAGGGGAGCTGGCGAAGGTAGAGGATGCTTCAGCCGTACAGGGCGTGCTCGCCAACATCGTCGACCAATACTACGCCTTCTTCCGCCGCGAGCCGGTGATGCGCGACATCTGGCATGCGACCCACACCGACAAGCTGCTGCAGCAGGTCGATGCCGAGGACATGGAATTTCATGCCCAGGCCTTCCTCGCCGTGCTCGTCCGCCTGTGGCCGCAGCGTGAACGCCGGGAGCTCTTGGCGATCGCGCGGCTGACGATGCAGCTTCTCGCCGCCGCCGTTCGTTATGCCGTTTCGCTGGACGAGCAGGAGGGCGCCCAGGCGATCGCTCTGTTCAAGAAGATGCAGATTGCCGATATCGGCCGCCTGCTGAAGTGAATAGCTTCGCCCGTGTCTGGAAACCGCCGGCTCTTGCTGCTATTGCCGCAGGGACACAAAGCCGAAGGAGAGCCCGATGATCCAGACCGCATTTCCCGACCGCGCCCTGATGGCCGAACTGGTGGCCAAGATGCTCTGGGAGATCAAGGCCGTCCATTTCAATGCGGCTCAGCCCTATAAGCTCTCCTCCGGCATGGCGAGCCCGGTCTATATCGATTGCCGCAAGCTGCTGTCCTACCCGCGCATCCGTTCGACGGTCATGGATTTCGCCACCAGCACGCTCTTGCGCGATGCCGGCTTCGAGCAGTTCGATTGCATCGCCGGCGGCGAGACCGCCGGTATCCCGTTCGCCGCCCTGCTCGCCGACCGCCTCGGCCTGCCGATGATCTATGTCCGCAAGCAGCCGAAGGGTCATGGCCGCAATGCCCAGATCGAAGGCAATATGCCGGAAGGCTCGCGCGTGCTCGTCATCGAGGATCTGACGACGGCCGGCGGCAGCATGTTCAAGTTCATCGACGCCATCCGGGCCGCCGGCGGCATCGTCGATCACGGCATGGCGCTGTTCTTCTACAGTATTTTCGGCAATCAGCGTTTCGCCGACGGCAAGGTCCGGCTGCATCACATTGCCACCTGGCGCAATGTTCTGGCTGTCGCCAGGGAGCAGAAGCTTTTCGACGACAAGACCCTTAAAGAGGTCGAGGCCTTCCTCGATGCGCCGCTCGCCTGGTCGGGACGGAACGGTGGAGTTAGTGAGCTTTCGCTCTGACCAGTTGACAAAAGCTCACTTAAGCGGTTGATGAAGATAGAAATGCTGTTGGGAGGATTCCGATGATTTTGTGCTGCGGCGAAGCCCTGATCGACATGCTGCCGAGGGACACGACACTTGGTGAAAAGGGCTTCGCGCCCTATGCCGGCGGCGCGATCTTCAATACCGCCATCGCGCTTGGCCGGCTCGGCATTCCCACCGCCTTCTTCACCGGGATCGCCGACGACATGATGGGCGAAATCCTGCTGGCGACGCTGAAGGCCGCCAACGTCGATTACAGCCCATGCGCTATCACCCCGCGGCCCTCGACGATCGCCTTCGTCAAACTCGTCAACGGTCAGGCGACCTATGCCTTCTACGATGAGGGTACGGCCGGCCGCATGATCACCGAGGCCGACCTGCCGACGCTTGGCGATGATTGCGAAGCCTTGCATTTCGGCGCGATTAGTCTGATCCCGAGCCCCTGCGGCGAAACCTACGAAGCACTGCTCGACCGGGAAGCCGCCCGGCGCGTCATTTCGCTCGACCCCAACATCCGCCCGGGTTTCATCAAGGACAAGCAGGCGCATATGGCGCGCATCCGGCGCATGGCGGCAAAATCCGACATCGTGAAATTCTCCGACGAGGACCTCGAATGGTTTGGTCTCTCAGGCGACCATGACGCGCTTGCCGCCCATTGGCTCGCCCATGGCGCCAAGCTCGTCGTCATCACCAAGGGCGCGGAAGGCGCCTCCGGCTATACCAGGGACCGCAAGGTGACGGTGCCGAGCGAGCGCGTTGCCGTGGTCGACACGGTCGGCGCCGGCGATACCTTCGACGCCGGCGTGCTGGCCTCGCTAAAGATGGACAATCTGCTGACCAAAGGGCAGGTCGCCTCGCTCGACGAACAGGCGGTGCGCAACGCCCTGACGCTCGGCGCCAAGGCGGCCGCCGTCACCGTCTCCCGCGCCGGCGCCAATCCGCCGTGGGCCCATGAGATCGGGCTTACCGCTTAGAACCTCCATGCGATAACAGGCGGACGCCGACCGGTCAGGCGACCGTCCGGGGAAGCTCGGGAGCGGTCACCAGGTCCCCCAAGAAGTTTTCGCACCACAGCGAGACGTCGTGAGAGAGCAGATGTTCCATCATCATGCTCCAGCGGTCTCGGCGCTCCTCGAGCGACATGGCAAGGCCGCGGGCAAGCGCATTGGCCGTGCCTTCGACATCGTAGGGATTGACCAGCAGCGCACCCTTCAACTCCCGTGCTGCGCCGGCGAAGCGTGATAGCACCAGGACGCCCGGCCGGTCCGGATCCTGGGCGGCGACATATTCCTTGGCAACGAGATTCATGCCGTCGCGCAACGGCGTGACCAGTCCGATCGTCGCCAAGCGGTAGAGGCCGGCGAGCACATTTCGGCTGATCGATCGGTTGACATAGCGGATCGGCACCCAGTCGACCGTTCCGATGGCGCCGTTGACGCGGCCTGCCTGTTCGGCGACCATCTTCTGCATATGCTCGTATTCGGGGACTTCCGATCGCGATTTCGGTGTGACCTGCAGATAGGTCACCTTGTTCTGGTAGGCAGGATTGCTGGTGAGGAAGCGTTCGAAGGCTTCCAGCCGCTGAATGATGCCCTTGGAATAATCAAGGCGATCGACGCCGATGATCATATCGCGCCCTTCGATGCTGCGCCGGGTTTTTTGCACCATGACATTGTTTGCCGCGCTCTCGGCGAATTCGGCGAAAGCAGCGGTCTCGATCCCGATTGGATAGGCGCCGGCCTTGAAGGTCCGCCCATGGGAATCGAATAGCCCGTTTCCGAGGTCGTCGCCGATGCCCTCCCTTCTCAAATAACCGGCGAAGTTCTGGAGGTCGTAATCGGTCTGGAAGCCGACGAGGTCGTAATGGGAGAGGCCGCGCATGATTTCTTCATGGACCGGCATGGTGACGAGAATGTCGGCCGGCGGCCAGGGAATGTGCAGGAAGAAGCCGATCCGGTTCTTCAGCCCCATTTGCCGCAGTTCGGCCGCCAGCGGAATCAGGTGGTAATCATGAACCCAGATGATGTCATCAGGCTCGATCATCGGCGCCAGCCGATGCGCGAAGAAGCGATTGACACGGAAATAGCCGGCCATTTCCTTCCGGCCATACTCGGCGAGGTCGAGGCGGTAATGACAGATCGGCCAAAGGACGCGGTTTGCAAAGCCGCGATAATATTCCTCGACATCAGTGTCGGTGAGATCGGTCAGGGCATAGGTGATGTTGCCCTTCTGCAGTAGTGACAGCGCGCCAGGCTCCCTGTCTCCGCTTGACTCTCCCGACCATCCCATCCAGATGCCGCCGCGGGCCTGCAGGGCTGCCTGCAAGGCTACGGCGAGGCCGCCGGCAGCGGCGCTGCCATCCTTGGCCGGCATGGGGACACGATTGGAAACGACGATAAGACGGCTCATGAGCTTCCTTTAGTGACGGTGGAATGTGAAAGCGCTCTGTGCCGGGCGCCCTGGGAAGCCTCCTGGACGGGGCAGGGGCGATGCAGTGCAGGCGCCGCCATCGAAAGGGCAGATTCGAACATGGCCCGGTATAATACGCCAGCGGAAACAATGGAACGGGGCGTCGTCCCCGGTTTGATGGGCCATATCGTCGGAAGTACCCTGCGCACAGATTTTGCTTGAATCTAGGGCGTTTGCAGCGAATTGAAAGAATTCTTTCTACAATTTTCCATTAGTAGAACATTCAATCCGATTTCGCGCCAAGACCCATTAACAGCGATGCGCTGAGCCGGCCGAATATCAGTTCATCATTTGCGGCCGCGATGACACCGTTGCGCCGGTCCGCTCCGGGCGGGATGAACTTGGGCTTTGAGTTGGAGCCGGCGTGCGCCCCTGATCCAGCTGCCGGCACCTTCTCCCCGTTCTGACGGGGAGAAGGGAATATGCCACAACCTCTCCGTTCCTCACTCCTCTCGCAGGGCACGTCCCCTCGCTCCGGTCATGGGTGTCCGAAGGAAGGGTCGAGACCCGTGGCTCGACCCCGGCGAGGGTTAAGGTGAGGGCAATCTCGATCGCTTATTTCGCCAGCTTTGCCAGCGCCGCAACCAGGCCCTGCGTGGAGGAATCATGGCTCGCGGCGCTCTGCTTGCCTTCGACGACGGGCAGCAGGCCCGTCGCCAATTCCTTGCCGAGCTCGACACCCCATTGGTCGAAGGAGTTGATGCGGAAGAGCACGCCTTCGACGAAGACGCGATGTTCGTAAAGCGCGATCAGGCGGCCGAGCGCATAGGGCGTCAGCTTGTCGTAGACGAAGGTGATCGACGGACGGTTTCCGGTGAAGACGCGATGCGGCGCGATGAAATCGGCCTTCTTGTCGTCCATGCCCTTATCGGTCAGCTGCTTCTTTGCTTCATCGAAGGTGCGCCCCTTCATCAGCGCTTCCGACTGGGCGAGCACGTTGGAGATCAGCAGCTGATGCTGGTGGCGCAGCTCCGGCTCGAAGGCGTTGGCGGCGATCATGAACTCGGCCGGGATGATGCTCGTGCCCTGATGGATGAGCTGGTAGAAGGCGTGCTGGCCGTTGGTGCCGGGTTCGCCCCAGACCACCGGGCCGGAATTGCCCTCGACCGGCCTGCCGTCGATGGTGACGCCCTTGCCGTTCGATTCCATGTCGAGCTGCTGCAGATAGGCCGGGAAGCGCGACAGGCGCTGGTCGTAGGGCAGTATGGCGCGGGTTGGATAGCCAAGCACATTGCGGTGGTAGAAGCCGATCAGACCGAGCAGCATCGGCAGGTTTTCGGTAATAGGTGCCTTACGGAAGTGGTTGTCGACCGCATGCGCGCCATCGAGGAACTTGCCGAAATTCTCCGGGCCGATGGCGATCATCAGCGGCAGGCCGATCGCCGACCAGATCGAATAACGGCCGCCGACCCAGTCCCAGAAGCCGAAGACGCGGGTGCTGTCGATGCCGAAGGCGGCAACTTTATCGAGCGCCGTCGAGACGGCGGCGAAGTGATGCTGCACGGCCGCTTCGCCGAGCGCCTTGGCGATGAAATTACGCGCCGTCTGCGCGTTGGTCATCGTCTCGACTGTCGTGAAGGTCTTCGAGGCGACGATGAAGAGCGTCGTCTCCGGCTGCACGAGTTTCAGGATATCGGCGATATGGGCGCCGTCGATATTGGAGACGAAATGGGCGCGCGGGCCGTCATGGAAAGGGGCAAGCGCCAGCGTCGCCATAACCGGGCCGAGATCGGAGCCGCCGATGCCGATATTGATGACGTCGGTGATCGCCTTGCCGGTCGCGCCTTTCAACGTGCCGGAGCGGATCTCGTCGGCGAACTTGCCCATGGCGGCAAGCACGGCGTTGACGTCAGGCATGACGTCCTTGCCGTCGACCAGGACAGGCGTATTGGAGCGGTTGCGCAGCGCCGTGTGCAGAACGGCGCGGTCCTCGGTGAAATTGATCGCCTTGCCGGAGAACATTTCCTCGCGCTTCTTTTCGACGCCGCCTTCTTCGGCAAGCTTGACCAAGAGCTTGAGGATCTCCTCGTTCACCGCCGTCTTGGAATAATCCATCAGCAGATCGTCGAGAGAGACGGAAAAGCGCGAAAAGCGCTGCGGATCGGCCGTGAAGGCGGCACGGAGATCGGTTGCCTTGGTGGCTTCAGCAGTGCTTTTCAGCTGTTCGACGATGGCGTTCATGGGAGGCTCCTTTGAAGGGGAAAGGGTTGCGGAAACTATTCGCTTTATCAGGCGCAAATCAAGTTCAGCCACCGCTCCAAACACGAAAAAGCCACCCGGGGAAAGGCGGGTGGCCGTCAATTTCATCAGACTGTCAAATTCAGCCGCGCAGGTCCTTGCGCAGGATCTTGCCGACAGGTGACTTCGGCAGATCGGTGCGGAATTCGATGAAGCGCGGGCGCTTGTAGTTGGTGAGATTGGCGGTGCAATGCGCTTTCACCTCCGCTTCCGTCAGGTTCGGGTCCTTTCTGACCACGAAGAGCTTCACCGCCTCGCCGGAATGTCCATCCGGTACGCCGATCGCCGCAGCTTCGAGAATGCCGGCATGCATGGCGGCGACTTCCTCGATTTCGTTCGGATAAACGTTGAATCCGGAGACGAGGATCATGTCCTTCTTGCGATCGACGATCTTGGTGTAGCCGCGCTCGTCCATGAAGCCCATGTCGCCCGAGCGGAAATAGCCGTCAGCCGTCATTACCCGCGCCGTTTCCTCCGGTTTCTGCCAATAGCCCGCCATCACCTGCGGCCCGCGGATGCAGATTTCGCCGATTTCGCCGAGCGGCAGCGACCGGCCCTCCTCGTCGCGGATATCGAGTTCCGTAGAAGGGATCGGCAGGCCGATCGAACCGGTGAACTCGGGCGAATCGAAGCGGTTGGCGGTGGCAACAGGCGATGTCTCGGAGAGGCCGTAGCCTTCAGTGATCGCCGTGCCGGTCATAGCAAGCCAACGCTCGGCGACCGGGCGCTGGACGGCCATGCCGCCGCCAAGCGACATGATGAGCGAGGAGAAGTCGAGCTTGGCGAATTCGGCATTGTTCATCAGCGCGTTGAACAGCGTGTTGAGACCAGGAAAAATATGAATGTTCGACTTTCCGAATTCCTTGACGAGGCCGGGAATGTCGCGCGGATTGGCAACGAGGATATTGTGGGCGCCAAGCGACATGCCCATCAGCGAATTCACCGTCAGCGCGAAGATATGGTAAAGCGGCAGCGCGCAGAGAAAGTTCAGCACCTCAGGCTGTTTCTTCAGCTGGAAAGCCGATCTCAGCCAAAGCGACAGCTGCAGCTTGTTGGCAAGCAGGTTCTGATGTGTCAGCACGGCGCCCTTGGCAACGCCTGTCGTGCCGCCGGTATATTGCAGGAAGGCGATATCGTCCCTCGTAAGCGTGACCGGCTGAAGACTTTTCTTTGCGCCTTCGCTGAGCACCTGACCGAAGCTCTTATGCTGCGGGATCGACCAGGAGGGAACGAGCTTCTTCACCTTGCGCACGACGAAATTGACGATCAGTCCCTTTGGTCCCAGCATTTCGCCAAGCGATGTGACGACGACATGGCGCAGGTCGGTTTTGTTGAGGACCTGCTCGACCGTGCGGGCGAAATTCTCCAGCACGAAAATCGCCTTGGCGCCGGAATCGCGCAACTGGTGTTCGAGTTCGCGCGCCGTATAGAGCGGGTTGACGTTGACGACCACCAGACCGGCCCGCAGGATGGCATAGGTTGCGACCGGATTCTGCAGGACGTTCGGCATCATCACCGCCACGCGGTCGCCTTTCTCGAGGCCGATGCTCTGCAGCCAGGCGGCGACTTTGCGCGTCTGGCTCTCCAGCTCGCGATAACTCATTGCCTTGCCCATGCTCGAAAAAACCGTCCGGTCGGCGTAGCGGGCGCAGGATTTTTCGAGGAGTTCGGCAAGCGATGCATGTTCCAGCGGCGGGAGTTCGGCCGGAACCACATCGGGATAAGTGGCAAGCCAGGGCTTATCCGGTTTTGCTCCGTTCGGATGGACGGAAATGCTGCTCATCGTGTCTCTCTCTCCCTTGCAGCCGCCGCGCCGGTGCCAGCCGATGCTCGACTGGCTCCGATTGACCGGAAGCATCCTCCATCTTCCAGTCCGGCAGCTTATGCCATTGCCTGAACGGTTCAAGCTGAATGAAGCTACACTAACCTTGACGTAAACGTCAACATTTCGCCGCGCGGTCATCGAAAAGGAAGGGAACTTTGAGTCCGCCGTGGCGTTGACCCTTCATACCAACCACGAGGAACACCAAAAAGGAGGTTTCAATGCTGAATCAGGATACTGATGCCAGCCGCCGTGACCCGAACACCACGGAAACGCATTCTCTGATCGCCAGCGACCGCGTCGAAGGTACCAGGGTATATGGTGCCGATGGCCGCCATATCGGCTCGATCGAACGCCTGATCATCGGCAAGCGCGACGGCCGCGTCGCCTATGCCGTGCTGAGCTTCGGCGGCTTCCTTGGCATTGGTCACGACCACTATCCGCTGCCTTGGGAAAAGCTGAACTACGATACCCAGCTGGACGGCTATCGCATCGACCTGACCAAGGAGCAGATCGAAGGCGCACCCAGCTATTCGGATGATGACGACACCTGGTACAACGACAATGGCCGCCGGGTGTATGATTATTACGGCGTGCCGCCCTACTGGATGTAATCTCGTCCGATGGACCGAGCTGGAAGGGCCCCGTTGGAGGCGGGGCCTTTTTGGTGTCTGGCCATCTCGCCGTAAGCGGGGAGAGGGGGTGTGCCCTGCCAGAGGTGACTGGCGAGCCGAAAGGTTGCGGCGTGTCCCCTTCGCCCCGTTTAAGGCGAAGATGCCGGCAGGCGGATGAGGGGCTTTTCAGCGACCCGCGACAAGATCATTGGCCGAACGCAGCACCGTCCCGATGACGATGTCTTGGACGACGATCGTCTTCGCCGTCCTCACGAAAAACACGTGGCTTTCTCCCGGCAGCAGCGTCACCAGCATCGAATCGACGACCGCATCCGGATCTAGCCGGTCGGCCATCAGGCAGAGATCCTTGAGAAATTTCTCGGCTGTCACCTTGACCGCGTAGCCATCCTCTATCGCAGTCACATCGACGCTCACTCGCGGCGGCGGCAGGTTAAGGTCAATATCCTCGACGAAATAGTGAAACGCCCGCCGGTCGAGCATGTCGACGACAACGACCTCGTCCTTCGGTAAGTCCGGCCTGACGATGTCTTCCGGCAGCGGAAATTCCTTGGCTTCGAAGCGGTCGCAGAGCAGGCGCCAAAATTCGAATTCGGCAAGCACGGCGCCGCCGAGTTCCAAACGCCTGCCGCTGATCTTCGCCCGCCAGAACAGCGTCCTCTCGTTGACGGCAACCGCGGCCAGTCCGCCGCCGCGGGGCTGGATCGTCAGCAGGCGCGGATCATAGGCTGCCTTTAGCGCATACCAGAGCGGCTTGCGGCGCCCGGCCGAATCGAGTGCCGCCCAGGAGGTCACCGGCCAGCAGTCGTTGAACTGCCAGACCACCGCACCCTTGCAGATATTCCGATGCGAGCGCATGTGCTCGATGCCGAAGCGGATGGCGCGCGCCTGGTTGAGCTGGGTGGCGAAGTGCCAATCGTCCATCGTCCTCGGTTCCGGCAGGTGCCCGGCAAGACCGCGGATCAGCTTCTCATTGCCCTGCGTCGCCTTCTGATGGTGGAAGACGCCATTCGATCGCGGGGTTAGCGGCTGGTCATGGACGCTTTCTTCGATCGTTGCCCAGGCGGGCGGCGCCTGCCAGCCGAATTCGGAGCAGAAGCGCGGGACATAGTTGCGGTAGACCTCGTAGCCGACATCGTTCCACACGTCCCAGATATGTTTGCAGCCATGTCCGTCGGCATTGGGCTCGATCTCCATCGAGCCGGAATAGGGGCTGCCGGGATAATAGGGCCGGTCGGGATCGAGCTCACTGCAGAGTTTTGGCAGCAGGTCGAGATAATAGCCGAGCCCCCAGCTCTCGCCTTGCTTAATGACCGGTCGCCACCCCCATTCGTCGAAACCCCAGATATTCTCGTTATTGCCGTTCCAGAGGATCAATGAGACATGCGGCATCAGACGCACGACATTGTCGCGCACCTCCGCCTCGACCTCGCTTCGAAGCGGTTCCTCCTCCGGATAGGCGGCGCAGGCAAAGAGGAAATCCTGCCAGACCAGCATGCCCAAGCGGTCGCAGGCCGCGTAGAATTCCTCGCTCTCGAAAATGCCGCCGCCCCAGACGCGCAACATGTGGATATTGGCGGCCTTTGCCTCTTCTATCCTGGCGGCATAACGTTCGCCCGTGACGCGGGACGGGAAACAATCGTCGGGGATCCAGTTCGCCCCTGCGATGAAGAGCGGCACGTCGTTGATGACGAAGGTGAAGGCCGAGCCGTGCTCGTCGGCTGAGGTGTCGAGTCGGAGCGAACGGAAGCCGAGCTCGCGCTCAAAACTGTCGAGCAGATCGCCGCTGGCCTCGTCGATCAGCCTCAGCGTCATCCGATAGAGCGGCTGCGCGCCGAGATGGTGTGGCCACCAGAGCTGTGGCGAGGGGAGACGAAGTTCGCATGAAATCTGGTCTTGCCCAGCGCCGATCGCTATTTTGGTGGTCATTCCGCCGATCTCTGCGGCCAGCCGGCACGTCCCGGCATCGCCGTGGCGCGCCAGCTTCGCATGCACCTTCACCAGTCCGTCGCCGCCGGCAAGGCTTGCAGACACACGTGTCTCGGCGAACCGCGCCCGGTCCCAGCTCTCCAGCCGGACAGGCTTCCAAAGGCCCGCTGTCACCAGCGTCGGCCCCCAGTCCCAGCCGAAATTGCAGGCCATCTTGCGCATCAGATTGCCCGGCCCCGGATAGTTGTTCGGCCGATAGCCGTAATGCTTCTCCATCTCCGCGCCATAGGCGTAGGCGGAGCGGAAGGTGACGGCAAGGTCGTTTGCGCCTGACTTCAGCAGGGCCGAAACGTCGAAGCGATAGGTGCGGTGCATATTGAAGCTACGGCCGATCTCCTCGCCGTTCAACGTGATCACCGCGACAGTATCGATCCCGTCGAAGACGAGCTCCTGCACTTTGCCCTCATCCGGCGCGGCCTCGAATCTGCAGCGATAGGTCCAGTCGGTCCTGCCGATCCAGTCGTTTGTGATCTCGTTGACGTCGATATAGGGATCGGGGATCAGCCGGTTGGCGAGAAGGTCGAGATGCACGCATCCCGGCACCGTTGCGGGAATGGCGGCGGGCAGGCCTGATCTTCCTGTATCGTTACAGCTAAGCGTCCAGCCGGAATTGAGCTCGGTCTTTTCGATCATCAAATTGCCTTAGAGAAACCGGCCGTGTCGCTGCAGCACTTCGATCTTGTAACCGTCGGGATCGCTGATGAAGAAGAACAGGCCGAACAACTTGCCGTCGCGGTTGAGCTCCACCAGCTCGCTTGGTTTGAGCCCGAGTCTAACCATGCGCTCGCGCTCGATGGCGACTTCTTCGACCGAGACGGCGAGATGGCCATAGCCTTTGCCGAGATCATAGGGTTCGATGCGGCCCTTGTTGACGGTCAGCTCCAGCTCGAAGCCGGTCTCGGCATTGCTGAGATAGATCAGCGTGAAAGTGTCGAAATCGACACGGTCGGCGACCGAGAGGCCGAAGGCCTTGCTGTAGAAGTCGACCGAGCGCGCCTCGTCGAGAACGCGGATCATGGAGTGGATCATCTTCGCCAAGGCAGCCTCCCATTCAAACGATCAACGCCGCCTTGGTAGCGGTCCTCTTACGCCGCGCGCAAGCCGATTCTTCGCGTGATCGCCGCTTCCATGACGCCCATGGCGTCGTAGATCAGCACCGCCATCAGCCCGACGATCAGCCCGCCCTGCAGGATGAAGGCGGTATTGTCCGATATCAATCCGGCGATGATCACTTCGCCGAGGCCCTTTGCCGCGACCGTCGAGCCGATCGTCGCCGTGCCGATATTGATGACGGTCGCAACCTTCAGGCCCTCGAGGATCAGCGGCAGGGCAAGCGGCAGCTCGACGCGCACCAGCCGCTGCGTCGCATTCATGCCCATGCCGTCGGCAGCGTCGAGAACCTGCGGCGACACCTGCTTCAAGCCGGCGACGGTGTTTTCGAAGATCGGCAGCAGGCCGTAGAGAAAGAGCGCGATCAGCGTCGGCATGGCACCGAAGCCGGTGGCTGGCACGGCGAGCGCCAACACCGCGACCGGCGGAAAGGTCTGGCCGGCATTGGCGATGGCGCGCGACAGCGGCAGAAAGTCGGCGCCGCTTTGCCGCGTTACGAAGATGCCGCCGAGAACGGCGAGCACGGCACTGCAGGCGATCGAGCCGATGACGAGCTGCAGATGCCCGAGCGCAAGCGAGGCAAGGCTGTTCTGGGTATAGACGGCAGGCGCGTTGTTGCTCGTCAGCGGCGCAAGCAGGAAGGAAAGCCACTCCGTCCTGAACAGCAGGATCAAGAGCAGGGCGAGTGCCGCCAGACGGAAGAAATTGGCGACGACGAGTTTCATGCCTTGCGGCCCAGCTCGAGCAGCCGCGTCATCGAAATCGATCCGACGGCGGCCTTGTCGTTATCCTGGACGGCCGCTTCGTCGACTCCCTGCCAGATCATTTCGGCCAGCGCGTCGCGCAGGCTGAGCGACTGCGGCAGGGCATAGGCGAGACCGCTCTTGGCCGGCTCCATGCTCTCCTTCAGCGGCAGCAGCGACATCAGCTTCAGCGCCCGGTCGGAGGTGCCGGTCAGTTGCTGCACGAAGGGATCGGCGGGTTCGGTAAGGATCTTTTCCGGCGTCGAACATTGCAGCAATTTGCCCTGGCTCATCACTGCGATCTGGTTGCCGAGATGGAAGGCCTCGTCCATGTCGTGAGTGACGAGGATGATGGTCGTGCCGAACTGCTTCTGGATCGCAAGGAGGTCGTCCTGCGCCTTGCCGCGGATGACGGGATCGAGCGCGCCGAAAGGCTCGTCCATCAAGAGCAGTTCCGGCTCGGCTGCAAGCGCCCGGGCGACCCCGACGCGCTGCTGCTGGCCGCCGGAAAGCTGATGTGGATATTTATCGGCGAAATCAGCCGGATCGAGATTGAAAAGCCCGAGCAGCTCCTCGACGCGGGCGGCGATGCGTGCCGAATCCCATTCGAGCAGCTGCGGCACGGTGGCGATATTCTGCGCCACGGTCCGATGCGGGAAGAGGCCGTGTCCCTGGATGGCGTAGCCGATCCGGCGGCGAAGCTCGGTCACCTCGACGTCCATCACATTCTTCCCGTCGACGAAGATCTCGCCTTCGGTGATCGGCACCAGCCGGTTGATCATTCGCATCAGCGTCGATTTGCCGGAGCCCGATGTGCCGACGATGACGGTGATCTCGCCCTTCTCGACGCGCATCGAAACATTGTCGACGACGGTGGCTGCACCATAACGCTTGGTGACGTTGCTGATTTCGATCATGCTCATGCGGCGGGTCCCCGAATGCTGTCGATGACCGCATCGAGGATGACGGCCGATGAGAAGGCGAGGAAGACGGTCGGCACGGCGCCGAGCAGGACGAGGTCCATCGCCGTCTGGCCGAGCCCCTGGAAGATGAAGATGCCGAAGCCGCCGCCGCCGATCAGCGCGGCGATCGTCACCATGCCGATCGCCTGCACCAGCACGATGCGGATGCCGGTGAGGATGACCGGAAAGGCGAGCGGCATGTCGATGCCGGTGAGGATCTGCCGGCGCGTCAGCCCCATGCCGGCCGCGGCATCGCGCACGGAGGGATCGACACCCTGCAGGCCGACGACGGTATTGGCCACGATCGGCAGGAGGGAATAGAGCACGAGCGCGATCAGTGCCGGCGCCGTGCCGATGCCGCGAATGCCGATAGCGGCCGCCAGCGACACATGCGTGGCGAGATATCCGAGCGGCAGCATCAACAGGCCGAAGAGCGCCAGGCTCGGTATCGTCTGGATGAGGCTCAAACCCTGCAGCACGACGGCGCGCAGCTTCGGCACCCAGAAGCAGAGGATGCCGAGCGGCAGTCCGAGAATGATGGCGATGGCAAGCGAGCCGAGCGCCAGCAGCAGGTGTGAAAATGCCTCGGTCTCAAACTGTGCGGCCCGCGTCGAGAATTCCTTCATGATCGAGAGGCTGTCGAGCAGGCCGGAGGAAAGAAAAGCAAAGAGCAGCGCCGTATAGGCGGCAAGCGCTGCCACCCGCAACCAGGGCGTCAGCCGGATCTTGACGAGCGCATCCGATATGATCAGCCCGATCACCGCGAACAGCACCCAGAAACCGCCGCCAGGCGTCATCCGGGCCACCGTGCTGCCCGGCGGCGTCGCCGCCGTCGAGACCAGGCCGATCGCAGCGATCAGTGCGGCAAGGCTGAGGGTCGCGATCGCAAGCCGCGCCAGGGCATTGGCGAGGAACAGCGTGGCGATGGCGGTGAGAAGAAGAAGAACGGTCAGGACAATGACGGAGGGCTGGGGGAGAAGCTGTGTCAGCAGCATCGGCTTGCCGGCAGCGATGCGGTTCGCCTTGACATAGATGAAGGGCATCAGAGCCGTCGCCGCAATGCCGCCCGCCACCAGAACCACGCCGAGCCGATCGAGCCTGCGGACCGTTGAGCTTTCTTCCATCAATCCAACCCTGTATGGCCGCCCCAGTCGTCAGGGAGGCTCCGCCCGCGACGGGGCGGAGCGGCAATGATTACTTCAGGAAGCCTTTTTCCTTGAGGTAGGCCTCGGCGACGGACTTTGCCGGCTCGCCGTCGACCTGGATCTTGGCGTTGAGCTTGCGCAATTCGTCGGCGCTCAGGCTTTTGAAGATCGGCGAGAGGATTTCCTCGATCTTCGGATTGGCCTTCAGCACCTCTTCGCGGATGATCGGGGTCGGCGCATAGACCTGCTGCACGCCCTTGTCGTCCTCGAGAACGGTCAGTTCGGCCGCTTCGATGGCGCCGTCAGTGCCGTAGACCATGGCGGTGTTGACGCCATTCGTCTGGTCGGCGGCCGCCTTGATCGTCGCCGCCGTGTCGCCGCCGGAAAGAACGACCATCTGGTCAGGCTTCAGCTGGAAGCCGTAGGTTGTCTGGAAGGCGGGAAGCGCACCGGCCGAATTGACGAATTCGGAGGAAGCGGCAAGCTTGGCGGTACCGCCGCCTGCCACCCACTTGCCGAAGTCCGACATGGTCGTGAGCTTGTTCGGCTCGGCGACGTCGTTGCGCACGGCAAGCGCCCAGGTGTTGTTGGCGGGCGACGGCGTCAGCCACACGATCTTGTTGGCGTCGTAATCGAGTTTCTTCGCCAGCTCATAACCCTGATCGTTGTTCTTCCAGGCGGCGTCATCGGCCTTGTTGAAGAAGAAGCCGGCATTGCCGGTATATTCGGGGTAGATATCGATTTCGCCTGCGGTGATCGCCTTGCGCACCACGGGTGTGGCGCCAAGCGCGATGCGGTCCTGCGTCTTGATGCCGTTCGCTTCGAGCGCCAGTGCGATGACGTTGCCGAGCAGCGTGCCTTCGGTGTCGATCTTCGACGAGACGACGACGTCGGCGGCCTGAACCGCGCCCGCTGCGAAGGCCGAAAGCGAAACGGCAAGTGCGAGTTTCTTCAGCATTGAATATCCCCTTTTTAAACACCGTGATGAGGCCCAAGCCGGAAGGCTTGCGCGCAGGAAATCTGCCGGCGCAGGCGATCGGGCCGCCATCATGCCGGAATTGCGTGCGTCATGGAAATAGTGTGCCCACTCGAAAAATCGATGCAAGCCCCCTCCAGTATTTGCGGTCGCGCCGACGATTATGGCGGTGAACACGGCTCCGCGCGCGGAAACGCATTCCCTTTTCTGAAGCTAGCGCGATTTGTTTTTGTCCCCTTGCGTGTTTCCACGATGTTCCGGTGCTCGCCTGCGGAAACTCCGCCGCCCCGTTTTTTATGCTGCAAACGATAGAACGCCGATCCCCAGGCGGGGATATCTTTTTTGGCGAACACATCATATCGTCCGGTTTTTCAGCGCTTTCGGAGCGAGCTCCTTTGCATCTCGGTGCCCTTTTCATCGCCAGCCACGTCCTGGCTTCCGGTTCGGTCCGCGAGATCGCGCGCCATTTCAGGCTGTCGCCCTCCACCGTCTCGACGGCGACCCGCCAACTCGAGATCGAATTGGCGATGAAGCTGACCGAGCGCTCCTCCGGTGAACTGGCGACGCTGATCGCCAGCGGCAGGGTGCTGGAAGGGCTGACTCCGATCAGGACTGCGGTCGGTGAACTCGGACAACTGGCGGGCCACGAGGGCGCTACCGGCGAGATCTTCGAAACCTGGGCCGCACGCGTTCCTATCAAGATCGTCGCGATCGAGCGTTTTCTGGAAGTGGCCGATCAGGGCAGCATCAACCGCGCTGCCCGGCGCCTTCGTCTCGGTCAGCCGCAGCTTTCGCTCCAGCTTGCCAATCTTGAGAAATTTCTCGGCCGGCGCCTGTTCGAGCGGCAGGCCCAAGGCTCGGTTCTGACCGAGGAGGGCAGGCGCGCCTACCAGATCTTCATGACGATCAGTCAGGCATGGAACGATCTGAAATCGGCCGCTGACGAGCGCTACCGGCGCGCCGCCCGGTCGCTGCGCATCGGCTCGATCATCCCGACAGGATCGGAAAGCTGGGTGGCGCGCTGCCTCGGCCTGCTTGTTTCAGAGTGGAATGCGCGCCGCAGCAACAATGCGATTTCGCTGGTCTCGATGACCGCCGACGATCTGCGCGAGGCGCTGAAGAGCGGCCGCATCGATGTCGCCATCCTGGATTCGGTCTTCGGCCTTGAAAGCTTCCGGCATCGCGAACTTCTCCAGACCGACATGGTGGTGATCGCGCCGCCTCAAAGTACGGAAACCACGGTCGCCGATCTCGTCGCCGGCCATGCGATCTGCATGCCGAGCCCGCGCACCGGCCTCGGCCATGCCGCAATGGCCTTCAGCGATGAGCGCGCATCCAACCGGCGCTTCCGCAGCCGGGATATCACCGCGGCGGATTCACTCCCCGTGATCGTCGACCTCGTCGCCAACCACGGCTACGTCTCCTTCCTCGGCCGCGTCAGCGCCATGCCGATCGCCGACAAGGTGCGCATCGTCGATCTCGACGAGCATCTGCCGATGTCCTATCACGTCGCCTTCAACCACCGCAAAGCCGCCGCCGATGCCTCTATGATGATCATCGACGCAGCGGCCAGAATGACGTCGGAGCCGGCCGCGCAGACTTTCAGGCAGCCGGCCGACGGAGACAGGGAGAGTGCCGCATGACGATCCTGCTGGAAGTCTGCGTCGACAGCGCCGAGAGCCTTGCCGCCGCGATCGAAGGCGGCGCCGGCCGCATCGAGCTCTGCTCGGCGCTGGAGCTTGGCGGCCTGACGCCGCTGCCGAGCCTGATGCGGATCGCCGCCCGGGCACCCATTCCCGTTTACGCGATGATCCGCCCGCATGCCGGCCCCTTCATTTTCGACAGCGTCGACGCGGAGGCGATGATGCTCGATATCGAGGCGGTGCGCGCCGCAGGTCTTGCCGGCGTCGTCATCGGAGCCAACCGCCAGGACGGTACGCTCGACATGGCGCTCATCCACCGTCTGAAGGCGCATGCGGCCGGCCTGGGATCGACGCTGCACCGCGCTTTCGACCTGGTGCCGGATGCCGATCAGGCGCTCGAACAGGCCATCGAACTCGGCTGCGAACGCATCCTCACCTCCGGCTGCGCGCTGAAGGCCGCCGACGGCCTCGATACGTTGAAACGCCTTTCGGCGAAGGCGGCCGGCCGTATATCGATCATGCCCGGCAGCGGCGTCCGCCCCGCCAATGTCGGCGAAATTCTCCGCGCGACTGGCGCCCGCGAGGTGCACGGATCCTGCAGTTCGCCGGTGGGAAGCCGTGACCGGCGCGCGGTGGCTTTCGGGTTCGAGGGGAAGAATACGAACAAGACGGATATCGAGGTGGTCAGGGAGATGCGCAGGGCGATCGAGGCGGTGGGTTAGGCGTTCTGCACTCGTGACGGAAAACGGTTGCAGTCTGGAACGCGAATGAAGCGTTTGCGGCCATGGATCCTCGGGTCAAGCCCGAGGACGACGGAGAGTGGGGGAGCCTGTGCGGCAGTACCGCAGGCGCAGCGGTTTTTTGCAGATATCGCCTTTGCCTAGGCGCTTCGCACGCAAGACAGCCCCGCACCTTGCCGGAATTCATCCGGACGTCCCGCCTCTTGCCCATTGCACATACTCGGGCCTGACCCGAGCATCCACGGGCAGCACTCCGCGCGCATGGTCCGCGCCGTACCTACCCACCAACCCGGATCACCGCCTTGATCAGGCCGCTCTTCTCATGCGCCCAGCGCGCCAGATCACGTGGCGCATCGGCAAGCGTCGTGCGATGGGTGATGAGCTTCTCCACCGGCACCAGCCCCTTCGCGATCGAATCTGCCACATGCTCGAAATCGGCGCGGGTTGCGTTGCGGCTGCCGATCAGCATCATCTCGCGCTTGTGGAACTCGGGATCGGAGAAGCGGATATCGTCCTTGACGACGCTGACCAGCACCAGCGCGCCGCCATGGGCGACGAAGGAGAAGGCTTTTTCCATCGACGGGCCGTACCCCGTCGCGTCGAAGACGACGTCGAAGCCGTCGCCGTCGGTCTTTTCCTTGACGGCATCCGCCGTTGCCTCATCGGCGACGATGCTCGAGGTGAAGCCGAAGCGTTCGGCCGCCATCTGCAACCGCTCGGCGCTGGTATCGAGCAAGGTCACTTCGTGGCCCGCGATGCGCGAAAAGATCGCCGCCCCCAGGCCGATCGGCCCGGCACCGATGACGAGCGCCCGAGCGCCGGCGCCAGCTAGCGAGCGGCGCACCGCATGGGCGCCGATCGCCAGAAATTCCGTCGTCGCCGCCGCCTCGAGGCTAAGACCCCTGGCGGGATAGAGATTGTCAGCCGGAACCGAAATCTCCTCGCAAAAGGCGCCGTCGGTATGGACGCCGAGTACTCTGATATTGGTGCAGCAATTCGGTTTACCCTGGCGGCAGGCGACACATTGACCGCAGGAGAGATAGGGGTTGACGATGACCGGCATGCCGACCGCAAGCGCAACGCCGTTGCCCGTCTCAAGCACCGTCGCCGAGATTTCATGCCCCATCACCCGGGGATATTCGAGGAAAGGGTGCTTGCCCTCGTAAATATGATAATCCGTGCCGCAGATGCCGACATGGCTGACGGCCAGCCGCACCCAGCCGGGCGCCGGCGCGGCAGGTGGTGGGCGGTCGATAATGTCGAGTACGCCGGGCTCCCGGCAAACAACTGCTTTCATGGCGGGGTCTCGCATTCCTTGAATGTGAAGAAGCCGGCCTTTTGGACCGGCTCTGTCTTTATGTCGTTCAATTGCTCCGGCGGCGGCGCAGCTGGTCGAAGAAGACGATTACGATGATCAAGAGACCGGTGATGATGCGCTGCCAGAAGGAGTTAACGTTCAGAAGGTTCGCGCCGTTGTTGATCGTTGCGAGAATGAAGGCGCCGATCAGCGGGCCGTGCACGGAACCGACCGCGCCGAACAGGCTGGTGCCGCCGATGACGGACGATGCGATCGCCTGCAGTTCCCAGCCGTCGGCCTGCGTTGCATTGCCGATCGCGATGCGCGAGGCGAGCAACACGCCGACGAAGGCGGCGAAGGAGGCCGAAAGGATATAGGCAAGATAGATCATGCCCTTGACATTCACGCCGGAAAGACGAGCGGCCTCGGCATTCGAACCGACCGCAAAGAGATAGCGGCCCCAGCGGCTCAGATGCAAGAAGACGAAGGAGGGGACCGCCACCAGGATGACCATCCAGAACAGGCTCGGAATGCCAAGGAAATCGGCGCGGGCAAAATTGCTGAAGCTCTCGTCGGTGATGCTGATCGTCGAGCCGTTGGTGATCAGGAGGCCGATGCCGCGCAGCGATGTCAGCGTTGCCAGCGTGATGATGAAAGGGGGCAGGCCCATATGCACGATGCCGAATCCGTGGAAAGCGCCGATCGCGACACCGATGGCGAGGGTCAGCACGATCGCTCCCCAGAGCGGTACGCCCGCTTGTAAAAGCCAGGCGATGATGACGGTGCAGAAGCCGACGATCGCTCCGACCGACAGATCGATGCCCGCGGTGATGATGACGAAGGTCTGGCCGAGCGCCAGGATCGCCGTCATCGCGCCTTGGCGCAGCAGGTTGGAGATGTTGAGCGGCGTCCAGAAGCTCGCGGTGACGAAGCCGAGCACGATCCAGAGGAAGATCAAGAGCCCGATCAGCGTCAGGCCGAACAGGATGTTCATTTTCCGGCGCGGCGGCGGCGCGACGATTTCAGTGGGGGTGGCAGTCATGAATTTTCTCCCTCTTATTCTTCTGGCTCAGACGCCGATCGCTTCGCTGAGCACTTGTTCATGCGTCGCCGCGTGGAAATCATGGCTGGCGACGAGCCTGCCGCCGCGGAAGACGTGCAGCCGATCGGCCAGTTCGTAAACCTCGGGCAGGTAGGAGGAAATCAGGATGATGCCGGCCCCTTCTTTGAGAAGCTTGGCAAACAGCCGGTAGATTTCCGCCTTGGTGCCGACGTCGACGCCGACGGTCGGCTCGTCGAAGATGAACAGCCTTGCGCCGTGGCTCAGCCACTTGCCGATGACGATCTTCTGCTGATTGCCGCCGGACATGCTCGAGGCCGGCACGCGCCGGCTCGGCGTCTTGATGCTGAGATCGCGGATTTGCCTGTCGGCATTGGCCGATTCGCGCGCATGACTTATCACCGGCCCTTGGCTGAGGCGCCCGAAGACCGGCAGGTTGATGTTGAGGCCGATCGGCAGGTTGAGGCAAAGCCCCTGGTCGCGCCGGCTTTCCGGCGCCAGCGCAATGCCGAGCTCCATCGCGGTGCGTTCGTTGCGGATATCGACACGTTTGCCCATCCACTCGATCTCACCGGAGCTGATCGGCTGGCGTCCGTAGAGCCCGAGCGCGAATTCGCTGCGGCCGGCGCCGATCAGCCCGTAGAGTCCAACGATCTGTCCGGCTTTGACGCTGAGCGACACGTCCTCGAAGCCCGGACCCGAAAGACCGTTGACCGCGACGATCGTCTCGCCGATCGCAATCTCTTCCTTGTGGTAGATCTGCTCGATCGAGCGGTTGATCATCAAAGCGATCAGCTCGGCATCGTTGGTCTCGCCGATCAGCCGCGTGCCGACATGCGTTCCGTCGCGCAGCACCGAGACACGGTCGGCGAGTTCGAACACTTCCTCCATGCGGTGGCTGATATAGACGATGGTGACGCCTTCGCCCTGCAGCCGGCGGATCAGCTTGAAGAGCTGCGCCGATTCCTGGCGGGTGAGATAGGCTGTGGGTTCGTCGAAGATCAGGAACTGCGTGCCGCGCATTGCCGCGCGCGCTGTTGCCACCAGCTGCTGCTGGCCTATCGTCAGCGAACTTAAAAGCGCGCCGGCCGGCAGGCCGAAGCCGAGATCGTCGAGCACGGCCTGCGCCATCTTCACCATCTGCTTCTTGCGCATGAGGCCATAGCGATTGACCTCGTCGCCCAGGAAAAGATTGGCGGCGACCGTCAGATGCGGGCAGAGCACCACTTCCTGATGGACGGCATTGATGCCGCGGGCGATCGCCTCGTTCGGCGTCGACAGCCCCACCGGATGGCCGCACCACAGCACCTCGCCGGCCGTGCGGGTGATGACGCCGGTAAGCAATTTGATGAGGGTGGATTTGCCAGCGCCGTTCTCGCCGACGATCGCGTGGATTTCGCCCGCGAGGAAGGTCATCGTCGCCGGCTTCAGCGCCTGCACATGACCGTAATTCTTCTGCAGACCTTTCAATTCGAGGATGGGCGATCCGGCGGGAACACGATTGGCTTCTTTCAGCGTGGCGCTGTCATCATGGCGATGACTGACCTCTTCCAGTCCGATCATGGACCTCTCCTCCTCTTGTCGCGTCTGTTCCATCCCCTGGTGAACCATACCATGGATGGAAAAGGCCGCGCCGGTTTTTGAAGCCGGCGCGGCCGCCTGTCATTTACTTGATCTTCGGGTTCAAGAGCGCGTCGATCTTCGGATCGGCCATGTTCGCCTTGGTGACGAGGTTGGCGCCGGTATCGACATTTTCCGGAACCTTCTCGCCCTTGGAGACGGCAAGTGCGGTCTTGATGCCGTCATAGCCCATGCGATAGGGGTCCTGGACGACGAGGCCGGCGATCGCGCCGTCCTTGAGGAAGCCGACCGTCTTGTCGTCGCTGTCGAAGCCGATCACCTTGATCTTGTCGCCGAGCTTGTTTTCGGCGATCGCCTGGCCGACGCCCTGCGCCAGGATCAGGTTGGAGGCGAAGACGCCGACGAGGTTCGGGTTTGCCGTGATCAGGTCGGTCATCATGTTGAGACCGGTCGTCGCCTGGCCGTCGCCGTACTTGTCGGCAATGACCTTCAGACCCGGATATTTGGTCTTGATCTGATCCAGGAAGCCTTCGCGGCGCTGCTCCAGCGAACCGACGCCCGGCAGGTTGGTCAGGATGACGATGTCGCCTTCTTCCTTGCCCGTCATCTCCTTGATAGCGGCGGCAAGACCGTCGGCGGCGATTCGGCCGCCCTGGACGTTGTCGGTCGTCAGGAACGACTTGAAAGCCTTGGAGTCGGCGCCCGAGTCGATACCGATGATCGGAACCGACTTGGCGGCTTCGTCGATCGGCTTGCCGAGTGCCTTGAACTCGGTCGGCGAGATGACGATTGCGGCCGGCTTGCCGGCGACGGCATTCTCAAGAATGCTGATCTGGCCGTTGATATCGGATTCCGCCTGGGCGCCGAGCTCCGGCACGTTGACGCCGAGATCCTTGCCGGCCTTGCGGGCGCCCGCCAGAACGATCTGCCAGTAGAAGGACGTGGTGTCCTTGACGATGATCGGGATCGTCACATCGGCGGCAAAGGACGTGACCGGCATCGCCGTGGCGATGACGGCGGCACCCGCGAGCGCGGTAAAGGCGCGGCGCGACAGAATGGATTTCACGATGCTCATAAAGGTTCTCCTCTCAGGATGCGTTCTCCTCCTAATAAACCGGACCGCTGAACGCTGGCGGAAGGTTTTTATCGATAAAAAACATTTGCAGGCAGAAGCTAGCCGAGGCGCATTCAAATTGCAAGGGCGTCGCACGCGCTTTTTTACTCCGGAAAACTCCCTCCAAGCACCTGATTTTATTTCATTACAACGATAGCCTAAAATAGCTAGCGGCTCAGGTCGACCTCGTGCGGGTGCACGACGCCCTTTTTCAAAATCAGATTGCCATATAGCCGGAATTCCGTCGTCGCGACGATATAGGCAGCCTTGCGGGCCATGGCGTAGAAGGCAAAACGCTCGACCGGGACGATACGGAAATCCCCAGCGCGCTTCGAGACGATATGCTGGAACTCCGCGCACACTTCGGGCACGGCGCCGGGGTCACCCACCACCTCCATCCGCCATGCCGTTTCCGGCACGAAGGTGTCGAGCGGCATATGCGACAGGATCGCTGCGGCCATATCGGTAGCGCTGACGCCGTCGGCGCGGATGACAGCCGGTCCCATCGAGCCTGCAGGGAAATTGGCGTCGGCAATGACGATGTCGTCGCCATGCCCCATCGTTTTCAGCGCATGGAGCAGGTCAGGACCGAGCAGCGGATGAATACCCTTGAGCATGGTGTCTCCTCAGACCCGGACCGCTTCGGTGCCGAGCGGCGGTGCGGTGAGCGTATAGGGCTCGAATTCGGCAAAGATGCCATCGGCAAGCGGCGGCGCGACGATTTCCATGTTGCGCGTCAGGCTCGAAGGCTTCGCCGTGCCGATCAGCACCGAGGCGACGATCGGATCGCGCAGCGGAAACTGCATGGCGGCGGCCGCGAGCGGCACGCCGTGGCGCTTGGCGATCGCCTCCATCGCGCCGACCTTGGCAAGCACATCCTCGCTGGCCGGCATATAATCGAAATGCGAGCCCGGCACCGGGCCGGTGGCGAGGATGCCGGAGTTGAAGACGCCGCCGACGACGAGCGACGTGCCCTTCTGCCGGCAGAGCGGCAGGAGTTCCTCCACCGCAGAGCGGTCGAGCAGCGTATAGCGGCCGGCAAGCAGAATGCAGTCGAGGTCGGCATGGCGCATGACTTCGAGGCAGACCGGCACTTCGTTGACGCCGAGGCCGAAGGCGGAGATCGCGCCGGAAGACTTCAGCTCCTCCAGCGCCTTCACGCCGGAATCGAGCAATTGCTTCTGGTAGACCGCATTCTTGGCTGCGCCATGCGTATAGACGCCGATATCGTGCACATAGAGAATGTCGATGCGGTTGAGGCCAAGGCGCGCATAGCTGAACTCGACCGAGCGCATGATGCCATCATAGGAATAGTCGTAATCGGCGTCGAAGGAGAGCGGATCGACATAGCTGTAATCCGGTACCATTCCCGTCGGCACCGGCCGAAGCAGCCGGCCGACCTTGGTGGAAAGCACGTAAGCGCCGTCCGCCTGGTCGCGCAGGAAATCGCCGACGCGCCGTTCGGCAAGGCCGAGGCCGTACCAGGGGGCGACGTCGAAATAGCGGATGCCGCTGTCCCAGGCGGCCTGCAGCGTTTCCATCGCCTGATCGCGCGGGCATGCGCGGTAGAGGCCGCCGAGCGGCGCCGCGCCGTAGCTGATCTCCGTCACCTCAAGCCCGGTCTTGCCGATCCGTCTCGTTTCCATCATGCATCCTCAGGAACTGCGTAAAATCAAACTGTTAGGTTACCGCAATCTAGAGCGTCGCACCGAGATGCCAAGGCACGAACTCGTTATCGCCGTAACCGAAGATTTCGCTCTTGGTCTTCTTGCCGGAGGCCGTGTCGACGATCAGATCGAAGATCTCGCGGCCCTTGCCACTGATCGTCGCGTCGCCGGTGGCAATCGTGCCGCAATCGATGTCCATGTCCTCTTCCATCGAGGCATAGAGCGCCGAATTGCTCGATAGCTTCAGCGACGGCGCCGGCCTGCAGCCGAAGCAGCTGCCGCGGCCGGTGGTAAAGGCGATCATGTTGGCCCCGCCCGCCACCTGGCCGGTTGCCGAAACCGGATCATAGCCGGGCGTGTCCATGAAGACGAGGCCGGGAGCGGTCACCCGTTCGGCATAACCATAGACCGCCGTCAGCGGCGAGCGGCCGCCCTTGGCGACGGCACCGAGCGATTTTTCGAGGATGGTGGTGAGCCCGCCGCGCTTGTTCCCGGGCGAGGGATTGTTGTCGAGCGAGGCGCCGTGCAGGGCGACATAATCTTCCCACCAGGCGATCTTCTCGTCGAGCTTTCTCGCCACCTCGTCGCTGACGGCGCGGCTGCGCAGCAAGTGTTCGGCACCATAGATTTCCGAAGTCTCCGACAGGATCGCCGTGCCGCCGGCCGCCGCCAGAAGATCGGCAGCGACACCGAGCGCCGGATTGGCGGTGATGCCGGAAAAGCCGTCCGAGCCGCCGCATTGCAGGCCGATGATGATCTCGCCGATCGAGATCGGCACGCGCTTTTCCTTGCCGACATCGGCGGCAACCTCGCGCAGCACGCCCATTGCGCGCTCGACCGCGCGGCGCGAACCGCCGGCGTCCTGGATGTTGAAATGCCGCTTGGAGGCGCCCGCACCGCTCTGGCCGTAGAGCGTCAGCTGGTTGACCTCGCAGCCGAGGCCGATCATCAGCACGCCGCCGAAATTGACATGTCTCGTATAGCCGGCAAGCGTCCGGTGCAGCACGTTCATGCCGTCGCCGGTCGAGCTCATGCCGCAGCCCTGGTCATGGACGATCGGCACAAAACCGTCGATGCCGTCATAATGCGGCAGGATCGACCGGTTCGCCTCGTCGGCGATCGCACGGCAGACGGTGGTGGAACAGTTCACGCTGGCGATGATGCCGATATAGTTGCGCGTCGCCGCCCGCCCGTCGGCGCGGCGATAGCCCATGAAGGTACGCGCCTTGTCCTCGGCGGTTGCTTCTTCCGGCGCCGAATTGGCGGTGACGGCGAGCCGGTCGTTTTCAAAATGCAGATTATGGCTGTGCACATGATCGCCGGCCTTGACCTCGGCGGTGGTGCGGCCGATCGCCTGCCCATACTTCACCACGGCGGACCCAAGCGGAATATCGGCGATCGCCACCTTGTGCCCCGGCTCGATCTTCTGGCGGGCCTCGACGCCGGCAACCGTCGAGCCTTCAGCGATGGCGGACGTTGCGACCGCGACATTGTCGCCGGCCGACAGGATGATCCAAGGCTGCTTGTCCAATCTCTTCTCCCTGAAGGAAACGCTCGCTGCATCGGCGAATGCGATTGATTTTGTTTTTTATCTACAATAAACATTTTGGAGTCAACGGGAATATTGATCCTGTGGACGAGGGAGGCAATGCGCCGCAGACGATCGGAAATACGCTAATGGGTTTTTGAACAAGCTCTGGTCGGGCGCCTTTTTCGCTTTTTGAAGCGAAACGGAAATCCCGGCACGCGGGCGGAAAGCGGGGGATCTGATGGCAAGGCAGAACACGGTCTTCAAGGAAGCATACAACAGGTATGCTGCGGCCCTGCGCACGGATACCGCATTGCCGTCGGAACCGGAGATCGCCGCCCAACTCGGCGTCAGCCGTTCCACCGCGCGCGCCATCCTCACCCGCCTCAGCGATGAAGGCATCATCCGCTGGAACAAGCGTCAGAAGATCGTGCTGCGCGATCCGACCGACCGCGACCTCTTTCCCTCCGAAGAGACGGATTCGCTGCATGACATCATCGAGCGCAGCTTCATGCGGCGCATCCTCGCTGATGACGCTGCCCCGGGCATGCAGATCAATGAGCTGGAGCTTGCCCGCGAGATCGGCACCGGCACGACGAGCGTGCGCGAATTCCTGATCCGCTTCTCCCGATTCGGCCTCATCGAAAAGCGGCCGAACAGCCACTGGACGCTGAAGGGCTTCACCCGCGAATTCGCGCTCGAACTTGCCGATGTCCGAGAGATGTTTGAGCTGCATTCTGCCGCCGAATTCGGCAGGCTTCCCCGAGACAATCAGGCCTGGGCCGATCTTGCCGCCATGCGTGAGGAACATCTCGCCATGCTTGCCGACATCAACCAGCGTTTCAAGGATTTCTCCGTCCTCGACGAGCGCTTCCACCTTTTGATCCACCGCGCTTCGAAGAACCGCTTCATTGCCGATTTCTACGATGCGATCGCCATCATCTTCCACTATCATTACCAGTGGAACAAGACCGCTGCCCGCGAGCGCAACGAGCGCGCCATCCACGAACATCTGGATTATATCGCGGCGCTGGAATCCGGCGACCAGGCAGCAATCGAGAAGGCCTGCCGCGTCCACCTGCGCTCAGCCCGCCAGACCCTCCTGCAATCTCTGCCGAATGTGAGCGACAACGGCTGAGGCAAGGCAGGCAACCCGCTCGAGGGCGACCTTGTGGAGCATTGCGACATTGGATGACTCCTTCGGGGCATAAGAGTGACCGCATTCCGCCGGCCTTGCGGCGACGCCTCTCTTCTCGCGCATTCAATGACCGGCGCCGCGCCATGAAACCTTCTGATTTGCAAGCCGTTATCGTGCTTATGACCGACGTTAAACTCAACCCGAAATCGGTCGAAGGCACCGAGCAGGACGGTGCCGAGAAGTCGCGCCAGGAGAGGGCTTCGACTGTCGAGATCGCGCCGCCGCCGGATGTCATCGAACCCAGTCCGGAGCTCACGCCTGAGGAGGCCGAGCAGGCGCGCAAGCGATATTTGCTGAGGCGTTTCTGGATCAGCGCCCGACGCTACTGGGGCAGCGGTGGCGACAGGCTTGCATGGCCGTGCTCCATCGGCCTGTTGGTGATGATCTGCATGAATGTCGGCTTTCAATATGGGATCAATCGCTGGAACCGCGGGATCTTCGATGCCATCGAGCGACATGACGCCGCCACCGTCTATTACCTGAGCGCCGTATTCGTGCCGCTGGTGCTCGGAAGCGTCGCCCTTGTCACCGCACAAGTCTATGTCCGTATGATGATTCAGCGCCGCTGGCGGTCCTGGCTAACGGCGGCGGTGATCGCTCGCTGGCTCGCCAACGGCCGCTATTATCAGCTGAACCTGATCGGCGGCGATCACAAAAATCCCGAGGCGCGCATCTCGGAGGATTTGCGGATTGCCACAGAAGCGCCGGTCGATTTCATCGCCGGCGTCATTTCGGCATTTCTGTCGGCCTCGACCTTCATCGTGGTGCTTTGGACGATCGGCGGAGCGCTCACCCTTCCGGTCGCAGGGTCGACTATCACCATTCCCGGCTTTCTCGTCGTCACTGCGGTTCTCTATGCCGTGATCACCTCAACCGTGATCGCTGTCATCGGCCGCCACTTCGTCAGGGTTTCCGAGGTCAAGAACCAGGTGGAGGCCGAGCTCCGTTACACGCTGACCCGTGTGCGGGAAAACGGCGAGAGCATCGCCTTGCTTGGCGGAGAGGAAGAGGAGCGTAGCGACCTCGACAAGACATTTTCCAATGTGCTCAGGCAATGGGCGCTGCTTGCGCGCCAGCACATGCGCACGACCTTCGTCTCGCACGGATCGATGCTGATTGCGCCTGTCGTGCCGCTCCTGCTATGCGCGCCGAAGTTTCTGGCAGGCGGCATGACGCTTGGCGAGGTCATGCAGGCTGCCTCCGCCTTCGCCATCGTTCAGACGGCCTTCGGATGGCTGGTCGACAACTACCCGCGTCTTGCCGACTGGAACGCCTGCGCGCGGCGCGTCGCCTCGCTGATGATGTCGCTCGACGGTCTCGAGCGCGCCGAACAGAGCGACACTCTCGGACGCATCAAGCACGGTGAAACTGAGGGCAATGCGATCCTGAACTTGAATGATCTCTCGGTATCTCTCGATGACGGCACCGCGGTGGTCAAGGAAACCCAGGTCGAGATCGCGCCGGGCGAGCGGGTGCTCGTGGCAGGCGAATCCGGCTCGGGCAAGAGCACGCTGGTGCGTGCCATCGCCGGTCTTTGGCCCTGGGGTCACGGCAGCGTCGATTTCCACGGCGACCGCCGCCTGTTCATGTTGCCGCAGCGGCCCTATATTCCGTCCGGGACGCTTCGCCGCGCCGTGGCCTACCCCCGCGCCGCCGACAGCTGGACGCCCGAGGAAATCAGGGCCGCCCTTGCCAAGGTGGGACTGGATTATCTGAGGGAAAAGATCGAGGAGGACGCGCCATGGGACCAGATTCTCTCGGGCGGCGAAAAGCAGCGGCTCGCCTTTGCGCGGCTGCTATTGCACCATCCCGATATTATCGTGCTCGACGAAGCAACCTCGGCGCTCGATGAGAAGAGCCAGGACAAGATGATGGAGACGGTGATCAATGAAATGCCGACGGTCACCATCATCAGCGTGGCGCATCGCGCCGAGCTGGAAGCCTTCCATAGCCGCAAGATCACCCTCGAGCGGCGCAAGGGCGGCGCCAAGCTCGTCAGCGATATCGATCTTGTCCAGCGCAAGGGAAGACGGAACCTGATCCTGCGCGTTTTGGACAACCGCCGCTAGCTCACATCCAGGCACCCGTGATGAACTGGAAGTCCGCTAGTGCGAGGCCGCCTCGCTTGCCGCCGCCGGCTCTTCGCGCGTCTGGCGGTGACCGACGGGTATCAGCCAGGTGGTGAAGAAGGTCAGCACCGCGACGACGACCACGCCCCAGAAGCTCCAGTGCAGGGCGGCGTCGAAGATGGTTCGGATCGCAGGATCGGCGGCGAGCGCCGCGAGCCCGGTCGGCTGGTTCAGCGCATTGTGCAGGGCGGCAGCCGTTTCGCCACTGGCATGGTGGCTGATGCCGGCGTTCAGGATGGCGCCGAGCACGGTGGCGCCGAGAGTGTTGCCGAGGCTGCGGGCAAAGATGATTGAGGCCGTGGCGCTGCCGCGCATCGACCATTCGACACTGTCCTGCACCAGTACGATGCTCGTCAGGCTGATGAGGCCCATGCCGAAACCCATGAAGAAGGAGCCGGCGCCGGCCAGAACAGGCGAGCTTTCGGGCGTCAGGAACAGAAGGAAGCAGGCGCCGAACGGAAACATCAGGCTCCCGACGCGCAAGGTGCGGCGGATGCCAAAGGCCCTGTAGAAGCGGCTGGAGAGAATCACCGCCAAAGGCCAGCCGACGATCAGCATGGTGAGCGTAAAGCCGGCGACAATAGGGGAGCGGCCGAGCACGCCCTGCACATAGATCGGCAGGATGGTGGAAAGTCCGATCAGCGCCATGCCGGCAAGCAGGGTGGCCGCATTGCTGGTCGCGATCAGCCGGCGGCTCCAGAGTGCGATCGAAATGATTGGCTCCGGCGCCCTTTTCTCCTGGGCTAGGAAGAAAATGCCTGAGACGATGAAGAGGGCGAAAAGCGACAGCAGGATCCAGGCGCTCGCATTTGTTTCCGTCAGCATGATGAGCAGTGCGACGATCGAGATCGAGAATAGCACCGATCCGAGGTAATCGATCCTTGCCTGCTTGTGCGCGATGTCCTCATTCAGGAAGACCATGAAAGCGACGATCGAGACGATGCCGATCGGCAGGTTGATCCAGAAGATCCAGGCCCAGGAAAAGCTGTCGACGATAATGCCGCCGGCAAGCGGGCCTACGACGGCCGAGGTCGCCCAGACGGTCGCCATCGCGCCTTGCACACGGCCGCGTTCCTCGAGCTTGAAGAGATCGCCGATGATCGTCATCGTCACCGGCTGAATCGCGCCGGCGCCGAGCCCCTGCAGCAGGCGGAAAAGCACCAGCGAGATCATCGACCAGGCAAGGCCGCAGAGGAGCGAGCCGACGAGAAAGATCAGGATGCCGCCGATCAGCACCGGCTTGCGCCCGAAAATATCGGAAAGCTTGCCGTAGATGACCGTGGTCGTCGACTGCGCCAGCAGGAAGGCCGAAAACACCCAGCTGTAATAGGAAAAGCCGCCGAGCTGTCCAACGATGCGAGGCATCGCGGTCGCCACGATCGTCGCCTCGATGGCAACCATGAATGTCGCGAGCATGATTGTGGCGACGACGAGCACGCGGTTCGAGCGATGCGCTGCATTCGACATGACGATCCTCTTCGGGTGCTCCGCGGACGCCGGAAAATATCGGCAGGCTGGCTGGGTGTGGCGATCGCCATGTGCGGAGGGATGCTGTTCTTGTACGACCTCGGTGCCGGCCGGTAAAGCAATTCTCGTGGGGGGCCGCCGTTTTTGCGCGACGTCAGGGGCGGCGGCTGCAACGATGAGGGCCCGGCGTCGTCATGGCCGGGCCTTGATTTGTCAGGAGCTGGGCGCTCGCCCCCTCCCTACTGCTGGCATGCCTCGCTCATCGAACCGCTACCGTCGGGGCAGCCAGGTGTCTGCTGGAGATCTGGATTGACGCCGCCGGGATTGATGGTGCTGCGGCCGCTGTTGAGATCGACACCGCCAGAGCCGGTGGTGCTGCCGGTCGTGCCCGGATCGGTGCCGATGGACCCCGAGCCCACTGACCCTGTACCGGCGGAGCCGGTACCAGCCGAGCCAGCGCCGGAACTGCCCGACCCGCCGATGACGGGCGCCACCGAAAGCCGCCCGCTGGAATTCGCCCCACCGGCCGTCTGGGCCAGGGCCGAACCGGCAAGGCCGATGGAAAGGAGGGATATCGCGATGAGTTTGCAGGACATGGTCTTCTCCATCCTCGTTGTCTCGAGGGGAAACCTGTTGGGGAGCGGCATGTTCCTTTCCGTTCTCGCAATCGAAAGGACAAAAGCTGGCAGCATGACTCCAGCCGCCGTTATCGACTGTTAACCCGTGCAAGTTGTGCGGCGGCCCATTAAATTCTGCTTAACACTATCCGGTTGCCGTCGAAGATGCTAACCCTGCCCGCGGATACGAATGGATAGAGGTATCTCATGGACGCGATGAAGGGCGGCAAACGCATTGAATGCCTGGATGGTTTGCGGGGTTTGGCAGCGCTATGGGTGCTGATCGGCCATGCGCACATCCTGACAGGGTTCAAGGTGCCGATTATCGGAGACCCGGAGCTGGGGGTCGACCTCTTTATCATGCTCTCCGGCTTCCTGATGGTGTTCCATTATCAGAGGCGAAAAGCCAGGGAGCCGTGGGAGAGCCCGCAAACATGGGGGATCTTCTGGACGCGCCGGTTCTTCCGCATCGCACCGCTCTATTACGTCATGCTGGTGATTGCTCTCATCGCCGGATCCGAGATCTATCAGGCAAGGATGGTCATTGATGCTTTCAATGGCAATCCGCCGCAAGCCGCATCTCGCTATCTGGACGACAGCCTGGGCAACTACCTGATGCATCTTTCCTTTCTGTTCGGCTTGTCCCCAGCCCACGCCTTCCGCACGGCGCTGCCGGACTGGAGCATCGGCCTCGAAATGCAATTCTATGTGGCCTTGCCTTTCATCATGATCGTTCTCGGGCGTCTGGGTTGGCTCAAGGGCATGCTCGTCACCGTCGGCTTGGCCGTCGCTGCCGCCTTGGTGGTCCATCGCCTCGGCTTCCGCTTCCCGATGCCGTCGTTCCTTCCGATGAAGATGCACATCTTCGCCGCAGGCATGCTGCTTGCGGGTGCATTGTGGATGCCGCCCGGCAGAGCCTACCTGGCATTTGCTATTTCGGCTCTGCTGGTCCTCATCCCTCTCGGCGGCGACGTGACCGTGCTGCACGAAAGCGTCCGCGTCGGGATCGTGGTGCTGTTCTTTGCCCTGGTGCATGCGGATCGGTTTCCGGGTTCCGCCGGCCATTATTCCCGCTCGGTCAATTCGGTTCTCGGCAACACATTCTTCCGAAATCTCGGGGAACTTTCGTTCGGCGCCTATTTGATTCACCTGCTCATCATGCAGCCGGTCATCGCCTGGCTGATCGGCAATACCGATCTCAGCAATCCCGCTCGCTGGCTGGTGACGCTGATCGTCACCATCCCGATCGTCTATGTCCTGTCCTTCATAGGCTACAAGTTTATCGAGCTGCCCGGCCAGACCGTCGGCAAACGCCTGACACAACAGAGACAGGTCGCGACCTAGATCCCGCGACACCTTGCTTGCAAACGCGACGGCGGGTTGAAGGAAGCCCGCCGATTATCCTGTGACCGAAGCGTCACCCCAACAACATCGGCAATAGCGCTAGCCTAACCTAACCGCTCAGTCGCTTGACGACGTCATCGATCGTCTCTCTGACGGGATAATAACTGGGGCCTCCATGGTTCTGGAGCGCGGAAACATAGATGTGTGTGGTATTCGGGAACGGTCGAACGGCAACAACATGCTCAGGATTGATGAAGATGAGGGTCTCGTTCGGCCCCGCATAGTGGAACGACACCAGCTTCATCCAGTATTCTCCCGACAGCCATTCCGCCAGTGAACGAGGAAACGCGCCGTTGGTTTCACAGCGCCCGTTGCATTTGTCACGCTTGCCGTGCCTTCGCCCGAAAGCGTGAAGGTGGGACCGCACGACGACTGCCAAATGGGGGTGTAGCAGGGCAGAAGACTGCCGCGTGCGGCCACGCCAGGAAAACAACAGCGTAGGCCGAAAGTTCCCGGTAAAGTTGGAATCCAGAAGTCCAACAATAAGAGCGTGTCCTGGGGGCTAGGGGGAAAGATCATCTACAGAGTTGCCTGAAGCTGAGAAAAAAGATTGGATCGCGCAGACTACAAAGGGGTGCGCGCGGAGACAGGAGACTCCCGCTGCGCGATCCAGACGAAACAACTTCGCTCCGGTCCCAGCAGTTCCGGTACCGTAGCGTACAGAGATCTTATCGTTGTGCGAAAAAAGCCCAGAGCCAAACCTACAGAGGCATCGGCGGAAAGGGCGAATGCAAAGCTGCGTTCAAGTGCGGCCAAAGAGAAGCCTGGTGGCGCTGGATATGCTTCGAACAGGCGGCGCACCAATGTTGCGACTTCTTCGCTATCTTGACCAGCGTTCTTCGTGCTGCCCCGGAATGCGTAGGCTACTCGACCATTGTCTGTTCGGTTGCTTGATGAGGTTTTTTCGAGCGGGACCGCTTCACCCCGTCAACCGGCAACCGACTATAGTTTGCTGTGTCGTTGGCCACAGGCGGTTTCAGCAGCTTTTCGGCCTGCTGGAGAGACGCCAGAGCAGACGCCAACAACAGATCATGGATAGGCCATTTGTTGCGGTGTTTTCGCCGCCTCACTTCGGCGAAGTGCTGGCTGCACAGAAACTCTGCGAGCGACAAAGCACCTTTGGAGCGGTTGCACCCATGGCAGGCCGGAATCGTGAGGCCGCCGCTTCCGTGCGCCTTCGGCACAAGATGATCACGCGTCGCCTTAGTGTCGGGAATCGGGCGACCTAACCCGAACTTCTGCCGCATGGGAATGCCGCAATAGGCGCACCAGTGGCGACGATCATCCTGCCACCAATCCCCGAGTTCTCTTTGTAGTAAAGCGGCCGCCTTGATTGATCCCTTCATGGTGCGATCTAAGCATAGAAAAGTGAAATAGTCGACCCGTGAAGTCTTAAGCTTCTATAGTGCGGTGATCGGTAAGTAGAATCGCCGCATGAGGTTCGGCAGTGTGCGTCGTGAAGGTCTCCTGCTAAGAAATTCGTACGGATCTGCCGGAGCAGGCAACGGGAGGGACTGTCGCTTGCTCGAGCGATAGTGCCGTTGCTTGGGTGCGGCATATCGCGCATGATCGCGAGGCAATGACAGAAGCGCTTTCCCACTGGTGATCGAAACCAATCTAGCTGGCGCGCGCACGACGCGCACGCAGTCCAGTTTTGGTAGCCTCACGAAATCATGTGTTTGTTCCTACCGCGCCTCGCAAGGTGGGCTGAAAGGTGGATTGTGCATAGACCAAGAGGAAAACTGGACACTATTTTAATGACGTAAGGAGAAAAATGGTGCCGCTTACGTGACTCGAACACGTGACCCCATCATTACGAATGATGTGCTCTACCGACTGAGCTAAAGCGGCATCTGGCGGCCGAAGCGTGCGGCCTGCGATTTGCATGGCGCTGATACAGGCATTGTCTGAAGATTTCAAGCACCCTGTCATGCCTTCGGCAAAAAAGAGGGGAGGGTGTGGAAGACCCTCAGAGCGCCAGCCTGGCGCGGGCGGCCCTATATTCGGCCTCCAGCCGGTCGACGAGATTTGCCACCGGCTCCACCGCCTTGACGGCGCCGATGCCCTGGCCGCTGCCCCATATGTCCTTCCAGGCCTTGGCGCCGCCGGTGGCCTGCTCGAAATCCATCTTGGAAGGGTCGGCGACGGGCAGGTTGTCGGGGTCCATGCCGGCGGCAACGATGGAAGGCTTGAGATAGTTGCCGTGCACGCCGGTGAAATAGTTGGAGTAGACGATGTCGTTGGCTGCCCCGTCGACGATCGCCTGCTTGTAGGCGGGCGCAGCGCGCGCCTCTTCTGTCGCGATGAAGGGCGAGCCGATATAGGCCATGTCGGCGCCCATCGCTTCTGCGGCCAGAATGGCGCCCCCGGTCGCGATCGCGCCGGCAAGCAGCAGCGGCCCGTCGAACCATTCGCGGATTTCCTGGACGAGCGCGAAAGGCGACAGCGTGCCGGCATGGCCGCCGGCACCCGATGCCACCGCAATCAGCCCGTCCGCACCCTTGCGGATCGCCGAATGGGCGTGGCGGTTGTTGATAATGTCGTGGAGCACGATGCCGCCATAGGAATGCACAGCGGCATTGACCTCCGGCACAGCGCCGAGCGAGGAGATGACGATCGGCACCTTGTATTTGACGCAGAGCGACAGGTCATGCTCCAGCCGCTTGTTCGACATGTGGACGATCTGGTTGACGGCGAAGGGTGCGGCCGGCTTTTCCGGATGGGCGGCGTCGTGACGGGCAAGCTCCTCGGTGATCTCGGCCAGCCATTCGTCGAGCTGGCTTTCGGGCCGGGCGTTCAGCGCCGGAAAGGCGCCGACGACGCCAGCCTTGCATTGCGCCAAGGTCAGCGCGGGATGCGAGATGATGAAGAGCGGCGAGCCGATCACCGGCAGTCTGAGTTTGTCCTTGAGGATCGGGGGCAGGGCCATGGCTCACCATTCGCATTGACGTTTACGAAAACGTCAATCTCATAACAGAGAAGAAAAGCCGATAAAAGAGCATGCGCCACGCCTTCGTCTATTTCAGGCCGATATATCAGGCGCGCATGAAGAACAAGGTAAGGCCCGCGAGCCTAGAAAGCTGGCGATTCTTGCCGCCGATGTGCGGTGGGCGGGACTGCAAGGCTTGCGGTTTGCCGCACTTGCCGCTACCGAATTTTGATGGAGAACGGCGGGGGATTGCGGTCCGATGCCGGGTTCGAAGTGAAGGACTTGACGTGAGCGGATTAGAAACGGCCATAAGAACAGCGCTCGAAAATGCCGATCGCGACAATCCGGAGGTTCGAGCGAGGATCTACCAGTCGGCCCGCCAGGCGCTGGAAGCCGGCCTGCGCAAGCAGGATATCACTGATGCCGATGCTGTCGCCCATCACCGCCATCGCCTGGAAAGCACCATCCACGCCATCGAAAGCGAAGAGCGCGACCGCCTTCACCCTCGCCAGAGGCCGCCTGAAGTGCCGGTGCCGCCGGTCGTCGAAATGCCGGCGCCGCCGGTTCATCGGGGGGACGTGGCCGATATCGACAGCCTGATCGATAGCCCGGTGGCGGCAGGCGAGACCCGCGCCCCCGAGGTGATCATGAGCCGCAGCGACGAGTCGAGCCTCGACGACGTGCATGCGAGCAATGCCGATCATCTCGCAGCCGCCCCGGCCGGCGATGAGCGGCTTCAGCGCGGCCAGCGCGCAGCCGATATGGATTTTCGTCCGGAGCGGGCGGCAGGCCGTCGCAAGCCCCGCAAGTTCTTTTCGAGGCTTCTCGTCTGGTGCGTCCTGCTGGCCTTCATCGGCATCGGCGCCTGGTGGGCCTATACGTCGGGCCTGCTGCTCACGGCGGCCGAGCGCGACACCAGCGTCGCCAATCCGCCGGCCAGCACCCAGCCGGAGGACTTCACCGGCAACGACGACAGCGGCGGAAATGCGGCCACCAACACCGAGCAGCCAGTGACCATCGATCCTCAAAACAGTTTTTCGGCCGATTGGATTCCGGTGTTCAAGCCCGACGAGGCCGACAAGATCAAATCCGGCCCGCGGGCGCGCACCGAAAGCATCACCGAGAACGATGGCCCCGCCCTGCGCCTGATTTCCGAAAGCGGTGCGGCTGACGGCAATATTTCGGTCAGCGTACCGGCCTCCGTGCTGCAGCAGCTTGCCGGCAAATCCTCGACCATCGCACTGACGCTGCAATCGACCACCGATGAGCCGACGCAGGTTACGGTCGAGTGCAATTTCCAGTCGCTCGGCAACTGCGCCCGCCATCGCTTCAGTGTTACCCGCGAAAAGTCGGATGCGCTGCTGCAGGTGAAGTTCGACCGTTCGCTCGCGCCGAATTCGCCCGGTACCTTGACGATCAACAGCGATCTCGACGGCAAGTCGCGCGGCATCAACCTCTTCGCCATTCGCATCCTGCCAGGGCAGTGACTCGGCTTTACTCGGGGCGGCGGCTTACTTCAGAAAGCCGGGGCCGGAGCCGATGATCTCGTTATCGACTTCGCCGAGCGCCTTCTTGTCCTTGCCATCGTAGTCGATCCTGTTCAGCATGTGGCGGATCAATTCCAGACGCCCCCGCCGCTTGTCATTGGCGCGGATCACCGTCCAGGGCGCGAAATCCGTATGGGTTTCCTTCAGCATCCGGTCGCGCTTGTCGCTGTAGTCGTCCCATTTCGTCAGCGCCGCGATATCCATTGAGGACAGTTTCCAGACCTTCAGCGGATCGTGGCGGCGGTCGTGGAAACGCTTGAGCTGCATCTCGCGACCGATATCGAGATAAAATTTGAAGAAGAAGATGCCCTCATGGGCGATGATCTTTTCGAGCTGCGGCGCCTGCTTGAGAAAGTCCTCATATTGTTGCGGAGTGCAGAAACCCATGACGGGCTCGACGCCAGCGCGGTTGTACCACGAGCGGTCGAACAGCACGAATTCGCCTGCGGTCGGGAACTGCGCGACATAACGCTGGAAATACCATTGTCCCTGTTCGCGCTCTGTCGGTTTGGTCAAGGCTACGACCCGCGCAAGACGTGGGTTCATATTCTCGGAAGAGGCCGAGATTGCACCGCCCTTGCCGGCCGCATCGCGTCCCTCGAACAGCGCCATCACCCGCTTGCCGGTCGCCTGCAGCCAGAATTGCACCTTGACGAGTTCCACCTGCAGCTTTTCCAGCTGCTCCGAATAATCCTCTTCCTTGAGCTTTTTCTTGTAGGGAAATTCGCCGGATTCAAGCGCGTGTTCCTCGACCCAGTCAGGCAGAACGGGATCGTCGACATCGAAGATGCGTTTCGTTCCCCGGATATTCAGCTCCACCGCCCTGTTTTTCACGTCCTCGTCCATATGCTCCTCCTGCGGTCGATCGTTTCCTTGTAGCAGGCGAACATATTTGCCATTGGAAATCAAATCTTTCGCCTTCGTCAGGTCATTTCTCGCGGTTTTCGGCTGCTGCTTTTGCCACCGGAACATGCCAGCCGAAAACTTCTGTCATGAATTGCCGCTATCAGGCAGAGTTCAATATAAAGAAAAACGAATCGACGCCGCGAGGCCCACTTGCAAGACGAGATCCCTTGGAGAAAGAGCCTGCTGGCGCGCATCCGGCGTGACCGGCCGGTGCTGCTTGCGGCCATCCTCAGCGCGCTTGCCGCTCTTGCCGCCGGGATGAACAAGTGGGTCGTGCTCGTCCTCCTGCTCGTCATGATCTTCACCGCGCTGTTCAATGAGGCGCCCGTCCTTACGGCCGAGCCCGTCGAGCCGGTGGAGACGGAGCCGGAAGCGCCGCCGAGCCGCCTGCCCGAGGTTTCCGCTACGCTTGCCGGCCTCGATATTCCCGTCATGGTGCTGTCGGACGACGCTTCCGTGCTCTTCCAGAACCGTGCCGCCGAAAAGGCTTTCGGCGAGGTGGCACTTGGCGCCCACATATCGGCCCGGCTTCGCTCGCCCGGCGTGCTCGACATGGTGCGCGAAACCATCGCCACCAATGCGCCGAACCAGATCGAGCACTCTGAGCGGCTGCCGTCCGAGCGTGTCTATATCGTCCGAAGCGCACCTGTCGAATTCCAGGCCGAGGGGCAGCATGAGCGGTTTTTCATCCTGTCCTTCCGCGATATATCGGAGGTCCGCCGCATCGACCGTATGCGATCGGACTTCGTCGCCAACGCCAGCCATGAGCTGCGCACGCCGCTTGCCTCATTGCGCGGCTTCATCGAGACAATCCAGGGCCCGGCGAAGAACGATCAGAAGGCCCAGGCGCAGTTTCTGGGCATCATGTTCGATCAGACCACCCGCATGAGCAGGTTGGTCGATGACCTGCTGTCGCTCTCCCGCCTAGAGCTGAAATCGCACATCGCGCCGGATGAGAAGGTCGATCTGGTGCCGCTGCTCGGCCATGTCCGCGACTCGCTCGTACCGCTCGCCAAGGATGTCGGCGTCGACATTAACCTGCATCTGCCCGACGGCAAGGTCGAGGTGCTGGGAGACCGCGACGAACTTGTCCAGGTCTTCGAGAACCTGATGGAGAATGCCTGCAAATATGGCCAGGAAGGCAAGATCGTCGATGTCTGGCTGAAGAACGACGCCGGTCAGCCCGTGGAGGTCAGCATAATAGACAAGGGGCCGGGCATCCCGGCCGAGCACGTGCCGCGTCTGACCGAACGCTTCTATCGCGTCAGCATCGAGGACAGCCGCTCGAAGAAGGGCACCGGCCTCGGCCTTGCCATCGTCAAACATATCCTGACCCGCCACCGCGCCCGGCTGATCGTGAAGTCCGAAGTCGGCAAGGGCACCGATTTCACGGTGCGCTTCTGAGGCGGGGATGGATGTTAAGGCGGCGAGGGTTCTTTCCGGGGCAGCGATGGCGTGCCATGTGATTTGCCCCTCACCCTAACCCTCTCCCCGTTCTGACGGGGAGAGGGGACGTGCCCCGCGAGAGGCTCGCGGTGGACGGACAGGGTGCGGCATATCCCATTCGCCCCGTTTATGGGGAGAAGGTGCCGGCAGGCGGATGAGGGGCAGATCACACGTCACGACTTCAATGAAGCCACGCGCGCTACAACCGACCACCCATCTTTGCACGTTTCTGCAACGTGAGGTGGGCTGGTGATCGAACGTCGCTGTCTTTTGGAAGAAATCGGACAGCATCACTGAAAATTTAGGTGTGATATCAAAAACATAACCTGTCATAAATGTTTCACCGATTTGACATAAAAGGACGGTGCTTACAGCGCTAAGAGAGTCCCGCCGATGAAAAAAGGCAATGCGAGGGCCTCTCTACAGGCCGCATCACACAAGCCCAATGCCCGGGAGATTCAAATGAACACCTTCAAGCTCACCGTTGCCGCGCTCGCTGCAACTGCTGCTTTCGCTGGCACAGCCGTCGCCCGTGACCAGATTCAGGTTGCCGGTTCGTCCACCGTCCTGCCTTACGCAAAGATCGTTGCCGAGTCCTTCGGCGAGACCTTCACCAACTTCAAGACGCCAATCGTCGAATCCGGCGGCTCCAGCGCCGGCCTCAAGGAATTCTGCAAGGGCGTCGGCGAAAACACCATCGACATCGCTAACTCATCTCGCGCTATTAAGAAAAGCGAGATCGAAGCCTGCAAGGCAGCCGGCGTGACGGATATCCAGGAAGTCAAGATCGGTTATGACGGCATCGTTTTCGCGACCGATGCCGGCAACCCCGATGTCGCTTACGTTCCGGCCGACATCTACAAGGCCCTCGCCGCCCAGGTCGTCGTCGACGGCAAGCTCGTCGCAAACCCCTACAAGAAGTGGTCGGAAGTCAACCCGAAGCTTCCGGCTGTTGATATCGCCGCTTATATCCCGGGCGAAAAGCACGGGACTCGCGAAGTCTTCGAGGAAAAGGTCTTGGCAGCTGGCTGCGAAGCATCGGGCGCTGCAGAAGTCATCAAAGCCGCCGTTTCGGACAAGGCCGCTCAGGGCAAGGCCTGCATCGCAGTCCGTAAGGACGGCGCTGCAGTCGACATCGACGGTGACTACACCGAAACGCTGTCTCGCATCGCTGCCAACAAGACCGCGGTCGGAGTATTTGGCCTTTCCTTCTACGAAAACAATGCCGACAAGCTGAAGGTCGCCACCGTGAACGGTATCGTTCCGTCCACCGAAACGATCGCCAACGGCACCTATCCGGTTTCCCGCCCGCTGTTCTTCTACGTCAAGAAGGCACATCTCGGCGCTGTTCCGGGCCTGAAGGAATACGTCAACTTCTTCGTATCCGACCAGATGATCGGCCCTGACGGCCCGCTCGCCGAATACGGCCTCGTTGCCGCTCCGGATGCCGAGCGCGAAGCGATCCGCAAGGACGTCGAAGCTGGTAAGGCCATGTAATGACTTTGCCGGCGCGGTGCTTCAAGCCCGCGCCGGCATTGCTTTATGCCCCTGCGTGCCGGCTTTTTCGCTGCAGGGTTTTCCTTCTCCAATGATTGGAAGCTGAAGGCAGGCTGATGCAGCCGCCGGGCTTATTGGGGCTTCGGGCCTGGGGACGTAACGAATGAGCACATCCGTCATACTTTTGTGCCTTGTGGTGATCGGCGCCGCCGCCTATCTGGTGGCGCGCAGCCGTGCCGCAGCACTTGCCGGAGGCAGGTCCTCCGCATTGCATTCACGGCCGGCCTATTACGGCGCCTATGCCGCGATCTGGGCTGTTCTTCCTGCCCTCATCGTCCTCTGCGTCTGGCTCTCCGTCAGCCCTGGAATTGTCCAGTCCTCGGTTCGCGACGCCTTCCCTGCCGACGTCAAGGCGCAGGCCTCGGTCGAGCAGGATCTGAGCTACTCGATGGTAGCGACGGTTGCGCGCGGGCTGACGATGCTCACTCCCGACGAGGTAGCGGCAGTGTCCACCGACCCGGCGGCGCTGCAGGCCAAGCTCAGCGAAAAGGGCGTGCCGCTCGCCGGCCAGCCGCAGCCTTACATGGTCGAAGCCGCAAAGACGCTCAATTCGATGAGCATGACGAGCCGGCTTGCCATGACAGCGGTGGTCTTCGCTCTCGCCGTTGCCGGCGCTTTCTATGCGCTGCGCGCCATCGCGCCCCGTTTCCGCGCCCGCAACCGCGTCGAGCGCGTCATGCTATGGGGGCTGCTGCTGGCCTCGTCGATCGCCATCCTGACGACGGTGGGCATCGTGCTGTCCATGCTGTCCGAAGCCGCGCGCTTCTTTGCGGTCGTTCCCGCCAACGAATTCTTCTTCGGTACCGTCTGGGATCCGCGCTTTGCCGGCGCTGGCAGCTCGTCCTTCGGCCAGTTCGGCCTGATCCCGCTCTTGCTGGGCACGCTTTATATCGGCCTTGTCGCCATGCTCGTTGCCGTGCCGGTCGGCCTTTTCGCCGCCATCTATATGGCCGAATATGCCTCGCCGAAGCTGCGGGGCATCGCCAAGCCGCTTCTCGAAGTGCTCGCCGGCATTCCGACGATCGTCTACGGCTTCTTCGCCCTCGTCACCGTCGGCCCGTTCCTGCGCGATTTCTCCGCTCAGATCAGCGGCCTGCTCTCCGGCAATTATGCGAGTTTCATCCAGGCGCAGAGCGTGCTGACAGCCGGTATCGTCATGGGCATCATGCTGATCCCCTACGTTTCCTCGCTGTCGGACGACATCATCACCGCCGTGCCGCGGGCCCTGCGTGACGGTTCGCTCGGTCTCGGCGCCACGCGCTCCGAAACCATCAAGAAGGTTGTCCTGCCGGCGGCTCTCCCCGGTATCGTCGGGGCGTTGCTGATGACCGCCTCGCGCGCCATCGGCGAAACCATGATCGTCGTGCTGGCCGCCGGTGTCGCCGCCCGCATCCAGATCAATCCCTTCGAGCCGATGACGACGGTGACCGTGAAGATCGTCAACCAGCTCACCGGCGACCTTGAGTTCACCTCGCCGCAGACACTGGTTGCCTTCGCCCTTGGCATCACGCTGTTCTGCATCACGCTTTGCCTCAACATCTATGCGCTCTACATCGTGCGCAAATATCGGGAGCAGTACGAATGACGAATATTGTTTCTCCCGTCGCCGGAACCATTTCCAAGGCGCCGCCGCGCCGCGATATCGGCATCAAACGCCGCTATGCCGCCGAGCGCCGGTTCCAGGCCTATGGCATCGCCGCCATCGCTTTCGGCCTCATCTTCCTCTTCATCCTGCTGTGGACGGTGATCGGCAAGGGCTACACGGCCTTCCAGCAGACGTCGATCACCCTGCCGATCGAATTCGCCGAGAAGACGATCGACCCGAACAACAAGCGCGCGACCGACCCTTCGGTGCTGATCGCCGCCAACTATCCGGTTCTGCTGCGCGATGCGATCGTCAAGCAGCTGAACATCAATGCATCCAGCCGTCCCGATGTGCGTGAGGCCACGGCCATGCTTTCCAAGGGCGCGCCGATCCAGCTGCGTGACATGGTGGTCGCCGATCCTTCGATCATCGGCAAGACCGTCAACGTCACGCTGCTCGCTGATGCTAATATCGACAGCGCCAACAAGGGCCAGATCGACCTTTCGGTCGAGGAGAAGAACCGCAAGGTCAGCGACAAGCAGGTCGGCTGGATGAACGAGCTGAAGGCGAGCGGTGCGCTGACCAAGGAGTTCAACACCGGTCTCTTCGTCAATGGCAACTCCAGCCGCCCGGAGGCTGCCGGCCTCGGCGTCGCCCTCATCGGCTCGCTGTATCTGATGCTGATCGTGCTGGTTCTGTCTCTGCCGATCGGCGTGGCAGCCTCGATCTACCTCGAGGAGTTTGCGCCGAAGAACAAGCTGACGGACCTGATCGAGGTCAACATCAACAACCTCGCCGCGGTTCCGTCGATCGTCTATGGTCTGCTCGGCCTCTCCGTCTTCATCAACTTCATCGGTCTGCCGCGCTCGGCTTCACTGGTCGGCGGCCTGGTGCTGACGCTGATGACCCTGCCGACGATCATCATCGCCACCCGCGCCGCACTGCGCGCCGTGCCGCCCTCGATCCGCGCTGCAGCCCTGGGCCTCGGCGCTTCGAAGATGCAGATGGTGTTCCACCATGTCCTGCCGCTTGCCATGCCCGGCATCCTCACCGGCACGATCATCGGTCTGGCGCACGCGCTCGGTGAAACCGCGCCGCTGCTGTTGATCGGCATGGTCGCTTTCGTCGCCAATGCACCGACCACGCCGCTCGATCCCTCGACGGCGCTGCCCGTGCAGGTCTATATGTGGGCGAACGAGGCGGAACGCGCCTTCGTGGAGCGTACTTCGGGTGCCATCATCGTCCTGCTCCTGTTCCTGGTTGCCATGAACATGGGTGCCATTCTCTTGCGTCGTCGCTTCGAGCGCCGCTGGTAAACGGAGTTAAACATCATGAACATGTTGACGGAAGCTGCAGTTGAAAAGGCGCTGGATCAGAAGATGAGCAACGTCCCGTATAAGATGATCGGACAGGATGTCTCCGTATACTACGGCGAGAAGCGCGCGCTTTTCGATGTCAACCTGAACATCCGCGAAAACACCGTAACCGCCCTGATCGGTCCTTCCGGCTGCGGCAAGTCGACCTTCCTGCGAAGCCTCAACCGCATGAACGACACGATCGAGGGTTGCCGCGTCACCGGCAAGATCACGCTGGACGGCGACGACGTCTATGATCCGGATATCGACGTCGTCGAACTTCGCGCCCGCGTCGGCATGGTTTTCCAGAAGCCGAACCCGTTCCCGAAGTCGATCTACGAAAACGTCTCCTACGGCCCGCGCATCCATGGTCTCGCAAAGTCGAAGGCCGATCTCGACCAGATCGTCGAGACCAGCCTGCAGCGCGCCGGCCTCTGGAACGAGGTCAAGGACCGCGTGCACGAGTCCGGCACCGGCCTCTCGGGCGGCCAGCAGCAGCGCTTGTGCATCGCCCGCGCCGTTGCCGTCAGCCCGGAAGTCATCCTGATGGATGAGCCCTGCTCGGCGCTTGACCCGATCGCCACCGCCAAGGTCGAGGAACTGATCCACGAGCTGCGCGAGAATTACACGATCGTCATCGTCACCCACTCCATGCAGCAGGCCGCGCGCGTTTCGCAGCGCACCGCCATGTTCCACCTCGGCAACCTCGTCGAGGAGAACGACACCGACAAGATGTTCACCAATCCGGACGATCCACGTACCCAGGACTACATCATGGGTCGCTTCGGCTGATTGCGGCGATCCGAAGCCTTCCCGTTATTCGAGGACAAAGCCCAATGGCATCGACACATATTTATTCTGCCTATGATGATGATCTGAAGTTCCTGTCCAGGCGGATTTCCGAAATGGGCGGCCTGGCCGAACAGATGGTCGCGGAATCCGTCCGGGCGCTGGTCAACGGCGACACGGCGCTGGCGCAGAAGGTCATCTCCGACGATGTGATCCTTGATCACACCGAGCGCGAAATCGGCGACAAGGCGATCGTCACCATCGCCCGCCGCCAGCCGATGGCCGCAGACCTGCGCGAAATCATGGGTTCGATCCGCATCGCCGCCGATCTCGAACGCGTCGGCGACCTCGGCAAGAACACAGCCAAGCGCGTCATCGCCGTGCAGAGCACCGGCGTTCCCCGCAAGCTCGCCCGCGGTCTCGAGCACCTGTCCGAGCTGGCGCTGGTCCAGCTCAAGGAAGTGCTCGACGTCTATACGACGCGCGCCGCCGACAAGGCGACCGCCATCCGCGAACGCGATAACGAGATCGACGCGATGTACACGTCGCTGTTCCGCGAGCTGCTGACCTACATGATGGAAGATCCGCGCAACATCACGAGCTGCACGCATCTGCTCTTCTGCGCCAAGAACATCGAGCGCATCGGCGACCACGCCACCAACATCGCCGAGACTATCTACTACATGGCAACGGGCGCCCAGCCGGAAGGCGATCGCCCCAAGGATGACAGCGCCAACACTGTCGGCGCCGCGACGGAATAATCGTCACGAACCAGCGGACCGGGCCAGCCGCCCGGACCAACCACTTGCGTGCGCGCCCGTTCGGGGCGCGCAAAGAGGTCGCAGCCAATTTCTGAAGATGCGCAGGACGCCTGCTTAATCGCCCCGGTTTAAGGCTTTTGCGCGAGGAGACGGACACGCATGATCCCGAGAGTCGCAGTTGTTGAAGACGAGGAAGCCCTGAGCGTACTTCTTCGCTATAACCTGGAAGCGGAAGGCTTCGAGGTCGATACCATCCTGCGCGGCGACGAGGCCGAAATCAGGCTTCAGGAGCGCACGCCCGACCTTCTGATCCTCGACTGGATGCTGCCCGGCGTCTCCGGCATCGAACTCTGCCGGCGCCTGCGCATGCGGCCGGAAACCGAGCGGCTGCCGATCATCATGCTGACGGCGCGCGGCGAGGAGAGCGAGCGCGTGCGCGGGCTGTCCACCGGCGCCGACGATTACGTCGTGAAGCCGTTCTCGACCCCCGAACTCGTCGCCCGCGTCAAGGCGATGCTGCGCCGTGCCCGCCCTGAAGTGCTGTCGTCGGTGCTGAAATGCGGCGATATCGAGCTCGATCGCGAAACCCATCGCGTCCACCGCAAGAGCCGCGAGGTCCGCCTCGGACCGACCGAATTCCGCCTGCTGGAATTCCTGATGTCGTCGCCAGGCCGGGTCTTTTCCCGCTCGCAGCTGCTCGACGGCGTCTGGGGCCACGACATCTATGTCGACGAACGCACCGTCGACGTCCATGTCGGCCGCCTGCGCAAGGCGCTGAATTTCTCCAACATGCAGGACGTCATCCGCACCGTCCGCGGCGCCGGTTACTCGATGGAGGCCTGAGGTTGAGGAGAGTGCATGTGGCCGGCGCTCCCGCCCGTGCAGCGGTTCCCAGGCCCTTCATCGCACCGGCGCTGGGTATGAGCCAGCACGGCCTCACCTCGGTCATCCAGGCACCACCTCTCCTCCGTCATCCCAGGGCTTGACCCTGGGATCCATGCGGCTGGCGCTGCGGGAGGAACGATGGCATTCAGCTGCAGGGAAGTTATCGAAGCCGAGTGCCTGTTGTGGATCCCAGGGTCAAGCCCTGAGATGACGGAGTGTGGGTTGGCGTTCTAGCCTAACGCCCGCTGATGCAGCTTGTGAAGCGGCGCTTTTGCCGCAAATTCATCGCGCCTGCGAGGGCTGTGCGTCTCGGCGCCACCTCTCCATCGCGCCTGCAGAGCCAACCTGTCCAGGCACCATCTCCCCTCCGTCATCCCAGGGCTTGACCCTGGGATCCATGCGGCTGGCACTGTGAGAAGCGCGATAGCATCGAACTGCAGGGAAACAATTGAAGTGGTGTGCTTGGTTGTGGATCCCAGGGTCAAGCCCTGGGATGACGGAAAGTGTGGTCGGCTTTGCTGCCAAACACAAAGGTCGCTTCCCCACTCCGATCATAAAAAACGGGCCACTCGGCCCGTTTTTTTGTCCGTGGATGCAGCCCGCTCAACTTGCCCGTGCAGCCGCCCGGCGCCGTTCGTTGACCGGCTGGTAGGCAAGCTTCTGATGATAGCCGCAATAGGGTGAGTTGTCCGGGGACTCGCAGCCGCAGAAATGGAAGTCTTCCTTCAGCGGATCGCCGACCGGCCACTTGCAGGTGCGTTCAGTCAGCTCCGTCAGGCCAAGGCGGCGGGAAATCGGCACGACTACGTTGCCGGCCGGCACATATTCCATCTCCTCGACCGCATCGACCTCGATCTCTTCCTTCAGCATCGTTGCGCCCTGCTGGCGGGTAACGGTGCGGGTGGTGATCCGGGAGGCGTAGTTCGGCGCACGCGGCGCTGAAGTCTGGCGCTTCGGCGTGCGCGCCGCTGTGGCTGTGCCGCCGGCCTTGGCACGGCCGGGAAGGCTCAGCCGGTGCACCTTGCCGATGACGGCATTTCGGCTGACCCCGCCAAGCTGCGCCGCGATCTGGCTGGCACTCAGTCCTTCCGACCAAAGCTTCTTGAGTTTCTCGACCCGCTCGTCTGTCCAGTTCATGCCCTGTCTCCACCTTTTGCGTTGGTGATGGCAGAATCCCTCACCGTTGTCCCGGAAGCCTCCGAAACAAGAAACGCCTGATCAATTTTGGTGACTAGTTCCGCCGCATGCAGTCTAGTAATTGAACTTTAACCTAGTGTGAGGCTGACTCCGTGACAAGAGTCGCGGGAATCCGGATGAATCGAATTTCAAGTTTTCCCCAACTTGCTGCCTCCGCGTGTCATTTCTGCAATAATGCCTGTTGAAGGCCGGAAACGCCCCTGTACTAGCTTGCTGCATGCGCTAAGGCCGCAGTTTTGTTGACATTGCAGCGCGAAAAGGAAATAGTACCGCTTGCCGCCGAAAGGCGGCATTTTTAATTTGTCGGGCTTGGTGTCTTTAGCCGGAGTCCGGGCATGACAACATTGGGAGACCCGCGCCATGGCTGAAGCCGCGCCGCTTTATGACACCTATTCTCGCGCCCCGCTGCGGTTCGAGCGAGGCGAGGGCGTATGGCTGATCACCGAAGGCGGCGAGCGTTATCTCGATTTCGGCGCCGGCGTCGCCGTGACATCGGTCGGCCACAGCAATCCGCACGTTGTCGCAGCGCTGAAGGAGCAGGCCGATAAGGTCTGGCACCTCTCCAATATCTATGAGATCCCCGGCCAGGAGCGCCTCGCCAAGCGCCTGACCGACGCAACCTTTGCCGACAAGGTGTTCTTCACCAATTCGGGCGCGGAGGCGCTCGAATGCGCCGTCAAGACGGCGCGCCGCTATCAGTTCTCCAAGGGCCACCCCGAGCGCTTCCATATCATCACCTTCGAAGGCGCCTTCCACGGCCGCACGCTCGCGACGATCGCCGCCGGCGGCCAGGAGAAATATCTCGAAGGCTTCGGCCCTAAGGCGCCGGGTTTCGATCAGGTGCCCTTTGGCGACATCGATGCCGTCCGCGCCGCCGTTACCGATGCGACGGCAGCAATCCTGATCGAACCGGTGCAGGGCGAGGGCGGTGTGCGTCCTGCAACCAACGAGTTCATGAAGGCGCTTCGCCAGATCTGCGACGAAAAGGGCCTGCTGTTGATCCTCGACGAGGTGCAGACGGGCGTCGGCCGCACCGGCAAGCTCTTCGCCCATGAATGGTCCGGCATCACACCCGACATCATGGCCGTTGCCAAGGGCATCGGCGGCGGTTTCCCGCTCGGAGCCTGCCTTGCCACCGCGGAGGCCGCTTCCGGAATGAAGGCCGGCACGCATGGTTCGACCTATGGCGGCAATCCGCTTGCCATGGCCGTTGGCAGCGCCGTGCTCGATATCATTCTCGCGGATGGTTTCCTTGAGCATGTGCGCGACGTGGCGCTCGTCTTCCGTCAGGGGCTTGCCTCGCTCAAGGATCGTTATCCCGACGTGATCGAGGATATCAGAGGCGAGGGGCTTCTGCTCGGCGTCAAGGCTGCGGTTTCCTCCGCCGAACTGCTGCAGGCGATCCGCGCCGCGCACCTGCTCGGCGTGCCGGCGGGCGACAACGTCATCCGCCTTCTTCCTCCGCTCGTCGTCACTGCCGAGGAAGCCCGCGAAGGGCTCGCGCGCCTCGAGCGCGCCGCCGAGAGCATCCGCGCCTCCAAGGTCAAGAAGACGGCTTGAAAGGATCGCCGCCTTCGGGCGCACGACAGGTAAGAACATGGCTCCCAAACATTTCCTAGATCTTTCGGCGGTCACATCAGCCGACCTCAGAACCATCATGAACGACGCGCTCGCCCGCAAGCAGGCCTTCAAGGCCGGCAAAGACGACAAGCCGCTCGCCGGCAAGATGCTGGCGATGATCTTCGAGAAACCGTCGACGCGCACCCGCGTCTCCTTCGACGTCGGCATGCGTCAGCTCGGCGGCGAAACACTCTTCCTTTCGGGCACCGAAATGCAGCTCGGCCGCGCCGAGACGATCGGGGACACCGCCAAGGTGCTGTCGCGTTATGTCGATGCAATCATGATCCGCACGACCGAGCATTCGCGCCTGCTGGAGCTTGCCGAGCACGCGACCGTGCCTGTCATCAATGCGCTGACGGATGATACCCATCCTTGCCAGATCATGGCCGATATCATGACCTACGAGGAGCACCGCGGCCCGATCAAGGGCAAGACCATCGCCTGGACCGGCGACGGCAACAATGTGCTGCATTCGCTGGTCGAAGGCGCCGCGCGCTTCGGCTACCGCATGAACATGGCCGTGCCCCTTGGTTCGGAGCCCAAGGATCACTATCTGAACTGGGCCCGCAATGAGGGCGCCGAAATCATGCTCTGCCATGATGCCGACCGTGCGGTCGCCGGCGCCGATTGCGTGGTGACCGATACCTGGGTCTCCATGAATCAGGAACATCGGGCCCGGGGTCACAACGTCTTCCAGCCTTATCAGGTCAATGCGGCCTTGATGGCCAAGGCCGGCAATGATGCATTGTTCATGCATTGCCTGCCCGCTCATCGCGGTGAGGAAGTGACGGACGAGGTGATCGACGGCCCGCAATCCGTGGTCTTCGATGAGGCGGAAAACCGTCTTCATGCGCAGAAGTCGATTCTTGCTTGGTGCCTGGGCGCGATCTGAACCATAATCGGAAGCCTGTAAGTCACGGACTTGCGGCCGCGCGAGCGAAGGGCACGCTGACCCTTTGCTTGAGAACTAGGAGTGAATGCCATGGCAGAAGCTGCAGCCGCCCTCGGCCAGTTCGATTTCGCCGGCGATGATCATGTCGTCCCCTTTCAGGTGGAGGGTCTGGATGTGCGCGGTCGCGCCGTCCAGCTCGGGCCCATGCTCGATGCCATTCTCGAGCGCCATCACTATCCCGCGCCCGTCGCCCGGCTGCTTGCCGAAGTGGTCGTGCTGACGGTGCTGCTCGGCACCTCGCTGAAGTTCGACGGCAAGTTCACTGTGCAGACCAAGGGCGACGGCCCGGTCGATCTCCTCGTCGCCGATTTCTCGACGCCTGACAACGTCCGTGCTTATGCCCGTTTTGACCGGTCGCTGCTCGACAAGGCCGTCGCATCAGGCGAGACCGAGCCGGAGCAGTTGCTCGGCAAGGGCGTGCTCGCCTTCACCATCGATCAAGGCAAGTTCGCTCAACCCTATCAGGGCATCGTCGCGCTCGATGGCACCTCGCTCGAAGAGATTGCCGGTGTCTATTTCCGCCAGTCGGAGCAGATCCCGACGCGCGTGCGCCTGGCTGCGGCCGAACTCTTGGACCGTGACGACGCCGGCAAGCCGCGCCATCGCTGGCGCGCCGGCGGTCTCGTCGCCCAGTTCCTGCCGGAGGCGCCGGAGCGCATGCGCCACCCCGATCTCCACGGCGGTGACGGCGACAACGGCGACCGCCCCCATGGCGAGGACGACGCCTGGGTCGAAGCGCGTTCGCTTGTCGAGACCATCGACGCCGATGAGTTGACGGATCCGCAGGTCGGCACAGAACGGCTCTTGTTCCGCCTGTTCCACGAGCGCGGCGTGCGCGTCTACGAACCGCGCGCCGTCTTCGACCGCTGCAGCTGTTCGCGGGAAAAGATCGGTAACGTGCTGAAGGGCTTCACCGCCGAGGAGATCGAGGCCAGCCAGGAAAATGGCGAAATCGCCGTGACCTGCGAATTCTGCTCGACCACCTATCGCTTCCAGGCGGCCGAGCTTCAGCCGGCGGAATAACATCGGTCGCGCGCAGCGCGCGAAAAAAATGGCATTGCAGCGGCACCGTGGCTCGACTTTCGGTAGTTACTGTGCGCCTATTCCCCAACTGGTACTTTGGGGTGGGCCTTATGCGCTTTTTATATTTCGTACTCGCATTAACGGCTGCGATGCCACGAATTGGCTTGGCTGACGAGACAAACCAATGGAAAGAGATCGGCGATTGGAGCGTGGCTGTCGATCCGACCTTAGACAATGGCTGTTTTGTTCTGACTTCCTTTGATGACGACACCATTTTTCGTCTTGGTTTCAATCTCCGGAAAAAGGACAACCCTTTTTACATCATGCTCGGAAATCCAAACTGGAAATCCCTGGAGAAAGGGAAGCGCTATCCCCTCGAACTCTCGTTAGGCGAGTATAAATGGACGGCTGATGCGACAGGTCTGGATCTCCCTGGCTTCAAATCATTATGGATTGATTCCAAGGATCCTGACTTGATTGCGGAGTTTGCGGGTAAACTGAGTTTCCGCGCCAGCTTTAGAGGAAAGCAGATTGTAGCCCTCGGTCTGAAAGATTCCGCCAGGGCAGCGGATGAGTTGCTCGCCTGCCAAAAGGCGGTAAACGATGCGGTCGCAAAACAGCCAGCACCGCCGCAATCTAAAGATCCGTTCGAAGCAAAGCCAGGTACTCAGGCCTCGGATCCTTTCGATCTTTAGTAGATTGATAATTGGGCAAGCCTGGGATCCACGGCTGTGCGACCAGATCGATCTTGCATCCCCCAGGTATTGGTCGGCGCCGGCACGCGGATGAAGGGGCAAGGCTCCGCAATCTGGGTCGCACGTCCACCAGAACGTTCTGCTACTTTGCAGTGATGAGTAGCATTTTCTACGCTACGCGTTCAATTAAGCACGCGTAGCAGACCCGGCGAATCCAGCGAGAAGGCGGGGATGTCGACGTCGAACAGCTCGCCTTCATCCGTTTCCATCTGGTAATGGCCGAACATCAGCCCTGACGGCGTGTCGAGCGGGCAGCCGGAAGAATATTCATAGGTGTCGCCCGGGCTGAGCCGCGGCTGTTCGCCGACGACCCCCGGACCGGTCACCTCGTCCACCTGTCCGTTCTGGTCGGTGATGTTCCAGTAGCGGTTGACCAGGCGGACAGCGACGCCGGAATTGTTGCTGATAACAATCCGGTAACCCCAGACATAGCGATCGTCTTCCGGATCGGATTGCTCCTCCAGATAGAACGGTTCGACCACGACTTCGATATCTCTTGTGAGGGCGCGATACATGCCTTGCACCTTAGTCAAGATATGTTACCCGTATCTTATAAGAAGGGCCTGCCCGTCAAGAAACGGAACGTTGATCAGCGGTCAAATGCTCATGATCGAATGGTTTTCGATCGTTAAGCCTAATTGCCAGCGTTAATTTTACTTCGCAACGCCGGCGCGGGTGAACTTGTTCCCGCAGATGGGCGGCCGGATTTGCATGAAGCCCGGCCGCCATTGTCGTCGGTCAGCCCGAGACCTTGGCGAGTGCCCGCGCGAAATCCTCGATCAGGTCTTCCGTGTCCTCGATGCCGGCCGAAAGGCGCACTGTGCCCGGAGAAATGCCGAGTTCGGCACGCGCTTCTTCCGTCAGGTTCTTGTGCGTCGTCGTCGCCGGATGGGTGATCAGGCTCTTGCTGTCGCCGAGATTGTTGGAAATCTTGATGATCTCGAGCGCATTCTGCAGGGCGAAGGCAGCTTCCTTGCCGCCTTTCAGCTCGAAGGCAACAAGCGTCGAGCCGCCGGTCATCTGACTGGCGATGATGTCGGCCTGCGGGTGATCCTCGCGCCCGGGATAGATCACCTTGGCAATCTTGTTTTGGTCGGCCAGGAAGTCGGCGATCCTTGCTGCATTCTCAGTCTGCTGTTTCACCCGCAGCGGCAGCGTCTCGATGCCCTTCAGAAGTGTCCAGGCATTGAATGGCGACATGGCCGGGCCTGTGTGGCGGAAGTAGTCGTGCAGGTTCTCGTCGATCCACGCCTTGTCGGCGAGCACCACGCCGCCCAGGCACCGGCCCTGGCCGTCGATATGCTTGGTGGCGGAATAGACGACGATATGGGCGCCGAGTTCGAGCGGCTTTTGGAAGAGCGGCGTTGCGAAGACGTTGTCGACCACCACCTTGGCGCCGATCTGATTGGCGAGTCTGGCGACGCCTGATATGTCGATCACCTCGAGCGTCGGGTTGGTCGGGCTTTCCAGGAAGAACACCTTGGTGTTCGGCCGGATGGCCTTCTCCCAGTTGGCGAGATCGCGGCCGTCGACCAGCGTGCATTCGATCCCGTATTTCGGTGCCAGCGTTTCCACCACCCAGCGGCAGGAGCCGAACAGAGCGCGGGCGGCGACGATATGGTCGCCCGCCTTGACCTGGCAGAGGACGGCGGCGGTGACGGCCGCCATGCCGGAAGCGGTGGCGCGGGCGTCTTCGGCGCCTTCCAATGCGCACATGCGCTTTTCGAACATGTCGTTGGTCGGGCTGCCGTAGCGGGCGTAGATGAAGCCGTCCGTTTCGCCCTTGAAGCGGGCTTCGGCCGCTTCCGACGTCTCATAGACGAAACCCTGCGTGAGATAGATTGCCTCGGACGTTTCGCCATATTGCGAACGCAGCGTGCCGCCATGGACGAGTTGGGTTGCCGGGCGCCAGGTCTTGCTCATGCCATCACCTTCACATAACAAAAAAACCGGCCGCAAAAGCAGACCGGTTTCATAACCCGGTCTTTTTAGCCACTTGTTTAACGTGGCTGCAAGCCGACCGGCCAAATCACCACGGGATAATTCTGCAATACTGCTGTTAGCTGCTTGCGTCAATTCCCCGAGTTTGGTTTTGTCGGCGCAAAAGATGGATGGGGCATGATGGCTCGCGACACTGGAATTCTGGCGGACCGCGCGATTTCGGCGCTGTTTGAAACGGGGCGTCTTATCTCCGAGCGGGAGCTGGACCGCGATCAGATCCAGCCGGCAAGCCTCGACCTTCGCTTGGGCGCAAAGGCCTTTCGAGTGCGCGCCTCGTTCATGCCCGGCCCCTCGCATCTGGTGTCGGACAAGCTCGACCGGCTGAGCCTGCACGTGATCGACCTTTCCCAGGGCGCGGTGCTCGAAACCGGCTGTGTCTATATCGTGCCATTGATGGAGAGCCTGGCGCTGCCGGCCGACATGTCGGCCTCGGCGAATCCGAAGAGCTCGACCGGAAGGCTCGACATCTTCACCCGCGTCATCACCGACTACGCCCAGGAATTCGACAAGATACCGTCAGGTTATTCCGGGCCGCTCTATCTGGAAATCAGCCCGCGCACCTTCCCGATCGTCGTGCGCCGCGGCTCGCGCCTCTCGCAGATCCGATTCCGCGTCGGCCAGTCCGTGCTCGGGGAGCCGGAACTTCTGAAGCTGCATGAAAGCGAGACGCTCGTCGCTAGCAAGCAGCCGAACGTCTCCGGCGGCGGCATCGCGCTTTCGATCGATCTCTCCGGCGACAAGGACGGCCTGATCGGCTATCGCGGCAAACACCACACCGCCGTCGTCGATGTCGACGAAAAGGACCAGCACGACATCTTCGATTTCTGGGAGCCGCTTTACAGCCGCGGTCGCAACGAACTGATCCTCGATCCCGACGAATTCTATATCCTCGTCTCGCGTGAGGCCGTGCATGTGCCGCCGGATTATGCCGCCGAGATGACCCCCTTCGATCCGCTGGTCGGCGAATTCCGCGTCCATTATGCCGGCTTCTTCGATCCGGGCTTCGGCCACGCGCCGGCCGGCGGTCGCGGCAGCCGCGCCGTCCTGGAAGTGCGCAGCCACGAAGTGCCCTTCATCCTCGAAGACGGCCAGATCGTCGGCCGCCTCGTCTACGAGCACATGCAGGAAAAACCCACCAGCCTCTACGGCTCCGGTCTCGGCTCCAACTACCAGGCCCAGGGCCTCAAGCTCTCGAAGCACTTCCGCATCTGACGCCTGCCGGAGGGTCGCGACTTGACAGCGGCCCCCATCTGTTGGAAATCTCAGCGCATCGCGGGTGTAGCTCAATGGTAGAGCAGCAGCTTCCCAAGCTGAATACGAGGGTTCGATTCCCTTCACCCGCTCCAATTTCCCAGTGATGCGATTAAAACCTAATCCCCGAAAAACCGTATCGGTTTGTATTGCCGATGCGCGATGATCAGGCTCCGGTCGGGCTGGATGATGTAGGTTTCCTCCACCTCCCGGCCATACTGGTCGATGAAATTATGCGGGAAGCTGGAGCCGGGCGGGGATTTGGTGAGCTTGCTGCGCGGCTGGCCATTATAGGTGATGCTGCCCGGGATCGGTTCAAGACCCGGTCCACTGTAGCTGACGGTGTTGCATCCCGCGAGAACAAGAGTGCCGATGAGGCCGATGATTGCCGGTTTCATGTCTATCCCTTCCGGTGCGCCGAACGCCGCGATCTTACTCCCGATCGGAACAGGCGCACCAGATGAAACGGCGCCTCGGCCATCACTCCTTCGGGAAGTGGCGCCTGGAACGTCGCGCGATACTTTCAACCGGCTCAGAATTCCGTCCAGTCGCCATCCTTGCTTATCGGCGTGCTGCTGTTGGGGCCGAAGGCGCTGACGAGCTGTTGACCGAGCGCGCGGGCCGGGGAGGCGGCGGGGCGCACCGTTCCTTCCTTGGCGATGCGGATCGGGGCTGCCCTGACTGCCGGGCGCGCTGCCGCGCGAGGTGCCGCGGCCGGCGGCCGGACGGACGCGATCGGTGCAGCGGCGGCAAAACCGCCTGTGCCGGTCAGCCGGAATTGGCCGAGCAGCGTGTTGAGCGCTGCCGCTTCGCTGGCGAGGCTGTGGCTGGCGGCGGTGGATTGCTCGACCATCGCCGCATTCTGCTGCGTGCCCTGGTCCATGGTGTTGACGGCGGTGTTGATCTCCTGCAGCCCGATCGACTGCTCCCGGGAGGCTTCGGCGATCGCGTGGACGTGCTGGTTGATCTCCTGCACCTCGGTGACGATCGCATCGAGCGCCTTGCCGGTCTCGCCGACCAGCGTGACGCCGGTTTGCACATGCGAGCCGGAATTGGTGATCAGCGACTTGATCTCCTTGGCGGCATTGGCCGAGCGCTGGGCGAGTTCGCGCACTTCCTGGGCTACGACCGCAAAACCTTTGCCGGCCTCGCCGGCGCGCGCGGCTTCCACACCGGCATTCAAGGCCAGCAGGTTGGTCTGGAAGGCAATATCGTCGATGACGCCGATGATATTGGAAATTTCGCCGGAGGACCTTTCGATCTCCTGCATGGCGGATACGGCCTTGCGGACGATCTCGCCGGATTTTTCGGCGCCGAGGCGTGTGCGGGTGACGAGCTGGCTCGCCTCCGCGGCGCGCTTGGCCGCGTCGCGCACCGTCGTGGTAATCTCTTCCAGCGCCGCTGCGGTTTCTTCGACGGAGGCCGACTGCTGTTCCGTTCGCCGGGAAAGCTCATCTGCGGAAGAACGGATCTCGTTGGCGCCGGCGCCGATGGCCCGCGCATTGGCGCCGACCGCCTGCATGGTCTCGTTGAGCTTCTCGAGCGAGTGGTTGAAATCCTGGCGCAACGCATCGAGATGGGCGACGAAGGGCTCGCCGATGGATGAGGCGAGATCGCCGGCGGCAAGGCGGCGCAGGCCGTCGCCAAGGGCTGCGACGGCGCGTTCGAGCTCGGCCGCCTCGCGAGCTTTCTGCGCCTCGCGTTCGCGTCGCTCGCGCTCGCTGACACTGCGGTCCGCATCGGCGCGCGCCTCGATTTGACGACGCTCGATCGCATTGTCGCGGAAGATCGAAACCGCCTTTGCCATCTGGCCGACTTCGTCGCGGCGATCGAGACCGCTGATATCGCTATCGGTGTCGCCTTCGGCAAGCCGCTTCATGCGCAGGCTGAGCTTCGTCATCGGGCCGGCGATGCCTTTTTGCGCCACGGCAACGGAGAAGCCGATCGCGGCGAGAACGGCAATGCCGATCAGGACGAAACAGAAGGTGATCCGGCCGCTGACGGACGCCGAAAGCGCGTCGCCGCCGTCGTTGAGCATCGCCATCATCGCATCATTGTTGGCGATCATCTTCGGCGTCAGCGCATCGAGCCTGGCATTGATCAGCGCAACATTGGCGAGTGCGCCGGCCCGATCCTCGCCCTTGCTCTGCTCGATGATCTTATTGGCCAGGGCTTCGATTTCATCGATGCCCGCCTGAATTTCGTCGATCGCCGCCTTGCGGCTCGGAAGGAGTGCGAGGGCCTGTCTCATCCGGTCGCGAGCCTGCGGCAGCTTGCTCGGGGTGGCAAGCGCTGTCTGGTACGTCGGCGTGTCGGGCTGCATTTCGGCAACCAACGTGACCTGCAGCACCGAAGCTACGACAGAGGCGCTGGCGCGCGCGCTCAGCATCGAGGCCTGTGCCTCATGATCGATAAAGACGCTATAGGCGGCGTCCGCCCGGCGGAACTCGGAGATGATATAGACCAGCCCCGCCATCGTGATCAGCCCGATGAGCGCCACGACCGAGATGATTTTGGTGCGGATCTTCAGATGCTTCAACATGGGAAATGTCACCCGATTTTGCCCGGCTCGCCGCGCGTCCGGTGTTTGGAGATTATAGTCGTAAAGAGCGCTGCCTGGCTGTCGCGGCGCCGGAAGTGGAGTGACGCGTGCATCATGCCATCGGCCAGCGGGCGCCTCGTGTCGTCGCGACAAATAGAGGCGATATTCTTTAATTCCGCGCTAACGTGGAGGCGCTGGCCCGCCCTTAATTTTGAGGGGAGCAGGAGGTTTGCGCCATCCGCTCGAGAGGGGCCTCGAAGGGCGAGACGGGTGCGGCGTGGTTGCGGAATGCAAGGGGCGATGCTGGAGCGTGTTCCTCGAGGCTCCTGCCTTCGAGGCGTGGGAGGATGCCGCGGCCAATCAGTTCCTGAGCCTCATGCGTTCGCCCAATCCCATACATATTCCCCGCCGAGCATGACTCTGTTACATCTCATCGACCCCGCAACGTTTCGACGCTGAACCCCGAGACTGGATCACCATGATTGAAACCCAGCAGGCATCCCCGACTCTCAGGGCCTTTCTGGCGGCCGGCCTGTTTCTGGTAGCGCTGTTTTCAAGCTTTGCCGCATCCGCCCAGCAGGCTGCCCCCTCGCTGCCGCTGCTCTTCGATGCCCGCGAGCGTCTCGCCAGGCCTGATCTCTCCTCGCTGGTCCGCTTGCGCTTTCTGACGTCGGTTGATTTCCCGCCATTTAATTTCACCGATCAGAATGGCAAGCTTTCCGGTTTCAACGTCGATCTCGCCCGCGAAATTTGCGGCGAGCTCGAGATTTCAGACAAGTGCCAGATCCAGGCGATGCCTTTCGCCGATCTCAAGGATGCGCTCGCCGCCTCGCAGGGCGATGCCGTCATCGCCGGCCTTGCGGTGACCCCGGAGTTGCGTCGGCAATTTCTATTCTCCAGGCCATATCTGATGCTGCCGGCGCGTTTCGTGCGCAATCTTGGCGCTCCGTTCGATGGAAAGACCGCTGCCGCACTGTCGAACCATTCGGTCGGCGTCGTCAAAGGCACGGTACATGAGGCGATGCTTGCCACCTTTTTCCCGGCCTTGAAGGCACAAACCTTCGACACCAAGGACGCCCTGCTTGCGGCGTTGAAGGAGCGCAAGGTCGATGCCGCATTCGCCGATGCGCTGCAGCTTTCTTTCTGGGTCTCTTCGCCGGCCTCTGGCAGATGCTGCGCGCTGTTCGACGGCCCTTACCTCTCCGAACATTTCCTCGGCGAGGGAATGACGATCATGCTGCGGCAGAAGGACACCGTGCTCACTTCCGCCATCGACCATGCGCTTGCCGCACTGTCGCGCAACGGCCGTCTTCAGGAAATTTATCTGCGGTATTTTCCCTACGGCCTCTACTGAGCCTTAGAGCCTTTCCTGGTCAGATTGAAGCGTTCTGTTGGCTCATCAGCCTGGCCCGTTTCAGCCAACCCTCCCGCAGATTTGCCTGGCAAATCTGCAAGACTTTGGAATCGCCGGACGCACTTATCGCTTCGCATGGCGAAGCGATGCGGTCGGTGGGCCGGGCATCTCTGCCCTGACGAAAACTTGCTCCGGCAGAATGCTTCAATCTGACCAGGAAAGGCTCTCCGCTTATCCCTTGCGGAAGCGGGCAATCGCGCTGCGTTCGATCGCCGCGCAGGTGAGCTTGTCGAGCCCGAGCCGGTCACGCAGCAGGCTGAGCAGCCGCAGTTCCTCAGCCTTGACCGAGAGATCGGCGGAGGCCACTTCGACGGCAAGTGCATAGGCCGTGTCGTAGAGTTTTGTCGGCAGCGTGTCGCGTACGGTTTCGAGAACGACGTCGAGGCCCTCAGGCCCGGCAAGCAGCGAGGCACAGTCGCGCGCTATCGAAATCAGCTTGTCGTCGTCGAAATCCTTGAAAACCGGCAGGAAACCGATCAGTTGGCCGATTCTCGTCATCTCCCGGTCGTTCATCGTGCTGTCGACGGCGGATGCCATCACCATCACGTAGATCAGGGCGTCATGGGCGGAAAGCGGCTTATTCATTGGTGATTCCTTTTTCAATCAGCCGAGATTAGGAATTGGCGACGGCCATTACAAGGGATCGGCAGCATCTCGCACCGGCGGGCGGCCTGTCATTTGCGGCGCGGGTCTCCGCCGTAAATGCCTTTCTGCGCTTGCCTCGTCTTCTCGGCGATTGGTGCAAGCGGCGAACCCGCCTCAGCTTCCGCCCAGCCGTTTTCCGCAAGCCACGTACCGAGATCTTGCGTGCCGAGCCGGCAGGTGGCGATCGCCGTTCCCTTCCATTCGACCGCGTCGAGGTCGCAGGTGATACTGCGGTTGCGCAAGAGCTGGCGCAGCGCCGTCTTCGCCATCATGCCGCAAGGCCATTGCCGGCCTGCCGGCCCGCATATCCTGTCGGCCGGCGTTGGGACAATGCCGGCAAGATGGAGCCGGCGCTCGCCGAAGGAAAGGCTGCCGGCATTTTCGACCAGCGGCCTCGGCAGCTCCATCGCCTTTTTCTCGACCGGCGCGGCTTGTTGCGTGATGGTCTCGGGTTTGGGCGCCGCGCGATCAGGCGGTTCCGGAGGGGGCGAGCCCGCCGGTACCACTGAGCGTGCGATCATTTCGGCGCGTTCATCGGATATCGTCGCCGCCCGTTCGGTGGGCTCGGGGGCAGCATCCGGCGCAGCCGCTGTCTCCCCTGCGGGTGCGGTCTCTTCCCCTGCTGTGCCGCCGCGAAGCCTCGCTTCGCCTGCCATCAGCAGGCCGACTACCACCGCCATCCCCGTGATACCTGTAAAGATGGCGGCAGGACGCATGGAATATCTTCCTACTGGCTGGCCCAGATGATGCGGGCGATCCAATCGACGTCGGAAAGATCAAGAGTGCGATTGGGATGTTCGGGGTTGAGCGACATCAGCTCGATCGACCGAGGGCTCTGGCGCAGCAGCACCTTGGCCATCACCTCGCCCCCGCATGTGCGTACGACGACGCGGTCGTTGCGGCGCACGTGCGCCCCAGGCTCCACAATCAGCACATCCCCGTCGCGATAGAGCGGCATCATGCTCTCGCCCTGCACCTCCAGCGCATAGACGCCGGATCTCTGCGACGGATTGGCCGGGAACTCCACCACGTCCCAGCCCTGACCGGCCGGAAAGCCGCCATCGTCGAAGAAGCCGCCGGCGCCAGCCTGCGCGAAGCCGAGCAGCGGAATGGAGCTGCCTGGCGGGCGCCCGGCGCGCTCGCCGGCCCGCTCTCCGGAAGAATTGGCGCTCGGTTGCATGAAGGCGAGAAACTGCTCCATGCTTGCCCCTGTGGCATCGAGCACCTTGGCGATCGATTCCGTCGACGGCCAGCGCAGCCGCCCATCGGCGGAAAGCCGTTTCGACTTGTTGAAGGAGGTGGGATCGAGGCCGGCGCGGCGCGCAAGACCGGATGGCGTCAGCTCGTGCCGTTCGGCAAGCCTGTCGATCGCCTCCCAGATCTGCTTGTGTGACAGCATATGCGCCCGGTTCCGTGCAGCCTGTCTCAGGCCGCGCTTTCAGCCGGACGAAATAATAACCGACCGTACCACGCCCGTAAAGGTAAGAAGGAATAAAATCCTGCTATCGCGGGTTTCAGCCACCCTCAGGCCACCATCGCCATGTTGATCTTGCCGAGCTGGATGACAGCCTGTGTGCGGCTGTCGACATTGAGTTTCAGCAGGATCGCCGAGACATGCGCCTTGATCGTCGCCTCGGAGACTCCGAGTTCATAGGCGATCTGCTTGTTCAACAGGCCTTCGCCGAGCATGGTCAGCACACGGCTCTGCTGCGGCGTCAGCGTGTGCAGGCGATGGATCAGATCGGCAACGTCGGGATCCTGCTCCTGGCCGTCGCGATAGCTTTCCGGCGTCGCGATATCGCCGGCAAGCACCGTCTGGATGCTGCGACGGATGTCTTCGATGCCCGAGGATTTTGAAATGAAGCCGGAAGCGCCGAGTTCAAGTGCCCGGCGGATCGTCGTTGCATCGTCGGTCGCCGAGACGATGATGATCGGCAGGCTGGCGAATTCGGCGCGCAGCGCCATCAGGCCGGAAAAGCCGCTGACGCCGGGCATGGCTAGATCCAGCAGCATCAGGTCGGCATCAGGATGGGTGCTGGCGGCGGTGCGTACGGCCGCGAAATCGCCGGCTTCGACGATCGACTGGCGGCCCTCCATGCCAATGACCGCCTGGCGCAGCGCATCGCGAAACAGCGGATGATCATCCGCAATGATGATGGTCTGTTCCTGCATCGAAAACTCCCTCCCAAGAGTCCGATCGTGCCGGCATGCGCGCCATCCCCTCAGCGTTGCATGCATGCTTTCTGATAGACTATATCAGATCATGTCTTCTGCGGAAGGGGATTGGCGTTTTCGTCAGCCTGGAACTCCTTCACCATCCCCATGAAACTCTTCATCATCCGCTCCATGATGCTGATCGAGCGGTCGATCTCGGCGTCGCTCGGCAGCGCGCGCTGGATAAGGCCACCTTGTTCCAGCTTGGTCACCCGCTCTGAAAGCCGGTCGAGCTCGTCCTCATAGGCCGCCCGCTCGTCGGCCGCCATCCGGCAGACCAGGGCGCCGTCCTTGTCCTGGCAGATCGACATGGCGCCGGTCTGGCGATCGAGCCGGACGAAATGGTCGCCGCTTTTCTCCAACTGGAACCGGGCCACATCAGTCTCGGCCGCCGCGGCCGCGAGTGGCAGGAGAACAGCGCCAAGTGCGAGAACCAAAATCTTCATCGTCTCATCCTCCGGATTTTGCCTGAGCTGGTCCCGCTTTTTGAGTGCCAGGGCGTGGACATCGCCGCCTCTTTCCGGCAAAGCGCTCATGACCCAATGGATCAGCAATCGCGAGGCCATGATGACCGTGACACCGACCCTTTACAAGATCGTGACGGAGACCCTCTGGCAGCAAGCCAGACAAAGCGGCATTTTTCATGGCGCCGGCATCGATCTCAAGGACGGATTCATTCATTTCTCGACAGCGGACCAGGTGAAACAGACAGCCGCCCTTCATTTTGCCGGCCAGCCCGGCCTCGTGCTGGTCGCCGTCGACGGCAGCGGCTTCGGTGACAAGCTCCTGTTCGAGCCCTCCCGTGGCGGCGATCTCTTCCCTCATCTCTACGCCGATCTGCCGCTTGCGGCCGTGCTCTGGGACGCGGCGCTGCCGCTCGATAAGAAGGGCGTTCATATTTTCCCGGAGCTGCAGCCATGATCGATCCTTTCAAGCGCGTCGCCCGTAAAGGTCTCTTCCTGTTCGATCCGGAAACCGCGCACGGCATGTCGCTCGCCGCGCTGAAATCAGGCCTCGTGCCTGCCTGCCGGATGACTCCCGATCCGCGCCTTCGCCAGACCGTCGCCGGTCTCTCCTTCGAAAATCCGCTCGGAATGGCGGCGGGCTACGACAAGAATGCCGAGGTGCCGGAGGCGCTGCTGAAGCTCGGCTTCGGCTTTACCGAGATCGGCACGGTGACGCCGAAGCCGCAACCCGGCAACCCGCGCCCGCGCATCTTCCGACTGGTCGAGGATGAAGGAGTCATCAACCGCCTCGGCTTCAACAATGAAGGCCATGACGCTGCTTATCGGCGCCTCGCCGCGCTGAAGAGCGGCGGCATCGTCGGCGTCAATATCGGCGCCAACAAGGACAGCGACGACCGCATTGCCGATTATGTCGCCGGGATCCGCCGCTTCTATTCCGTTGCGCGCTATTTCACCGCCAACATCTCCTCGCCGAACACGCCCGGCCTGCGCGACCTGCAGGCGCGCGAAAGCCTCGCGGCGCTGCTTTCGGCCGTGCTTGCGGCGCGTGACGAGATGGCCGAAACATCCGGCCGGAAAATCCCCGTTTTTTTGAAGATTGCCCCCGACCTGACCGAGGAAGGCATGGACGACATCGCCGCGGAAGCGCTTTCGCATGCGTTGGATGGATTGATCGTATCCAACACGACGCTGTCGCGCGAGGGCCTCAGGGATCAGCGCCAGGCCAAGGAGGCGGGCGGCCTCTCCGGCGTGCCGCTTTTCGAAAAATCGACGGCGGTGCTCGCCAGGATGCGCAAGCGTGTCGGCCCGGCTTTGCCGATCATCGGCGTCGGCGGCGTCTCCTCGGCCGAAACCGCGCTGGAGAAGATCCGGGCGGGCGCCGATCTCGTGCAGCTCTATTCCTGCATGGTCTATGAAGGCCCCGGCCTGCCCGGCGATATCGTTCGCGGCCTGTCGGCGCTGATGGACCGCGAGAAAGCCGGTTCGATCCGCGAGCTGCGCGACAGCAGGATGGACTACTGGGCGGTGCGGAAGATCTGATCGGCCCGCGGTCTGACCAGCATGGCGAGGAAGAAGCCGCGGAAGAGCAGGAAGGCGTTCATGCCGAGCCACAGGCCGTGATTGCCGAAGAGCGGCACGAAGATGGCGAGCATTAAGAGATAACCGGCAAAGGACATCAGCATCCGGTTGCGCATGTCGGCCGACCAGGTCGCGCCGATGAAGACGCCGTCCATGAGGAAGGCGAGCGCCCCCGTCAGCCCCGTTACCGCCGCCCAGGGCAGATAGGTTTCGGCCGCCTCCCGCACCTCCGGCGAAGTGGTCAGCACCGAGATAAGCCAGGGTCCGGCGAGGAAGAAGAAAGCGGAAATGATTGCCGCCAGCCCGAAGGACCAGAAGGTCGTCAACTTTAGCCCGCGATCGAAGGCCGGTCGGTAGCGGGCGCCGACCGCCCGGCCGGTGATCTGCTCGGCGGCATTGGCAAGCCCGTCGAGATAATAGCCTGATAGAAGGAAGAAATTCATCAACACGGCATTGGCGGCAAGTGTCACCGCCCCGAAGCTGGTGCCGATCCGCGTCATGATGGTAAAAGCGCCGATCAGCACGAAGGTCCGGATCAGGATATCGCGGTTGAGTGCGAAGAGCTCCGCCAGCCGGTGCCGGGAAAACACTTCCGGCCATGCCGGCCGCTCCGCCTTGGCAAAGCCGGTGAGCACGATGAACAGCCCGGCAAGCGCGCCCGCCGTCTCGCCGGCCATCGTTCCCCAGGCGACACCCGCCACGCCCCAGCCGAGCGACAGGCCGAGATAGATGGAGAGCAGGATGTTGATGCCGTTGATCAGCCCCTGCAGCAGCAGCCCGGCAGTGCCCTGTCCGCGCCCGAGCACGAAGCCGAGAATGGCGTAGTTGGCGAGTGCGGCCGGTGCAGCAAGGATGCGGATCGAGAAATAGGTGCCGGTGGCCTCGGCGATTGCTCCTTCCGCCCCCATCAGCTTCAGCCCCGCCACCTTCAGCAGCGGCGACAAACAGAGGAGCGCCAGCCCGCAGGCAAGCGCGGAGATCATCGCCCTCGAGAAAACCGCCTGCTGCTCGTGCGGGTCTCGCCGCCCATAGGCCTGGGCGGTCAGCCCCGTCGTCGAGGCGCGCAGGAAATTGAAACTGCCGAGGATGAGATCGAAGAGCATGGCGCCGATCGCCAGCCCCGCCAGCGCTTCCGCATCGCCCATATGGCCGACGACGGCAGTGTTCGTCAGCCCGAGCATGGGCGTCGTCAGGAAGCCGAGCGTCATCGGAATGGCAAGCGACAGCACCAGCCGGTGCGTCACATCGAAAGCGAGTGCGTTGTGCTTGCTGCGCGTATCCATACCGGCCTCATATTGAGGCAGAATCGCCTCGGCTGGAAAGCACCATGGCCCAATAGGGCAGGTTCCTGGAAGACGTATTATGGGCGACGGCGACGCCGAGGCCGCCATAACGGCCGAGCATGTTTTCCAGGTGATGCGGCGAATTGATCCAGGCAGTCACCACGGCATCGACGCTCTGCTGACCGGACGCGATATTTTCCGCCGCTGGCAGCCTGACGCCGCTTGCCTTGACGCGTGCGCCGAAACTGTCGGTGATGCCGATCAGATGCGCCATCTTGCCGGCGCTGGCCATGCGTTTGGCCTGGAAGAGAGCGGCCGTCTGCGCCGCCGGATCGGCCTCTAGCGGCGGCAGGCCGTTCTTCGCCCTCAGCTGGTTGACGAGCGGCAGAACGCTCGTCGTCTCGTCCTCGCCGTTCGAAGGCGTGCCGGAAAGACGCGGGGTCGTGCTGCAGCCGGCGATGCCGGCGGCGAGCGCAAGTCCGGAGAAGCGCAGCAAGCTGCGTCTGGAAAAATCGATGGGTGTCATGTTACCGGCGATAGCTGAAAAGGCGAAGGATGACGAAGAGCGGGATGACGATCGTCGCCCCAAGGAGAAGATAGTCGCCGACCCGCCCGAGTGCGGCGAAGCCGCGGTACCAGAGTTCCAGGATGAAGTCGCGGAACCCATAGATGATGTTCCATGGCGTCAGGCCGAATACGGTCATCACGAAACCGACAATCAGCGACACCACGACGAGTTTAATCAATGTGCGGCCGAGCGAATCGCCAAGGAACCTGTTCACCTGATCGGACATGCGCCATCTCCTGTTTGCCCTTGGAATAAGGTCGCGGTGCGCCGCCCGCAAGCCCTTTCCGGGATTGGCCGCTTCGCCTGTGAAATAGGACTTGAGTTTTTTTGTGGCCGCCGCCAAATGCAGCGAAACGATAGGTCCGCCATGCAGTCCCACCAGCTTTCCTCAGGCGATGTCATCGCCGACCGCCGCGCAGATTATGCCCGGATGCTCGAAGAAGGCGGAGAGCCGGAGGCGGCGGCGGAACTGATGGAACAGGCGCTCGAACTCGCGCCCGCCTGGGCCGCCGGCTGGTATCGGCTCGCCACCTATCTGGAAAAGGCGGGAAGGGGGGAAGCCGCGATCGAGGCCTATCGCCGGACGCTCACCCTCGATTCCGAGGATATATTCGGCGCCACCCTCAAGCTTGCCCTTCTCGGCGACGCTGCGATCCCCGACCGGCCGCCGAGCCGCTATGTCGAGCGCCTGTTCGACGACTATGCCGACCGTTTCGAAACCGCCCTCGTCGACAAACTCGATTATAGTGTCCCGCAGAAGCTTGCAGCCCTCGTCGCTTCCACCGACAGGCGTTACGAATGTGCCGTCGATCTCGGTTGCGGCACCGGCCTGCTTGGCCCCGAGATCCGTGCTCTCGCCGGCCGTCTTGAAGGCTTCGATCTGTCGCAGAACATGCTCGCCAAGGCTTCCGAGAAACGGGTCTATGATCACCTCGCCCAGGCCGATCTGTCGCTTGCGCCCGATCGCTCCGGCCTGTTTGACGCTGCGGCGTACCGGCGCGCCGACCTCGTGACCGCAGCCGACGTGCTGATGTACCTCGGCAATCTCGAGAGCGTGTTTTCGATCGTCGGTGAACTCGCCGCCGCCGGTGCAGATTTCGCCTTTTCCGTCGAGGATGCGGGCGATGGAGAGGCTTTCCATCTCGCCCCGTCGCTGCGGTATGCCCATTCGGAAGCCTATGTGACGCAGCTGCTTTCCTGCCACGGCTTCGAAATCCTCAAGATCGTAAAGACGGTCATTCGCAAAGATGGCGGAAAACCGGTTTCCGGCATTCTGTTCCTTACGCGCAAGACTGCGTGAGCGAACAATTCTTGCTATTTTCAAATAGGTCAATATTGCTTACCTATTTTGCTTGATCGCAAGGCCAGAAGCCTGATATTGCTCTGATATCCGTAAAGAGCGGGGCAATATAGGCCGCGCTCTCCGGCTCTTTTCACATCGGAAAACCTCACCGCCTCAGGATTTTTTGGGGGGCGTCCGCGAACTCGTCTGCCGTGGAGTCTGGCGATATGACACAGCTCATCAATGCCCTTGGCGTCTGGAATACCAGCGCGACGCGCCATACGCCGATCGAAGATGTGCAGGGTATCTTCTCCGGCAGCCTCATTGCCGCTCTCGGCCTCTATGTGCTTGCCAGTGCAGGCCTTCTCACCGGCAGCACCGCCGGCGTCGCCTTCCTCCTGCATTATGCCTTCGGCGTCAATTTCGGCCTCGCCTTTTTCCTGCTCAACCTGCCGTTCTTCTATCTCTCCTGGAAGCGCCTCGGCATGGTCTTCACCCTCAAGACCTTCGTCGCCATTGGCCTGACCGCGGTGCTATCAGACGTGCAATCGCGCTTCTTTTCGATTTCGAGCATCCATCCTGCCTGGGCGGCTCTTCTCGGCGGCCTGCTGCTCGGCTTCGGCCTGCTGGCGCTCTATCGTCACCGCGCCAGCCTCGGCGGTGTCGGCATTCTAGGCATTTATCTGCAGGAGCGTTTCGGCGTCCGCGCCGGCCTCGTCCAGCTCGCCATCGACATGTGCGTGCTCGCCGCCTCCTTTTTCGTCACCACGCCGCCCGTCGTCTTCTATTCGGTCCTCGGCGCCATCGTCCTCAACCTCTTCGTTGCCATCAATCACCGCGCCGACCGCTACATCGCGCTGTAGGTGACCCGCTCTCTCCGTGGGCCTGCGACGCCGCGTCTGGCGCGTCCCCTCCTCGTCTTACGGGGAAAGACGACTTTGCTCCAATCGACATTGCGAGCAACGATCAAACCTTACAAATCGGTAAGCCATTCTAAACAAAACGTAACTTGCCTGTGATCGGCTCCGGCGCAACACTCCTCCTGCGCCGGATTTGATGAGGTGAACTATGTCAGATTTGGAAAAATTCGTAAGACGCCGCATGCAGGAAGAATACGCCAAGGGCGCTTCCGCAGAGGAAATTACCAAGGTCGTCCGCGACATATTCAACAGCATCGACCTCTCGGACAATGGGTCTGACGCCATTGCCGCCCGGGCCGCTGCGGATCACGATTGACCTGATATTCGACCGACCCGAGATTTTCGGGTCGGTTCCCGTCAATAGCGATTACGCGGCTTTCGTCACCTGATCGATGGGGTGCTGCGAGCGGAAGCCGACGGCAAGCCGGTTCCAGATATTGATCGTGCCGATCGCCACGGTAATTTTTGTCATCTCCTCCTCGGAGAAATGGGCATTCAGCGCCTCGTAATCGGCATCCGGCGCGCCTGTCTTGGCGATATTGGTCACGGCGTCGACCCAGCCGAGCAGAGCCCTTTCGCGCGCGTCATAGATCGGCGACTCCCGCCAGACGCACATCAGATTGATCCATTGTTCGCTGAGCCCGTCGTGGCGGGCCTCCTTCACATGCATGTCGACGCAATAGGCGCAGCCGTTGATCTGCGAGGCGCGCAGCTTGATCAGGTGAATGAAGCGGCGCTCCAGCCCGGAGGACTGGACATATTGCTCGAGCGCGGCGACTGCCTTGTAGGCATCGGGAGCGGCTTTGGCGAAGTTGAAACGGGGTTGCATGTCTTTCTCCTGTGTTGTGGCTCAACGAGCCGCCTTGCGTTCATGGATTTGAAGGAAGGCGCAGCCTCGGGCTGCGATCGATCCGTCGTCGAGGGCGGCGAGTTCGATGCCGATGTCGGCAATGCTGGTCTTGGCGAGTTCGGCCCGGTAGACCCGTTCGGCCCGCAGCATCGCCGCGCTGATGTTGCAGGGCTTGGCAAAGAAGCGGTCGGAGACCGGGTTTGGTCCGCGCTGGCGGATTTCGGCGCAGCGGAAGGCTGGCGCCGGTCCCTCCACGGCAAGCAGTATGTCGAGCAGCGAAATCTCTTTCGGCGCCTTCGCCAGGCGATAGCCGCCCTTCGGCCCCGGCACGGTATCGAGAATGCCGGCGCCCGAGAGTGCCTGCAGATGTTTCAAAAGGTAACTTGTCGACACGCCATGGAATTCCGCCAGCGCGGCGGCGGAAAGCACGCCGCCTTCGGAAAGGCCGGAGAGCATGGCCACGCTGTGAATGGCCTGCTCGACTCCATCGCTCATTTTCATCCGACACTGCCTCCTCAATTCGTGGATAAAAAATATCCATGATTAAGTGCATTGTCAACCGGCGTCTCGCTGGCCCTTGTGTTTATCCCTGCGCCGGCTAGAAAACGGCAAAAGCAGATAGGGGAATTTCATGGCATCCAACGCCTTCGCAGGCCTTCTGAACTCCAGCGCAGAACGCCACTCGCTGTTGGACGACGCGCAGGGTATCGTCGCCGGCAGCATGCTGGCCGTCCTCGGCGTCTCGCTGCTGTCCGGCGCCGGACTGCTTGCCGGCGGCACTGCGGGCCTTGCCTTCCTTGCGCATTACGCGACCGGGATCAGTTTCGGGCTCTGCTTCTTTGCCGTAAACCTGCCCTTCTATTATCTTGCCTTCCGCCGTTTAGGCCCAGCCTTCACCATCAAGACCTTCCTTGCGATCGGGCTGACCTCGCTCCTGTCCGAATTCGTGCCTGACTTCATCGGCGTGACGCAGGTCCACCCGGTTGCCGGTGCGCTATTCGGAGGCCTGGTCATCGCCGCCGGCATGCTGGCGCTTTTCCGCCACCGCGCCAGTCTAGGCGGTATCGGCATTCTCGCCCTCTATATCGAGGATCGCTTCGGCTGGCGGGCCGGCCTCGTCCAGCTCGGTTTCGACGCCATCGTGCTGGCGCTCTCCTTCTTCGTCGCCAGCCCCTTCATCATCGCATGTTCGGTGCTTGGCGCCGTCGTGCTCAACCTGACGCTCGCCATCAATCACCGCAAGGACCGCTATATCGCGATGTAAGCGGCGGCCCTGCTCTTCTTTTTCGCCCGCTTTTCACTACCTTCAGGGCGTGGACCAGATCGATTCCGACGCCTTGCTTCCTGCCGCCTTTACCCGCTGGTTTGCGGAAAAGGACTGGCGCCCGCGCGCCCATCAGCTGGAGCTGCTCGCGCGCGCCGAGGCCGGCCAAAGCACGCTGCTGATCGCGCCGACCGGCGCCGGCAAGACGCTTGCCGGTTTCCTGCCCTCGCTCACCGATCTCACCCGCCGCGGCAGGATCCCGCCCGGCTCCGCCTTCACCGGCATCCATACGCTCTATGTCTCGCCGCTGAAGGCGCTGGCGATCGATATCGAGCGCAACCTAATGAAGCCCGTTCTGGAAATGGGCCTGCCCGTCACGATAGAAAACCGCACCGGCGATACGCCGAACGCCAAGCGCCAGCGCCAGAAGCTCAACCCGCCGGATATTCTGCTGACAACGCCGGAGCAGGTCGCCTTGCTTCTGGCGAACAGGGAGGCAGAGCGCTTCTTCAAGGACCTGAAATATGTCGTCCTCGACGAGCTGCATTCGCTCGTCACTTCCAAGCGCGGCCACATGCTTTCGCTCGGCCTTGCCCGTCTGCGCCGCCTTGCTCCCCATCTCAAGACCATCGGTCTGTCGGCGACCGTCGCTGAGCCGATGGACCTGCAGAAATGGCTGGTCGCCCAGGAGGAGGGGAGGGAGCATCATGCGGGGCTTGTCGTCGTGGAAGGCGGCGCCAAACCCGATATTTCGATCCTGCCGACCGAGGAGCGCATTCCTTGGGCCGGCCATTCCGCCAAATATGCCATCCCCGACGTCTACCGCCAACTTCTTGATCACAAGACGACGCTGCTTTTCGTCAATACCCGCAGCCAAGCGGAGATGTTGTTCCAGGAACTCTGGACGATCAATGACGACAATCTGCCGATCGCGCTCCACCACGGCTCCCTCGATGTCGCCCAGCGCCGCAAGGTTGAGGCAGCCATGGCTGAAAACCGGCTGCGTGCCGTCGTCGCCACCTCCACGCTCGATCTCGGCATCGACTGGGGCGATGTCGATCTCGTCATCCATGTCGGCGCGCCGAAGGGGGCCTCGCGTCTTGCCCAGCGCATCGGCCGCGCCAATCACCGCATGGACGAGCCTTCGAAGGCAATCCTCGTGCCGGCCAACCGCTTCGAGGTGATGGAGTGTCGGGCAGCGCTTGACGCCAATTATATCGGCGCCCAGGACACGCCGCCCGTCGGCCGCGGCGCGCTCGACGTGCTCGCCCAGCACGTGCTCGGCATGGCCTGCGCCGAACCCTTCGACATGCTGGAACTCTATGATGAAATCACCAGCGCCTCGCCCTATGCCGATCTCAGCTGGGAGACCTTCGAGCGTGTCGTCGATTTCGTCGCGACCGGCGGCTATGCGCTCCGGACCTACGAGCGTTACGCCCGCATCCGAAAGACCAAGGAGGGCCGCTGGCGCGTCTCCAATCCTGCCGTCGCCCAGCAATACCGCCTCAACCTCGGCACCATCGTCGAAAGCCCGATGCTGAACATCCGCATGGTCAAGCGCGGCGAGGGTGGACGGATCGGCCGTGGCGGCGCCACGCTGGGGAAGGTCGAGGAATATTTCCTCGAACAATTGTCGCCGGGCGATACTTTCGTCTTCTCCGGCAAGGTGTTGCGCTTCGAAGGCATTCGGGAAAATGAATGCCTGGCTTCGCAGGCCTTTTCGCTCGATCCGAAGATCCCGTCCTACAATGGCGGCAAGTTTCCGCTGTCGACCTATCTTGCCGAGCAAGTGCGGGCGATAATTGCCGATCCCGACCGCTGGTGCCATCTGCCGGATCAGGTGCGCGACTGGCTGTCGCTGCAGAACGACAAGTCGATGCTGCCGAAGCGTGACGAGTTCCTGATCGAAACGTTTCCTCGCGGCAGCCGCGGCTATATGGTCGCCTATCCCTTCGAAGGGCGTCTCGCCCACCAGACGCTCGGCATGCTGCTGACCCGCCGGCTGGAGCGGGCCGGTGCCAAGCCGCTTGGCTTCGTCGCCACCGACTATTCGCTCGCCGTCTGGGGCCTCGAGGATATGGGGCTGATGATCGCCAATGGTCGCCTCAGCCTCTCCGACCTCTTCGACGAAGACATGCTCGGCGACGACCTCGAAGCCTGGCTTGACGAATCCTTCCTGTTGAAGCGCACCTTCCGCAATTGCGCCGTGATTGCAGGCTTGATCGAGCGTCGCCATCCGGGCAAAGAGAAGAGCGGCCGCCAGATCACCGTCTCGGCCGACCTGATCTATGATGTGCTGCGCAGCCATGAGCCGGATCACATCCTGCTGCAGGCGACGCGCCAGGATGCGGCGACGGGGCTTTTGGATATAAGCCGTCTTGGCGATATGCTGATGCGAATCAAGGGCCACATCACCCATCGCCCTCTCGACCATATTTCCCCGCTCGCCGTGCCGGTGATGCTGGAAATCGGACGAGAGGCCGTGCCTGGCGAGGCCCATGACGCGCTGCTGGCTGAGGCAGCGGACGATCTGATCGCCGAGGCCTTGGCGTAAGATTGGGGCCTGACCGAATTGGCCTGACGAGGATTGGGAAGTGATGAACCGCCTGGCGCTGGCGCGCGACACATCGGGACTGGCCGCGACAGCGGCCGTCGAGACGTCGGTCCACGGCGTTGCTGCCGTCTGCGATCCGCTCGGCGCACTCTATCTGCCGGATACCGGCCTGCTCGTCGTCTCGGATCTGCATCTCGAAAAAGGGGCAGCCTTCGCTCGCCGCGGCATGATGCTGCCGCCCTATGATACGCTGGCGACGCTGACCGTGCTCGCCGCCGTCATTTCCCGCTACAATCCCAAGCTCGTCGTCTCCCTCGGCGATAATTTCCACGATCGCGTCGGTTCCGCGCATCTGCCGGAAAATTTCCGCGCATTGATCGTGACGATGGCGCGCGGCCGCGAATGGATCTGGGTCAATGGGAATCACGATCCAGATGGTGTTGTCGATCTGCCGGGCGCCTCGGTCGACGAGATGCATTATGCCGGCCTGACCTTCCGCCACGAGCCCAGGAATGGCTTGCAGAGCGGCGAAATCGCCGGCCATCTCCATCCTTCGGCGACGGTGCGCCGGCGCGAAAGATCCATCCGCCGCCCCTGTTTCGCCACCGACGGCGCCCGGCTCCTCATGCCGGCATTCGGGGTGATGAGCGGCGGTCTCGACCTTGGCCATCAGGCGATGAAGGGCCTATTCGACAAACCGTCGTTGGTGGCGCATCTGCTGGGGCGGGACCGGATCTATTCGGTCCGGTACGGGAATTTGCGGGGGTAATGCCTGTCCTGAATCAAGCGTGCCGATGGCGCGCTTTTCAATTCAATCGCACCCCCGCAACTGCTGCTGATACGTCGCCGCCATCCGCGCAAACTTCTGCGCCGTCTGCTGCAATTGGCCGTTCGAGCGCCAGTCGCCGCGCTTATATCCGGTCGGACCGGAATAATAGGCGAGATAGAGGTTATAGGCATCGTTGAGCGGAATGCCGGTCTCGGCGCTGTTCTGGTAATGATACCAGCCGATGAAATCGATTGCGTCGGTGAAATTCGTCCGCCGCGCCGCCCAGTTCCCCGTCTGCGACTGGTAGTGATCCCATGTCCCGTCGAGCGCTTGCGAATAGCCGTAGGCGGTCGACGGCCGGGTCCAGGGAATGAAGCCGAAGAGCTTGGTGCGCGGTGGCCGCGCATAAGGCTGGAAGCCGGATTCTGTGTACATCGTTGCCATCAGGATCGGTACGGGCACGCCGTACTTCTTCTCCGTCCGCTCCGCTGCCCTCTGCCAGCTGGAGAAAAGACCTTCACGCTGGTCGAAGACGGCGCAGATGTTCCTCGTCTGCCTGGGCGCAGTCGCGCAGCCGGCAAGCAGCGCGAGACCCAGGGCGGTCAGAATGATACGAGTACGCATGACAAAACCTCTCGCTTCCGAGAGATTACTAACTCGTAAATGTTAAGGAGCGGTTTTTAGTCGAATACGAACTTCTCCAGGCAACCCTTGCCTACGCCTTGACCGGCTCGTAGCGCAGGATCAACGCGCCGCTTGCCGTAGTCGACGATTCGAGCAATTTCAGCGGCACCTGATCCTGTCCTGGTTTGAAGAGCGGATTGCCGCCACCGAGAATGACCGGCACCACACATATCCTGATCTCATCGATAAGACCGGCCTTCAGCAGACTGTCGGCGAGCGCGGCGCTACCGAAGATGAAGATTGTCTTGCCGTCCTCCTGCTTCAGCCTGGTCAGTTCGGGGATAGGATCGCTGACGATACGGGCATTGTTCCAGCCGGGCTCGGTCATCGTTCGAGAGACGGCGATCTTGGCAATGCCATTCATATAGGCCTTGATCTTGTCGTCGTCCTCGGCGGTTGGCCAATAGGCGGCCATGCCCTCATAGGTCTTGCGGCCGAAGACCAGGAGATCGCCTTCCTCGCCGAACTGCTCGGCATAGCGCTTGAGCTCCGGCCCCCAGGCGAGATTGTGGAAGTCGATATCCCACGGCTTAGCTCCCTCGAAATAGCCATCGAGCGTCATCAGATTCCAGACGACAAGCTTCCGCATTTTATCCTCCTTCGCGGCATGAACTGCTTTCAATAGGCAACTGGTTCAGCATAGAGAGACCGATATCAATTTGCAAGCGGTTTTAATGCGGGCGGCTGACATTGAGGCCAGTTTCGGCGCTTGACTTCCCTAGGTCGATTGTCCTAACACCTTCTAGGTCAATTGACCTACGAGTTGTACTGGCGCCTTTGGAAACAGCGGGAGGATGAGAATGGTTGCCGCGGCCACACGACAGCAGATAGTGGAGGCCGCCGACGGGCTTTTCTACGAGAGAGGCTTCGAGGCAACGTCCTTTGCCGACATTGCGGGGATAGTCGGACTCTCCCGAGGCAATTTTTACTATCATTTCAAGACGAAGGACGAGCTTCTCGATGCGGTGATCACCCATCGCCTCGTCAAAACGAGGTCAATGCTCAATGTGTGGGAGGCGAACGGCGAGACGCCTGAGGAGCGCATTCTCAGTTTCGTCGATCTCCTCGTCGTGAACCGGACCAAGATCATGGCCCACGGTTGCCCGGTCGGTACGCTTTGCAACGAACTCGCCAAGCTGGATCACCTTGCCAAGGGCCGGGCAACCGAGCTTTTCGATCTCTTTCGCCATTGGCTCTCACGTCAGTTCATTGCGTTCGGCCGCGAGAATGAGGCCGATGCGCTTGCCATGCACATTCTGATGCGAAGCCAGGGCGTTGCGACGCTCGCAGCCGCCTACCGCGACGAAATCTTTGTTCGAAACGAGGTGGAAAACATGCGCGGATGGCTGGCGGCGCAGCGGCCCGGAATACCCGTTTTTCCCGAAACTCTTTCCCGACAGCTTTCCTAAAGGAGCCCTTGCATGTTTTTCATCACACTGAAGTTTTCTGATGGCAAGGCGAAAGCGCCCGTTCTGATGGAGGCGCACAATGCCTGGCTCAAACGCGGCTTCGACGACGGAATTTTTCTTCTCGCCGGCGGCCTTCAGCCGAGCGCAGGTGGAGCGGTCGTCGCGCACAACACCTCACGCTCCGAACTTGAAACCCGGATTCAGCAGGATCCTTTTGTAGCCGAAGGCGTCGTCAGCGCCGATATTCTGGAAATTGCCCCGGCCCGCGTCGATGAGCGGCTCGCCTTTCTGAAGGCATGAGATGCAGGCGCGACGTTTTTGCCATGTGGCGCCGGATCAGTCCTTGCGGAAGATCAGGCTGGCACTCCAGCCGGTGACGATCGCGAGCAATACGGCTGCAAAGCCGTAGAGGATCGGCTGCTCATGGGCCGCATCGGTGATCGTCTGCTCGATGCCCGTCTTGATGACGCGCAGCGGCAGCGATTTTTCGGTGATGAGACTGCCGCTCTTGAAGAGATAGGCGCGCACCGTATGCACCCCGTTGGGAATATTTGCAGGCAGGCGCAGACTCGCCTTGAAGAGGTTCGATGAAACGAACCGCACGCCGCTCGGGTTCCGGTCGTAAAGGGCGCCTCCCTGCTGCAGCCGCAGGAAAGCCTGACGGAACTCGCCGAGATTGCTGCCGTCGCCGACGAAGCCCACCGGTGTCAGCGGAATGTGGTCGATGCCGATCCCTTGATCGGTCAGTTCGAGCGGCGTCGTCAGGTCGTCGATCATGCGCGAGCTCGACATCGAGTAGGAATGCGGCACCGCCTCGAAGGTCATCGAGCGCCTGTTCACCCAGATGCCGAAGACGCGCTCCTTCTTGCGCACCGTAGCATCCTCGCGTGGGCCTTCCAGCACCACGACCACGTCATACTGGCCGATGGCGAGCAGCAGCTGGTCGGTGTTCGAAAGCGCCCCGAAGATCGTGAGATCGGCGCCGTGGAAATCCGAAGTGATGGCGATTTCGCTGGTCGACGTGCCGATCTCAAGGCCTTCGCGCACCGCTTCCGTCGCCTGCCCGGGCAGCCACTGCGCCCCGGCAACGGCCGGCAGCAGGCAAAGGAACAGGAGGATCGAGGCAAGCAGGTGCATCAGTTGCCTGCTCCCATCACGACCGAATAGACGTCGGCAGGTGTCACCACCAGCGCAATCGCCAGACGGAGGCCGACGGCAAGAACCAGCAGCCCCAGCAGGGCGCGCAGCTGCTCGCCGCGCAGCTTCTGGCCAACGCGCACGCCGTATTGCGCGCCGATGACCCCTGCCACCATCAGGATGAAGGCGAGTACGATATCGACGGAATAGTTCGTCGCCGCCTGCACGATCGTCGTATAGGCGGTCACGAAGATGATCTGGTAGAGCGAGGTGCCGACCACGACATTGGTCGGAATACGCAGGAGATAGATCATCGCAGGCACCATGATGAAGCCGCCGCCGACGCCCATGATCGAGGTCAGGATGCCGATCGCAAAGCCGAGCGCGATGATCGGAATGACGCTGAGATAGATCTTCGATTTCTTGAAGCGCACCTTGAGCGGCAGCTTGTGCACCCAGTGCTGGTGCCCGGGCTTGCGTGGCGCCGGCGGTTCGTTGCGGGCAGCCCGCCGCATGGCATTGATGCTTTCGAGCAGCATCAGCCCACCGACAGTGCCGAGGAAGATGACGTACATCAGCGAGATCATGAGATCGAGCTGACCCACCCTCCGCAAAAGCGAAAAGATCCAGATGCCGACCGTGGCACCTGAAAGACCGCCGGCCAAAAGCACCGTGCCGAGCTTCACGTCGAGCGTGCCGCGCCGGAAATGGGTGATCGCACCCGATATCGACGACGCCACAACCTGGTTTGCGCCGGTGGCGACTGCGACGACAGGCGGGATATTGTAGAAGATCAACAGCGGGGTGATGAGAAAGCCGCCCCCGACGCCGAACATTCCGGACAGGAAGCCGACGGCCGCCCCCATGCCGAGAATGATGAATATATTCACCGACAATTCTGCGATAGGCAGATAGATTGTCACAACCGACCCCGAATGATGACCGCTCCTGCCGGGCGGTTCTGGCACGTCCCCGTTCGAATGCGCACCATACTGTGAAATCGTTGCCAGAGGCTTTCGATCGGCCCCGATTGATGGAGATCGACGGCAGGAGATTCGGCGATGCGCGGATCGATATGTCCGGCATAATTCGGCTTTTTTCAGGTTTTGTGACGAGGGTTGGAAAAATTCGGAAAAGCTTGCGGCAGAGCGCTGCCAGGCCAGCGCCGATGGCTGCTCCTTGCCTAACCCAGCTTAAATTTTGAGAGACTTGGCGGGTGAACGGAGAGGTCGCGGCACGTCCCCTTCTCCCCGAGGAGAGAAGAGGGAGTCGAAACGCTGCGGCATTTCCCTTTGCTCTGTTAAGGGGCCCCCAAGGACGGGCGAAGCCTGTGGCTTGCTCGATCAAGGCACGGTGCCGGCAGCGGACGGACAGGCCTTCCCGCGTCGATGCGCCTCAGATCGCCTTGGCGCCTTGCTTGTTGCGCTCGAGCAATGCCTTCACGGTCGCGTCCGTCACCTTGCCGTCCGGCTCCTGGCCGATCGACTTCTGGAAGTTCTTGATCGCGGTGACGGTCTTTGCGCCCATTTCGCCGTCGGGCACACCTGCGTCGAAGCCGTTATTGTTGAGGATCGCCTGGATGTTGCGGATCGCTTTCTTCATGTCGACGGTTGCCGTCTTCACGCCCGTGCCCGCCCATTCGTCGGGGATGTCGATGCCGTTGGCGCGATGGTCCAGCGGCTGCGGCTTCCAGAGGTCGGCCTTGGCGCGCGCCGATTCGAGTTGCGCGGGCTTCATGGCGTTGGCCACTTCGTCGCGCTTCTGCGCCGCATCCTTGTCGCCGGCCTTCGCCGCGATCGCAAACCACTTGTAGGATTCTTCGAGATCCGCCGGAACGCCGTTGCCGCGGGCACAGAGGATTGCCAGGTTGAACTGGCTGTCGGTGATGCCGAGGTTGGCAGCCTTGGTGAACCACGAGGCGGCCGTCGCATAATCCTGCTGGCCGAGCGCGCCGGAGGCGTAGAGGACGGCGAGATTGTGCATGGCGCTGGCATTGCCCTGGTTCGCCGCCTGCTCGTAGAAGGCCTTCGCCTTGTTGACATCGCGTTCGACGCCGTTGCCCTTCTCGTACATGCTGCCGAGACGGTATTGCGCCGGTGCAAAACCCTTTTCGGCCGAAAGCTGGTACCAGCTCGCCGCCTGTTTCTGATCGACGGTCATACCGTTGCGGCCATCCGAATAGCGTGCGCCGATCTCGAACAGCGCCAGGGCGTCGCCGCCCTGCGCCGCATCCGCAAGCGATTTCGGCTGCACGGTCTCGGGAATGGTGATCGCAGCCTGCGGCGCGGGTGCCGCAGCGGTCGGGCTGTTCGGAGTGAAGCTGGATGTTTCTTGCGTTGCGCCGGACGAACCGGCGGGAGCAAAGGTTGCAGCCCCTTCGCCGTCGAGCGGCGCCGTATCGGTCAGATGATCGCCGGCGCCGGGCGGGGTTGCTTCCGGTTGCCTCTGTTCGGCGGCCGGGGGCGCGCTCGCCGTTGCCGGGGCGTCCGTATCGGCAGCACCGGTGTCCGGCTGGGCGGGTGTCGCCTCAGGCAAGGTCTGCTGCGCGTTGTCCGTCGCCCCCGTCAGTGCCGACAATTCCGCCGGCGGCTGCGGCGCCGGCTCGCCGCTCGTCAGCGTCCGGGCGAGCGGAAAGGCCATGATGGCGAGCAGCACAGCGCCGACGGCGAGAAGGATCGGCCGGCGATAGCGCGAAAAGGCGCTGGTCTTGCCCGCCTTATCGTTGCTGTTGGCCTTGTCGGCCTTCGCGCCCTTCTTCTCGCTCCTGGCGTTCGCCTGCTTCGGATTGGCGTCGACTTCCATTGCGGCCGCCTGCGCCGCTCGGCGGGCAGCGGCAATGTAGTCGGCCCGACCGGTCTCGACGGCAGGTTTGCCGCGTTGAGCACTCTGGCTGGCGCGCACCCGCTCGAGGATTTTCTTGACGTCAGGCGCACCCGACCCCGGTTCGAGCAGTTCGTTCGCCGCATCCGTCGGCACCACGTCGGCAGGGTCGATCGACGGTGCGGGGTCGATCATCGCGCGTTCGGGGGCCTTGGTCTCGGCTTTCTTGCCTGGGCGCAACCGCTTGCCAAGGTTGGCGAGCAGACCCGCTTTCGCCGGTACCGGTGTCGCGGACTCCGGCGTCCCGGCTGCGGCTTCGATTGCGATTGCGCTCGTTGCGCTCCTGGCCGCGGCTGGGGCCGGGGCCGGGGCGGCGGGTTCCGCTGCGACCTCTGCCGTGCGGATGACCGGTGAGGCGTTCGTTGCCGTAGCCACGTCCGGCGTTCGGGCGGCTTCGGCCACCATCAGCGCGTAGGGGTCGACATCGAAATCGACGTCGGCCATCGGCATCTGGACGGAGGGCCGCCCGCGCTCTTCCATGCCGTCTAGGCGGTCGGCGATATGGACCAGCGTCTCGTGCAGCGCCTTGAAGGTCTTGTGCGTGCGCTCTTCGCTGTCGCGGCTGATGTCCTCGAGATGGCGCAGATCCTCGGCCAGCGCCGTCAGCGCCGACATGTCGGCGGCGGGCACGGCTCCCTGCAGGCCACCGTTGCGCGAATAGGCCTCGACGACGGCTTCAGCCGCCTGCCGTGCCGCCTCGATGATATATTCGTCGCTTGTCGCCATATAGTCTTCGATCGCGCCCATGCGCCGGTCGAGGTCGGCCGGGATCGCAGCGCTTTCGCGAGGCTGGCTCATCAGAGCCGAAAGATTGGCGATCTGGTCTTCCAGATTCTTCAGCGCCCGCGGATCGGCGGGCGCCGCCGCTGTGGTCTCTTCCAGCCGGGCGGCAATGTCGCTCAGCCGGCCTTCGAGACGCTGAAAAGTGCCGTCATCGATCACTGCGGCAGGTGCGGGCTGCTGATAGGCCATCTCGTCGATGCGCCGGGCGAGATAATCGAGCCGCTGTGCCAGCACGTCGTTGACGGCGCCGTTCTCGAGCGCGTCGATCTTGCGGGAGATGTCGGAAAGCGGTCCGGTGAGGTCGGGTTGCGCCGCCTTCTGCGTGCGCTCCAACAGATAGGAAAGCTGTTCCAGCCGCTCGTCGAGCCGCGACGTCGCTTCCGCCTTGGTCAACTCCTCGACGCGCTCCGTCAGCGCTTCCAGCCGCATCGCCAGCTCGTCGGCTGGGTTTGCGCGGCTGGCCGCATCGTGGCTCATCAGGTCGATCTGATCGGCGAGCGACGAGAGGCGGCTTTCCAGCCGCTGCAGCAGCGTCGGATCGTTGCCGGCGGCCGCGCGTCCGCTGGCCGCGATCGCCCGGCTGATCTCGTCGAGCCGCATGTCCATGGCGGCGAACTGTTCCGACATGACCCGGTCATGTGGCTGGATCATGTTGCCGAATTGCTCCATCGCCGTGGCGATGGCGATGAGCTTGTCTTCCAGGGCCCGGACCGCTGGGCTTTCGCCCATGCCGCCGATATGGCGCTTGATGTCGTCGAGCCGGTAGGCAAGCGAAACGAGCTCTTCCTGCAGCCCCTCGGTATCGAGTGCCGCCAGCCGGTTCTCGACGCCGTCCCAGCGGTTTTCCATGTGGCGCAGCGATTCCTCGCGCGCCAGCCCGTCCATCAGCGATCGCAGCTCCTCGAAATCCTCGCGCAGGCCGGCAGCCTCCGGCCCGCTCGAGCGGCCGGTTAGCTGGCTGATGCTCTGGGCAAGGCGGTTCATGTCGGTGCGAATCTCGTCGGCGAAGCGGCTGTCTCCGGCGGTAGCCTTGATCTCGCGAAGTTCGGCGCGTAGCGCGTTCATTTCTCGGGTCACGCCTTCGGATATGTCGCGCTTCAGGTCCTGGCGCAGATTGACGAGTGCTTGGGCGATCTCCGTCATCGTATCGTCGCCGGCGCGGAAGGCGGGGGCGGCGGCCGGCATGGCGCGCGGCGCGGGTTCGCGCGGCGTGGCGTGCTCGCGCCCGTAGGAACGTTCGCGCCCTGCTTCCAATGCCCGCTGGCGCTGGCGGATTTCCGCCAGCGGATCCGGTCGCTGCTCGAGCGGCGCTCTTGCCGGGCGTGCCGCAATGGGGGCCGTATAAGAATCGCGCTCGGCCGTCGGCGTGCGCGGCCGCTGATCGCGTCCGCTGCCCATCAGACCTTCGATGCGCGCCTCCAGCCCTTCGATCGTGCGGTTCAGCGCATCGAGCGAGGTCCGGTCGGACTGTCGGGAAGGATTTGATCGCGATCCGTTCATCTTCTTGCTCGCTTCGACTGCTCGACCTCTCGTTAGAGCCCGATCCGTGGCTTTTCCGTCTGTGGCCCGCGCTTGTGACGCGGACCGGAGCGCCTCATCCACGAGAAATCAGCCATCAGACTTTCCTCACGCTGGACGATGTAGCGGCATCCTTGGGAAACGCGAGACGGGGAGAAGGAATGCGGATCACTACGGCTCAATGCGCACCTTTCACGAAACGTGGTAAACAAGCCGTTAATATCGATGAGAATTTTTTAACGTTTGCATTCCAGACGCCAATTTGCCCGCCAGTTGCCATAGAATTGGTCAGGTCGGACGGCCATACCCGATCAGGCCGGCCTCGGATATTGCAGCTCGATCTTCACGCCGTCGGGCCATAGACGAAGACCTGGCCGAGGTCGGTGTCGGGAATATCGTCATATTCGTAACGATAGCCGCTCGCCTTGATGCGCTCCAGAGCCGGCTCGAATTCGTAAAGCCTAAAGGCGACATGATTGAAAATGCCGGGCGGAAAATCGGTGCTGCGCGGGGTCAGCAGGAGATCGATGACGGGTCGTTCGTCCAGATGCCGTGAAAGTTGTCTTCTCCGTCGGCCATACGCCGCGCGAGCCCAATTAGAAATTTTCCGTCCACGGCCGGACTTCCACCTCCAGCGACCACGCGCTGCGGTGCTGGCGAAGCACGTCGAGATAGGTGTGGGCGATTGCGTCCGGCAAGAGCGTCGCATCCGGTTTGTCTGCCCGGTCCGGCCGGATTTGCGAGCGCACCGCGCCGTCGATGACGAAATGCGCGACATGAATGCCCATCGGACCGAGTTCGCGGGCGGCACTCTGGGCAAGGCCGCGCAGCGCGAATTTTCCCATCGCGAAGGGCGCCGATTGCGCGAAGCCCTTCACGCTCGCCGACGCGCCGGTGATGAGAATGGCGCCGTGGCGCTGTGGTATCATCCGTTGCGCCGCCTGCTGCACCACCAGAAAGCCGCCCATCGCCGTCGTCGCAATCGCCTTCCCGACTTCGGCGGGGTCGAGTTCGGCGAGCGGCCCGCGCAGTCGGGCGCTGGCGTTAAAGATCACCACTTCGGGCCCAGCGATTGCCGCGGCAACCTCGTCGAATAGCGACCCGACGCTGGCAGGCTGCGAGACGTCAGCAGTAAATGCCCTGGCGCCGGTCTCCTCTGAGAGCGTCTGCAGCTTTTCGATATTGCGGGCGGCGAGCCCGACCTTGACGCCCAGCCCCGACAGTTGCCGGGCGAGCGATGCGCTGATGCCGGAGCCGGCGCCGACGATGAGGGCGCTCTGATAAGGAAAGTCGGTCATGATATCGTCCTCGATGGATCGTCGGAAAGACGTAGGAAGCCCGACGAGGCCGCGCCACCCCACCGCCCAGCCGAATTTCAGTGCGGCGCGTCAATCGAATAGGCGCTGATGCGCGAGAGGTGGATGTAGGAAAGGCCGGTTTCGTCGGCCCATTCGTTGAAGGCCTGCTGGATCAGCTGCTGATCTTTCTTCGTTGTGCCGGAGGAGGAGAGCGGCACACCGGCCGATCTCAGGCATGCGAGCACGTCGAGCGTGGCGACGAAGCTGTCGCGGCCGATGCCGCGCAGGAAATATTGCCCGGTCATGCCGCCGAGCCGGCTGCCGCGTTTGGTCAACAGCTCGAGAAGGCCGATCTGATCTTCCCGCGGCCAGCCGGCGAAGAAGGCGCCGGCGCTGCCGTGTTCCCTTGCCAGTTCTCGGACGAAGGCGGCATTGGCGCGAACCGACATGATCTTCGCGCAGTTGCGGATGATCCGCTCGTCCGATGTCAGCTCGTGCCAATAATCGTCGGGCGCGATATTCAGCGCCGCCGGGTCGAAGCCTGAAAAGGCCTCCTCGAAGCCCGGCCATTTCGCATCGATCACCTTCTGCACGAAGCCGCTGTAGAAGATACGCCGGGTCATATCCGCCAGGATGCGATCGTCTGACGTGGCGCGCAGCCGGTCGTGATCCGGCCGGTGCTTCTCCAGCATGGCCTGCAACGCGGCTGCTCCGCCCTTCCGCTCCTCTGCACGCTGCCTTATCGCCTCGAATCTGATCATCCCGGCGGTTCCCCCTGACGCGTTGCGCGACTTCCGGATTGAAAGACGCTTCCGCTTATATGCCGTTCCCAGATGGACAAGGAAGGGGAGATGACGTCTCCTCCATCCGCCCAGATTCGCCGGGCCAAGATTTTTTTCAGAAAAGGGAGCGAAGCTGCAGAATTTGACGTTTACGCAAACGTCAATATTTTGTAAGACAGTGCCCGAGGCCGGAGCGATCCGGTCAGTCGAATGGAGGAATTCTGAAGATGCCAGTCTACAAGGCCCCGGTGACCGACACGCTTTTCGTTCTGAACGATGTGCTGGGCCTCGAACGCTACAACAATCTTCCCGGTTTTGCCGACGCAACGCCCGATATGATCGAGGCGATCCTCGGCGAGGCGGCGAAGGTTGCCGAAGAAGTCCTTTTCCCGGTGAATTATTCTGGCGACCAGGAAGGCTGCGTTCGCCATGACGATGCGAGCGTCTCGACGCCGAGCGGCTTCAAGGAGGCGTACAGGTCCTATCGCGAAGGCGGCTGGATCGGCCTTGCGGTGCCGGAGGAGTTCGGCGGCCAGGGGCTTCCCTATACGCTGCATGCCGCCGTCGGCGAATATACCTCCGCCGCCAATATGTCGCTGATGATGTATCCGGGCCTGACGCAGGGCGCGATCGCCGCGATCCTCGTCCACGGCACGCAGGAGCAGAAAGACACCTATCTGCCGAAGATGGTGGACGGCTCTTGGTCCGGCACCATGAACCTGACCGAGCCGCATTGCGGCACCGATCTCGGCATGCTGCGCACCAAGGCGGTGCCGCAGGCCGATGGCAGCTATAAGATATCAGGCCAGAAGATTTTCATCTCCGCTGGTGAACACGACCTGACCGACAACATCGTCCATCTGGTCCTGGCCCGTATCGAAGGTGCGCCCGAGGGCACCAAGGGTATCTCGCTCTTCATCGTTCCGAAGTTCCTCGTCGGCGAGGACGGAACGCTTCGCGCCCGCAACGCCGTTTCCTGCGGCGCGATCGAGCACAAGATGGGCATCCACGGCAACGCCACCTGCGTCATGAATTACGACGAGGCGACGGGCTTCCTGATCGGCGCCGAAAACCGCGGCCTCAACGCCATGTTCGTGATGATGAACGAGGCTCGCCTGATGGTCGGCCTGCAGGGCATCGCCATTTCCGAGATCGCCTATCAGAATGCCGCGAATTACGCCCGCGACCGCATCCAGGGCCGTTCGCTCTCCGGCCCCAAGGCGCCTGACAGGAAGGCCGATCCGATCATCGTCCATCCGGATATCCGCCGGTCGCTGATGACCATCCGCGCCTTCAACGAGGCCGGCCGCGCCTTCCTGCTCTGGACGGCGCTCAAGTCCGATATCGCCCATCGCGCCACCGACGGGAAGGAGCGCCAGACCGCCGACGATATACTCGGCCTCGTCACCCCGATCCTCAAGGGCGTAATGACCGACAGGGGCTTCGATCACGCCGTCATGGCCCAGCAGGTCTTCGGCGGCCACGGCTATATCGAAGAGCACGGCATGAGCCAGTATGTGCGCGATGCCCGCATCGCCATGATCTATGAGGGCGCCAACGGCATCCAGGCGCTCGACCTCGTCGGCCGTAAGCTCGCCCTGAACGGCGGCCGCGCCGCCATGGCCCTGTTCAAGGAGATCGGCGACTTCTGCGAGGAGAACCGCAGCAACGAGAAGCTCTCCTTCTTCACCAAGCACCTGAAGAAGGGCTTGAACGACGTCCAGGGCGCGACCATGTGGTTCATGCAGAACGCCATGGCCAAGCCCGACAATGCCGGCGCCGGCTCGACCGATTACATGCACCTCTTCGGCCTCGTCGTTCTCGGCTATATGTGGGCGAAGATGGCGAAGGCCGCCGAGGAGGGCCTTGCCTCCGGTGACGCAAGCCGCGAGGTTTATCTGAAGAACAAGCTGATCACGGCGAAATTCTTCATGGAGCGGATCATGCCGGAAACGGCACTTCGCAAGGCCCGCATCGAAGCCGGCGCCGACACGATGATGGAACTGGCCGCGGAAGCGTTTTGAGCCGGTTCTCCCTCGCCTCGTGGGGAGGGTTGGGGGTGAGAAGCGGTCGGCGCAGCCGACGAAACGATCCGGTGAATCGTTTCGAGCGCCGAACGCCCTGAGTTTAAAACGAAGGGCTATTTGGTCTTCGCAGATTTTGAAGGCGCGTTGGCGCCGCCAGGGAGACGAGACAATGACCGAGGTTTTCATTTACGATCACGTCCGCACGCCGCGCGGCCGCGGCAAGAAGGACGGCGCCCTGCATGAGGTGCCCTCCGTGCGCCTCGCGGCCAAGACGCTGGAAGCGATCCGCGACCGCAACGGGCTCGACACCACGACCGTCGACGACATCATCATGGGCTGCGTCGATCCGGTCATGGATGCCGGCGCGGTCATCCCGAAGGCTGCCGCCTTCGAAGCCGGTTATTCCACAAGAGCGCCCGGGATGCAGATTTCCCGCTTCTGCGCCTCCGGCCTCGACGCCGTCAATTTCGCCGCCGGCAAGATCGCCCAGGGCGCCGATGACATCGTCATCGCAGGCGGCGTGGAAAGCATGTCCCGCGTCGGCCTCGGCATGTCCGGCGGCGCCTGGTTCATGGATCCTTCGGTAAATTTCCCGGCTTTTTTCATGCCGCAGGGCGTCTCGGCCGATCTCATCGCCACCAAATACGGCTTCAGCAGAACCGATGTCGACGCTTATGCCGTCGAGAGCCAGAAGCGCGCCGCCCACGCCTGGCAACAGGGCTGGTTCGACAAGTCGGTTATCCCTGTCAAGGACCAGAACGGCCTGACGATCCTTGATAAGGACGAGCATATGCGCCCCGGCACCGACATGCAGGCGCTCGCCTCCCTCAACCCGTCCTTCCAGATGCCCGGCGAGATGGGCGGCTTCGAAGCCGTCGGCATCCAGGCCCATCCCGAGATCGAGCGCATCAACTATGTCCACCATGCCGGCAATTCCTCCGGCATCGTCGACGGCGCCGGCGCCGTGCTGCTCGGCTCGAAACCCGGCGGTGAAAGCATGGGGCTGAAGCCGCGCGCCCGCATCAAGGCTTTCGCCAATATCGGTTCCGATCCGGCTTTGATGCTGACAGGGCCGGTCGACGTCACCGAGAAGCTGTTGAAACGGACCGGCATGAGCCTTGCCGATATCGACCTCTTCGAGCTGAACGAGGCCTTCGCCGCCGTCGTGCTGCGCTACATGCAAGCCTTCGACATCGACCATGGCAGGATCAACGTCAATGGCGGCGCCATCGCCATGGGCCATCCGCTCGGCGCCACCGGCGCCATGATCCTCGGGACCGTGCTCGACGAGCTGGAACGCCGCGACCTCAACACCGCGCTGGTAACGCTCTGCATCGGCGCCGGCATGGGCACGGCAACCATTATCGAACGCGTTTGATGGGACGGGGCCCCTCCACAAGGGGAGGGGCTTCACCGCAAGAGAATTCAGGGAGAGGAATTCCCAATGAGCAACTACACCAACTTCACGCTCGAAACCGACGCCGATGGCATCGCTCTCGTCACCTGGGACATGCCCGGCAAATCGATGAACGTCTTTACAGCCGAGGTGATGGAAGAGCTCAACGCGATCATCGACGCGACCACCGCTGACGCCGCCGTCAAGGGTGTCGTCTTCACGTCAGGCAAATCCTCCTTCTCCGGCGGCGCCGATCTTTCGATGATCAAGTCGATGTTCAGCTCCTATCAGCAGGAGAAGGCAAAGAGCCCGGAGACGGCGGTGCAGACGCTGTTTGGTCTGGTCGGCCGGATGAGCGGCCTCTTCCGCAAGCTCGAAACCTCGGGCAAGCCATGGGTATCGGCGATCAACGGCACCTGCATGGGCGGCGCTTTCGAACTGTCGCTTGCCTGCCACGGCCGCGTCGCCTCCAATGCCAAGAGCGTCAAGATCGCGCTGCCCGAGGTCAAGGTCGGCATCTTCCCCGGCGCCGGCGGCACCCAGCGTGTGCCGCGACTCGCCAACGCCCAGGACGCGCTGCAGATGATGACGACGGGCCAGTCGCTGAGCGGCTCGCGCGCCAAGGCGATGAACCTCGTGCATCAGGTGGTCGAGCCGGACCAGCTGATGCCCGCCGCCAAGCAGATGATCAAGGACGGCCTGAAGCCGGTCGCCCCCTGGGACGAGAAAGGCTTCAAGCTGCCGGGCGGCGGCATCTGGACGCCGGCGTCAGCCCAACTCTGGCCGGCCGCGCCGGCGATCCTGCGTCGCGAGACGTCGGGCAATTATCCGGCAGCACTCGCCATCTTGAAATGTGTTTATGAAGGCCTGCAGGTTCCGTTCGACACGGCTCTCAAGATCGAGCAGCGTTATTTCACCGAGGTTTTGCAGACCCGCGAAGCCTTCTCGATGATCCGTTCGCTGTTCATCTCCATGCAGGAGCTCGGTAAGGGCGCCCGCCGCCCCGCCGGCATTCCGAAGACGGAGCTCAAGCATGTCGGCGTCGTCGGCGCCGGCTTCATGGGCGCCTCGATCGCCTATGTCACTGCCGCTGCTGGCATTCCGGTGACCCTGATCGACCGCGATATGGAAGCGGCTGCCAAGGGAAAGGCCGTCTCCGAAGGCCTGGTCAAGGATTCCGTTGGTAAGGGACGATTTACGCAGGTTGAGGCGGCGGCCCTGCTCTCCCGCATCACGCCTTCGGCCGATTATGCCGATCTCGCCAATGCCGACCTCGTTATCGAGGCCGTGTTCGAGGATCGCGAAGTGAAGAAGGCTGTTATCGAGGCGGTCGAAGCGGTGCTGCCCGAGGGCGCGATCTTCGCCTCCAACACCTCGACCCTGCCGATCACGGGCCTTGCGAAGAATTCCAAACGTCCCGCCGATTTCATCGGCATCCACTTCTTCTCGCCTGTCGAAAAGATGATGCTGACCGAGGTGATCCTCGGAGGCGAAACCGGCGACAAGGCGCTCGCCGTCGCTCTCGATTATGTCGCGGCGATCAAGAAGACGCCGATCGTCGTCAACGACACCCGCGGCTTTTTCGTCAATCGCTGCGTGCTGCGATACATGTCGGAAAGCTATGACATGCTGATCGAAGGTGTGCCGCCCGCCATGATCGAGAATGCCGCCAAGATGGCCGGCATGCCTGTGGGACCGCTGGCTTTGAATGACGAGGTGGCGATCGACCTTTCGCTGAAGATCCTCAAGGCGACCGTTGCCGATCTCGGCGAAAAAGCGATCGACCCCAGGCACATGGAGCTCATCTCTCGCATGGTCGAAAAGGAGGGCCGCTTCGGCCGCAAGAATTCCAAGGGCTTCTACGATTACCCGCCGAAACCGGCGAAGAAGTCGCTCTGGCCGGATCTCAAGACCTTCTATCCGCAGAAGAAGGCCGGCGAGGTAGATATCACCGTGCTCAAACAACGCTTCCTCGTCACCATCGCGCTCGAAGCCGCCCGCACCGTGGAAGAAGGCATCGTTACCGATCCGCGCGAAGCCGATGTCGGCTCGATCCTCGGCTTCGGCTTCGCCCCCTATACCGGCGGCGCACTCTCCTATATCGACGGAATGGGCGCCAAGGCCTTCGTGGAACTGGCGGAAAGGTTAGCGCAAGCTTACGGAGAGCATTTCAGGCCGACGCCGTTGCTGAAGGATCTGGCTGACAAGGGCGAGACGTTTTATGGGCGGTTCGATCCCTATGCGGGGGCGAAAGCGGCGGCCTAAGCTTTTGTGGGTTGGTTTTGAGGAGACTATCTTGACACCGTGCCGTGGCGCGCCACGGCACGGGCGCAAAAGGATCTTGCGTTTGGTCCAAGCCGGCTAATCCAACTTTTCCTCGCCGACGCCTTGCCCCGGACACAATTTCCAATTACACCTCCCTACATCGATCTTGCTAGATGAACTTTGAAACGGCGTGTGCGTCGTTCCTGGCGAACTTCCTCCAAAATCGGTTTTCATCGCCGCTCGGCATTTCTCCGGGCTGCAATCTTCTATGAGCGATTCGAAAGGATATCGTCATGAACACAGGTATCGTTAAGTGGTTCAACGCAACCAAGGGTTTTGGCTTCATTCAGCCGGATGACGGCGCTGCCGACGTTTTCGTCCACATCTCCGCCGTCGAGCGCGCCGGCATGCGTGACCTCAAGGATGGCCAGAAGCTCTCCTACGATCTCGTCCGCGACAACAAGTCCGGCAAGATGTCGGCAGACCGCCTTCAGGCGGCCTGAACTTAGCGCGTCCGGTTGGACGCGTGGAGTTTTGAATATCATCTCCGGATCGTGACCACGGATGTACTGGCACGGTTCGTCGAGATGGCAGGGAAGGTCGGGTTCGCCCGGCCTTTTTTCGTTTTTCCGCCAGTGCCATCTCAGCCTTGAGAGGCTTCGTCGGCCTCCAACATCTGCATGACAGTACCCATGACAGCACGCGCGGCATCGAGTTCGGCCGGCTTGAGCGCCGCACCCAACTCGTTTGCCCACCGGGCCTGCGCGATCTCGATCGCACCCAGCCGCTCCGCCCCTTTGGCCGTCAGCAGCACCAGCTTGGCGCGCTGGTGCTGTGGGTTGCCGGCATAGGCGATCAGCCCTTCACCCTCCAACACGTCGGCAAGCCGCTGCACGCCTTGGCGTGTGATGCCGAGCGCGCGGGCGATCTGCGCCACCGAAAGGTCGCCGTGCCTTGCCGCCGCCAGCACCTGCCAGCGTGCGCTGGTCTGCCCGGAAGGCTTTGCCAGCCGGTCTCCGGCGGCCGTCAGGTGGCCGGCGAGCCGCAGCGCCGTGATCGCGAAAAATGAAAAGGCGTCCCCCTCCATCGTCCGCTCCGGTCGATTCTGTTTGACAACATGTTGTCTATTTTGTATCTCATTCATAATGACAACATATTGTCACATGACGACCCTGAAGGCAACGCGAAGGAGGAGACTGCCATGAAGAAAACTTACAGGGGAAGCTGCCATTGCGGTAAAGTGCGCTACGAGGTGGATATGGACCTTGAGGCCGGGACCGGCCGCTGCAATTGCTCGATCTGCGCCAAGCGCCGCTATTGGGGCGCCAACGTTAAGCCGGAGGATTTCCGGCTGATATGCGGCGAGGCGGAGACATCAGATTACCAGTTCAACACGATGAACGGCCATCACCGCTTCTGCCGCACCTGCGGCGTGCCGGCCTTCGGCGACGGTTATATCGAAGCGATCGGCGGCGCCTATGTCTCGATCAACATCGCCTGCCTGGACGATATCGCACCGAAGGAACTGGCGGCACTGCCGGTCCGTTATTATGACGGCAGGCACGATGCCTGGTGGAACGAGCCTGAAGTGACGAGTTATCTCTAAGCCGCGCCTTCCGTGGCTCTCCACCGGCGGGTGCGAAGGGCGACGATCCCGACGGCCAGCAACAACAGGATGACGCTCGCATAAATATCCGTCGTCACCTGGTAGCCGGCGGATTTCGCCAGGAACCCGGCAAGGATTGCAGGCAGGCTGAAGGCAAGGTAGCTCTGGACGTAGAAGGCCGACAGCAGCCCCGCCCGCTCATCCGCCTTGGCGAGCGGCATGATGGTGCCGATCGAACCGAGGAAATTGGTGCCGAAACCGGCGCCGGTGAGGACCGTTCCGATCAGCAGCAGCGGAACATTGGCGAGATGCACGCCGGCAACGACCGTCAGTATGCCCAGCGCCTTGGCAGACACGCCGAAGAAAAGATTGGCCGCGGCCGTCCTGCCGCGCCTGAGATAGACGGCGATCGCACCGCTCGCGGTCAAGGCAGCGACGACTGCCCCGCCTGTCAGCGGCGCGGTGCTGCCCGTCGTGCTGGCGACCAATGAGGGGACCAGCGATAGGTAGAATCCGCCGAGCGTCCAATTGGCGATATTGATCGGCGTCACCAGGGAGAGCGGTCCTTTTGCCTCTGGCGGAACGGAAACCCGCGGAACCAGCGAGCCGAGCGCGCCCGGCCGCGTGCTGCCGGTCTCGCGCACCAGCCAGACGGCCGCTGCCTGCAGCGTGAAGACGATGAGCAGCAGCGCGTAGACCAGATGCATCGGGAAGGGGCCATACTGGATCAAGGCGCTGGTGCCGACCGCGCCGAGCGCCATGCCGCAAAGCGGCGCAATCGAATTGACGATCTGTCCCTTCGCCCGGTCGACATCGACAAGGGCTGCTCCGAGCGAGGCGCCGGCGATGCCGGTGGCAATGCCCTGGACGATCCGCGCCGCGATCAGCCAGCCGGGACCGCTGGCGACGACGAAGAACCCCATGGCGATGATTTCGAGCAGCAGGGCGGAAAAGATCACCGGCCTGCGGCCGAGATGATCGGAGATCGAACCGGCAATCAGCAGCGCCGCCAAGAGCGCAAAGGCGTAGACGGCGAAGATGACGGTGATCAGCACCGGCGAGATGGAGAAGTTCTCCTGATAGATCCGGTAGAGCGGTGTCGGCACCGAGGAGGCGCCGAAGAAGGTGGCAAGCGTCAGCGCGTGAAAGCCGATCGAGGGGCGCGGCGCATTCTCTGTAGATTTGACTGCGGCGAACATATATTAAGCCCTCTTAAAGCTAAGTCGTTGCGTTAGAGGACATATAGGGCGGATGGGTCGCAAAGGCAAATTCTTTGCGTTTATGGTTCTGTCAAAGATTTTGAACCATGAGTTCTCATCCATGTTACCCATGTGCAGCGGTGTTGGGACGAGGGTATGCAAAGAGCATTGGGAGCGAAATTCGGGTTGCAGGCATGGCAGTAAAAGAGAATCTTCGTCCGGGCGGCCGAAGCGCCAGGGTTCAGGCCTCGGTGCATAAGGCGGTTCGCGAATTATTGGCCGAGACGGGCCGAACCGAGGTAACGATCCCACTGATTGCAGCCAAGGCGGGGGTGACGCCCTCGACCATCTATCGCCGCTGGGGCGAGCTGCAGGAGTTGCTTGCCGATGTCGCCGTCGAGCGGTTACGCCCGGATATGCAGCCGATCGATGCTGGCAGCGGCAAGGCCGATCTCCAGGCATGGGCGGAGCAATATGCCGAGGAAATGTCCTCGGGGCCGGGCCGCGAGATGATCCGCGACGTGCTGGCGGCGCAGACCGGCGCCAATGCCTGCAAATGCTGCGAATATACCCGCCAGCAGATCGTCGTCATCGCCGAAAGGGCAAAGTCGCGCGGCGAAACCTTCCCGGATGTCGACTTCGTCATGGATCAGGTCGTGGCGCCGATCATGTACCGCATCCTGTTCGGCGACATGCCGGATATCGAGCGTGTGCGCGCTCTCGTCGAGCGCGCCGTGAGTGCGACCGACTGAGCTGCCTTCTACTCCGCAGCCGCACGTTTGAGGCCGGAGATCTGGGTGATATAGGCGCGTAGCGCCGCCGGCCGCACCGGTTTGTGCTGAACGGCGATATTGTGCCGCTCGGCCTCGCTGCGCACTTCGGGCGTGCGGTCGGCGGTGATCAGCAAGGCGGGAATATCCGCGCCGAACTGCCGGCGCAGATGCAGGATTGCGGCAATGCCGGTGCCGTCGCCGAGATGATAGTCGGCGATAATGATGTCGGGCGGACCGTGGCGGCCTTCGAGAGCGATCACCTCGGCAAGGCAGGCCAGCGCCTCGACCTCGCAGCCCCAGCCGCTGATCAAGAGCCGCATGCCTTCGTGGATCTTCGGCTCATTGTCGATACAGAGGATGTTCAACCCCTTGAGCGGCTGCCCGGAACGCTCTGGCGGGGTGATTGCCGTTGCGGCCTCCGCCGGCCGCGAGACGTCGAGTGGCATGGCGATCCGGAATTCTGTGCCCTTGCCATGCGTCGAGTGCAGTTCGACCGGATGGTTGAGCACGTGGGCGATGCGATCAACGATCGAAAGGCCGAGCCCAAGGCCCGCGGCGGTCTTTGCCCCTTCGTCCAGCCGCGCGAATTCCTTGAAAACCGTGCGGAATTTCGATGGCGGAATGCCGATGCCGGAATCGATCACCTGGATGATCACCTCGTTGCCGCGCCGCCGGGCGCCGACCAGCACCTTGCCAGTGATCGTGTATTTGATGGCGTTGGAAACGAGGTTCTGCACCAGTCGGCGCAGAAGATTGGGGTCGGAGCGAACGCGCAGCGATGTCGGCATGACCACCAGCTTCAGCTGTTTTTCGCGGGCGATCGGCGCAAAGTCGGTCTCGATCCGCTCCAACAGGTCGGAAAGCGCGACGGAGGCAAGCCGCGGCCGCATGGCGCCGGTATCGAGCCGCGAGATGTCGAGCACCGCACCCAGAATGGTCTCCACCGATTCCAGCGCTGAATCGATGTTGCGCACGATCGGGCTGTTGTCGGATTGGGCCATGCGCTCGACCAGCGCCGAGGAATAGAGCCTGGCGGCGTTGAGCGGCTGCAGGATGTCGTGGCCGGCGGCCGCGAAGAAGCGAGTCTTGCCGATATTCGCCTCGTCGGCGGCGGCCCGCGCTTCGGCAAGTTCCCGGTTGACGCGGGTAAGCTCGGCAGTGCGCTCGGCGACGCGCTGCTCCAGCGTCTCGTTCGCCTGTTTCAGAGCCTGGTCGGCGTTGACGCGCTGGGTGATATCGGTGAAGGTGGCGACGATGCCCTTGTCGGGCATGGCGTTGGAGCGCACCTCGATGATCCGCTCGCCGCCGCCGAGCACCAGCGAGAAGGGCTTGTCGAGCGTCAGGAAATGCCGCACCGTCTGCGTCAGATCGCCGGGGGCTATGTCGCCACGCTGGCTGAGGATGGTGACGATCTCGGAGAGGGGAAAGCCGACCTGGCCGGCATTCTCGGGCAGATCCAGCAATTGCCGGAAACGCCGGTTCCAGATCGTCAGCCGGTTGGAACTGTCGAAGACGGCAATGCCCTGATCCATCTGCGACAGGGCAGTCTGCAGCATGTCCTGGTTATATTGCAGCGCCTCGCTCGCCTGATCGAGCAGCCAGGCGGTGTCGGAAGAGGCATCCTCGGTCTTTTGCAGGATCAATGACAGCACCAGCCTGGCCGAGGACGAGCCGATGGCGCTGCCAAGCAGCTGTTCGCTGAAATGGATGAGCGCCATGTCGGCCTGCTGCTCGTCCTCCAGCTTTCGGCCGGAGCTCTGTTCGTAGGTGGTAAAGGAGCGCTGCATCCGCTCTTCGCCGAGATAGCGCGAGATCGCCGCCTTGAGGTCGCCGACGCTGACGCGCGTCTTCCAGCCGCGTGTGGCAAATTGCGAGCGCGAATGCCGTTTGACGAAGATGCCGGCCTGGATGCGTTCCAGCGGCCTGGCATTGCGGGTGAGCGAGCCGACGATGAAGAAGGCAGTGTTGACGAGCAGGCTCATCGCCGTGGCATTAACCAGCGGATCGGCGTCGGGCGCGGTAAACAAGGTTGCGCCGGGAAAGATGAAGCCGAGCACGGCGCTCGCCACATAGGAATAATCAGGCCCGCCGAGCGAGGGCAGGAACAGCAGATAAACCCAGATGACGAAGCCGGAGGTCAGCCCGAGGATGGCGCCGCGCGCGTTCGCCCGCCGCCAGATCAGCCCACCGAAGAGTGCTGGGGCGATCTGCGCGATCGCCGCAAAGGAAAGAAGTCCGATCGAGGCGAGCCCGGCGGTGCTGTCGGTCGAGCGGTAATAGGCATAACCGAACAGCAGCACGGCGAAGATGGCGCTGCGGCGGATGTTGAGCAGCGTCTTGGCGAAATCGTCGCGCTGGCCGGCGCGGCCGGCAAGTTTGCGCCGGAGGAAGATCGGCATGATTATGTCGTTCGACACCATGATCGACAGCGCCACGGAATCGACGATGACCATCGCCGTTGCGGCGGAGAAGCCGCCGATGAAGGTGATCAGTGTCACCGCCGGCATCTCACCGGCAAGCGGCAGCGACAGCATGTAGAAGTCGGCGTTACCGCTGCCGCCGAAGGTCAGCAGTCCGCCGATCGCCACCGGCAGCACAAAGAGATTGATGGCGATGAGGTAACCGGGAAACAGGAGGCCTGCGAGTTTCAGCTGCTTCGCCGTCCGGTTTTCGACGACCGTCACGTGGAATTGCCGCGGCAGCATGATGATTGCGAAGGCCGACAACAGGATCAGGGTGATCCAGCGGCTGATCGGCGTATGGTAGTTCAGCGCCGACACGACCAGCTCGTTGTTGACGGTCTTCTGCCAGAGATCGGTCGGACCGTCGAAAAGAAACCAGATGACGCAGACGCCGGCCGTCAGGAAGGCGACCAGCTTGACCACCGATTCCATCGAAACGGCGAGGATCAGGCCGTCCTGATGTTCCGTCGCATCCGTATGCCGCGTGCCGAACATGATGGCGAAGCAGGCAAGCACCAGGGTCGCTATGAGCGGCAGGTCGAGGAAATACAGATTGCCGCTGCCGATGCCGTAATCGGACGGGTTGACCATGGCGCCGACGGTGCTCGAGATCGCCTTCAGCTGCAGAGCGATATAGGGAACGGTGCCGATCAGCGAGATCAGCGCCACGAGCGTTGCGACCGTGGGATTCTTGCCATAGCGCGCGGCGACGAAATCGGCGACCGAGGTGAGCTTCTCTGTCTTGGCGAGCTCGATGATGCGGCGGAGCAGCGGCATGCCGAGCGTGAAGACGAGGATGGGGCCGATATAGATGCCGGCAAATTCCAGGCCGCGTTGCGCGGCAAGCCCGACACTGCCGAAATAGGTCCAGGAGGTGCAATAGATCGCAAGGCTCAGCGCATAGACGACGGGCCATCCGCCTTCGAGTGCCCCCGGGCCGCGGTTCTTGCGGTCGCCGTAGCTTGCCACGGCGAAAAGCAGGAGCAGATAGCCTAAGGCAGACGCGAATATGACCCAGCCTGGAAGCATTGACCCTCCGCCGGCGAAAAGCCGCCGGCACCTCCCGCAATGACGTCAGCTTAAGTCATTTCAGCTGCCTTGAAAATTCCCGCCCGTCTACGCCTTAAGTCAAAGACCAGTTGGCGAGTTCCCCAGATAATTGCGATTGCCGATTGATTAATTGCAATGAAGATGTAGCTAATCGAAACAACTGCATATCTCCGAAATGGGATCGAAGGAGACGGATCCGATGCTCAACGAGTTCAAGGCCTTTATCGCCCGCGGCAATGTCATGGATCTTGCAGTCGGCGTCATCATCGGCGGCGCCTTCGGCGGCATCGTCAAATCGCTGGTCGACGATATCATCATGCCTGTTGTTGGCGCCGTCTTCGGCGGCTTTGATTTTTCCAATTACTTCCTCCCGCTTTCGTCGGCCGTCAACGCGCCGACGCTTGCCGCCGCCCGCGCGCAGGGAGCGGTTTTCGCCTATGGCAGCTTCCTGACCGTTCTTATCAATTTCTTGATCCTCGCCTGGATCATCTTCCTGATGGTCAAGGCAGTGAACTATCTGCGTCTGCAGGTCGAGCGCCAGGAAAAGACCGCACCGGAAGAACTGCCCGCACCGCCGGCGGATGTTCAGCTGCTGACGGAGATCCGCGACCTGCTGGCAACCCGCTCGGCCGTCTGACGGGCTTTTGGCCTTGCCATTGGGCAAGGACGTAACTCATCACGAAAATCGATATGCCATCACTTGTTATCATGGGATTTGCCGACACAAATCTTCTATGAAGGTGAAAACCGGAGATACGCATGTCGATCATGAAGAGCCTCAGCCCGCGCGCCATGGCGGCGCCCGAAAGCGGGATCGTCGAAGTCGTCAACTATGCCCGCGGCCGCGAAGGCCTGCTGCCGCTCTGGGTGGGTGAAGGCGATCTGCCGACGCCCGATTTCATCAGCAGGGCGGCGATGGAGGCGCTGGCCGCCGGCGAAACCTTCTACACATGGCAGCGCGGCATTCCCGAGCTTCGCCGGGCGCTGTCGGATTATTATGCGAGGCACTTTTCCGCCCGGCTCCCGGTCGAGCATTTCTATGTTACCGGCTCCGGCATGCAGGCGATCCAGATCTGCATTCACGCGCTGACCTCGCCGGGTGACGAGTTCGTTTACCTCACCCCGGCTTGGCCCAATATCGCCGCAGCCCTCGAAATAGCGGGTGCGCGCTCCGTCGGCGTCGAGCTGCAGTTCGAGGGCGGTAGATGGACTGTCGATCTCGATCGTCTCGAATCCGCCATTACGCCGAAGACCAGAGGTATCTTCATCAACACGCCGTCGAACCCCACGGGTTGGACGGCGACGCAAAAGGATCTCGGCGATATCCTGGCGCTCGCCCGCAAACATGATGTCTGGATCATGGCCGATGAGATCTATGCGCGATATTACTTCGCCGGCGGCCGAGCCGCCTCTTTCCTCGACGTAATGGAGCCGGACGACAAGATCGTCTTCGTCAATTCCTTCTCGAAGAACTGGTCCATGACGGGCTGGCGCGTGGGCTGGATCGTTGCGCCGCCCGATATGGGGCAGGTGCTGGAAAACCTCATCCAATATTCAACATCGGGTGTGGCGCAGTTCATGCAGAAGGGCGCCGTCGCCGCCCTTGATCTCGGCGATGATTTCGTCGCCGCCAACATCGCAAAGGCCTCCCGCTCCCGCGATATCCTCTGCGATGCGCTGATCGCCACCAACCGCGTCGAGACTCTCAAGCCGGACGGCGCACTCTATGCTTTCCTGAAGATCGACGGCGTCACCGACAGCCGGAGCGCCGCCATAGATATCGTCGACAAGACAGGCGTCGGCCTTGCCCCGGGGGCTGCCTTCGGCGCCGGCGGCGAGCTCTTCCTGCGCGCCTGTTTCCTGCGCGACCCCGCCCAGGTGGCGATCGCGGCCGATCGTCTCTGCGACTATATCCTCAGCCTTTGAGAGGGCGCGGGCACGTTTGCCTCGGGCGATTTCGTGTCGGAATTGCCCGATCGATAAAACTGTAGCAAAGACCGAAATCGGCCTCTAACCACAACTCCAAACATACCCGTTCAAAAGCCTTCCAGCGGCGCTTTGATAAGAAAATTGGAAAGAAAACCGGCGCCTGATGCCCCTGCTTATTAGTTGAAGCGGGGTATGGGGCATGGCGGTTTTGGTGACGGGCGGCGCCGGGTATATCGGCAGCCACATGGTTTGGGCGCTCATCGATGCCGGCGAGGATGTGGTCGTGCTCGACCGCCTTTCCACCGGCTTCCGCTGGGCGGTGGCGCCGGCGGCGCGTTTTTACCTCGGCGACATCGCCGATGCCGATATCCTGAAGAAGATCTTCATCGAAAACGACATCGAGGCGATCATCCATTTTGCGGGCTCCGCCGTCGTGCCGGTTTCGGTTTCCGATCCGCTCTCTTATTACGACAACAATTCCGGCAAGACCCGGGCGCTTCTGTCGGCCTCGATCGATGCCGGCATCCGCCACTTCGTCTTTTCCTCGACGGCCGCCGTCTACGGCCAGCAGCAGACGGACCTGCCGGTGAAGGAGACTGCTCCCCTCAATCCGGAAAATCCTTACGGCCAGTCGAAGCTGATGACAGAGCTGATGCTGCGCGACGCGGCCGCCGCCTATGATTTCAGCTATGTCGCACTTCGTTACTTCAACGTCGCCGGCGCCGACCCGCACCACCGCACCGGCCAGTCGACTTCGGGCGCCACGCATCTCATCAAGGTCGCCTGCGAGGCAGCACTAGGCAAGCGCGACAGCGTCCATGTCTACGGCATCGACTATCCAACGCATGACGGCACCGGCGTGCGCGACTACATCCATGTCACTGACCTCGCCGATGCGCATCTGAAAGCGCTGCAGCACCTGCGCAGGGATAAGGGGTCGCTCGTTGCCAATTGCGGTTATGGCAGCGGCTATTCCGTGCTCGACGTCTTGAACATGGTCACCCGCCTGCACGGGCATTCCTTCAAGATCCACATGGCGCCGCGGCGCGCCGGCGATTCGGCAAGCGTTGTCGCCGACGCTTCGCTCGCGCGGCAGGTGCTCGATTGGAAGCCGCGATACGATTCGCTTGAGACGATCGTCCAGAGCTCGCTCGATTGGGAGCTCTTCCTCTCGGACAGAAACGTCGACGACCTGCACAGCATCCACCGGGCACTCGCCGCCGCATCCTTCTGAGCGGTGCTCAGCGGCAACTGCCGTTGACGTCTCCCGCACCCGCGGCTGTCAGCCTGAGCAATCGGTGGATGCTGGCCGGAAATACTCTGGAGCGATTCCGCATCCTCGTCTATGCATGGTTCAACAGACGAGGTGAACCATGCAGCAGGGCGAAGTGATCATCGAACGGCGGGGCACTGCCGGCATCATCCGGCTCAACCGACCGCGGGCGCTGAACAGTTTGACGCTGCCAATGATCCGCACGCTTGCCGAAGCACTTCATGGTTTTGCATCCGAATCTGACGTGAGCAGCCTTGTGATAACGGGCGAGGGTGAGCGCGGCTTCTGTGCCGGAGGTGATATCCGTGCCCTGCACGAAAGCGCCCGCGCCGGCGACGGTCTCGCCGGAACCTTCTGGCGCGAGGAATTCCGCCTCAACCATATGATCGCCTTCTATCCCAAACCTTATGTCGCGTTGATGGACGGCATCACCATGGGAGGCGGCGTCGGCCTGTCGTCGCACGGCCGCCACCGCGTCGTCACCGAGCGCACACGCCTTGCCATGCCGGAAACCGGCATCGGTTATGTCCCTGATGTCGGCGCCACATGGCTGCTGCCGAAGGCACCCGGCGAAGCCGGAACATGGCTCGGCCTGACCGGGCTCGATATTGGTGCTGCGGACGCGATCTACGCCGGTCTGGCCGATCTTCAGGTCGCTTCGTCGCGGCTCGACGCGGTGATCGATGCTCTTTCGGACCTGCCGCGCGGGAGTTCATCGAGCGACGTCAATGCCGCGTTGCAGGCATTTTGCGAGCCTCGGGGAGAAAGCCGGTTGCAGCAGAACGCAGCGATCATCGATCGCGCATTTTCCTTCGACAGCGTCGAGCAAATCCTCGCGGCTCTCGCCGAGCAAGAGGGTGAGTTCGCCGCCGAGACCCGCCGGGTGCTGTTGACCCGTTCGCCGACCAGCCTGAAACTCGCTCTGCGGCTGCTGAGATCAGGCCGCCGCAGCGCCTCGCTCGCCGAATGCCTTGGCCGCGAACTTGGCGCCTGCCTGCAGATGCTGGATAATCCGGATTTCTTCGAAGGCATCCGCGCCGCCGTCATCGACAAGGACCGCAATCCCAAATGGTCGCCGGCATCAGTCGAGGGCGTGGAGCCGGCAACTGTCGAGCGTTTCTTGAAACCGGCCGAACCGCGGCTTTCACTCTGACGCTGTCATCCTCTGAATGCTGAATGCGCGGCACCCTGCGGCGGGCAAGAGCCCTTGCTTCCTGATGCCAGCCTCTTCGACACCAAATCTCCGGCGCGATGCGCCGAAACTATAGGCCGCCCTGTTCTAAAGCCTAGCTTTCCCTCTCCCTTGACCTGATCGACCGCCAGATATGCTTCGGCATAGTGTCCGCGATGTGACCCATAACCGACCTCTCGATCAAAACAGGAGTGCAGCATGTCGCAGGCAGAAGCAAGAACCCGTACGACCGGTCAGCAGGAGCCTGGCAGGCCGAAGCATGAAGAATTGGTTCCGTCGCGCTACGCCGTGCGGATCGGCGATATCGAGGTTTTGATCATCAGCGACGGGGTGCTGCCGCTCCCCACCGCGATGCTGGGGCATAATGTCGGTACGGCTGACCGGGCAGCGTGGCTGGGCGATATGTTCCTGCCGATGGACGCTTTCGACTGGGCGCTGAACGTCGTCCTGGTCCGCAGCGGCGGGCAGACCATCCTTATCGACGCCGGGCTGGGATTGGACCCGGACCTGAACTTGCCGCGGGCCGGGCAGCTGATCAGGCGGCTGGAGGCTGCTGGTATCGATCTTGCTGCTGTGACCGACGTGGTGCTGACCCACTTGCACATGGATCACATCGGCGGGCTGTTGATCGATGGGGTAAAGGACCGGCTGCGTCCGGACCTCAGGATCCATGTGGCGGCCGCCGAGGCGAAGTTCTGGGAAGCGCCCGATTTCAGCCATGTGTCGATGCCGCCGGGCTTCCCGGACGCGCTGCGGGCAACTGCAAAGCGGTTCCTGAGCGAGTACGGCAACTACCTCAGGCTGTTCGACGAGCAGTCCGAGGTGGCGCCAGGGGTGGTCGCCCAACGTACCGGCGGCCATACTCCGGGGCATAGCGTCGTTCGACTGGCTTCCGGCGGCGACAGGTTGACATTCGCCGGCGACGCCATCTTTGCGGTCGGGTTCGAGCACCCCGACTGGTACAATGGCTTCGAGCACTATCCCGAGGAAGCGGCTCGTGTCCGCCTCGATCTTTTGCGGGAGCTGGCGGCGACCGGCGAACAGCTGGTGGCCACCCACCTGCCGTTCCCGTCCGTCGGCCGGGTGGCGGTGGACGGCGAAGTCTTCCGCTGGGTGCCGGTCTTCTGGGACTATTGAGCGCCGAAAGCGCGTTGCGTAGATCGGCTCTATGCAACGCTCTATCGCCACATGCCGCGCATGCGGGCGCCGACGTCGATGCGCACCTGGCGCGCTTGCGCTTGAGCGGCGGCTTCCGATTTCACCTGCGGCCAGCTGCAGGCCTCGAAGAACTGCAGCAGCGTCGCCGGAATGAAACGGCTGCGCGCGGCATAGACGTGCCGGTCGCCCTGCGCATTCTGTCCGTAAGTGAAGAAGCGTTGCGGCACGATGAGATCGAGACCGTCGCGGGCGCGCGTCATCGCCACATAGAGCAGGCGACGCTCCTCCTCGATCTCGGCGGTGGTGCCGACGGCGAGATCGTTTGGAATGCAGCCGTCGACGACGTTCAGCATGAAGACCCGTGTCCATTCCTGGCCCTTGGCGGAATGAATGGTCGACAGAATGAGATAGTCCTCGTCAAGAAGCGGTACGCCCGCCTGGTCGCTGGTCGCATCCGGCGGATCGAGGGTGAGCTCGGTGAGGAAACGCTCGCGTGAGGCATAACCCCCGGCGATCTGTTCGAGCTGCAGCAGATCGGCCTGCCGCGTGGCCGCATCTTCATGCAGCCGTTCCAGATGCGGCGCATACCATTGCCGCGCCAGCCCGATTTCCGCCGGCCAACCGGCCTTGCCGGATTTCAGCTCCTGCAGCATCGAAACGAAGGCCGTCCAGTCCTCGCCGGAGCGCGGCGGCGCCGGCATAGATGCCAGAGCAGACAACGGGCTCGCAACCTCCGCCATCAGATCGAGCGCCTTCTGCGCCGTCGACGGGCCGACGCCCGGCAGGATCTGCATCAGCCGGAAGCCCGCCACCCGGTCGCGCGGATTCTGCGCAAAGCGCAGGGCGGCCAGCATGTCCTTCACATGAGCGCTGTCGAGAAACTTCAAGCCGCCGAACTTGACGAAGGGAATGTTGCGCCGGGTCAGTTCCACCTCCAGCGGCCCGCTGTGATGGGCGGTGCGGAAGAGCACAGCCTGCTGCTTGAGCTTGAGGCCTTCCTCGCGATTGTCGAGCACCTTGTCGGCGACATAACGAGCCTGCTCGGCCTCGTCGCGCACCGAAACGAGGCGCGGCCGCTCCGCCGACTGCCGCTCCGTCCAGAGATTCTTGGTGAAGCGCTCCGAGGCGAGATCAATCACCGCATTGGCCGCCGCCAGGATCGGCTGCGTCGAGCGGTAGTTGCGATCGAGGGTGACGATATTGGCGGCCGGGCTGAAGGCGGCGGGAAAATCAAGGATATTGCGCACCGTCGCCGCCCGGAAGGAATAGATCGACTGCGCATCGTCGCCGACGACGGTCAGCCCCTGTCCCTGGGGCTTCAGCGCCAGGAGGATCGAGGCCTGCAGCCGGTTCGTGTCCTGATATTCGTCGACGAGCACATGGTCGAAGCGGCTGCCGATATCCTCGGCGATCACGCTCTCGCCCACCATCTGCGCCCAGTAGAGCAGCAGGTCGTCGTAATCGAGCACGTTCTGAGCCTGCTTCGCCTCGACATAACAGGCGAAAAGCTCACGCAGCTGTTTCTCCCACGCCGCGCACCAGGGAAAGGCGTCGCGCAGCACCTGGTCGAGCGCGGTCTCCGAATTCACCGCCCGGGAATAGATGGCAAGGCATGTGACCTTGGCGGGAAAGCGGCTTTCCGTCTTCGAGAAGCCGAGATCGTGCCGGATGAGGTTCATCAGATCGGCGCTGTCTTCCCGGTCGTGAATGGTGAAATCGGCATCGAGGCCGATCTGCTGCGCATAATCGCGCAGCAGCCGCGCGCCGATGCCGTGGAAGGTGCCGGACCAGGACAGCGCATCGGCCATAACGCCGGCATTCGAACCCAACACGTCGCGGCAGATGCGCTCGACGCGCCGCGCCATCTCGGCGGCAGCCCTCCGCGAGAAGGTCATCAGCAGGATGCGGCGGGGGTCGGCGCCCTTGACGATCAGGTGGGCGACCCGATGCGCCAGCGTGTTCGTCTTGCCGGAGCCGGCGCCGGCAATGACCAGCAGCGGTCCGGCAATATGGCTGCCGTCGGTGAGCGTGCCATGCTCCACGGCCATGCGCTGCTGCGGATTGAGCTTTTCGAGATACATCCAGCCGTCCGGTCGGGCTCCCGCAGAATCAGTGCGAGAAGATTAGATGTTCCTTGAATGTTCGCGATTTCAGCCGCTGTCAAGTCTGCAGCGCGGCGATCCTCAATCGGGGAAATCCGGTCCCACCTCGCGCCGCACTAACTTCAGGCTGCGGTCGGGCTGGAGAATATAGGTTTCCTCCACACGCTGGCCCGTCTCATTGTAGAACTGGTTGTAGACGACGCTGCCGACCGGCGATTTGCTGAGCTTGGTTCGCGGTTGGCCGCCATAGGTGATGCTGCCGGGAATGGGTTCGAGCGCGGCCGTATCGGCCGAGGAGCAGCCGGCCAGCAATGCCGCTGCAAACAAGGCGGGCAGAAACGCTTTCATCATCGTCATCCCTTCTCAGACTGCCATCAGATATGGAACGGGCAGCCTCTTTCGCCAAGGGCTGCTTGCCAGTCACCATTCTCGAAGGTTTCGTGCGCCGGCGCGGCGGTGTCGACCGGGCGACCGAGATAGCGGCGCGCATCGTCGGCCGAGGCTATGTGCGCAGTCGCCTGCTGCGGCGCTGAGGGAACCAAGTGTCCTCCCACGGGTTGAAATGCCGGATCTGAAACGCTGGAGACCATCATGCAGACGCTTTCTCGCCTCTGGGCGTCCACCCTGATCATCGGCTGCGGCGTCTTTGCCGGCTCAGCCAATGCTTCACTTGAGACCGGCATGGATTATTCCGCTTTGCCGAAGGATCAGATCGCCCTTAACGAATATACCGAGACGACCGCCTGCGAGCCACCGGAGCCGCACTATCTGCCGTCCTTCATCCGCGCGGCCGACGGCACGATCATCGGTGTGGGATATATCGAGATGGAGAATGAGACCGGCGCGGATTGCTGAAACCGATCAGCTCGAACGAGGCTCGCCTGCGTTTCCGGTGACGAGCCTCTGACCATCATCATGATGGCTGCGTGTTTTCTATCGAAACAGCTGGCTCAGGCGCAACGCCCTTTGCTCCAAAACCCGGCACCTGCTCGATGCAAGGTTAAGCGAAAATTAAACAATGTATCGTCGCGGCACAGTTCGATGACCAACTGTAAACCGCAGGCGTCCCTGCTGCATCAATGCAGCTTCAGCTTCGCCTCTTCGGCCGCCGCCAGAAACTCGGCTCTTGCCTCGTCCATGCTTTTGCGGCCGTCCAGCGCCGCCCGGCAGGTGCTACGGGCTTTGATATAATGAAGCCCGCGCGAACTCGGCCAGAAATCTGCCAGACATTTCAACGCATCGAACGGCCCATTGACGGTTCTGAGGTCGGCGCCTTCGAAGCCGACCTTGACTGGGTCGTTCCATTTTTCCGTTGCCATCGATACTCCTCCACGATTGTCGACAGAAACACGGGTGCGACGCCTTCGGTTAGACAGACGCCGCCATGATAGGCATTCTAGCGCGATTTTTCGCGCCAACAATGGTGAATCGTTTGCTGTTGATGAGGCGAAATGCCAGCTTGAGTGAGGCGGATCGTCCGGGGGCACGCCAGGGGATTTTGAGCAGTCGCAGAGAAGCTGTATGGCGCTGGGCGCTACTGCCGCTACCATGCCGGGAACGCCGAGGGGGGTCAGATGGGTTTAGATCGAAAATTGATCCAGGCTGTTTTTCTCTGTGCGGCGCTTGCAATGCCGGTTTTCTCCCACAGCGCAGAGGGGGCCGCTGACGAGGCGCTGCTCTCGCACGTCTCTACTGAGGTCATCCCTGAAATGCAGCGGGAATATATGCAGACTGCCGTCGGCAAGTTTGTGCACGCAATCGATATCGCCGCATTGCGCGCACGCGTGATGAGAGAGCAGACATTAGAACAATGGTATATCGAGGGTATATATAACGCGGTACCAACGAAGTTAACCGCTGAGCAGCTTGAGCGTTGGGCGGAGTCGCCATCCCTGCCCTACTATCTCGAAGCGACTGACATTCCCGATTGCGTTCATGGCAGGGTACTGCTTCCCACTTGCCGTTAGGGTTTCCCGGGCGCAGACGAAATAAAGTCGATCGCTGGAAGAAAACTGGTGCTGCCGAGTGGGATTGAACCACCGACCTCACCCTTACCAAGGGTGTGCTCTACCACTGAGCTACGGCAGCAGGACCAGGACCCGTGCGAGCCGGGCGGCTCAATTGCGGGAACGGGGCGGCTATTGCCACAGCTTGACGACAAGCGCAAGCCGCAAAATCCAACTTCGCGTGGATAGAGGTGCAGGGGACTTTTGGATCAGCGCGAATTCGGCTAATTCTGTTGACATGAACGACAAGACCGAAACCGGCCAGAAGAGCCGTAAAGAGGCGATCGAGGCACAGGCGAAACTGCGCCGCGAGCGCGCCGCCGAAAAGCTCAGGGAAAATCTCTCGAGACGCAAGCAACAGGTGCGCGCCCGCCGTTCCGGCCAAGCCGACGAAACAAATGGGTTGCCCGCCGCAAAAATGGACGAATCGTAATGTTCCGTCCCGGACGAATTGAAGCCTCTTCATAAATCCCCTAAACACCTCACTCCTTCTTTCAAGGCAGAACTTTCAGGAAGTAAGCGCACATGGATCGTATCAGAATTGTCGGCGGTAATGAGCTGAATGGCATCATTCCGATTTCCGGCGCCAAGAATGCCGCACTGCCGCTGATGATCGCCTCGCTTCTGACCAGTGACACGCTGACGCTGGAAAACGTGCCGCATCTGGCCGATGTCGAACTTCTGATGCGCATCCTCGGCAATCACGGCGTCGACGTCGCCGTTAACGGCCGCCGCGAGCGCCAGGAGGACTCCTACGCCCGCACGATCCATTTCACCTGCCGCACCATTGTCGATACCACCGCTTCTTACGAACTGGTCTCGAAGATGCGCGCCTCCTTCTGGGTCATCGGACCGCTCTTGGCGCGCGAGGGCCATTGCCGCGTGTCGCTGCCGGGCGGTTGCGCCATTGGCACGCGCCCCGTCGATCTCTTCATCGACGGCCTGACGGCGCTTGGCGCGACCATGGAGATCGATGCTGGCTATATCAATGCCAGGGCGCCGGATGGCGGCCTGATCGGCGCGCGCTACACTTTCCCGAAGGTCTCCGTCGGCGCCACCCATGTGATGATGATGGCGGCAACGCTTGCCCGCGGCACGACTGTCATCGGTAACGCCGCCCGCGAACCCGAAGTCGTCGATCTCGCCAACTGCCTGAACGCCATGGGCGCCAAGATCTCCGGCGCCGGCACCTCGACCATCACCGTCGAAGGCGTCACCTCGCTCTCCGGCGCCCGTCATCGCGTGTTGCCGGACCGCATCGAGACCGGCACCTATGCCATGGCCGTCGCCATGGCCGGCGGCGATGTCGTGCTCGAAAATACCGATGTCGCGCTGCTCGAAACCGCACTGGAAACGCTCCGCCGTGCTGGCGCTGATATCTCCGCGACCAATAACGGCATGCGCGTCAGGCGCAATGGCGCCGGCATCAAGCCGGTCGATATCGTCACCGATCCTTTCCCGGGCTTCCCCACGGATCTGCAGGCGCAGTTCATGGCGCTGATGACCCGCTCCTCCGGCATCTCGCATGTCACCGAGACCATCTTCGAAAACCGCTTCATGCACGTGCAGGAGCTTGCCCGGCTTGGCGCCAGGATCTCGCTCTCCGGCCAGACGGCGAAGATCGAGGGTGTCGAGCGCCTGCGCGGCGCGCCCGTCATGGCGACCGATCTGCGCGCCTCCGTCTCGCTCGTCATCGCCGGGCTTGCCGCCGAGGGCGAAACCACGGTCTCCCGCGTCTACCACCTCGACCGCGGTTTCGAGCGGCTCGAAGAGAAGCTGACCCGATGCGGCGCCGTCGTCGAGCGCATCAGCGAGTAATTCAGAGCTTCATTCCGGTTGCGTAATCGGTCGCAGCATCTTATTTCCCTTGTCTGACGCATCGCCATTCCGGCGATGCCTGTTTGATAGCAAGAGCATGATGTCGAAAACCGCTCACACTTTTCGGCATCCTGCTTTGGGGATTGAGCCTGAATGACCGATCTGAAGCTTGTTGCGCTTGATGACGAGGATCTCGCGATCATATCCGCGCATATGCAGGATAGCGTCTTCAAGGTCGGTGATATCGACTGGTCGCCGCGCGGCGCCCAGTTCGCGCTTGCCGCCAATCGCTTCGTCTGGGAAAGTGCGGCGCGCAAGCGCAGAGGGTTCGAGCGCCGCCGCGCTGCTCTGGTCTTCAAGCGCGTGCTTGCCGTTCGCTCGCTCGGCATCGATCGCGGCAATCGCGATGAGGTGCTGTCGCTGCTGGCGCTGCGTTTCGAGAAGAAGGGCGAGGGACCGGATGGCACGATCGAACTGGCGCTGTCGGGCACGGCCTCGATTGCGCTCGACGTCGAATGCATCGAGGTCCAGATGGCCGATATTGGCGGCGCATGGCAGGCGGCTGCCAAACCTCGCCATCCCTGAATGGCTTGACGCCTGAAGTTTGAACATCGCGGTTCGAGTGGAAAAGGAATATCGGTCTTGGCAATCTGGCTGGATCAGGCATCGGAAGGTTTCGAGCAGCATTTTGCCGCCTTTCTGACGACGAAGCGCGAAGTTTCCGAGGATGTGAACGCCGTCGCACGCGCCATCATCGATGATGTCAGGGCGCGGGGCGATGTGGCGCTGGCTGAATATTCGTTGAAGTTCGACGGCATCGATTTCGCCGCCGTGCCGATGCGCGTGACGGCGGATGAGATCGACGCCGCGATCGAGGCGGTGCCTGCCGAAGTGCTGGGCGCCCTGAAGCTCGCGGCATTGCGCATCGAGAGCCACCATCGCCGTCAGCTGCCGAAGGACGATATCTATGAGGACGACATGGGCGTCGGTCTCGGCTCGCGCTGGACGGCGATCGACGCGGTCGGGCTTTATGTTCCAGGCGGCACCGCGAGCTATCCGAGCTCGGTGCTGATGAATGCGGTGCCGGCCAAGGTCGCCGGCGTCGAGCGCGTCGTCATCGTCGTTCCCGCCACCGGCGGCGCCGTCAATCCGGCGGTGCTCGCCGCCGCCCGGCTTGCCGGTGTCACAGAGATCTACCGTGTCGGGGGCGCTCAGGCGATCGCCGCTCTCGCCTATGGAACCGAGACCATTGCACCGGTCGCCAAGATCACCGGCCCCGGCAATGCCTATGTCGCCGCCGCCAAGCGCCACGTCTTCGGCACTGTGGGCATCGATATGATCGCCGGCCCCTCCGAGGTGCTGGTGATCGCCGACAGGGATAACAACCCGGATTGGATCGCCGCCGACCTTTTGGCGCAGGCCGAGCACGATGCCAGCGCCCAGGCGATCCTCATCACCGATGATGCCGAATTCGGCAAGGCCGTGGAGCAGGCGGTCGAGCGGCAGCTGAGGACGCTGAACCGCGCCGAGACTGCAGCGGCAAGCTGGCGCGATTTCGGCGCCGTCATCCTCGTTGCCGATCTGACACGGGCCATCCCGCTCGCCAACCGCATCGCAGCCGAGCACCTCGAGCTCGCCGTCGCCGATCCCGATCGGCTGCTCAATGGCATCCGCAACGCCGGCGCGATCTTCATCGGCGCTCATACGCCCGAGGTCATCGGTGATTACGTCGGCGGTTCTAACCACGTGCTGCCGACGGCGCGTTCGGCGCGCTTCTCCTCCGGCCTTTCGGTGCTCGATTTCGTCAAGCGTACCTCGATCCTGCGCCTTGGGCCGCAGCAGTTGCGCAGCCTCGGCCCGGCGGCGATCGCGCTTGCGGTCTCCGAAGGCCTCGATGCCCATGCGCGGTCGGTCGCGATCCGCCTCAACCTTGATTAGGTGAGGGGATGGTGGCGGGCGATTTCCGGCTTTGTGACGTCGTCCTCGACGACACGATCGGCCGCTCGACGCCCGATGTCGAGCATGAACGCGCCGTCGCCATCTTCGATCTGATCGAGGAGAACAGGTTCGAGCCGCTCGGCCATTCCGGCGGTCCCTACCGGTTGAACATCTCGCTGGTCGATTCGAAGCTGGTCTTCGCCATCAAGACGGAAGAAGGGGGCGATGTCGCCACCCATATCCTGTCGCTCACCCCTTTCCGGCGGCTCGTCAAGGATTACTTCATGATCTGCGAAAGCTATTACGAAGCGATCCGATCGGCGACGCCAAGCCGCATCGAGGCGATCGACATGGGCCGGCGCGGCATCCACAACGAAGGCTCGCAGACGCTGAAAGACAGGCTGGCCGGCAAGATAGAGGTCGATTTCGACACCGCCCGGCGTCTTTTTACGCTGGTCTGCGTGCTCTACTGGCGCGGATGACGGCGATGGAGCTTGCCGCCGATGTCGAGGACGCAAAAAGGCCAGGCGCCATCCTCTTCATGTGCGGGCTGAACGCCATCCGCTCCCCGATGGCCGAAGCGATCGCCCGTAGTATTCTGCCTGGTAATACCTATATAAGGTCCGCCGGCGTTCGCGCCGGCGAGCGCGATCCCTTCGTCGATGTCGTGCTCGAGGAAATCGGGCTTTCCCTCGGGCGCCGCCAGCCGCAGACGCTGGAAGAGCTCGAGGACGATTATTTCGATCTGATCATCACCCTGTCGCCGCAGGCCCATCACGCGGCACTGGAACTGACGCGGTCGAATGCGATCGACGTCGTCTACTGGCCGACCATGGATCCGACGGTCGTCAGCGGAACGCGCGAGCAGATACTGGAAAGCTATCGCGAGGTTCGCGATCACCTCGCCGGCCTCATCGAAAGCCGGCTGCTCAAACGAAATGGCATCGCCGCGCAATCGGCGTGAAAACAAATAAAGGAAAGCCCGATCAACAAGGTTCACAAACCCGCCTTGATTGTGTAGTTTCCGCCCAAATTTTAAAGGCGCGCGTTGCGCTGCCTCTTCAACCCACAGGAAGAAAACCACTATATGCCGAAAGAAGAAGTCCTCGAATTCCCGGGAATCGTCACCGAACTTCTGCCGAATGCGACGTTTCGCGTGAAGCTTGAAAACGAACACGAGATCATCGCCCACACCGCCGGCCGCATGCGCAAGAACCGCATCCGCGTTCTCGCCGGCGACAAGGTGCTGGTGGAAATGACGCCCTACGATCTGACCAAGGGCCGCATCACCTATCGTTTCAAGTAAGTCTGCCCGCTCCCGTCCGCCGATGGTCGAGGTTTCATGGCGCTGAAATACAAGCTCATTCTGGCCTCGGGCTCGCCCCGCCGCGTCGACCTGCTCAACCAGGCCGGCATCGAGCCTTCGCGCCTGATGCCGATGGATATCGACGAGACGCCGAAGAAATCGGAGCATCCGCGTTCGCTCGCCCGAAGGCTTTCGGCCGAGAAGGCCGAGGCAGCACTTGCAGCGATCAAGGGCGATATCACCTGGAAGGGCAGCTATATCCTGTCTGCCGATACCGTGGTCGCCGTCGGCCGGCGCATTCTCGGCAAGGCCGAGTTCGCCGATGAGGCGTTGAGCGCGCTGCATCTCCTGTCGGGACGCAACCATCTCGTCTATACCGGCGTTTGCCTGGTGACGCCGGATCGCAAGATCCGCCAGAAGATCGTCGAGACCAAGGTGCGCTTCAAGCGGCTGTCCGGTTTCGAGATCGAGAACTACCTGGCCTCCGGCCAGTGGCGCGGCAAGGCGGGCGCTTACGGCATCCAGGGCCTTGCCGGCACCTTCGTGCAGAAGATGGTGGGCTCCTACACCAATGTCGTCGGCCTGCCGCTTTATGAAACCATTCTGCTTCTGACCGGCGAGGGCTTCGATGTGCATAGCCGGTGGCCCGAGGCCTGACCGACGGCCATGCCATAGGACGGACCGAGCAATGCCCGAAGACAAGAAGACCGCCGCCAAGGTCGAACCGCTGCGCAAGACGCACCCTTGCCCGGAATGCGGCAAACCATCGAACCGCGAACATTACCCCTTCTGCTCCAACCGCTGCCGTGAGGTCGATCTCTCTCGCTGGCTGACCGGCTCCTATGCCATTCCGGTGGCCGACGACGAGACGAAGGCGGATTATTCCGACGAGGAAAATTGATCCCTATGTTCCGGTTTCCCGGCTGGGGAACAGGAAAACCCAGCCGGCGAAGCTATTATATTTCCTCATGAATCGGCAAAATCCACGAGACCGTCAAAAAAGAGTCATTTGACGCTTGCCATGGGCGAACAAGATGCTATAACCCCGCTCGCTTCCGGGGCGAACCAAGGCCCACGGTTCTTTTCGTCAAGAGCACCATCGCGAAGCAGGTTGGCCCAGGTAGCTCAGTTGGTAGAGCAGCGGATTGAAAATCCGCGTGTCGGTGGTTCGATTCCGCCCCTGGGCACCACACTCCCAAAACCAGTCTCAGGTGCACTTCGCGAAATTGTCTTAGTTACTTCGAGGCTTGGCCCATGAGTGCGTTTGTCGAATTAGCATCGGTCGGCTTCCCCGAGAAAGCCAGCCAGGCATCTACTCGATCTCAGCCACAGCCTCAGAGATAACGGAGAATTTCGAGGCCTGCCACCGTCTGTAGTCGAGTACGAGTTTCACGGAAATCCAACAATCGCCGCTTTTTTGGGAAGTCTCCCATCCCAGCAAGCCTTGATTTTGCGCGGCCGCAAGCAATCTGCCGGCATGACTGCGGGAAATGACATATTCGGCCGCCGTAAGCCTTGCAGAGACATCGCCGATCCAGCTTCGCTCACCGAGCACCGGTGCCAGTGGTACACGCGACATAAGGTCATGCAATATATTGCTCCCAGATTCGGACCTCGCGAACAGTGCAATGCTTTCGGGCGGGTTATACCAATCAGGGTCATTAAACAGCCGCCGGGCGATCCGCGGCTGAGCGCGATACAGAATTGTCTCATCCGCTTGCGACCGTCGATACCGGTCTCCCGCGTCCATACCGTCCAGCGAACGAAGGTGCCCTTCGAACCATTGCCGAATTAGCGTTTCAGCATAGCCGCTTGCTTGTAACGGGTTTGTACGCCGATCCGTCGTCTCCACCGGCTCTAGTAGTTTGTAGTGCGCCATCTCCTTCAGATGTGAGACTGCGGTGTTTTGGCTGGCGATGCGGTTCTCAACCAGAAACTTCGCGAGGTTGGAAGCGGTCAAGGGAGGGCGGGATGGATCAAGCTTCCGCTCAAAATGCAATGCCAATGCCGCTTGGCTAAGCAGCCACTTCTGCAGATCAGCAACATAACGCACTATTCTCGGCGCTCTGCGATGGATTGCCAGCAACTCGAGCGCGGAATCGCGCAGAGCTGCGGCAAAAGAAGCGTCCGCCATGAGATCTTCAACACGGTAGCTACGGCAGCTGTTCTGCAATGAGACTGAACGTAAAGGTATCGACATTCTGAAACCGAAGTGTAAGCGATGTTAACTCGGGATAATGAAGAAAACAGCGAATGGACGAAAAGTCACTGCAGGAGCCAGTGATCTGTCGATTTTACCCAAACTTGCGCAGAATTCGAACAGACTTTTATTTGTTATCGTCAGATGGTTGCTGCCAGGCTTTGATCGAGCATCCTGTTCTTCTCAAACAAGCGCTATCGGCCGGGTTCTTCAGGGCAGCCGAGCCTTGCAGATGACTTGGCTCGTCGCTGGGCGCGGGACCGTCGACGGAACCTGCCGGTGTCGCTCTCTGTTGCAAGGGATCGGCGCCTTCAGCCCCCGCTGCCTCACAATCGCCGCTTGAACGTTGCGAGGAGCGCCGCGCCGACCATGCCGGACAGCAGAGACCCCAGCAGGATGCCCATCTTCACATGGTCTTGGATGGTGGGATCGTCAAATGCAAGCAACCCGATGAAAAGGCTCATGGTGAAGCCTATGCCGCAGAGGACGGCAACACCGGTCATCTGCCCCCAGTTCGCCTTTGCGGGGAGGTCGGCGAGGCCGAGTTTGACGAGCAGGAAGACCGTGCCGAGGACGCCGACCAGTTTTCCAAGCAGCAGACCTGCCGCCACGCCGAGTGTCAGTGGTTCCGTCAGCGTCGCGGCGGAGACGCCGGAGAAGGAGACGCCGGCATTGGCGAAGCCGAAGACCGGAACGACGACGAATGCGACGGGCTTGTGCAGGATGTGCTCGAGATGGTGCAACGGCGACTGGTCGTGGCTTGCCTCGCGTGTTCCCGGCGTCACCTTCAGCGGAATGGTAAGAGCAAGAAGAACGCCGGCCAGCGTCGCGTGGATACCGGATGCGAAGACGAGCACCCAGAGAACGGCGCCGAGCATCAGATATGGCCAGAGCTTCAAAATCTTATTGCGATTCATGCCATAGAGCGCCGCGAGCACCGCCGCGGCCCCTGCAAGCGCCAGGAGGTTGAGATCATTCGTGTAGAACAGCGCAATCACCACGACGGCCCCCAGGTCATCGATGATCGCCAGTGCCGCCAGGAAGATCTTCAACGACGCAGGCACGCGCGGACCGAACAGCGAGATGACGCCCAGGGCGAACGCGATGTCCGTCGCGGTCGGAATCGCCCAGCCACGCAGCGCGGCCGGGTTTTCCCAGTTGAACAAGATGTAGAAGAGGGCAGGGAAGACCATGCCTCCCAGTGCCGCCGCGCCCGGAAGAATACGGCGGCTCCAGCTGGAGAGCTGGCCGTCCAGCATTTCGCGTTTGATCTCGAGCCCAACGAGGAGAAAGAACAGCGCCATCAGCGCGTCATTGATCCAGTGCAGCAGGCTGAGCGGCCCCAGATAGACGTGAAGGGCGTGGAAGTAGCCTTCTGCAAGCGGTGAGTTCGCCGTCACGATGGCAGCGAAGGCCACCGCCATCAGGACGAGACCGCCTGAAGCTTCGCTGTCGAGGAATTGGCGAAGCGTGGATCGGATGAGACCTGGAGAGATGGGCGACGACACCGGTCAGCGCTCCCTGTGTTTTGGAAGGTTGATCTTCAGTCTCCGTCGATTTCGGGAAAGCCCGCGGCGCACGCAGCACACGCCATCGCGCACAAGATAAAGGGGTCGCATCGCCATTTCCAGCGAAATCGACCTACCCCCCCCCGGAGGGGGATATCAACAATTTCTTCCGGCCTGCTAGCAGATGGCGTGAGGGCAATGACGCCGCAGGCGCCACCGAACGCCGATCACCAATTCGTGTTTGCGGGGTCTGTAACAAACGGGATTGCTAGCTCGAAGGAAGGACTACGCGGCCGATGACCGGTGCGCGGACCTTTCAAGAGGAGACCATCTATGAACCGTTCCACTCTGACCCTTGCCCTCGCAGGCTCGCTCGCCACCGCCCTTACATCCGCTGCCTTCGCCGCACCGCTGCCGGCGGAGAAAATGGTGGGCAACGAGAAATGCTATGGCATCGCGCTCAAGGGTCAAAATGATTGCGCCGCCGGTGCCGGCACGACCTGCGCGGGCACATCGACGATGGATTATCAGGGCAACGCCTGGAAGGCTGTCCCGGCCGGCACTTGCACCAGCATGAACGTCAACGGGCACATGGGTAAGCTCGAGCCGACCAAAGGCTGACCACGAAAGCGGAGGCCCGGTGCCCGGGCCTCCGTTCTTTCTGGCTAAACCGGGAGAACTGCGATGACCGCTTCAGCAAACCAGCCCGTCCTCCTGCCGCCGCGGGCCGGCCTCGGCCTTAAACCCGAGCATTACGGGACTATTCTGGCCGATCTGCCGGATGTCGGCTTCTTTGAGGTGCACGCCGAGAACTACATGGGCGCAGGTGGGCCGCCGCATCGCTATCTCCAAGCCATCACGGAACACTATCCGCTTTCGCTGCACGGCGTCGGCTTGTCGATCGGCGCGGCGCGTGGGCTCGACAAGGCACATCTGAAGCGGCTTCGCAGCTTGCTCGACCGCTACCGCCCGCAGAGTTTTTCCGAACATCTGGCCTGGTCGACGCATGACACGGGATTTCTCAACGACTTGTTGCCGCTGCCCTATACGGAAGAAACGCTGGCGCGCGTCGTCGACCATGTCGATGAAACGCAACAGGCGCTAGGGCGGCAATTGCTGCTGGAAAATCCTTCTACCTATATACTGTTCGCAGAGAGTACGATCGATGAAGTGGATTTTCTGGCGACGATCGCTGATCGGACGGGCTGTGGCCTTCTGCTCGACGTCAACAATGTGATGGTCTCGGCGGTGAACCATCGGCTCGATGCCGCCACCTACATAGATCGTTTTCCGGTCGAACTCGTCGGCGAGATTCACCTCGCCGGTTACGACGAAACCATCGACCCTGCCGGCGATCGGCTGCTGATCGACGCGCACGCGACGGCGGTGAAGAGCGACGTCTTGGCCCTCTACAAACATACCCTCGCGCGCACCGGGGCGCTCCCGACGCTGATCGAATGGGACAACAATATTCCGGATTTCGCTACGCTGTATTCAGAGGCGAAAAGTGTGGATGCGATGCTCGCTTCCGAAAGGTTTCGCCGCGGCGGGCGCGGGATCCGGGCGGCGTGACGATGGATTTCGCAACCAGCCAAACCGCCTTTGCCGATGCCTTGCTGCATGCTGACCGGCCGGTGCCGGGTGGCATCATCAACGCGCGCGGCAAACCCGACGCGGCGCGGTTTGCCGTGTACCGCAACAATGTGTTCGTCGGGCTGACAAAGGCGTTGGCGCAACGTTTTCCGGTGACCGAGAGGCTCGTTGGCGCGGAATTCTTCGTGGCCATGGCGCGGGCCTATGCCCAGGATCACAAGCCGTCCTCACCGCTGATCATGGAATATGGCGACGATTTCCCCGACTTCATAACAGGTTTTGAGCCTGCTAGGCCGCTTGCCTATCTGCCCGATATCGCCCGGCTCGAAGCCGCCTGGACAGACGCTTACCACGCCGCCGACTGCGAGCCCCTCGATCTTGCGGCACTCGGAGCCGTGGCGTCCGAGATGCTTTCCAACCTGCGGCTCTTCCCGCACCCCTCCGCGCGCTTGATCCAGTCGAGATTTCCGGTTGGTTCGATCTGGAGCGCACATCAAGAGGAGGTGGTTTCGCCGGTCTCCGACTGGGGCGGGCAAGCTGTCCTGGTCCTACGACCGGAGATGTCGGTCAATGTTCATGTCCTGCCGCCGCAGGACGCGGTCTTTGCTGCCTCCTTGTTCCACGCCGCCACCCTTGGCGAGGCGGCAGAGGCGGCATTTGCAGCTGCCCCCGAATTCGATTTCGGAACGGCGCTTGTCGGCCTTGCCGGTCTCGGTGCGTTTAGCGCCCTTCAACAGTATAAAGGAAACTCCACATGAAAACCGAAGTGGCCCCTTCCCACGGCTTTGGTGCTGCCGCTGTCTCTCTTGTCACACGCGCGGAAGACCTGCTCGCCTCCGTTCCCAAGTCGCTGCCCCTGCTGGGACTGCGTTTTGCGCTGGCTATCCCGTTCCTTAAGTCGGGGCTGACAAAGTGGGATGGTTTCCTGACGCTTTCGTCGGGCGCAAGGTATCTTTTCGAGCAGGAATTCAAGCTTCATATCTTCGGCAGCGCAATTCCCTACCCGTTTCCTCTGACGATGGCGATGGCGGCCGGAATTGGAGAACTGATCCTGCCGCTTCTTTTGATCCTCGGTTTGGCCACACGCTTCGCCGCTCTCGGCCTGCTGTTGATGACGGCGATTATCCAGCTGACCGTCCCGGAGGGCTGGGCGAATTTTCACCTGCCCTGGGCGGCAATGGCGTTGGCATTGGTCGTGTTTGGTGGGGGCGGGATCGCGGTTGATCCGCTTGTGATGCCGCGCCGCAAATGACGCTAGGATAGCAATTTGTCGGGGCGCCATACACCCATTGGTGAAGCGACTGTTGCCAACACTCCGCGGCTTCCGCTGGGCACCTCGGCTGGTTTGGTTGAGGCATGTCAAAGCGCAGTTCGGCGCGTGCGCCAGAATGGCGGGGTCAGGTCCCCGCTCGTTCGGAGCAAATCATGAAACCGCAAATCTCGTTTCCGCGCGTAACCTATCCGGATGCCACTTCCAAAACCGTGATCGCCAATGGCGTCGCACGCGCGTACCACCCGCAGGCGACGCTGACCGTCTGTGCGGTGGAGATGATCATTGCCGAAAACCCTACTGCCCTGTCGTCGCTGATCATGGATGCGGCGGAGATGGGCGCGCGACGCCGAGGTGGGCTTCGGCCATCCTCGCCTACGCGAATTGGTGCGCCGGCCGGTACCGCTGTCGCATTGAGGCTTGCTTGAGATGTTCAGGGACCGGCTCCGGAACACTCGGCTGTTGGGTCGTATCGTCGATGCCGCAGAGGCCGCGCGGCTAATTACCGATGGCATGACCGTAGGCATGAGTGGGTTCACCAGAGCCGGCGAGGCGAAGGCCGTGCCGCTGGCGCTGGCGGAGCGCGCAAGACGCGATCCGCTGAAGATCACGCTGATGACCGGCGCCTCGCTCGGCCACAATCTCGACAGCACGCTAACCGAGGCTCATGTCATCGCGCGCCGCATGCCGTTCCAATCCGATCCCGTCTTACGCCGGGCGATCAATGCCGGCGAAGTGATGTTCGTCGACCAGCATCTGTCGGAGACGGTGGAATTCCTGCGCAGCGGCCAGCTTGCACCGGTGGATGTGGCCGTCGTCGAGGCGACCGCGATTACCGAGGGCGGCGGCATCGTGCCGACAACTTCCGTCGGCAATTCGGCAAGTTTCGCTGTCCTCGCACCGAAGGTGATCGTTGAGATAAACTTGTCGCAGCCGGAAGCACTGGAAGGTCTCCACGATATCTATATCCCGGCCGCGCGACCGAGCCGGGAGGCGATCCCCATCGTTGCGCCCGACAGCCGCATCGGCGTACCCTTCATTCCGGTCCCGCCGGAAAAGATCGCCGCGATCGTCGTCACCCAGAGCAGCGACAGCGATTCGGCGGTGGAGGCACCTGACACCGAAACCGATGCTATTGCCTGTCATCTTACTGAGTTCCTGCTGCGTGAGGTGCGGCGCGGCCGCCTGACGGAGAGATTGCTACCGCTCCAGGCGGGCATCGGAACGATCGCCAACGCTGTGCTCCAGAGCTTCACGGAGACACCGTTCCACGATCTAACCATGTATTCGGAGGTGTTGCAGGATTCGACGTTCGACCTCATCGACGCCGACAAGCTCGGATTCGCATCAGGGTCGTCGATGACGCTGTCAACGGGGAAACACCGGCGTGTGCTTTCCGAGATCGAACACTACAAGCGGCGGCTCATCCTGCGCCCGCAGGAGATCAGCAATCATCCGGAAGTCATCCGGCGGCTCGGCATCATCGCCATCAACACGGCGCTGGAATTCGACGTTTACGGCAACGTCAACTCAACCCATGTCGGCGGCACCCAAATGATGAACGGCATTGGCGGCTCCGGCGATTTCGCCCGCAACGCCCACATGTCGATCTTCGTAGCGAAGTCGCGTGCCAAGAGAGGAACAATCTCGCGCGTCGTTCCGATGGTCAGCCATGTCGATCATACCGAGCACGACGTCGATATTCTGGTGACGGAAATCGGCCTCGCCGATCTTCGCGGCCTAGCCCCGCGGGAGCGGGCGGAGGTCATCATCGCCAACTGCGTGCACCCGACCTATCGTGAAACGCTGGCAGACTATTATCGGCGCGCGCTGCTGCGCGGCGGCCACACGCCTCATCTCCTCGAGGAGGCGCTCAGCTGGCATGACGTCTTGCGCCGGACGGGAAAGATGCTGCCGTAGTGCCGGTCCTGTTGATCCCCGATCACATCAACGGCACGAAGCCGGTCAGGAGCCAAGATATTTCCGCCGCGCCTCTGCTCTGCAGCACCGACCGGCCTGACGGGATCCTTGGAGCTTCAAGCCTGCCTCACCTCAGCATCCGGCGGCGGCAGGGCGATGCCGTAATAAGGATCGACCCAGACGAGCAGGTCCCTGACCGACGTCACGCCTGCAATGTTCTCGGCCGCGACCTTTGCGGCCAAGCGCTCGCGTTCATCAAAAATCGTTCCCGTCAACTCGGCGACACCACTGGCGACGTGGCAATGGATGAAGCCGTTGCGGCTCCAGCTCTGCTTTGCAAGTTCTGCTTCGATTGCCGCCTGGATCTGAGCGTCCTCGGGCGAAAGCGGTGCCGCCGGGAGCGCCCGAGACAGGGCTCGCAAGAGGTCTGAGCGCGCAACGATGCCGACGAGCCTGCCGTTCTCCACCACGGGCAGACGCTTGATATCCTGACGTTCCATCAATCTGACGGCGTCCGAAATGGCAGCGGTCGGCGCGATCGTGCTGACCTGCGCGGTCATCACCTCCTGGATCCGCCGCCCATGGGTTCGGACATATTCTGCGGCGATCTTTCCGGAGCTCGTCAGCCATTCGAGCAGCCACGGCCGCTTGCGTTCGGTGTTCAATTCGCTGCGGCGCAGGAAGTCCCCTTCGCTGACGATGCCGACGAGCGCTCCGTTGGCATCGACGACCGGTAGACCGCTGATCCTGTTGTCGAGCATCAGCTTGGCGGCTTCGGCGACGGAACAGGATGTCGTCGCAGTGATCGCCGGTGATGTCATGATGTCTTGAACGAGCATTTCGACTCCTGATGTTTGGGATCCCGTCGGCCAGGGTGGTGCACGGGAGTCTTCCAGTAGGCAGCATCCGCCGGGAACCCGGCGTCTCGATCTCAGTCGACCAGTTGGCGCCTTGTCTGATTACCCGTTCGGCGGGCCCAGGCGCTCTGTTTGTAGAAGTAAAGGTGTCTCCGCCGCTTCCCCGGGCGGCGGAGACACGCAACGCTGTCAGCTATGCTGCGGACTGATCCTGCGCTGCGAAGATGCTCGCCTCTCCTGCAATATCGAGCACCGTGCGGCCCTCGATGGTTCCCGCCTTGAGGCCGGCGAAAATATCATTGACGTCATCGAGCGGCGCCTTGGCGATCTCAGCTCGGACTCGGCCCTCGCAAGCGAAAGAGAGCGCTTCGTCGAGATCGCGGCGCGTACCGACGATCGAGCCGCGCACGGTGATGCGCTTCAGCACGACGTCGAAAATCGGCATCGGGAAGTTGCCCGGAGGCAGGCCGACGAGGCTAACGGTGCCTTTGCGACGCACCATGCCAAGTGCCTGCGAGAAGGCAGGCGGCGAGACGGCGGTGACGAGAACGCCATGCGCTCCGCCGCCCGTCGCCTTCAGCACCTTTTCGACGGTGTCTTCGGAGCGCGCGTTGAGCGCTAGATCGGCGCCGACGTGGCGGGCAAGGTCAAGTTTGGCGGCAGCGACGTCGAGAGCGATCACCTTGAAACCCATCGCTTTGGCATATTGGATCGCAACATGGCCGAGGCCGCCGACGCCCGATATCGCCACCCATTCGCCGGGCCGAGCTTCGGTTTCCTTCAGTCCCTTATAGGTCGTGACACCGGCGCAGAGGATTGGCGCGATCTCCGCGAAATCGACACCGGCAGGAAGGCGGGCGGCGAAAGCGGCCGAGGCAATGACATATTCGGCAAAGCCGCCATTGCAGCTGTAGCCGGTATTGTGCTGGTGTTCACAGAGGGTTTCCCAACCTGTTTCGCAATATTCGCAGCGCAAGCAGGCGTCGTGCAGCCAGGCGACGCCGACGGCATCGCCTTCCTTGAATTCGGTGACGCCTGGACCGAGAGCCGCGACGACCCCGGCCGCCTCGTGGCCGGGAATGAAGGGCAGCAACGGCTTGACGGGCCAATCGCCCTCAGCGGCATGCAGATCAGTGTGGCATACTCCGCAGGCAACGACCTTCACCAGGATTTCACCTGGACCCGGAACAGGCACCGGCACGCATTCGATTGCGAGAGGCTTGCCGAACTCCCGAACCACCGCCGCCTTCATCATCTTGCTCGTCATGATCTTCATTCCCTTCACGATGATTGTCCGGCGCGGATAGTGCTGGCATCGCACACTCCGCACATTGACCCATCGCAAAGAGCAGTTCCGTTGACCGGATCGAGCTTGGATTTTACGGCCATCGACGCACGATGCCCATGCAGGTGCAGTCTTGGCTTCATCCCGTCGGAAGAAGAGGGTACCCTGCCGCATCTGCGGGAGGCGTTCGGAGGCAGGCCTGATGAAAGCAATGGTTCTCGAAGCGGTCGGATCCCCTCTGCGTCCGGTCGAGTGGCCCGATCCCGTCCCGCAAAGCGGGCAACTGATGTTGAGAGTGGAAGCTTGCGCTGTTTGCAGGACCGATCTTCACGTTTGTGACGGCGATCTTTCCGCGCCGAAGCTTCCGCTCATTCCCGGCCATGAGATCGTCGGCCGCGTCGAGGCGGTGGGAGAGGGTGTGCCTTCACAGCGGGTCGGACAGAGGGTCGGCGTTCCCTGGCTTGGCCACACCTGTGGCTGCTGTTCTTTCTGCTTGAACAATGAGGAAAACCTTTGCGATCAGCCGCAGTTCACCGGCTATACGCGTGATGGCGGTTTTGCCACTCATGTCGTTGCCGATGCTGATTACGCCTTTGTGCTGGATGAGCAGGCCGATCCGGTAGCGCTTGCGCCGTTGCTGTGTGCTGGTCTCATAGGGTGGCGTTCACTGAAGCAGGCCGGCGGCGGCGCCAGGATTGGGTTATACGGCTTCGGTGCGGCCGCCCATATCATCGCGCAGGTCTGCCGTTGGCAGGGCCGCGAAGTCTATGCTTTTTCACGCCCAGGCGACGATGCGGCACAGCGTTTCGCGCTTGACCTCGGCGCCGCGTGGGCGGGAGGTTCGGATCAACGCCCGCCCGTCATGCTAGACGCGGCGATCATCTTCGCTTCGGTTGGCCAACTCGTGCCTGCGGCTTTGCAGGCAGTGCGGAAAGGAGGTAGGGTGGTCTGCGGTGGCATCCATATGAGCGATCTTCCGGCAATGGCCTATGCGCTCATCTGGGGCGAACGAAGTCTTGTATCTGTTGCAAATCTCACCCGGCGGGATGCCGAAGAGTTCTTTCCCGTCGCTCGTCAGGCAGGAGTCAGGACCCACACGACCACCTATCCATTGATGGACGCGAATAGGGCGCTCGACGATCTCAGGGCCGGCCGCTTGAGCGGCGCAGCCCTGCTGACGCCGTAGGGAGCGTGTTGACTGCCTCGGCCTGAGAATCGAGGCTGTGCCGTCAACGTCCTGCGTGCCTTGGGGCGCCGATCGTGTTCGGCATGGCCTCTCCTCGGCTGAGCAAAGAGGAGCTGCTGGCACTGGAGGCTGAGCATAGGGCGTTGGCTGACGTGGTGGATGACATCGGCACGATGGCCGATCGGATTGCACGCTCGCCTTGGGAAAGGGCAAAAGACAAGCTCGAAAGGCTGGATTGTTGCCTGCGTGACCGGCTCCTTCCCCACGAGAGGAGAGACGAACAAGTTACGCGCGTCTTCGCCGAAAACATGCAGCGCCGGATGTTCTGGCCGGAATGAGCCGAACGCACATGGAAATGCAACGGCAAATTCACAATCTCACCGTCATGCGCAAGACGTTCGACAGCGGCACACCGACACAGGCGCAGCTTTATGAGGCCCAGCGACTGTTCCACGGCAGGAGGAAGAGATTTACCGTTCGCTGGAGATCGAATGAGTGTCTCCTCCCTTGCCCGCATCTGCTACTGGGGTGTCGAGCGCAGCAATGGTGCGTTTCTCTGATCGTGCTGGATCACCGTTGATCAGCGGGACGCTGAAGACAGTGGCCAGCATGAGAATGAGAACGATCAACAGAAGGTGATCGATGATAAGCCATCGCAGCCATCGTCCAACGGGGAAATGATTCACGGCATTCCTCCGATCGCACGCGGCGAGTCAATGGCAACCATGGTCTTCATGGCACTTCTCCGATTTATCAGGAAACCACAGTCTGAAGCGCGTTGATGAACAGGCATTGCGGAGGATCAAATTGCCGCCGTGCGATCTGCTGGCGGCTGCTTTTGACGCTGGTCAAAGTCATCACGCGATGTCGGGAACGAAGGAGCGGCGTCACCAGCGCTACCGTTAGAATAGATCGGCGGGGTCGGTCGCTTGGCGGTGAGTTTTGATTAGCGCGCATCGGAGCAGCGAGCTTAAGAAGGTGATTTCTACTCACATTTGACCGGCATCAATGGCGGAAGACGCCGAAGGTTGTCTTATTGAGATTTACCGGATTGGGTTTTGCTACGGCGTCTCCGACGTTCGCGTTTTGCCCGGGCGGCAGAAACAGCTTCCGGGTGTAACATTGATAACAGGTGGTGCGCCGGTGTCATCATGAGGTGGTTGCCTTTGAAGGAAAGGAGACGATATGAACCACATTCTCTCTCGGCCCGCTGAGGCGGCGCTGATTGGTGCAGGCAGCTCCGACCAACCGTCCTGCAGCATCGATTTTCGTCTCGAGCGAATGAGCAATCATGATTGGCAGATTTCGGCAGTGTCGCCCCAGGCGCGCGCCTGGGTGCGTGATGAACTCTGCTGTCCCTTTGCACAATGCTTCAACGACGTCATACACGCAGATGCACTCAGCGCGAATTCCTTTGTGAAGGAAGCGCATGAAAAAGGTTTCCGGACTGAGTTCGTTGGACGAAACGGCAAGGACGTCTTCTAGCGTGCGGACCTGCAGATGCGCATCGACGGCCTAGCCCCGGTAAAGTGGTCCCCTTGTCATCGAAATGAACTGGCATCTTTCCTCCCGCCATGCCGCGGCGTTTCCTGGCCACTACGGCCTCTGGGAAGAGGAGACAGTTCAGAGGCTCAAAGATAGAAGCCGGGTGGCGGCACCGGCATGTCCGGAGGCGCCACGACCTGGACTCGATCATCCACCCGCTTTACGCCGATGGTGTTTTCTGCAGCCACGTGCAGGGCCGTCTTTTCCCGCGAGTCCAGCACTCGGCCTTCCAGCGTGACCACGCCATCGGCGACGTGCAGAGTCACGGAATCTCCCCATTTTTGCCGAGCGAGTTCCGCCTCCAGCGCACTTTGGATATCGCTGTCCGTTCGTGCGGCGCAATGCCTGGTAAGCTCGCGGACGAGTGCGGCCATGACGTCGAAGCGCGTGACGATACCGATGAGATGGTTGCCTTCGACCACCGGAAGACGCTTCACGTTCTTTTCCGCCATCAGCTTGGCGGCGGTTTCGATGGATGCATCCGGCTGCACGGTCACTGCCGGGGAAGACATTACTTCTCCAACGTCGTTTCCGAAGCTTTTCGCGTACTCCTCGGCCAACCCGCCGCGGGAAGCGAAGAAATCACGCCAGAGGCTGTGGGGAGCTTGCGTGTGGATTTCGCCGCGCCGCAGGAAGTCGCTTTCGCTGATGATGCCAAGCAGGTCGCCGGATTGATCGACGACCGGTAACCCGCTGATGTGGCGATCGACCATAGCATTGGCAGCCTCCCAGATCTTCGCGTTCGGCCCGATCGTCGTCGGGTTGGGAGTCATGATTGATCGAATTTGTAGCATCTTCCAAGCTCCTGAAACTGAAGGCAGGATAAAGCCTCTGCAACGTCATTTCCTTGATCGCCGTCAATGGACGTCGACCGCAGCACTTCCGGGGTCACTTCAGCGACCTGCGAATCCGCGTAGTGCAAAAGCGAACAGGACCGCGGCAGTCACTGCAAGCCAACGGAATTGCCAGACGATGAAAAGCCGGCGCCGCGATAGATTACCGCTTGTGCCATCGTAATGAAATGCGTGTTGGTGCCGCGAGCAACGCTGCCTCTGCCGAGAGTTCATTCAGCCTCGATCTCGTGCAGGTGCGTGTTTGAAGAGGTACGTCCACGCAATTTGTCCATCTCTATTACAAGCAGAAGCGAGGCGGCGGCCAGAAGCGTCAGCGCCCATTCCGCCAGCGAGATCGGCGCCAGGCCAAGCACCTCACGGAACCACGGGACATGCATGGCGCCGATATGGATGGCTTGGGCCGCTACGATACTGGCGAGCAGCAGCGGGTTTTGGAAAAAGGATCGCGAGAAGAGCGAGCGACGCTCGGAACGGCAGCTGAGAGTTTGTACATTCTCAAACATGACGAAAAGCAGAAGCAGTAGATTGCGCGCCTCGGAGACCTGGTAGCCCTGTGACAGCAGCCAATAGAAGACTGCAAAGCCACCGCCGCCTATGACGAGCGCGGATTGGACGATCCGGCGAACCATTAGCCCGTCGAAGATCGGCTCCTTGGGGAGGCGAGGTGGCCTGGCCAGTTCGTCGCCCTCAGGTCGCTCTCCCGCGAGCGTCACGTCCTGAATGCCATTCGTGACGAGATTCAGCCAGAGAAGCTGCACGGGAAGCAGTGGCATTGGAAGACCGAGCGGAATCGCCAGCAGGAACAGCAGCATTTCCGCAGCTCCTGTCGCCGTCAACATGAGGATGACTTTGCGAATGTTGGAATAGGCGGTTCTACCCTCGCGAATGCCGCTGACGATGGAGGCGAAATTGTCGTCGGCAACGACGATGTCCGCGCTCTCCTTGGCGACCTCCGTACCCTTCACGCCCATGGCGACACCGACATGAGCGTGTTTCAGGGCTGGAGCGTCATTGACGCCGTCTCCGGTCACCGCCACGAAATGGCCGTTGCGCGCCATGGAGAGCACAATCGCAAGCTTCTGATTGGGAACAACGCGGGCATAGATGCGCGCGCTTTTCGTAAGCTCATCCAGCCGCTCCGGGCCTGCGGCTTCGGCCTCGCGCACCGCGTCGCCGGTGGTGATTTGGCTCGGGCCGAAGTGCAAACCCGCCTGAGCGGCGATGGCCGCTGCTGTTTTGGGGTCGTCGCCCGTCACCATCGCTACCTCGACGCCGGCGGCGCGGCATTCTCGGATCGCCTGCGGAACTTCCTGGCGGATCGGATCCTGCATGCCCGCAATACCAAGGAATACGAGGTCGATAAGATGATGGTGGCCGAAGGTGGCGTCGGCATCACTGCGGATTTCGCCCTCTGCGAAAGCGAGAACCCGAAGCCCGCGGGCCGCCATCTCCTCCTTCTGGGCGAGAAGCCTGTCTCTGTCGATTTCCACCACCCGGTCGCCGACATCCATCCGGTCGGCCATGCTGAGCAGTGTCTCAGTCGAGCCCTTCGCGAAGATGCGCACGCGTTCGCTCCCGCGATGGAAGGAGGCAGCATATTTCAGATCGGGCTCATAAGGGATGCGGGCGAGCAAGGGATAATCCGCTGCCATCTTCTCTTGCGCCAATCCCGCCTTACGTGCGGCGGCCAATAGGGCGACGTCGACCGTGTCGCCGACGCCTTTCCAGCCGTTCTCGTCCTGTATGAGCGAACCCTCGTTGGGAAGCGCGGCCGCTCTGAGCAGTCGGCCGGCGCGCACGCGTGCCTCCGCCACGCTCATATTGGCCGCCTTGATCTCGCAGGTGTCCAGGTCAGTACCCGCATCAAGGGCAAGATCGGTGCCGTCCGGGAGCCGGATATCGGTAACCGTGAGCTCGTTGAGCGTCAGAGTCCCTGTCTTGTCGGTGGCGATCATGGTGCAGGAGCCCAGCGATTCGACCGCCGGCATTCGCCGCACAATGACGTTGCGCTTCGCCATGCGACGCATGCTGATCGCGAGGGCAATCGAGATTGCGATGGGCAGGCCTTCTGGAATTGCGCTCACGGCAAGACCGACCGACATAAGGAAAAGATCGCTCCACGCGAGCCCTCGCATGAGGCCGATGCCGATCAAGACCAGTGACGTCACCCCCACCGCCCAGGCGATCGCATTGGAGAAACGAGCAAGCCGGATCATCAGTGGCGGTTGCGATGCGGATGCCCTGCCGATTTCGGCGGCAATCTTGCCGATCTCGGTTCTAAGTCCTGTCCCTGTCACGACGCCCGTGCCCCGTCCACGCGTGACCAGCGTGCCGGCGAATGCGGTTGCCGTCTTGCCCTCCTCAACCGGCACGCCAGCGGGCCGTGCCGCTTTGCGCGTCGCCAGCGATTCTCCGGTAAGGAGGGATTCGTCGCACAGAAGGTCGGTCGCCTCAACCAGTGCGAGGTCGGCCGGAACTCTTCCGCCGGCTTCCAGAAGCACGAGATCTCCCGGCACCAGCAGGCGTGCTTCAATTTCCCGCACCTCTCCGTCGCGAATGACGGCGGCACGCGGTTGTTCGAGCTTTCGAAGCGCCAGCGCAGCTCGGCCTGCCGAATATTCCTGCAGACTGCCGATCAAGCCGTTCAGCAGCAAGACGACGCCGATAAAGACTGCGTCCTTGGTATCGCTGACCACCAGGGAGATGGCGGCTGCCAGAACCAGGATATAAATCAGGGGGCTGCGGAACTGCCGCAAGAAGACAAACGCGAAAGAGGGGGTCTCAGGCTCGGGCAGAATATTTGGACCGTAACGCACCAGCCGGCTCTCGGCCTCTTCAGTGACGAGGCCGCTACGACTGCCGAGACCGGCGGCGAATGGGTGGGGAATGGGAATGGTCACGAGATTTCTCCTGCACGAAATTGCCGGCAGCCTGGCCACATCACCCGGATCTACCCGGCCTCGTCGAGAGACCTTGCCGCTTCAAGCAGAAGCTGCTCCATTTTCTCGCGAACCGTCTGAGCGTTGATCGCGAGATCCGCATATTGCAGGTCGCTCAGAACCTTTTTGAAGACTTTCTCGTCTCCTGACTCCAGCAACCCGGCGGAAATGACTTCGTCGAAATAGACGTCAAAGTCATTTCGTCCGATGAGCTCGGCCGCCCAGCGTGCCAGCATCCGGTCGCGCCTCGCCCGGATATGGAACGTACGCTCGAGCTTCATGATGTACTCTTTCTCAAGTGCTTCTTCACGCTCGTCGATGATGCCCATCATCGGTCCTCCAGCGAATAGTCATCAGCCGCTTGATGGCTGCTCGTCGACGTGTCGCCGGGATCAGCTCGGAGCGGTGCATACGGCGGCACGTAATCATTCTTGCTTCGGAAACCGCCTGCGTTTGATCAGACAATTGTCCGCGCAATGCCGCAGAACAGATTTCTTTCGCAAATCTGCACTGCTTCTTCGAACCTTTCCATTCGTGGCAAGGAATTCGAGCCTCGCCTGTACTGCGGATCGTATCCGGCGCCCGCATTGCCACCTTGAACATAGACCGGCTCATCGCAGTCCGCATTCGTCCTTTGCTTAAAGATCATCGTTTCTCTGCTCGCGGCAAGGTGGACCAATTTCAAGAAGTCACGCCAGGTCTGCTGCATGCGGCTAAGAACCCTCACAGTCGCCGGCGCCGATTCCGCCGACCTCGGCACGATCAAAATCCGTTACCCTTGGTCGGCGGGATGAATGGATCCGGATAGCCTTCCTTGGGTGCCGTCTTCGTCTGCGGCGCATCATCCGACTGATCCGGCTGCGGCCACCACGCCGCACTGCCGTAGCCGGCCAGGACGGCAAGTAGGATCACGGCTGTTACGGTCACTATCTTCGGCATAGCGCATTCCTTTCGCTCCGTGAGATGGCCATCTTCGAGCGATCTTGCCCCCGGCGCATTGCGCTCGATCAATGAGCTCTCGAAACGAAGTAATTTATTGTCGAACAAGGCGGCAGCATCGCAGGATATTTGACGGATCCGACACCGTCTCGTGGACATAATCGGCGACCGCCGCATGTCGGCGTTCCAAGATTAGCTGAAAGATGTCTTTCTTCTGGGAAGCAGACGAATGGGACACCTAGATCGGCGCTGATAGCGGCGAACTTGCTGCTGCGGCTCTATCCGGATCCGGTGATTGAGCGGTCGTAGCGCCGGCAGCACCTCAAAACAGGAGGAGCGACCCCAGAGACAGAATGAGCGCGGGGAACATGACGACGGTTCCGAGCTTTAGAAACGTCCAGGCGCCGATATGCAGGCCTTCGCGCCGGAGCGCAGACAGCCACAGGATCGTCGCCAGCGACCCCGTCACCGACAGGTTGGGTCCGAGATCGACGCCGATCAGTACGGCCCCCGCGATCTTGTCGGAGACACCGGCTGCCTGCACTACGCTGCCGGCAAGCAGGCCCGCCGGAAGATTGTTCACGAGGTTGCAGATCACACCGACGAGCAGGCCCGCAACGCCGATCGCCTGCGATTGCGAAGCCGAGGCTAGTGAAGCCAATTGATCGGAGAGAAGCTTCGTCAAGCCGGTGTGGTCGAGAGATTCCACGATGACGAACAGGCCCGCGACCAGCGGCAGAACGCTCCAGCTTATGCCTTTCAGCGTCTCGGCCGGGCTTTGCCGCGTCAGCAGCAGAACAATCGCGGTGGTGATCGTGCCTGCAGCAAAGGTCGGCACGCCGAGATCGACATGCATGGCCGACGCAGCGATAAGAACAATCGCCGTCAGCAGGATCCCCCATCCGGCCAGGCGGGCGCTGCGCGAGAGGGGCGGCCGTTGCGTATCCGCGGCAAGCGTATCGTCTGCAAGGGCGCGGCGCTGCGTCCAGTAGAGGCAGAGGAACGTCGCGACGATCGAAATGATCGACGGCAGCATGAATGTCGACAGCCAGCGGGACAGCGACGGCATGTCGCCGCCGGCAAAGATCACCAGATTGGCCGGATTGGAAATCGGCAGAACGAAGCTTGCGGCATTGGCGATGAAGGCGCAGATCAGGAGATAAGGCATCGGGTCCTTCACCCGCGCCGTCCGGCAGGCGGCATAGACGGCCGGCGTCAGCACCACGGCCGTCGCATCGTTGGAAAGAAAGACGGTGACAACCACGCCAACAAGATAGACCAGCACGAAAAGACGTCGAGGTGAACCTTTGGCACAGGCTGTGGCAATGGCGGCGATCCAGTCGAACAGGCCTTCGCGCCGGGCAAGCTCGGACAGCAGCATCATGCCGATCAGAAACAGATAGACGTCGCCGCCCTTGGCGACGCCGGCCAGGGCATCTTCGGGTCCGACCAGGCGGAAGGCGAGCAGGAGCAGGGCGCCGAATACGGCCCAGATCGCCTCCGGCCATCGAAAGGGACGGGCGACGACGCCCATCGCAGTGAGGCCGGCGATACCCCAGGTCATGGCATGTTCGGTCATTCGGAATCGCGTTCGGTTGGCTCGCGGCGGATCAGCCGCCTAGGTTGGTAAGAGTTTTTCTGCGATCGAATACATGTTTGCTCGGGCAGTGACAAATCTGTTTATGTTTCGCTAAGTGCAATGCCGAAAGAACATTCGCTCAAAAGGTCGTGCATAGCAGCTTACAGCCAAACGAGCTTCATACTGGCAGAACTGATGTCCGCGCAATTGCGTCCTCGCGGGCTCCGCCTCCGCAGAGCTATACTGCCCACTATGATGGCGTCATCGTCACTGTGGATTCGGCCGCAGTCGTATTTGCCTGCGTATTGATCGAATCGGGCGATGGCAGATTGAGTTCGGCGATCAAGCCACGCGGCGTGGCATTTTCTAACCTCAGCGTTCCAAAATGGCTTTCGACGATATCCCTCACGATGGAAAGCCCCAAACCGAATCCGCGATCGTTACGCGCAGAATCCAGTTTATAGAACGGCTCCAGGACATGGGCGGGGAATTCCAGAGGAATGCCGGGGCCGTCGTCGGTGACGCTGATGCTGATTGCCCGATCTGGCTTGACATGAAGCTCGACATTCACGTGCCGGGCAAATTTGGTGCCGTTGTCGATGAGATTGGCGATAGCGCGTTTGAGCGCGTGAGGTCGGCACGGATAGGCGAAGCGATCAGGCCCGTCATAGGAAACCGAATAGCCCATATCGGCAAAATCGTTGCAGACGGTGTTTATAAGGCTCGGCAGGTCGGCTCTCAGCTGGGTTTCCTTCGAAGCGTCCTTCCTGAGGTAGACCAAGGTCTCATCGACCATCAGCGCCAAGGCGTCGATGTCCGCCAGCAATGCGGCGCGCAGGGACGGTTCGGTTGAACGCTCGGCCCTGAGGCGCAAACGCGTCAGCGGCGTTCTCAGATCATGGCTGATGGCGCGCAACATGCGCGTGCGCGCCTCGATCATCCCCCGGACGCGGCTCCGCATGTCGTTTAGCGACTTCGCAAGTGTACGGACTTCAGGTGGCCCGATTTCGTCGAAGGGGCGCTCCGGGCCCTTATCCGGATCGAGATCGCGTGCGGCCTGAGAAAAGCGTTGAAGCGGCGAAGCGATCATGCGGCTGCCGTAGAGGGACAGCAGGACGACGGGCACGAACATTGCCATGGTCGCGAGGAAGTCGCTGATTTCGCGATCTGTGATGCGGGAGTCGGGCACGGCAGGCGGCGGTAAGAAAGCAAGGGCGCGGCGCTGATCGATGCTAACGACCAGCGACGGCTTAAGGTGGCCTGTCTCGGTCGCCGCCCGTAGCTTGGCGTCGACGTCCGGCGAAAGATTTTTCTGGATTTCGGAACGAAAGTCACCTTCCTCCACCTCCAGCTCGGGGCCTTGCAGTTCTGCCGCTGAGACCTCGGCGACTTGAAGTCCTGTCCTTCTCGCAGCGTCAAGAATGGCGGTCTCCTGATCAGCGGTCTCGGCAGAGCGGATCATCTCGGTAACGAACTCGATGCGCATGGCAACCGCGCGCGCCTGAGAGACGCTTTCAGGCTCCTTGATTGTCAGGTTTTCGCTGATGATGCCGAGGATTGCAAAGAGGACGACGGGCGCGACGGCAAGCAGGGCGATCTGCCGGTGGATGGAACCTGCAAGAAATCGCACCAGCATCGTCAGCCCTCCAAATCGGCACGCAACAGCCGGATGCTGCCGGCCTCATTTCGCCGCAGGCCGCTTGTCGCCTGTCGGCATAGCGCAAAGCGTGTAGCTACCGTTGAGATGGTATCAATATGCCAGCGGCAATGGTGTTTTAATTTGTTAACCCGCTGTGGCAAGGAACCGCTAACGTGGGTCCGCGAGTGTTCGAACGCGCTCAAGAAAGGCGGTCCTGTCGAAAAGGACAGGCTGTTCGGATGACGCCGCGTCGATGTTGGGCAGCACAAAGGCCTGGATGTTCACCACGGGGAGATTGGAGAAAAATCGCACCTCGCGGATCTTCGAAGTGATGGTGACGATCACTTTGCAGAGGAGGAGCTCCAGCACGAGCTGAAGTTCCGGTATGGTGCTTGCGCTCCTCACGTCGAAGCCCCGGCTCCGCAGGACTTCGCCGGCAAGATGTAATCCGCGCTGGTCGGGGATGTAGACAAGAACAGGAGGTGCGGGGTTCTCGCCGATCATCATTCAATTCCTCTTTCTTGGGCCGCACCTGGCAAAGTAGGAATTTCGTTTCAAAGATGTGTTTCATTACGTTAAGTGTTGTGTCTTCGCGTGCCGATATGTCCATCCCGACGCTCTTGCCGGCGGGAAGTCACCAGGCGATTATTTTTATCTGCCTCGCGTCATGCGCGCGCCCGCCTGTTCAGGGGCGTCAACTCGGGGCTCGGCAATGACGCTCGGAAACATTTCTTAACAAGACAAAATCCATCCCAAAACGGTTTGCCTGCAGGGTGCCGCCGGTCGAGGGCAGTAAGCCTCGGAAAACACCCAGGAGCGAACTTTGTCTTTTATGAAGAAGAATATTGGTTTGATGATTTTGCCGGCGCTGGTTATGCCCCTTTCAGCAGGCAATAGGGCGTGGGCGGCGGACCCGAGCGAACTTGGCGCCGGTGAACCGCCTGCACCATCCGGCGAGCGTCCCACGGGTTTCCGCGGCAAGCTTCACGACTGGAATGTCGTTGTGGGAGCTGGTGCTGTGTATGGCCCGAAATTCGAGGGGTCGAAGGATTTTGAGGTCATGCCGGTTCCTTTTGTTTCCGCAAGCTTCTTCAACGATCGCGTACATGTCGGACCGACTGGCTTGCTGATCGATATCTACAAGGTGGAGAATTTCAAGATCAGCGCCAGGGGCGGCATGGAATTCGGTCGCGACGAAGACGACGCCGATCATCTGGAGGGATTAGGGGATATCGATTCCGGTGCAAAGGTCGGCGGCGTGATATCCTACGAGCTTGGACCCATCGAGCTTAGTGCAGGTGTCGACAAGATCATCGGCGGCAGCGACGGTGTCACCGGGACATTCGGTGCTGAATATTCCCACATGGTCGGCCATTTCATCTTCTCCGCCGGGGCATCGGCTACCTGGGCGGACAAGAATTACATGAAGTCCTATTTCGGCGTCACTCCCTTGCAGTCGGCAAGGTCTGGCCTTGACGTCTACGATGCAGGCGCGGGCTTCAAACGCATCGATCTCACCGCATCCGTGACTTATCTGGCATCCGAGCACTGGTTCGTGCGCGGTCAGGCCGAACTGGGGATCCTGACCGGCGACGCGCGCAATAGCCCGGTGGTTCAGAAGGACACCCAGCCTTCCGTCATGATGTTCGTCGGCTACAAGTTCTGACCTCATTAGCTCGTTCGACTTCCGAGCTGAACCGCCGGCTGCCTCCTGGATGTCACGTCATGGTTTCCGGTGGGCTGCACCTCGTGCAGATCGGCGTGGCTGCACACCTCCTGCGAAGTTGCCGGTCGCCAGTCACGGTAAGACAATAAGACGATGCGCACACATTTTTCTGTTAAACAGGAACCGAAGCGGATGCTTTTTCAGATTCAGGCGCCGGATATGAGCAATATCGCATTCAATTCACCCATGCAGACTTCCGTGCGCATCCTGATCGTCGAGGACGACCGCGATATTGCCAGCATGCTGATCGACCTGATGAAGGATGCCGGCTACGCCGCCGAAGCGGTCGGCTCCGCCATGGAAATGGACCGCCTTCTGAAGAAGAAGGAGTTCCAGCTCATCGTTCTCGACGGCATGCTTCCAGGCGAAGACGGCTTCAGTATTTGCCGGCGGATCCGATCGACCAACACGGTTCCTATCCTCATGCTGACGGCGCTGACGAAGGAGGTCGACCGAGTGATCGGCCTGGAGCTTGGTGCCGACGACTACGTCACGAAACCCTTCAATTCCAGGGAGCTGCTGGCAAGGATCAGGGCCTTGCTGCGGCGCTCGTCCTACTCCATGCAAGTCAGGCCCATTCAGGAGGCGATGACCTTCGCCGGCTGGCGAATCGACCCCGTCACGCGCGAGCTGACCGATAGCGAAGGCGTTCATGTGTCGCTGACAACGGCAGAATTCGATGTCCTGCTGGTATTCTGCCAAAACCCGCGGCAGGTCATGAATCGCCAGGAAATCCTTGCCCGCACGCATGCAGGCTCGGCCGGCCCAGTCGAGCGCAGTATCGACGTCCATGTCAGTCGTGTCCGGCAAAAGATCGAGCCCGATTACAAGGAGCCGACGTTCATCAAGACGGTACGGCTGGGCGGTTATATTTTCACCCCTGAAGTTTCGCTGGCGCGGGACTGATCAGCCGAATCGAAGCTTGTCGGCAACGCTGCCGCCAAGGCTTTAGATGAGATAGTCTCCTCGCGGCGTCCAAAAGCAGCTCTTCCAGCTGTTCCACACGGACCCCGTCGACCCACATCACCTGTCTGATCAACGGATCTCGCAAGACCTCGGCGGCCGTCATCTCCTGATGGCGCATTGTTATCTCCCTTTCTCTCCGACTTGATTAGTCGACGTGGGAAGCCGGGCGATGTCAGAAGCGTGACCAAACCGAGGCGCCTGGTAAAGAAACGTTTCCAAGGTGGTTCAAAACTCACCTACGAGCTGCCCCTGCCGCAGCGGCGGCGATAACGAATCTTAACAATTCAAAATCCAAGGCAATCGCGAATCCGCGTTAATGCGATCAGGCGCCATCCGAAAGGAAGTGCACGGAGCAAGGCCCCACGGCCGGCGGTGATCTTGCCGCTCGTAACCGTGGCCGAAGACAGGGCGACAACTTGATTCGACTAATGGCCATCCTGACTCTCGCCTTTCTGGCTGGCTGCATGGCGCCGGACCGGGTTAGCTACAGCCCGACAGCGGCGGCCAACGCCAATGTTGAAGGATTTGGCGATATCCGCACCTATGCGGACACCGGCCGGGAGCTGCCCGATGCGCCAGCATGGCCGGCGATGCCGAGACATAAGGATGTCAATTATCTCGTCCTGTCCGGAGGCGGGGCCGGGGGTGCCTTCAGCGTCGGAGTGCTCAAGGCTTGGTCGGACAGCAAAGAGCGGCCAGAATTCGACATCGTCAGCGGCGTCAGCACTGGCGCCCTCATTGCACCTTTGGCTTTCCTCGGTCCGGCCTATGACGACACGCTCGTCGATCTCTATACGAGTGGCGCCGCAAAGGAGTTGGTGGACGCAGATTTTCTGCCAAAGGCCTTGCTTGGTCCGAGCCTGCTGAAGCAGGAACCGCTGCGCCGGATGGTCGAACGCCATCTTACACAGGAGATCCTGGAAAAAATCGCCGCCGAGCACCGCAAAGGAAGGCGCCTGCTCGTCCTGACCTCCAATCTCGATTCACAGAGACCGGTAGTATGGAACATGGGCGCCATCGCCGACAGCGGTCGGCCTGATGCACTGAAGCTTTTTCGGGACGTCATCATCGCCTCGGCGAGCATCCCTGGGGTGTTTCCGGCCGTGCTCATCAGGGTCAAGGCAAACGGCGAGGAGTTCGAGGAGATGCACTCCGACGGCGGTTCATCATCCCAGATCCTGACGATCCCCGAGGGTTGGATGGCAAGCCCGCGCCAGGTGCGGTGGCCGAAGGGCCTGAAACTGAACATGTATGTCATCGTCAACAACGCGCTTGTGCCGGAGTTCTCGACGACGACCAACAATACGCTGGCTGTCATGGCCAGAGCGAGCGCTGCCCTCATCAAGTCCCAGACGCGTAGCGCTTTGGTCGCAACTTACGTCTATGCCCAGAAGAACGGCATCCGCTTTCGGGTCGCCTCGATCGATAGACAAATTCCTTACAAAATCACCGATCCCTTCAACACCAACTATATGCGCGCCGTCTACCACCTCGGCTACGCCGAAATGGCAAGCGGCCGCCTGTGGAAAGACCAGCCGGTCTTTGCCGATCTGGCCGCGGCGGATCCGCCTCAATCCTCGCAATAGCCGCCCGACCTCAGAAATTTTCAACCAAAGGAGAACTTATGTCACTTCCGCATCCTGCCCATGCCTCCGGCCGACGGCTTTGTAGTCCCGCAACCTCGGCACTCCTGTCCTGCCTAATCGCCTCGGCTGCCGCAGGCTGCGCCGCGGTGCCGCTGGAAGAGGCGCATACGTTGGTATCCTATGACGGGCTGACGTCCAACAACGGCAAGATCACCAAGGCGAAGCTCAAAGTCGATCAGAAGGACCTTGCGGCGGCCAAGACCATCTACATCCAGCCGACAACGGTTTCGCCACAGGCGGGATCTTCTATCAAGAAGCCTTCAGAATCCGCCCTTGTCGCCAATGTCATCAGTCGGGCTCTTTGCGTCGGCGTCAGCGATCGATTTCAGGTCGTCGACCGCAGAGAGAACGCCGACGTCATCGTCCATGCCACCATCACCCGCATCATGCCCACAAACGCCGGGATGGCTGGCGTGTCGACCGCGACTTCGCTCGGTGCGTCGTTGGTTGTTCCGGTTCCCGTGCCTCGGCTGCCGGTGGGTCTCGGAGGCCTTGCGGTCGAGGCCGAGGCGACGGCGAGAGACGGTAGGCAGGTGGCCGCGATGGTCTGGGCGAAAGGTGCCAACGCCATCACCACGAGCGCACGCGTCTCGCAGGTCGGGGATGCCTATTCGCTCGCCTCGGGCTTCGGCAGCGATTTCTCAAAGATGCTTGTCACTGGCAAGACTCCGTACAAGGGGCTGCCCAAATTCCCGTCCGCTCAGAAGATCAAGTCGAGCCTCGGCGGAAGACCGAAATACCCCGCCTGCGAGCGCTTCGGCCGGTCGCCTGGCGTCAAGGATTTCGCTGCTTCGCATATTGGCCTGCCACCATCTTGGACAGACAAGCAGCCCGCAGTCCTCGGCCAGTGGTCACCGTGAGAGGTCGGCAAGTGACCTTTGCCGAGCCAGCCTCCTCCACCGCTAGATATTTGTGACGAGCGAAATCTACGCCCTGTACCGCCGGCATCCAAGATGTCGGCGGCTGCGTTTGGGCTACTTGGTTGGCGGGTGCTCGAAACGCCGTCGGTCTTCTGCGCGGGTGCGTTCTCGCGCAACCGGGAAGTGGCGCTTCAACGGGACTCGCCGCATGCGGAATGGTGCTCTGGTAGCGGCTCCGGTGGGAAGCCTCGTCAGGCTCCCCGCGCCAGGAGTGGCCGAAAAGCCCTGGCTGCCGCGAAGGCTCGTGGATTCGAGCAACTGGGGGGCTCTGCTTCATTTTGCCAGGCTGATTTTTCCACTGCGGGGCCTCTGGTCGTGCGAGATGCGGTCTTCTTTGTCAGCTCCCGGCCGGTGCTCGGCGAGCTTTCCATTGATAATTCGCCTGAGCAACAGGAGGAAATCGTCGACGAAGGTGAAGATGACAGGGATAACAAGGAGGCTAAGGACGGTCGAGGTCATCACGCCGCCGATCACGACGATTGCCATCGGCTGCCGGAAGCTCGCGTCACCACCGCTGAGACTGAGGGCAACAGGGAGCATGCCGCCTCCCATAGCCATCGTCGTCATGACAATGGGACGGGCTCGCTTGTGGCAGGCGTCCACCAGCGCGTCGAAGCGCGTGGCGCCCTTGCGTCGCGCCACGATCGCATATTCGACCAGCAGGATGGAGTTCTTCGTCACCACTCCCATCAGCATCAGCAGACCGATGACGACAGGCATGGAGAAACTTGTTCCCGTCAGCACCAGGGGCAGAAGGGCGCCGCCGAGCGACAGGGGCAGCGCCATGAGAATCGTCAGCGGCTGGAGGAAGTCGTGAAAGAGCAGGACCAATACGGCATAGATGCAGAAGACGCCGACCGCCATGGCGATGCCGAAGCTGTCGAAGAGGTCTGATCGGCGCTCGAGTTCGCCCTGTTCGACAAGCTTCACGCCTTGGGGAAGGCTTCGGAGTGCAGGCAGGGCCCGGGCCTCTCGGTAAAGATCGCCGAGGACACGACCATTGAGCTCGACCGAGATCATGACGTTGCGCGACCGGTCAATCCGGCTGATCTCTGACGGGCTGCTGCCGATAGTGACGGTGGCAACCGAGCCCAAGTCGACGCTGCCTCTGCTCCCGGCAACGCGCAGGTTAGCGATCTCTTCGAGCGCCCTGCGGTTGCTCGGATCGAAAAGCACGCGAATGTCGAGCTGGCGCTGTGGCAGATTGAGTTTCGCGAGGGCGGAGGAATGATCGCCGCCGGTTGCGACCCGAACAGCCTCGGAGATCGATTCAGCAGTGACACCGAGAGCGGCGGCCCGATCGAGATCTGGAATGATCTGGATTTCGGGGGCCTGAAGCGAAGCGCTTGAGGTCACAGCCCCGATGCCTCGCAGCGTCCGAAGCTGTTCTTCGAGTGCACCGGCCGCCTTGTCGAGCGCGCCGGCGTCGTCGCTCGCAAGGGTAATATCCAGTCTGGTGCCATTGCCGCCCGAACCTACCTGAATGCGGGCCCCCGGAAGAAGCGCGAGCGCCCGCCGGATATCGCTCTCTATGTCGAGCTGGGAACGTTTTCGTAGGCCGACCTTTTTCAAGTCCACGATCAGAGATGCGCTCGCCGTATCGGCTGTCGTCGTGGAATCCAGGAGATCACCTGATGAAATCGTCCCGACGGTCGAGAAGACATGTGTTACCTCTGGCAGATCGGAGATGAGTTTGGCGGCCCTGCGGCTGGTCTCATCCGTTTCTTCGATCGGTGTTCCGGGTTGCAGCGTAATGGTAACCTGCGTCTGTGCATCGTCCGACGCTGGCAGGAAACCCGAACTGAGGAGTGGGATCGCCGCCAGCGACAGACCGAGGAAAACAAGCACGCAGAATGCCGTCAGGAGGCGATGCTGCAGGCAGGCTTTCACGAGCGCGATGTAGCCCCGCATGATCCGCCCATCCTTCGCCTCCACGGGATGAACTTTCATCATGTATGCGGCCATCATCGGCGTCAAAAGCCGTGCAACCAGGAGTGAGGCAAGAACCGCCACCGACGCCGTCACGCCGAACTGCCGGAAGATGAGGCCCGGAATGCCGCTCATGAAGGCCGTCGGCAGGAAGACCGCCACGAGCGTCAATGTGGTGGCAATGACCGCCAGACCGATTTCGTCAGCGGCCTCAAGCGCCGAGCTCTTCGCCGACTTTCCCGTCTGCAGGTGACGCGCGATGTTTTCGATTTCGACGATCGCGTCGTCGACGAGGATACCGACCACCAGCGATAGCGCCAGCAGCGTCACTGTATTGAGGCTGAAATCGGCAAGATACATGACGACGAAGGTCGGAATGACGGATAGCGGCAGCGCAATCGCTGACAGGAATGTTGCGCGCCAGTCCCGCAGGAAGAGCCAGACCACGACCACGGCCAGGATAGCCCCTTCATAGAGCATCTGCTTGGAGCCGTCATAATTCTCGATGATCGGGCCGACCGTACTGTAGGCCGTGACGATCTCGACATCCGGATTGGCCCTGGCGAACTCCTTTACCGCGGTTTCGATTGCTGCGGCGACAGCCGTGTCGGAAAACCCGTTCGAGCGCTTGATCTCAACGGCGATCACCGGTTTTCCGTCGAGATAGGCGATCGACGAGCGGTCGGCAAAGCTGTCCGTTACAGTGCCGATTTCATCGAGCCGTACCAGTGCTCCGCTCGGGAGCGGGATTGCGAGTGCCTTCAGCTCATCGATTGAGGAAACCGCTCCGGCCGTTCGGATCGTCTGCTTGGTTCCTCCGACATCGCCTCGTCCACCCGACGTGTCGGTTTGCATGGATCGCAGCGTCGAGGAAATGGTCGCCGCGCCGACATTGAGGGAACTCATCATATGCGGGTCGAGATCGATATGAACTTCGCGATCGACGCCGCCGACGCGGCTGACCTGGCCGACGCCTGGAACGGCAAGCAGGGCTTTCGTCATGTCATTGTCGACAAACCAGGAAAGCTCGGTCTGGTCGAGCCGCGCGGAGCGCAATGCAAATGCGATCAGCGCCGATCCCTGAATCTGCGTTCGCGTCACGCTCGGAGACTGCATCGCGGGGGGAAGGTCGCTGCGGGCACTGTCGACGGCGTTTCGCACCTCGTTCAGTGCTTGCTCGCCGTCCTTGCCGATCTGGAAGGACACGCTCATGACGACCGTACCCCCTGTGATCCTTGTCGTAATGTGGTCGAGGAGACTGAGCGAGGCGATCTTGTCCTCTATCTTGCGGGCGACTTCCGTTTCCAGTTGGGCCGGTGCAGCACCCTCAAGTGTGGCGTGGATCTGAACCGTCGGAAGATCCATATCCGGAAAGTTTTGAACCGAGAGCCGCTCGAAGGCGATAAGCCCGCCCGCAGTCAGCAGGATGAATAGGAGGACGGCCGGAACAGGGTTTCGAATGGACCACGCGGAGATATTCAACGCGCTTCTCCTTCCACGCGCACGAGGGCGCCGTCGGAAAGGAAGGCGCCCCCGGTCTTCACGACCATTGCCGAGCGCGTGAGGCCGGAGATTATCTCCACTTCGCCGTCGTTGCGGCGGCCAGTTTTGACGCGGATGCGCCTGGCGCGCTCTTCGGCGTCTATGGTAAAGACGTAATCGATGCCGTCGCGAGTAACCAGTGCTGTCTCCGGCACGGCCAGGGCGAGTACGAGCCTGAGCTTAATCCGCCCGGTCGCATAGAAGCCGATCGGAGCACGAGAGTCCGCCGATAGCGAGACATAGACGAGCGTTCTGCCTGTATCGGTGCTGACGGTCGGCGCGACGAGGCGAACCGTTCCCTTCAGCTGCTGGCCGCGGGGCCCCTCGATAGTTGCCGTCATGCCTTCCTTGATAAGAGGGCCGTACCGCGCCGACACCTCGGCCTGCCACTCGATGCGCTGTTGGCGCACGAGGCGAAACAGCTCCGTGCCTGACGTGACGACGGCGCCAAGCTGGGCGGTACGAGAGGTGATGAGGCCATCGTCGACCGCCACGATGGTTGTTTGAGAAAGCTTGATCTTCTGGCTGTCAACCAGAGCCTGCGCGGATTGGACACTCGCCATCGCCGTTCGCTCGGCGCTGAGATATTCGATGATCTTCTCATCGGAGAGAACGCCGCTGCCTTTCATTTTCCGGGCGCGCTCGGCATTGGCCTCGGCTTTCGCAAGATCGGCTTTGGCAGTCGCCAAAAGGGCTTCCTCCTTTCGCAGATCGGCGCGCACGGTATCGCCGGCCAGCTGAGCGAGCGCCTGTCCCTTCGTCACGACAGACCCGACATCGACGAAAACATCGGTGATGCGCAGGCCGCTGATTTCGGCGGCGCTGATCGCCTCGTGCCAGGGCTTCAGCCAGCCGCCGGCGAGAACCGTTTCTGGCCAGACTCGTTCCGCGAGCGCTTCGACAGCAACGGTAAGTGCCGCGCCGCGCTCTTGCGCCAATGTGGCTCCCTGGCCGGCAAACAACCCGTAGAGAACAAGGCCAATGGCCAAGGGAAGACGTTGCGTCAACACGGACTCCTTTCATGCTGTGGTCGCAGCGGATACGAAAATTGTGCCCGCAAGGCCGATGGCGGGGGCGACGAGTTGTCGTCGCCGGTCGCACGGCTGTTGGTGCCGCCTTTGTCAGCCCGGATGTAGCGGATAGACCGCTCTGTGCGGTCAAAGATCGGCAAAGTTCGGTTAAGTTAGATTAAGCCGGCCGGCTGACTTCTGTATGCCGCGCAGCGCGATGAGACGCCCGTCATGCCGCCCGGCCTTAACAAATCAAAACATAACTCGTGATGACAAGACAGGCTGCATTGAAGATGATCCGGCCACATCGCCTTGGTTTGCGATCCGGTTCAGTTTCGAGGTGAACGACGTCAGATGGAAGTCACAGCGCAATACCCTAAAAGCGGGCATCGACTCCGCGCATGCCGGTCAGCATAGCCGGCTTTGTAACAAAGCGGGCGATTAGGACGATCAAATGCACCTTTGATGTGGACCTCGTGAGCTGCCGCTCGCGGGCAAAGGCGTGCCGTTGCTTTGCGGCAAGCCGAAGCCTGCCCGCATGCAACATCAGCCGCCGGTGCGCCGGCTGTAAAGATCACAGGTAGACACATGGTTATTTCGCTTGCTCGACGAACGCATTTTCGGGAAGCGCGTCGATGAAAATCAAGCCCATTGCCGGCCAGCGTCCGGCGCCGACCCCGCCGCGGGACAATCGGTCACGGGAGAGCGGTTTTGCGTCACTGCACAACCGTGCTGTCGCGCGATTGGCCGTTGCGATGAGCATTGTCGCAAGCTCTGCAGTCGCCGCTCTCGCGTTCCTGCCCATCGAGAGCGGCGCGCCAGACGAACGCCCCCGCGCCGGATCGGCCGAAGGAGGGGCGGCCTACCGCGAGCTCGCACTCTTCGGAGAGGTCCTCGAGCAGGTGCGAAACCGGCATCTCGACGCACCCAAGGATCCGAAACTCATCCGCGACGCCATTGACGGCATGTTCACGGCGCTTGACGCGCATTCCTCGTACCTCCCACCGGAACGTTTCGACGAGATGCGTCGGCAGGATGATGGCAGTTTTGGCGGTCTGGGGATCGAAGCGGCGGTAGAAGACGGCGTGGTCAAGGTGACCGCGCTGATCGAAGACAGCCCGGCCGAGCGAGCAGGGATCCGGGCGAACGACCGGATCGTTGAGGTTGACGGTCAGCCGACATCAGGAAAGACTCTGGAACAGATGGCGGCGTTGTTTGTCGGCGAGGTGGGCAGCGTCATCGAGTTGGCGATCCTTCGCGAAGGCGTCGCCAGCCCGATCAGATTGACGCTCACGCGTGCGATCATAACTTTGGGGACGCCACGCCTGAGTTACGAGCAGGCCGTCGCTGTCATCAGGCTGGCGTCCTTTTCCGAACGAACCTCTGACGGTATGGAGCGAGTGATCCGCGCGGCCGTTTCGACCACCGGGCGGCCGCCTGCAGGCATCATCCTCGACTTGCGCAACAATGGCGGCGGTCCCCTCGATCAGGCTCGGCTGGTTGCCGACGCATTTCTCGCCCGAGGAGCTATCTTCTATTCCCGCGGACGAGATCGACGGATCAGCCGCTATGCCGCACGTCCCGATGCGGTCGACGCGCTCATTGCCGCGGTGCCTGTGATCGTCCTTGTCAATGGCGGCACGGCCTCTGCCGCAGAGATCGTTGCAGGCGCCCTTCAGGATCACCGTCGGGCAACTCTCGTCGGCACCCGGACATTCGGCAAGGGCGTCGTTCAGACGATCGTCCCGCTCGGCCAGCATGCCGGAATAAGCATCACCACGGCACGCGTCTATACGCCGTCCAACCGGTCTATCCAGGCATTGGGAATCGCGCCCGATATCGAGGTGATGCAGACGGTTCCCCAGGACTTTGCCGGCAGCCACACCATTGCCGGTGAAGCTGGACTTGCGCGGCATTTGCCGGGTGAGCAGGGGGAGGCGACCTTCACCTCCTCGATCTATGTCCCTTCCGGTCGCGCTGATGATGAACAGCTTCAATATGCGGTAAAGCTCGTATTGGGGCAGGTTCACCACGCGGCCTACCCGGCCGATCCCGGAAATGGTCAGGCTCGACACCTGGAATAGCGGCTTCGCTGATATGCCGGATTTCCAAGCTGGTAAACGCCTCCGGCGAATGGTCAGCAGGACGACGTCACGAAAACAACCTATCCGGCATGCCTGGAACAAACCCATCAAGGGAAAGGAAATCTCCATGTCCGTCGCGCGCCTGCTACGAACTTGTTTCATTCAAGCGCCGCTTATCCCGTTCGCCATGCTGGCCGCTCTGTCCGCCGAACCCGCCGGAGCCGACGAGCCGCTGGCCAAGGTCATCGCTGACGGCAAGCCCTGGGAAATGTTCGTCGTGAAACGGCGCGCTTCCAATATTCTCGTATTCCGGCCAGATGGCGGCGGCACGATCAGCGATGGCTTGGCGAGCATCCATCCGACGTGGAGGGCTGTCCCGGGTGGGATTTGTGTCAGGCCGAAGCCTGGCGATGCTGAGAGGTGCCTGGATTTGGCCCGGACGAAAGATGGTATAGCGGCCTCGCAGAATGGCAGGACGGTTTGGGTGCTGAAGCGATGATGGTGGCGCCAGGGCTAAAACCCTCGCGATGCTGAGCATTCGCGCTCGCAACAGGCGTTACGCCTAATCGATGCTCCGCAGGATAATCGACTGTGAGCCGGAAAGGCTGCCGAGGGTGACGATGGCAGTATAGCACCACTGCAGCATTGTCAGTGCTGTAGCTGTGCTAGACAGCAGATAGTCGGCGGCAGGGCGGCTCTTCTCGCGGGCTCTTCGCCGGCGCGCTGCCATGACAGCAACACACGCCGAAACAGCGAGTGCGGAAAGAATGACGTATTGCGTCGGCGTCCCGCCGACGAGAACCAGCGCAAGGGCGCAGAGGCCGAAATTGATAATCGCGGTCGCAACGATCAGCCAATAGGGCCGGACTACCGGTGTTTGGCGCACCTTGACCCTGTGGCGCATGGGCGGAATATCGCGGGGCAATCTCCTCGTCATCATCATGCATCCTGTTGAGCGGATGCGACTTAGACACGGGCCGACGTAAAGATGGATCAATTAATGTTAAGAGATATCGCGCACACAACGGAACAATCCCGATCGGGTCTTGTTTAATCCTAATCCGTGTCCTCGGCGGAGGCGACGATGTGGGCAGTTCTAATTGGTGCCGCTCTCATAATTGGTGGCCTTGTTTTTCTCTTCCGGCCGACGCTTCGTCGAAAGCCGAGTGATCCGCACCTGATGCCGCAAGGCGGCGCCACGCTCGAACCGCGGCGTCAAGGCCTGAGGTTTCTCAGCTTGGCGCGGAACTGGCCGGCGATGGTTGTCATCGCGGTCGGTGCGGTTTTTCTGGTTTTCGGCAGCTACTGGTGACAGAAGACAGTGTTGGCCAATCAGCGCCATATCTCTCCCATCAAGATTCCCCATTTGCCGCTAGATATCGCAAGCTTAGGCGGACGCCTTGAGAAGGCCTGCAGCCAAAGCGCCGAAGGCCTCGACAGCTTTCGGCAGCACATGCTGCGGCTCGTCACTGGCAGCGATCCAGAGGGCGGCATTGAGCGCAGCACCATTGAGCAGCCGGGCGGCTGCTTCCGCGTCGACCGGCTTGAGGGCGCCCTGCGCGATAAGGCGATCGATTGTCTGCCTGGTTGCCTGAAGGCAGCTGCTCTGGCTCGGCCATTGTGAAGGATCACCTAATACGGCAGGCCCGTCGAGCAAAACGATGCGCTGGACCTCCGGATCAAGCGCCATTTCGATATAAGCCGCGCCCTCGGCGAGCAGGCCCTGCCAATCGTCTCCGGCGCGGGCGCCGATCGCCTGGGCGCGCGACGCCATTTCCGTGTCGATCTGCTCGACAACCGCCGCAAGCAGCCCGCGCTTGTCTCCGAAGTTGTGATAAAGCGCTCCCCGCGTCAGGCCTGCCTCGGCGGTCAACTCGTCCATCGAGGCGGCCGCGTACCCTTTCTCGGCAAAGGCCTTTCGGGCGGCCGCGATCAGCTTCACACGATTTTCCTCCATCGTCTCGCTGCGTTTTTTTGCCATCTAACCTCCAATTTCACATACGAATCGTATATGAAGCTTGACATACGATCCGTATTCGGCGTATTTCATATACGCTCCGTATATCAGATGGCATGGCGACCTGTGAAGCTCCTTCATCGCCTGCTGCTCATCCAATCAACAATAGGAAGCGAGATGACAATGAACCGACGCGAAGCAATCTTTCCGGCGAACAGACATGCCCTTTACGAGGACCATGCTTATTCAGCCGCAATCCGAACCGGCGACCTTCTCTTCGTCTCCGGCCAGGTCGGCAGCCGTTCCGATGGAACACCTGAACCGGACTTCGAACGCCAGGTTCGGCTGGCCTTCGAAAACCTCAAGGCAACGCTCAATGCTGCAGGCTGCACCTTTGACGACATAGTGGATGTGACGACGTTCCATACCGATCCCCAGAATCAATTCGAAACGATCATGGCCGTCAAGCAGGAGATTTTCTCCGAGCCGCCCTATCCGAACTGGACCGCGGTCGGCGTGAACTGGCTGGCAGGCTTCGATTTCGAGATCAAGGTCATCGCCCGGATCCCTTCTAAGGCCTGATTCCACAAGTCGGTCTGCGTCGTGTCACTTACTGAGCGAAGAGCTCCGGGATGATGGTGCGCGCACGATCGCGCAGACTTGCCGCTTCTTGCTCGTCGATAAAGCGATAAGGCCATCTCAGCCTGGTGCTGACCGGACCCCAGTTGCCGATCGCAGCGAGCAGTTTGTCGAGCGCGGCATTTGAATAGCCGCGGTCACGGCGAAACGGGACGATGTGATCGTCCATGAAGGCGCAGATGCGGCTTTCGATATCCAGCGCGGCGTCGAGATCCCTGTGAATCAGCTCTGTCCAGGCCTGGGCGCCGCGCGGATTAAGACAGGCAACATTCGAAAAAGCCCCCGCAGCAACGCCCTGCTTCATGCCGGTTGCGAGATGGTGGCCGGGAATGAACAACGAAAATTCGGCAAGATGCGCTCGCGCCTGCGCGTACCAGGCATCGTCTCCATCGGCGATCTTCATCCCGACCACCGACGGGCAGGGGCCGCACACGTCACTGAGCTCGGCTGGCGACAAAACACGCTTCGCATGCGGCGGATTGTAAAGGATAAGCGGGATCCCTTCGGCCGTCTCCGACGCGCGGTTCAGAAAATCGATGGCTTCGAGATTGGTGAGCGGCCACCAGTCGGGAAAGATCACCTGAATCGCCAATGGCCTATGCACCGTTGCACGGCGCAGCCGATCGAGCATGATGATCGGATCGGACTGGCAGGCGCCGATGACGAACGGCATTTCGGCCGCGCGGCATCGCGACGCCAGCACGTCCTGAATTCGCTCGTACTCAGCTTCGCTCTGATTGTGGAATTCTCCGGCCGTGCCGTTTGAATAAATGCCGTCGACCCCGGCGGCGATCAGTATGTCGATTTCCTCGGCGAGCTTTACGAAATCGATGCTGTCGTCTTCGGCGATCGGTAGGAGCAGGCTTGCCCAGTTGCCCGCGATCGGGTGGCGCCGGGTTGTGGTGGTCATCGCACGTCCTTCAGTTCAGGTCATCCCGGATGCAGGCCTTGAAATGCCCGGGCTGCATTTCACGCAGCTCCGGTACGGTCTCGCCGCAGGCGGGCAGGGCATTCGGACAGCGCGTGCGGAAGACGCAACCGCTCGGCGGATTGGCGGGGCTGGGAATATCGCCCCTCAAGATCTGGCGGTCGCGCGGCGCATCGGGATCGGGCGAGGGAATCGCAGAAAGAAGGGCCCGCGTATAGGGATGCAGCGGCCTGGCATAAAGCGCGGCACTTGGCGCGATTTCCATGATCCGGCCGAGATAGAGCACGATCACCCGGTCGCATATATATTCGACCACGGCAAGGTCGTGACTGATGAACAGCATGGTCAGGCCAAGACGCTGCTGCAGGTCGCGCAGAAGATTGATCACCTGCGCTTGGATCGAGACATCGAGCGCCGAGACCGGCTCGTCGGCGACGATGAATTCCGGCGCGAGCGTCAGCGCGCGGGCGACGCCGATCCGCTGCCGCTGGCCGCCCGAGAACTCATGCGCGTACCGGTTGACGGCTTCCGGCGGAAGATCGACCTGTTCGAGAGCCTCACGGGCACGATCCAATCTTTCTCTTGCCGTACCCAGGCCCTGGATCTTCAATCCCTCGGTCAGGATTTCGCCGACCGTCATGCGCGGCGATAGGCTCGCGAACGGATCTTGAAAAATATATTGCATCCGCGGCCGCACGCGCCGCATTGTCGATGAGGACAACGTCGTGAGTTCGGTGCCGTCGAAGCGGACGCTGCCGGCGGAGGGCTCGACCAGGCGCAGGACCGATCGGCCTATCGTGGTCTTGCCGCTGCCTGATTCGCCGACCAGCCCGACCACCTCGCCCTTGCCGATATCGAAGGATATGTCCTGCAGGATGGTCAGCCTGGTCCCGCGGGACTTATAATTCTTCCCCAGGCCGCGGACGGAGAGAAGGGGTTCGCTCATCTGATCTCCTGCCAGCGAATGCAGCGGCTCTTGTGGCGCGGATTGACCTCGGCAAGCGGCGGCACAGCCACGCGGCAGGCGTCGATGGCAAATTTGCAGCGCGGCTGGAAGGCGCAGCCTGCCGGCATGTTCAACAGGCTCGGCACGACGCCGGGAATGGCCGCGAGCCTCTCACCCGCCTGCTTCATCCGGCTGGCATCTCCGAGCTTCGGCATCGAGGCCAGCAGGCCGATCGTATAGGGATGTCTCGGGTTGCGGAAGACCTCGGCCACAGGCCCGGTCTCGACGATCCGGCCGGCATACATCACCGCCACCCGATGCGCGATTTCGGCGACGACGCCGAGATTATGGGTGACGAAGAGCATGGCCATGCCGCGTTCGCGCTGCAGCTTCTGCAGGAGAGCCAGGATCTGCGCCTGGATGGTGACGTCGAGCGCCGTCGTCGGCTCGTCGGCGATCAGCAGCGTCGGGTCGCAGGCAAGGGCCATGGCTATCGTGGCGCGCTGGCGCATGCCGCCGGAGAGCTCGTGCGGATATTGACCGGCGCGGCGCCTGGCATCGGGAATGCCGACGCTGTCGAGCAGCGAGACGGCCGCAGCCATCGCGGCCTTCCGGTCGGCCCCGCGATGAATGCGGATCGGCTCCGAAATCTGGTCGCCGATCGTGTAGACGGGGTTGAGGCTCGACATCGGCTCCTGAAAGACCATGCCGATATCATTGCCGCGGACGGCGCGCATGTCCGGTTCGGCGACCGAGACAAGATTGCTGACCTTGCCGTTCTTGCGCTTCAAATGGATGCTGCCAGCGGCGATCGCACCGATATTGCGGGTCAGAAGCCGCATCACCGAAAGGCTGGTAACCGATTTGCCAGAACCGGACTCGCCGACGAGAGCAAGCGTCTCGCCGGCAGCCACCCTCAGATCGATGCCGTTGACCGCCGTCACCTCGCCCGAGCGGATACGGAAGACGGTCCGCAGCCCCTTGACGTCGAGAATGGTGTCGGCGGTCTGTTGCATGGCATCCATCAGGAAAGCAGGCCGGTCGCGCGGAGGATGTCGTCGATCCTTGCCGTCTCAGCCTCGTTGAGGGCTGCCCGCGGACGCGGCATCAGCGCTGTGTCGATGATGCCGAGGCTCTTCATCGCCGCCTTGAAGGCTCCGATGCCGGCGGCGCCGCCGCTGACACGGCCTGTACCGACCCAGACGATCTCGAAGAGCCGGCAGAGCCGCTCCTGTTCTTTTCGGGCCGCGGCCCAGTCGCCGCGTTGGGCGGCATTCCACAGCCTGACGTAACCGTGCGGATCGACGTTCGCGATGCCGGGCACGACGCCATGGGCGCCCATCTGCAGCGCCGTGTCGACGACGATTTCGGAGCCGGTCATCAGGAAGACGTCCTTGTTGTCGGCGAGATCGAGCAGCACATATCGGAAATTGCCGTCGTCGCCGCTCGAATCCTTGATGCCGACGATCGTTCCCTCTTTCGCAAGCGTCACGCTGGTCTGGCGCTGCAGTTTCACATGCACGCAGACGGGAATATCATAGGCGATCAGCGGCACATCGACGGCATCGCGGACATAGCGGAAGTGATCGATGATCTCGGCCTGGCTGGTGACCGTGTAGAACGGCGCCGTCACGACAACTGCATCGGCGCCGGCCGATTTCGCTGTTCTGGCATGATTGATGACCCGGTCGGTGGTGGGATCGATGACGCCGACGATCAGCGGTACGCGACGGTTGATGACCTCGGCCGAATGCTCGATGATTTGCTGCCGGGTTTTTTCGTCGTGGAAGATCACCTCGCTGGTCGAGCCGAGTACGAAGAGGCCGTGGCATCCGGCCTCGATTAGGTTTTCCAGCACCCGCGTGTAGGACGGGTAGTCGACGGTGTAATCCTTGTTCAGCGGGGTTATGACGGGAGGAACGACACCCTTGAATTTGCTCATTTTCGCTTCTTTCGATCGTCAGTTTAATTCGGCGCGAGGGTCGAAGGCATCGCGAAGACCATCGCCAATGAAATTGATTGCAAGGACGGTAAGCACCAGGAACCCGCCGGGAAAAAGCCACTGCCAGGGGTATTGTTCGAGCACGGCGGTGGAGCGGGCGGCATTCAGCATATTGCCCCAGCTTGCCGCCGGCGGCGCAATGCCAAGCCCGAGGAAGGAAAGGCCGGCCTCGAGCAGGATGGCGTTGGCGATCTGCAGCGTCGCGAAGACGACGAGGATGTCGATCGAGTTCGGCAGGCCATGACGGAAGAGGAGGTGCGGCAGACCCGCCCCCATGCCTCTTGCCGCCATCACGAAGTCACGTTCGCGAAGTTCGAGCAGCCGCGAGCGCACCATGCGCGCCAGCAGAGGCCAGGAGAGGAGCGAGATGACGAAGACAGTCGGCCAGATGCCAGTGCCGGCGATTGAGGCGAGCACCAGCAGGAAGATGACCGGCGGCAGCGTCATGACAAGATCGACCAAACGCATCGTCACCGCATCGGCAAAGCGACCTGCAAGCGCCGAGACGGCGCCGACCAGGAAGCCAATGATGGCGGAAATGACGGTCGAGGTGAGGGCCACAAGCAGCGAAATGCGGCCGCCGTCCATGACCCGGGCAAGAATGTCGCGGCCGACCCCATCGGTGCCGAACCAGTGTGCCGGCCCCGGCTCAGCATTCATTGCCAGCAGATCGATGTCGTTGGGTTTGAAGCTCCACCACAGCGGATAGGAAAGGATCGCCATGATCATCAGCGCGATCATGCCCAGGCCGAACAAGGCGGTTCGGTTGAGCAGGAAGCGATGCAGGGAGCGGATGATCGGGCCCGGGCTGCGGGCAGGGCTTCGTGCCAGCATCGCTCAGCCCACCTTGATCCGCGGATCGACCACCGCATAGGCAAGGTCGGTCAGAAGATTGACGAGAATGACGCAGGCGCCGATCACGAGCGTCGAGCCCATGATAACAGGATAGTCGCGGCCCTCCACCGCATCGACCATAAGCAGGCCCATGCCGGGCCAGTTGAACACGCTTTCGATAAAGATCGCGCCACCGATCGCAAGGCCGATGGTCGAGCCGATCAGGGTGACGACGGGAAGCAGCGCATTGCGCAGGGCGTGCTTGGTGATGACCCAGAATTCGAAGACGCCTTTGGCGCGCGCGGTGCGCACATAGTCCTGGTTCAGGACCTCCAGCATGGAAGCGCGCATGTAGCGCATGATCAGCGCCGTTTGCGCAACGGCCAGCAATGTGGCGGGCAGAATGAGGTGATGGAGAAGGTCGGCGACGGAAAATTCCTGGCCCGGTGTCAGCATGCCGCCGGAGGGCATCCAGTTGAAATACACCGAAAAGAAGTAGAGACCGACAAGAGCGCTGAGGAACGGCGGGCTGGAAATACCGGCGACTGCGAAGACCGATAATGACAGATCGGCGATGGAATTGCGCCGGACCGCACCGACGATGCCGGTGGCGATGCCTGCAACGATCGCGATCGCGATCGCCGATCCCATCAGCAGGACTGTCGGGCCGACGCGCGAGAGCACGAGGCCGAGTACGGGCTGGTCCGGCCGCTTGATCGAATAGCCCAGATTACCCGTCAGCGCCTGTCGCAGCCAGGCGACATACTGGATCGGCAGCGGCTGATCGAGCCCGAGCGTGGTGCGCAGCTCTGCAAGATCCGACGATGACATCGGAATATTGGGGTCGATGTAGGCGTCGATCGGATCGCCGGGTGTGAGGCGCAGCATCGCGAAGATCAGCACGCTCAAGGCAAGCAGCATGGCCACTCCGATCAGCAGGCGCCGGAGACTGTATCTCAGCATGGAAAATCCGTTCCTGTGCGGGCGGCTAGGTTCGCCAACCTAGCCACCCTTTGCTACTCAGGATGTCCTCGCCCTATTCGGCGATAGCCCATTTCTCAGGATGCGCTTGGTAAGGGCCGCCCCCTGGGGCAGGCGTCCAGATGAAGTCCTTCAGCTTGGCGGAGGCGACGCCATAGCGTTTGGCCACCCATAGCGGACCCCACGGCAGTTCCTTGTTCATCACCTTGCAGACCTCCTGATAGCGGTCGTCGCGCTTTGCGGCATCCGTTTCGCCAAGCGCCGCGTCGAGAGCGGCCGTCAGCATCGGCATGCGCACACGCGCAACGTTCGGGCCGGCCGGCGGGATCTGCTTTTCGTTGAGGCCGACATTGATGCTGCCCGGATCCGGGCCGTTCTGAAGGCCGGCATAGACCATCTGAAACTGTGCGACGTCAGGCGTCGGGTTGAGCACGATGCTGTTATAGGTCGGGGTATCGACGGCGCGCGGCGTTACGTTGATGCCCACCTGAGCGAGCATCGCCTGGACCGCCGCCATGACATTGGCGGCAAGTGGCGTCGTGTAATAGGTCAGAAGGGTTATCGGCTTGTCACCGTTGATCTGGTCCCAGCCGGCCTCCTTCAGCAGTTGCTTGGCCTTTTCGGGATCATAGGCGTAGGCCTCAATGTCCTTCGGCACCACCTGATCGGCGACATATGCGCAGTTTGCAGGTTTCGCAGCGCCGCCGTAGAGGCTCTGGATGATCGCGTCGCGATTGATTGCGTACATCACCGCCTGACGGACCCGAACATCCTTCCAGATCGGCGAGTCGTGGTTGAAGCCGAGATAGTTGACGACGAAAGAGTTGCCTTCGATGACGCGGAAATCCTTGTTGTCATTGAGGGCTTTCAGATCGTTGGAATCGACGTAGGTAAACTGGATTTCGCCGGCGCGCAGCGCGGCAATCGCAGCAGCCGGATTGGCGAAATAGCGGTTGATGATCTTCTCGAGCGCCGGCTTGCCGCCTCGGTAGTCGGTGTTGGCGACAAGTTCAACATATTGATCGGTCACATATTTGCTGAACTTGAACGGCCCGGTGCCGATCGGCGCGGTGGACCACCATGTGTTCTTCGCAAGCTGATCGGCAGGGATCTGCGAAAGCGCGTGCTCCGGCAGCATCATCACCTTCGTCAGCGTGTCCATCAGGCTTGCGGATGGGGCCGAGAGTTTGATGACAAGGGTCTTGTCGTCCTTGGCCTCGACCGAGGAAACGGCATTCAGTCGTGCCGCCAGAACGGAGCCGGTCTTGGCGTTCTTGGCCAGCTCAATGGTGAACTTGGCATCCTTCGCCGTGAAGGGCTTGCCGTCATGCCACTTCGCATCGGCGAGCGTGAAGGTGTAGGCCAATTGGTCGGAACTGACCTGGTAGGACGAGGCGAGCTGGCCGACGACCTTCTCGAGCTTCTCGTCATAGGTCAGCAGCGGCTCGAAATAGACGCTGAGCCATGTGAAGCCGCTTGTCGCGGCGAGCGGATTGAAATTGCCCTGGAAACCGCCGGGCCCGACGTCGAACCCGCCCGACAGCGTTGCTGCCTGAACGGGGCCGGCAAAGGCCGGGACGACGGTCGTCGCCATCATCGCACTGAGCGCGATGGCGGATGATAGTCTCTGCAGTCGTTTCATTGTGCTCCTCCCACATTTGCACTTTTCTTGTTGGCTGCGATCACCCGGGAAATGCCGTCATAATGGCGATCCAGGCGCTTCTGCGCTTCCGCGACGTCCTTCGCCTCGATTGCATCGACGATCGCCGCGTGATCCCTCCAGGTGGCGACGGGGTCGACATTGTCGAGGTTGACGAAATCCGACGCCTTGTAGAAGGCAAGCCAGAACACATCGATCAGCCGGGCAAGGGTCTCGTTGTGCTGGCAGCGAAAGAGCAGGGTATGAAAGAGCTGATCTTCGTCGGCAAAGGATTGACCCCGCTCGGCATGGACCCGCATGCGGTCGACCGTCGCGCGTAGCTCTGCAATGTCGTCGTCGCCGATCATTTCAAGCGTCTTGCCGATCAGGCCGACTTCGAGCGTCCGGCGAATCTCGATCACTTCTTCGATCTGGCGCAACGCGCCGCCGAGCCCATAAGCGAGATTGTCGAGCAGCGGCTCGAATGAGAATGCCTTTACGAAGATGCCGACGCCTCGGCGCGATTCCAACACGCCCAGCGATTCCAGCGCCTTGATGCCTTCACGCAGGGAATTGCGGCTGACGCCGAGCTGGTTCGCCAGCTCGGATTCAGCCGGAAGCAACGTGCCCGGCTTCAATCCGTTGTCGCTGATGTAGGCCCGCAGACTTTCCTGCACGGACACGTGAAGGAGAGGCGCACGGGCGAGGGGCTTCATGGATTTCAGCGACATGCGTTCTCATTTCCGTCTGCAAAGAGAAGATGGAAGAGACATATCCACTTGTAGGATATCCGTCAAATGAAATCATCTGCCGCGCGGACTGGACGGGAGTTCGGTCGCCGACATCGTGTGCGGGTTGAAACCACTCGGAACAGCCAGCGTCAGCGGAATGGTGATGCGGACCGGAAGCGCGTTTGACCGATCGGAGGTCTCGTGGCGGTGTACGAAGTTAAGGCAGGCGGTCAAACTCCTGCCACATGCCCTGCATTAATTTGGACGACTGCGTATTTCTTAAATCGGAATCGATTTAGATAAACATGCAGCAGCTCAAAGCATTGCCGCAGCCTTTGCGCGTCTCGTAAGATGCGCCGGCGCTGCAGCAACCGCGTCGATGGAGATCCGATGCCCGCAATTATGCGAAAAAAAGCTCACGGCGTGTCCACGCGGGGCGAGGTTATCGACGGCGCAGAGGATATCGGCGTCGCCTATCAGGTGTTCTCCGATACGGTGGTCGAAGACGTCATCGTCAAGAACTCGCCTCGCGGATTCAAGTTTCACAATGGCAGCAACCTCGTCGTCAGGCGCTGCGAAACGGAGAATGTCAGGGGCGACGGCATCTATCTGACGAAGACGAAAAACGTTCTTCTGGAAAATAACCGCATGGGGGCGGCGCCGGGCGAAGGCGCGGACTGCTGCCAGTTCGCCTATCAGAACAGTGACGACAATATCAGCTCGGACGTGGTGATCCGCGGCAACCTGTTCCTGCAGTCGCCGACGAGCGCCTCGAACAAGGGTGCGCTGGTCTGCGACAGAACGCGGAAATATCTCGTCGAATACAACTTCATCGGCGGCAAGAACTTTTCTTTTTCATCGATCGGCGACGATGCCGTGGTGCGCAGCAACGTCATGCGCGACGGCAGGATGAACGACTATTCCTTCGGCTACGGCATCGGCGACAAGGCAGACCATGCCGGCCATCATGTCTACGACAATTGGATCGAGAACAATAATCGGGGCATCAGTCTGAGCGGCTTTTCCGACCAGGAACTCGCCTTTCGCAAGGATATCGACATCCACGACAACGTCATCAGCGGATGCGACATTGCCTTCTTCGCCAATCGCCAATGGTCGGGGAGCTTCCGGCGCAACATATTCATGCGATGCGGGCAGGACATGGTTCTGTCGGGAAAGGGCAAAGCCACCGCCGGTCGGATCACCGGCAATTATCGCAATGACGGCAGCTTCTTGAACGTCGTGGCGCCGCCGCTCCGTTTCAATCCCGACGGCAAGGCATCTGTTGCTTCGGGGGAATGGACATCCGAGCCCGACGAGATCGTCATCCAGTGGCGTGACAAGGGAGTGGATATTCCCGGCGCCAACCGGCCATCCATTGCCGTCGCGCCCGGCATGGAATTGTCTTGCGTGCTGTTGGCCCGCAAGGGCCGCAACTGGATGCTCGCGATCGCCGAAACCGCCTACGACGAGTTCACGCCGCGGGCATGGGACGAAAAGGAGCTGCCGTGGCGGAAGCGGTATCTGTCGATTTGAGTCGGGTGCCGCCGGTCATGCCCGGCCTGGAACCGAAGGCCGGTTTTACCGTTGACTGCCATGTCTCACCGCGTCCGGGGGAAGGACAGTCATGGCACGCCAGACATTCTGGAAAGGCTATCTCAAGCTCTCTCTCGTCACCGCCTCCGTCTCGCTGACGCCGGCGACGACCGAGAGCAACAAGGTGCGTTTCCACGTCCTCAATCGCCAGACGAAAAACCGCGTCGAAAGCCGCTATGTCGACAGCGTTACCCATAAACCGGTAGATGACCGGGACCAGGTTAAGGGCTATCCGCGCGGCGAGGACGACTATGTCATTCTCGAAGACGACGAGATCGAGGAGGTCAGGCTCGAAAGCACCCGCACCATCGATATCGACAGTTTCGTCCCGCGCGGCTCGATCGATTGGATCTGGTACGACAAGCCGCATTTCCTGGCGCCGGAGGATAAGGTCGGAGTGGAAGCCTTCTGCGTCATCCGCGAGGCGATGAAGGCTAACGACGTCGTCGGCATTGCCCGCCTTGTACTTTATCGCCGCGAGCGTGCCGTGCTCTTGGAGCCGTTAGGCAAGGGAATCGTGCTCTGGACCCTGCGCTATGGCGACGAGGTGCGCGAACCCTCGGCAGAAATCGACGACAAGGCAAAGATAGACAGCAAGCTCCTGACGCTGATGAAGCGGCTGGTGAAGGAAGAGACCAGGGATTGGAGTCCGACCATGGTGCAGGACCCGATCCAGAAGCGCCTGAAATCGATGATCCGCGGCAAACAGAAGAGCCTGAAGAAGGCGCCGCCGGCCAAAAAACCCGCGCCTGTGAAATCGACCGGCAACGTCATCAACATCATGGATGCGCTGAAGAAGAGTCTGACTTCGGAAGGCGGGCGCAAGTTGCGTTAGCGCTGGCAGGTTTTCGCCTACCGCTTCTTCTTTTCCAATGGTTTCGCCGCCGCGAAAAAACCTTCCCAGGGATCTCGCGGCAGCGCGTCGAGCCGGGTCGGCGTGGTGTCCACGGTGAAGTAGGCCGGTCCGACGTCGGGGGTCAGCTCGCTCCATTCCAGCGGCATCGAGACCGCTGCGCCCGGCCGTGCTCGTGTTGAATATGGCGCGACCGCCGTGTTACCGCGACCGTTGCGGAGATAGTCGATGAAAATCTTCCCCTTGCGCTTTGCCTTCGTTGCCGTCGCCAGATAGCGGTCGGGATGGTCGGCGGACATGCTGTCGGCGAGCCATTTGGCAAAAGCCTTCACCTCGACCCAGCCGGCCTTCGGCGTGAGTGGCGTCACCACATGCAGCCCCTTGCCGCCTGAGGTCTTGACGAAGGCGGCAAGTCCCTCGGCCTCCAACCGTTCCTTCAATTGGTAAGCAGCGGCGATCACATCCTTCCACTCCACCTCGTCATCGGGATCGAGGTCCATCGTGATCATATCTGGCCTTTCCCAATTGTTGGTCGTCGTACCCCAGGGGTGGATTTCCAGCGCTGCCGATTGCACGAGCGCAACGATGCCGTCGAAATCGGTAATGCGCAGCAGCTTCTCTCCCTGCTTGTCCTTGGGATCGGTGATCTCCTCAATATGCGGATTCATGCCCTTCCAGGCATGTTTCTGGAAAAACCGCTGCCGACCGCTGATTCCGTCCGGCAGGCGCAAGAGCGCCAGCGGCCGGTTGACGACATAGGGCGCCATGAAGCGCCAGACCTGGGCATAATAATTTGCCAGCCCCTCCTTGGTGACGCCGTCGTCCGGCCAGTAGATGCGGTCGGGGTGGGTGAGCGTCACCGCTGATTTCGGCAGGGGAGGGGCCATGGTCTTTTCCGTCTCGCGCGTCACGTCTTTTGCAGGCTTGTCTTCTCGCAGGCCACGGAAAGCCGCGTGGCGCAGATTGCCGTCGGCCGACCAGGCGCGGAACTCGACCTCGCCGACCAGCTGCGGCTTCACATAAATCAATCCGCGCCGCTCCTCTGATGTCAGCTTGTCGTCGAATGAATTCTCGTTCTGCGTCAGACGCGACAGTTTCTCATAGAGCATTTGCGCGGTTGCTGCCGTATATCCGGTCCCGACGCGCCCGACATGCTTGAGTTCGCCGGCCTGGTAATAGCCCATCGCCAGCGAGCCGATCGCATTCTTCATCGATGTCGACGGCACGTAGCCGCCGATGACGAATTCCTGCCGGTGCGAGCATTTCGATTTGATCCAGTCGCCTTTGCGTCCCGACGTGTATTTGCTGTCGCGGAGTTTGGAAATCACCCCTTCGAGGCTGAGCCGGCAGGCATGGTCGAGCACCAGGCCGCCGCTTTCGTTGAAATGCCCGCTGTAGCGCAGCTTGTCATGATCGCCGGGCAGCAGGCTTTCGAGCAGTTGCTTGCGATCGAGGAGCGCCGCATTCACCAGATTATAGCCGTCGAGGTGAAGAAGATCGAAGGCATAGAAGACGAAGCGATCATCGCGGCCTTCACTCAGATCGTGCTGCAGTGCCGAGAAGTCTGAGGCGCCGCTATCGCGCTCGACGACGATTTCGCCGTCGATCACCGCCGATTGTACCGGCAGGGCGGCAAAGGCCTCGAGTACGTCGTTGCCGAATTTCTCCGTCCAGTCGAGTCCGCTGCGGGTCAACATCCTGACCTCGCCGTTCTCGATCCTGACCTGCAGCCGGTAGCCGTCGAACTTGATTTCGTGGATCCAGCGATCACCAGCCGGCGGCTTCGGCTTCAGCTTGGCAAGCGCCGGTTCGATGAAATCGGGCATTGCGCCCTTGCGCGCACCCTTCGGCCACTCGCGTTCTCGTGGTGCGGCGGCTTCGGCCCTTGACACCGGCCCTTCGGCTGCAGCTGCCTTGCCGTCTTTCGAGTTGGACTTCCAGGTGGCATCCGGATTTTCCGCCACCTCTTCGAGCTGGCGGCCGGTCTTTGCCGATTCCGGCCTCTCCTTGAGAATGTCGCCGTCGTGACGCGCCTCGGCGTCGTCTCCCTTGATCAACAGCCAGTTCTCCCGCTTTTCCCCAGGCCGCCCATGCATGCGCACGAGATGCCAGCGGCCCTTCAGCTTTTCGCCGTCGAGCTCGAATTCCAAATGGCCTTCGCGATAGGCCTGTTGCGCATCGCCGACCGGCGTCCAGTTGCCGCGATCCCAGACGATAACAGTGCCGCCGCCATATTGTCCTTTTGGAATGATGCCTTCGAAATCGCCATAGGAAAGCGGGTGGTCTTCCACATGTACGGCAAGGCGTCTGTCCTCAGGGTTGAGGCTCGGCCCTTTCGTCACCGCCCAGCTCTTCAGCACCCCGTCCATCTCCAGGCGGAAGTCATAGTGCAGCCTCGTTGCGTCATGCTTCTGGATGACGAAACTGTTGCCGCTGCTGCGGCCCTTGCCGCCGCGCGGCTCCGGCGTGAGTTTGAAATTGCGCTTCGCCTGATAGGTTTCGAGAGCCATCTCAGCCTGCCTTCGTCCTTTGGCTGTCGCTGCGCGCTGGCGCCTTCTTTTTTGCCGGCGCCTTCTTCGCCTTGCCGCTCATCTTGGCGCTCTGGCGCAGCGCCTCCATCAGGTCGACGACCTTGTTTTCGGGTGCCGGTTTCTTCTTCGGCGGCGCCCGGCCCTCTATCTTTGCTCTCACCAATTCGACGAGGGCCGCTTCGTAGCGGTCCTCGTAGGCGCTCGGATCGAAGCTGCCGCGTTTTGTTTCAATGATGTGACCGGCGAGCTCGAGCATCTCCTTGTCGAATTTGATATCGGGAATATCCTTGAAGACCGTATCGGCCGAGCGCACCTCATAGTCGAAGTTCAGCATGGTCGCGATGATGTGACTATCATGCGGCCGGATCAGCAGCGTTCGGTTGCGCCGGAAAAGCACGGCTTCGGCCAGCGCCGCGACCTTGCCGTCGCGCATGCCGCGGACCATGAGCGACAGCGCTTCTTCATCATGTTCGTCGACGGGCGCAAGGTAATAGGGACGGTCGAAATAGAGCTTGTCGATATCGTCGTAGGCGATGAAAGCTTTGACATTGAGCACCTTGTCGCTTTCCGGCACGATCTCGGCGATCTCCTCGCCTTCAATGACGATGTAGTCGCCATTCTCCATCTGGTAACCCTTGACCTGATCGTCCCGCTCGACCGGTTTGCCGGTATCGCTGTCGACGAATCGCCGTTCCACCCGGTGACCGGTCCTGCGGTTGATGATGTTGAAGGAAACGCGGTCGGAGGAGGAGATGGCGGTATATAGTCCGACGGCGCAAGCAAGGTCGCCTACCTTGAGATGACCTTTCCAGCTTGCCCGCGCGGCCATTCCATCCTCCGTCGCAAGTCAGAGCCGACTGCTGCTCTTGTCGGTTTCGAGCTCCTGGAATGCCCAGCCGCCGTCGGGTGAAGGATAGGCGAGCAATGCGTCGCCGTCGCCGATTTTCTGACGCGACGCGGCATCCTTGGCGCGGACTATCGCTTCCTCAGCCGTTGCATAGGTTTCCGACAGCGTGTCGCCGAGCTTGTATGCCCAGCCATTGTCATGCGGCACGACCTGATAGGTGATATCGGCCATTTCGAATCTCCTCTTTTCAATTCGATAGCGGGCATGATGCCGCCGAATCGCGAACGGTTTCGGCATCACGCTCTAGTTCCGATTTGGTTTGCGCCTTTCGTCGAGCGCGATGATTTTTTCCAGGGAGGCGATGTCCTCGCTGGTGATGACGGGGACCGGATCGGCGGCGATCGCCTCCAGCACCTCCTTCGAGATGGCGCCGTTGCGGATCGCCCATTCCAAGGTCTCGCGTGTTTCCCGCTCGGCCTTCAGCTGTGCATAGAGAGCGACGATCAGCCGGTCGCGAGCGTCCATTCGCCGGTCCTGACGATGCATGTTGCGGACATGCGGCATCGCTATGCACCTTTGTCACTGATTTCGTTCAGGTGTAATCAACTGATGGCGGATTGAAAGGTTCCGTTATCAAGCGGTGCCGTTGCGGGCCGAGGCGCAAGTCGCTATCTCTGCGAGACCTTTGTCAGAGGATTTTTCATGGCCGATCTCAAGGGACGCCCCCGTCCGACAGGCGCTACCGCCACCCTCGGTCGCACCGGCTTTCCGCATGTCACTTCCACCACCAGGGGTGAGATCGATATCGTCACCGCGCCCTCTCAGCCGGGCTTCAGCCCGCTCGATCTGCTCTATGCCTCGCTCTCGGCCTGTCTCGTGCTCAGCGCCCGCATTGCAGCCAGTCAGATGGGGGTTCTCGACAGGATCAGCGAGATCACGGTCGACGTCACTGGCGAAAAGGCGGCGGAAGGGCTCTCACGCGTTGCAAAATTCAACATCGTCTTCTCGATCACCGGCGATCTCGACGAAGAGACCCGCCGCAAGATCGTCGATGCCGCCGAAGACGAGATCTGCACGGTCAGCAACACCATCCGTGGCACTCCCGAATTCTCGACCACGATAGTGGAACAAGGCTGATCTTCACAAATATTATAGACAATTGTGGCCGGAGGATTGCGTGAGTCCTGTCTGGCTTCTATGCTCGAGCATCGAACTAACGGTGTCGGCCATCATGCAGCCCAATCCTCTGTCGATGTCCGACCAGCCCGTCGTCGCCATCATCGGCGGTGGCGTCTCCGGCGCGGGTGTCGCCTATCATCTCGCCCGTGCAAACGGTTGCGAGCGTCCCGTCATCGTGGTCTTCGAGCCGCGCGCGGAGCTCGGCCGCGGTCTTGCCTATGACACGGACGACCCTGCCCACCGAATCAATGTTCCCGCCGCCAAAATGAGCCTGCAGCCCGACGACCATGGCGAGTTCCAGGCCTGGATCGAGGCCCGAGATGCCGTCGCCTGCGACCCGCAGGCAAAACGCCCCGATGGCCTCCTCTTTCCCCAACGCCGACTCTTCGGCGACTATGTCGCCTCGCTTCTGAAACCCCTGCTGCAAGACGGCAGCGTGCGTCATTGCCGCACCTCGGTCACCCATGTCGAGCGCCGGACCGGCCGATGGCTGATCCGCGACGAAAGCGGCGGCGTGACACAGGCCGACATCGTCGCCATCGCCACCAGCCACCCGCCGCCGGCGGCACCGGGCCGGCTTGCGACCCGCCTTGCCGCCCATCCCCGGTTCGTCGCAGACACTACGAAGCCGGGCGCGCTCCAGGTGATCCGTTCCCACGACCGGGTGCTGGTCATCGGCAATGGCTTGACCGCAGCCGATGTCATTGCCTCGCTTGCCGAACGCGGTCATCCCGGTCAGGTGACGGCAATCTCGCGCCGTGGTCTGCGCTCGCGCGGGCATGCGCCGGTTCCGCAGCCGCTCTTCGGCGATTTCCTCTCCGACGCGGCACATTCCGCCGTTTCGCTGCTGACAGAAATCCGCGCGGCCATAAGAGCTGCGGAGGCACAGGGCATAAGCTGGCATGGCGTGATCGATCAGGTGCGGGCGCAGGGATACGATCTCTGGCAGGCGATGCCGGTTGCCGAACGTTGCCGTCTCGTCCGCCATCTGCGCCCCTATTGGGATGTGCATCGCTTCCGCATCGCGCCACAGGTGGAAGCTGTGCTCGACGCAGCGATTGCTGCCGGTCGCCTGGAAATTCTTGCCGGGTTGGTCGCCGATGCGCGCATTGAAGGCGAGCTAGTTGTTTGCACCCTGCAGCCGCGCCATCGGCGACAGTCGCTGGAGCAGAGCTATGATGCCGTCGTCGTCACCACCGGCCCGGCGCATGGCGGCATTCTCGAAACCCAGCCCTGGCTCGCGGCACTTGCGGCGCGCGGCCACCTGTCGCTTGATCCCACAGGCCTCGGCCTTGCCTGCACTGAGCGTTCGGAGGCGATTGGCCCGTCGGGGAAGGCGGAACCTTCCCTATTGATTTCCGGTCCCCTGGCCCGCGGCACTTTCGGCGAACTGATGGGGCTGCCGCAGGTGACCGAGCATGCCTTCTTCGTCGCAGGAGAAATCGCCGCAAAGCTGCGGCTGGCGGCGACGAACATCCAGCCGGTCTGATTTTCCGTTCCGATGTCGTTCTTCGACTGTCGCCGGCGATCGACTTCTGCTACGCACTCGGCAGTCAATGGCCCGCCGCCGGTCTTTCAGGCAATCAGAAATATCGAAATCATGTCGCAGACTGCTTCCACACTCTCCGAAGCCTCGCCTGCCAATCGTCTGGCCCTTGCTGCGCTCGTTCTTGGCGGCGCGGCGATCGGCGGCTCGCCAATCTTCGTCCGGCTGTCCGAAGCCGGGCCCATGGCCACTGCCTTCTGGCGCGTGGCGCTGGCGCTGATCCCGATCTTCATCGTCTCTCTCATGAAAAAGGATGCGGGGCCGAAGCCGCGAAATCTTTCCGATTACGGTCTGCTGACTCTTCCCGGCCTGATGCTGGCGCTTGACTTGGCCGCCTGGCATCTTTCGCTCACCATGACTTCAGTCGCCAACGCGACGCTGCTGGCAAACCTCGCGCCTGTTTTTGTCACACTGATCGCCGTCCTGTTTTTCAAGGCGAGAACCGGCGGCGTCTTCCTGTTGGGGCTGGTCTTGGCACTCGCCGGTGTCGTTATTCTGAAGGGCGGACCGGCAGGGCTCGGCAATGGCGATTTGCGCGGCGATGGTGCCGCGATGATCGCCGCCTTCTTCTATGCCTGCTATATCTTGGCGATCGGCAGGCTACGCAGCCGGTTCGATACGATCCGCATCATGCTGTGGAGCACGGCATCGGCTGCCGTCTGCATCTTCCCGATAGCCTTCTTCTTTGAAGACCAGATGTTGCCGGCGAGCCTCTATGGGTGGTCGATCCTCTTCGGCCTCGCCTTTGTCAGCCATGCCGGCGGACAGGTGGCGATCACCTATGCGCTGGCCTATCTGCCACCAGCCTTTTCATCGCTTACGCTGCTGCTGCAGCCGGTCGTCGCCGCCATTCTCGCCTGGGCGCTGCTCGATGAAGCGATAGGGACGATGCAGGCGCTGGGTGCCGCGGTGGTGCTCGCCGGCATCATGGTTGCCCGAACGTCTCGCTCGTCGGTTTGACCGCTTGCTGCTCCAGCGGCGGTGGATCATCGCCCATATTCTGTAACAGCCACTTTTGGATGATCGGCACATCGGCATCGCCGAGATCGTGGCCGCCGGGGATGACGTCGGAATCGACTGTGGCGCCCGAACTTTTCAGCCTTTCCTCCAGCTCGCTCGCATATTTGCCGTAGGCATCCGTCTTACCGCTGATGACGAGCAGGTCCGTACCCTTCAGATCGGCATGCGGATAGTCGCTGAGAACCGGCATGGAGCGCAGCAGCACGGCCTTGTGAACGAGGTTCGGGTGCAGGTAAAGCAGCGAGTTCAGGAGGTTGGCGCCGTTGGAATAGCCGACATAAACGACCTTCTTTGGATCGAGACCGTAGGACTTGACGGCGCCTTCGATGAAGGCCGCAAAGGCTTCGGCCTCGGTCTTGATGTCGTCCTGGTCGAAGGAGAAGGGTGTAATGCGCTTGTACCAGCGCGGGAAACCTTCTTCAGTCGCGCGGCCCCGTACGCCCATCAGTGTTGCTCGCGGTGCCGCTTTGTTCAGGAGCGGCATCAGCGTCGTCTCATTGCCGCCCGAACCGTGGAGGAGCACGAAGACGCTGCCGTCAGGATTCGGCGGCGTGTAGAAGCGATGGACGAATGGCAGCTCGCGGTAATTGATGCGCGGCTCGCCGGGCATCGAAAACTGCGGCAGCACCACCTTCAGGTCCTTGAGATTGGTGATCGCTTCGGGCGGCGCGAACAGCTTGGTGCCGAGGGCTGCATGCTCCTCGTCGACAATCATGCCGGGCTTGTCGGTTGCAAGCTCCACCAGCGTGCCGCCGGGCTCGCGGGCATACAGCGAGTGGAAATACTTGCGGTCGTGCATGTTGGTCGGCGATGCATCACTTGCCTCCAGCGCCTTGGATACCGAACGCAATGTGTCCTCATCGGGAGCCCGGAAGGCGACATGATCGACGGTGCCGGTTCCCGGCGCGCCGGACCAGAAACCGCGAGCATCGCGCACGTCCATAACGTCGCCCGACTGCGAAACCAGCCTGTCGATCGTGCCGCGGTTGGCCTGGAAGCGGTAGCCGAAATGGCGCTCGAGGAAGCTGCGGCTCTCGGCCGGCTTTTCCGTCAGCATGGTTGCGCCGCGCACACGCTTGACGGCATGCTCAACCGGGATGGAGGCGCCGTCCCAGACGGCCTGTGATGTCAGGGCCTTTGCACCCGCGAGCTTGAGAATGATATTGTCTGGGTCTTTCAGCCTGAGAACAGGCTCGCCGAATTCGTCGGCGGGTCCTTCCGAGCGCAGGCCGAAGCTCATGGCGCGCGTCAGCCAGTAGCCGATGCTCGCCGGATCGATCGCCAGCGAAATTTCGCTGATCTGGCCGTAGCCCGCCCGGCCGGGCGCGCCGTCCTCCCAGACGAGGAAGCTGACGAGCGAACCCGGCGTGCCTGCCGAATCGCCGTAAAAGAGATGGAGCTGTGTCGCATCTTCGTAGCCGGCCGTCTGCTTGACGAGCCGCATGCCGAGAAAGCCGGCGTAAAAATCCACGTTCGCCTGCACCTTTCGAGTGATGGCCGTAACGTGATGTATGCCTGATACCATCGAGAGCAGTCCTGATTGATGCGTCGTCAGGAGCGCGAGTATGAGAGCTGCGAAAGTCATACCGTTGCCAATGACCACCGCTTAGTTTTGTTCCGCACAAAGTGCAAGCGAATCGCCGCGCTGCAGCAATTCCAGATGATCGACATCTTCGAGCGCCTCTTCCAGTTGCTGCAGGGTCGGCGGCTTCACCATATAGGCGCGCGCGCCGAGATTTCTGGCCCGCTGCACGTCGGTCTCATCGCTTGAGGTGCTGAGAATGCAGACGGGAATCCGTTTCAGACGAGCATCGGCCGAAAGCGCGTGCAGCACCTCGAAGCCGTCCATGATCGGCATGTTGATGTCGAGCAGCATCAGGTCGATCTGCGGCACGTCGGCTATGCCTGCGCGTTCTTCGAGCAGCCGCATCGCCTCGCGTCCATTGGTGGCGACATGCAGGTTGAAGGTTACCTTCTCTCGCCGCATCAGCTTGATCTTCAGAATCTGGATGTCGGCGGGGCTGTCTTCGACCAGCAGCACTTCGGCAAGCCTGCCGGAACCTTCGCCCGGCTGCTCCGCCGGCTTCACGCCGGGCGCAACCGCTGATGCGATAGGCGGTGCGGGCCGCGCCTCGGCGAGCGGCATTTCGACGATGAAGGTGGCACCAGGCCCCTTGTCCGGTTCGCACCAGATAGAACCACCATGCAGCTGCGCGATACGGCGGCAGATGGCAAGGCCGAGCCCGGTGCCCTCGATGCCGCGCCCGACCAGCCGTTTGAACGGCTGGAAGATCAGCTCGCGGTGCTGGGGATCGATGCCCGGTCCGTTGTCACGCACGGTCAGGCGGCAGGTATCTCCCCGCGCTTCGCCGGCGATTCTGATCTCCGGAACCTTTTGATCGCAATAGCGGATGGCATTCGACACCAGGTTCTGCAAAAGCTGGGTCAGCAGCGTTGCATCGCCCATCACCTCCGGCAGCGGCCCGCGGATGATGACGGCCCCGCGGCTCTCCGTCTGCTGGCGCAGGTTGTCCTCCACCTGGCCGAGCACGTCAGACAGTGAAATCGGCTTCAGCTCCGGCCCACCATAGGCTTCGAGCTTGGTGAAGTTCGAGACCTTGACGATCAGATCTTCCATGTGCTCGGCGGCGCTCAGCACGTAATCGAGCAGCTCGCGGTCTTCGGCCGGAAGCACTGCAGAACCGTGCAGGATCCGGCTGAAGGATTTGATCGTCCGTAGAGGCTCCTTGAGATCATGCGCCATGGCGCGTGTGAATATCTCGAGCGATTGCCGCTTCTGCTCCAGCTGCGCTTCCAGCATGCCGTGCATGATGGCATTCTGGATGCAGCGATGCAGCGTTTCGGGTGAAAGGGAATCCTTGGTGAGATAGTCGCGCGCGCCGCTCTTCATCACCTCTACGGCGATGGTCTCGCTGCCCTGGCCGGTCAGCATGATGACGTTGGCGACCGGATCGTCCTCCAATAAGTCGGCAAGTACGCCGAGTCCGTCGCGTCCCGGCAGCGAGTAATCGAGGAGGATGCAGTTCGGCCGTTTCCGGCGGTTGAGCGCACGACCCTCTTCACCCGTCTCCGCCTCCAGGACCGTATACGCCGTGCTCGAGACGCGGCCCAGTATGCGCCGGTAGAGCTCGCGGTCGTCGATGTTGTCGTCGATGATGAGAATGCAGCAGTCTTCCGCCAAACTGTCAGTCCTCGAGCGGCAGGATCGCGATTTCGAACCAGTATTCCTTCAGCCGCTGGATCGCGGCGAAGAGGCCGTCCAGATCGACCGGCTTCTGCACATAGGTGTTGGCGCCGAGCGCGTAGCAGCCCTCAATGTCGCGTTCATCGTCCGATGTCGTCAGGATCACCACCGGGATCTTGCGCCAGCCGTCGTTCGACTTGATCGCCTGGAGCGTCTTGCGACCGTCGAGTCCGGGCATGTTGAGATCGAGCAGGATCAGCCCTGGTTTCGGCACCATCGCGGCGAGCATGTCGAGCGCTTCCTGGCCCGAAGCCGCCCAGCGGATCGAGTTGCGCAGATTGGTGCGTTTGAAGGCGCGCATCGTCGCTTCGAAGTCGTCTTCGCTGTCTTCCACGATCAGGATCGGTTGCGTGTCACGCTGCTGCATTCTGGCCCTCGCGCTTCTTTCCCAAGGTGAAATAGAATGTGGTGCCGACGCCGACTTCGGACTCCAGCCAGATATCGCCGTTGTGCCGCGCGATGATCTTGCGGACGAAGGTGAGGCCTGCCCCGGTCCCGTCCTCGGAATCTTGCGATTTTTCGAGACGTTTGAAAATGCGGAAAATATCCTCATGGAATTCCTGGGGTATCCCCTTGCCGTTATCCCTAACGAAAAACACGTTGCGGGCAACCGTGCCGTCTTTGCCGACGTACCGGTCGAGATAGCCGATCGAGATCAGCGGCGCCGACTTGTCGTTGTATTTGACTGCATTGGTGATGAGATTGCGGAACACTTCGGTCAGCCGCGGCGCGTCGCAGACCACCTCCGGCAGCCGGCCATCGGTGACGACCTTGGCATGCCGCTCTTCCAGCAGAAGCTCCATCGTCGCGACAACGTCCTTGACGATCAGGCCGATATCGGTGCGTTTGACCGCCAGCTGCTGACGCCCGAGCCGGGAGAAGTAGAGCAGGTCGTTGACGAGCTTCTCCATCCGCTGGCTGAGACGCACGAGCCGGTTCAGCCGCCGCACGCCGTCCTCGTCGATCTTGTCCTCATAATCCTCGAGAAGGAAGCGAGAGTGGTTGTGCAGGCCGCGCAGCGGTTCCTTCAGATCATGCGAAGCAATATAGGCGAATTCGTCGAGGTCGTGATTGCTGCGCTCGAGCTCGGCCGTGTACGCCTCGAGCTGCGAAAGCGTCGTTTTCATCCGTTCTTCCTGCCGCACGCGCTCGCTGATGTCGCGCACGATGCCGACGAAGGTCTTGGTCTGGCCGCTGACGACGACGCTGATGGAAACCTCGATTGGAAAGACGATGCCGTTCTTGCGCCGCCCCGAGACCATCCGCGTCGTGCCGATGATGCGCTCCTCGCCGGTCTGATGGTAGTGGGCGAGATAGCCGTCATGTTCGGAGTGATAGGGCTCGGGCATCAGCATCTTGATGTTTCGGCCGATCGTTTCCTGCGGGGAGTAGCCGAACATGCTCTCGGCCGCCGGATTGAAACTCTTGATCGTCCCACGCTCGTCGATGACGATGACGGCATCCGGCGTGCTGCGCACCAGCGCGCCGAAACGGACGCGTTCGGCTTCCAGATTGTGGTTGTTGCGCAGGAAATAGAAGACGAGAATGGCGATCAGCCAGAGGGTGGCGGTCGTGATGATGCGGTTGGCTATCTCTTGCCAGAATGTCGCCTCGTCGTGTCTGACGGCGAAGAAGCCGAGCATGAGGAGCACTGTGCAGGCAAAGGCGAAGAAGAGCGGCGCATTCCTGTTGCCGAACCAGAGCGCCGTCAGCACCAGCGGCACGTAAAGAATACCGTTGGCAAGGCCAAGCGGGGTATAGAGATCGACGACAAGCCCGGTGAAGCAGACTGCCGCAGGAATCCAGAGCGGAATCTGTGCCCTGTTTGCCGGCTGCATCCACCAGGAGCGGGCCAGCAGGCCCGAGCCGAAGAGCACCAAGCCTATCGCCGTGTGCAACGCCATTGCCGCATAGCGCCCCCAGCGGTAGCCCTGTTCGGCGTCGGTGAGATAGCCGGCGAGCGCGATCATGCCGAGCGTGACGACGACATAGCTCGTCAGCTCCTGCACCACTTGGTTTCTCGACTTGCCCACATGGAGCGAGAGCAGCAGCGAAAGATTGGCAATCAGAAAGATCAGCGCCGTATTCGGCCCCATGCCGCCGCCGATCTCTGCAATGAAATCGGGTGGAATCACCAAGCGGGTGATCAGCTGGTCGACATGATGGACGGCCCGGCCGACCGTCGCGATTTCCACGAGCCGCGCCGCCGCGATCGCCGCTGCGAGCCCCGTCATGATCGTTGCCGCTATGCGAAAGCGACGGGCAGCAAGCGTCGAAGCGGCGAGCCCAAGGCCTGAAAGCACAAAGCAGAGCCCCGTGTTGAAGGCCATCGATGGAAAGCCGGGGAAGAGCGAAATGATGAGCTTGATCTGCAGCAGCCAGCCGGCAAGGGCACTCACCCCAAGAAGGGACATCAGGCAGCCGACCGCGATCGCGAAGGCCCGGTAGCGCCATCGCCTCCGCTGGTCCTGCAGGTCCACGTTGCCCTTATCCTGCACCCGCGTATCCTCTCTCGGTTCGCGCGGCCATTTTTTCCGAAATCAAGGAATACTCAATAGGCAGCCGGCGCCGCCTCCGCGCTTTTTCCGAAATGATTTTTCGAGCGGATGGATCGAATTTTCGTGAAATCGCGATATCGTGACGTCCAAGGACAGAGAGGTTCATTCGAACAATACCCCAGATCACGGTGCCGGATGCCTACGATAGTTTACGTCGACGACAGCAGGGATGATCTCTTCTATCTCGACTATATCCGCAAGAAGCAGCAGATTGACGTCGATCTATTCTGTTTTTCGACCGCCGAGACGGCACTGGAGGCGCTGAAGCAGCGAGTCGCGGAAGGCTGGGCCCCGCCGGAGCTGCTGGTCGCCGATCTCTACATGCCCCTCGACAGCGGCATCGGCCTGGTAAGCAGCCTGCGCGCGGACGATCGTTTCAGAACCATGCGTCTCGCCATCTGCAGCGGATCGGATGCGGATGAGGACCGCACGCGCGCGTTCGAAGCCGGCGCCGATTTTTACCTCGAGAAGCCGCTTGACCTCGCAGCGATCGTTCTCAATCTGGAAGTGTAGGAAACTGCGAAGGCAGAATGGCGCGTTTCCTGGCGGTCGTTCGGGCGATATGACAAGCCGCGATTGACAAGGCCGAGTGTGCATCCCAAGATGCAACCGAAACGTAGAGGACGGAACGTAAAGATAAGCGCTGAGAGAACCGAATGGCCCGCGTTCGCCGCCACGAACTTCAGCCAACCCCTTAGCTGATAGGCCTATCGGCTCTCTCGCGCTTACGTCTGGCACTGCCTTCTCGCATTCATGGATGTTGAATGCGGGAAGATTTACGACACCCAGGTAAGAACTACTGCCCCTCAGTATATCTGCCCGTGCATCACCTGTAGTTGAGACATTTGATGATATCCGCCTTACATACCGAAAGTCCCCGTTTCGATATCTCTCATCAACCGTCTCGCAATTTTTGTAGCTGTTCGCGTTTAAGACGTATATCCCAAGATTTCGGGATCGCGGGCATGGCGGGAGGAGAGGAAGAGTGGGAATGAGCAATGCCGCGGCAACTCCTTTTCATGCCGGGCCGGAGCTTAGCCGGGCGATCAACCGCACCGATTTTTTCCGTCTGCTGAAAGCGGCGGCGCAGCATTACCGCTTCGACAATTTCGCTCTTGCCCGCATTTCCGAGGCCTCGGCTCCGTTCGGTGAACGCGATATCGTCATCACCAATGTCGCCGAGCGAAGTGTCGGCCTTTTCATTGCGACGCTCAAGGAGGCGCTTGGGACCGTCCGGGCAAAAAGCGCACAGTTTCTGGCAACGCCTGTCCACGGCAGGAGCGTGCAGCCGGAAGCCTATCCCTCCGATCTGCTTTTCAACGAGTTCCGCAGCGGCGTCTTCCTCTTCATCCCGCTGTTCACGCCGGAAGGGCGGCGATATTGCCTCGTGCTCAGCGGCGAGCGTGAGGAGCCGGATCAGGGCGAGATCGCCGACATACTTCTTGATGCCATGCGCATTTTTGACAAGCTCTACGAGGAAATCCTGACGCAGGAAATGTCCGGACGGTTGACCCAGCGCGAATCAGAAATCGTCAAATGGACCAGCGAAGGCAAGACTTCGGCCGAAATCGCCATCATTCTGGGTTTGTCCGAACATACGGTCAATTCGCATATCACTGCGGCCGCGCGTAAGCTCGACGCCGTGAACCGCGTCCACATGGTGGCAATCGCCTTGAGGAATGGGTTGGTTTCGTGAAAATTGGCTTCGGGACTGAGGAAGATGAAATGATAACCAAAACGGTCCGACAGAATGCCGTAAAGGTTCTTTTCGTCGACGACGAGTTCATCGAATTCCGTGCGCTCAAGAAGAAGATCGCCGATCTCTCCGAGCCGGCGGTCGATGTCGAATATTCGCCGTCGCTCGGTGACGCACTGGAAAAGATCCGCGCGGCGCGCTTCGATCTCATCCTGCTCGACAATCGCCTTCTGCCAAATGCCGACTTCCGAGAGACGGTGCCGGAACTGCGCGGCATCGGCTATACCGGCCCCATCGGCGTCGTCTCCACCGACATATCGGGCGGCTATTTTCAGGAATTCCCGGATTACGGCGTCGATTTCCGCATCGGCAAGGACGAGATCGACGTTCAGACGCTGCAGCACATCATCCGCGAATATGTGAACTACGATGTTCCGGATTTCTGGAAGGACGATTACAGCATTTAAACCGCGCAAAATTGCACGTCGGTTCTGCGGTAAAAACATACGCAAAGACTGGGACTTAAAGCACGTCCAGCAAATCTGAAAATGCCAACGCGCTTTCAGCCGGCGGGAAGGCGGATGATGAAGCGGCTGCCGCTTTCGTCAGAATGTTCGAGACTTATATCCCCGCCAAGCGCCTTCAGAAGCTCCTGTGCCGTCGTCAGTCCAAGGCCGGCGCCGGAGGCTGCCCCCGCGTTCGGCAATTTCCAGAACGGGTCAAAGATCCGCTCTCGATAAGCGGGATCGATGCCCATGCCGTTATCGGAAATCCGGATCAACCAGCTCGCCCCCTCTCGCTCCGCCGTCATGGCCACATGCGGCGGCGACGAGCTCCGATAGGTGAGGGCGTTGGAAATGAGCTGCCGCAGCACCAGACCGAACAGCGTGGGGTCGGTACGGATCGAGGGAAGTCTCTGGCTTGCGAGTGTCGCGTCCCGAGCCCCCGTCTCCTCGATGAGCTCGCTCCAGATTTTTTCGGCCAGGGCCGTCAGGTCGACCAATTCAGGCGTCACCTGCGGCGCTCCACCGGCAAGGCTCATCAGTGCCTTGGTGAGTCGCTGCGCGGCTTGCGCCTTTTCGATGATCATCCTGAGGCTCTGAAGCTGTTCGTCCTCAAGCGCCTCCTCGAGATCGTCGAGCAGCAGCTCGGCATACATGGCGATATGGCGGAGCGGCGATTGCAGGTCGTGCGAGGCGGTTGCGAGAAAGCGCTTGATGCGCTCCTCGTTGTCGCCGGCAATATTGGTTTCAAGCGGTTTCGTCGGGTTGGGTGACATCTCGCGGTTTCCCCGATCTCTGCTGCGGCCTCGCGGCGGCTTTCAGCCGCGCGACGGACGCTGTAATATCTTGAATTGCTGCATAATTTCATCCTGGCAATAGGCAACAATAAAAAGAGGGCGCCGGCTCTGCAACCGGCGCCCTCTTCAAGGATGCGTTAACAACCCGTTTTTCAGGTCGCTGACTTGCGCGAGCGGCCCTCTTCCGGCGGGATGATTTCGGCAGCCGCATCGGTTGCCGGTACCGCCTTGGCGTGGCGGCGGCGCCAGTCGCCGAGGAAGAGCAGGATAGGTGCGGCGATGAAGATCGACGAGGCGCCGGCCACCAGAATGCCGAAGACCATCGGGATTGCAAAGCTCGAGACTGCACTGCCGCCCCAAATCGCCATCGGCACCAGGGCGAGGAAGGCCGTCGCATTGGTGTAAAGGCTTCGCGCCAGGGTCTCGTTGATCGACTTGTCGATGATCTCGCGCAGCGGCATCGACTTGTAGAGCCGCATGTTTTCGCGCATGCGGTCATACACCACGACCTTGTCGTTCACGGAGTAACCGACGAGCGTCAGGATGGCGGCGATGGCCGTGAGGTTGAAGTCGAGGCCGGTGATTGCGAAGAAGCCGATCGCCTTGGTGACGTCGAGCACCAGCGTAACGATGGCGCCGACGGCAAACGGCCATTCGAAACGCGCCCAGATATATAGGAGCATCGCCAAGCTCGCGATCACCACCGACAGAATGCCGGCCGAGGCAAGCTCGCCGCTGACTTTCGGGCCAATGACGTCGGTGCCTTCGACGGTGGCGGTCGGATCGATCTTGGCGACTTCCGCCTTCAGCTTGGTGACTGCCGCGGTCTGCGCCTCTTCGCCGCCCTCCTGGCGCTGCGCGCGAACGAGAATGCTGTTGTTGCCGCCAAAGGATTGCAGCGTGATTTCGCCGAGGCCGAGACTGTCCAGACCTTCGCGGAATTTCGCGAGATCGGCGGTCCCTTGGGTCTTGACCGACATCTGGATGCCGCCGCGGAAGTCGACGCCGTAGTTGAGGCCGGGATAGATGAAGAGCGCGACGGAGGCGATCGAAAGCAGCGCCGAAACGGTGACGCCGAAGAAGCGCGCCTTCATGAACTGGATATGCTTGTCGTAAGGGCTGAAGGGGATCAACGGCCGGATGTTCAGCACCTTGAACTTGCGGCGGCGGGTAATCTCGATCATGGCGACGCGAACGAAGGCGACCGAGGTGAACATCGAGATGATGAGGCCGAGCGCCATGGTCACCGCAAAGCCGCGAACCGGCCCGGAACCGAAAAAGAACAGGATGCTTGCCGCGATCAGGGCCGTCATATTGCCGTCGATAATGGTCGAATAGGCACGGTTGAAGCCCGTATCGATGGCGGCAAAGGCGCCTCTGCCCTTGCGGGTCTCTTCACGGATACGCTCATTGATGAGAACGTTCGCGTCGACCGCGAGGCCGATGCCGAGAACGACACCGGCAATGCCGGGCAGCGTCAGTGTTGCGCCGACCAGCGTCAGGGCCGAGAGGGTCAGGATCGTGTGGATCAGCAGCGCCACATTCGCCAGGATGCCCCAGCTGCCGTAGAGCACGAAGATGAAGGCTGCGACAAGGGCGAAGCCGACGATGCCGGAGTAGAGACCCATCTTGATGGCATCAGCGCCGAGATCGGCGCCGACCGTGCGCTCCTCGATAACAGTCAGCTTGGCGGGCAGGGCGCCGGCGCGCAGCATGGCGGCAAGCGTCGTGGCGCTGTCGGCCGAGAAGTTGCCGGAAATCTGGCCGGAACCGCCGGTGATCGGCTCGCGGATGACGGGCGCGCTCAGCACCTTGTTGTCGAGGACTATGGCAAAGGGGCTACCGACGTTCTGACGGGTGATCTCGGCAAAGCGGGTGGAGCCAGCGCTGTCAAAGCGGAAGCTGACGATCGGTTCGCGCGTGTTGGGGTCGAAGCTGACGCGGGCATCCGAAAGGCGGTCGCCTGATATTTCGACACGGTCGAGAACCGGATAGGAGTTGCCTTCATCGTCCTTCAGCATGGTGACGCCGGGGCCGGGCTGGTTGTTCGGCGACAGCATGTGGAACGACATCTTCGCCGTGGAGCCGAGAAGTTGGCGCAGCCGCGTCGGATCCTGCGCGCCGGGCAGTTGCACGAGCACGCGATTGGCGCCGATGCGCTGAATGGTCGGCTCGGAGACGCCGACCTGGTCGACGCGCTGGCGGATGACTTCAAGGCTCTGCTGGACGGCGTTGTCGACATTGGCGGAGATGCCGGCCGGCGAGAAGCCGACGGTGATGGTCGCTCCGTTCGCTGTGACATTGAGATCCGCCTGGCCGGCGCTGAGGCCGGTGCTGATCGGGTTGGCGAGCGTCCTGAGTTCGGTGACGGCCGCATCGCTCTGCGCGGCATCGGCGAGCGTCACGACGATCTGGTTCTGACTGCGCACGACGGCTTTCGGCTGGATGCCCTTTTCGCGCAGGACGCGGCGGGCGTCCTGAAGCAGCGATTGCAGCCGCTCCTTGGTCAGGTCCGCCTCGTCGACTTCCAGAACGAGGTGCGAACCCCCGCGAAGGTCGAGGCCGAGTGACACCTGCTCATGCGGCAGCCATGCGGGGATGCGCTGGAGGACGGACTGCGGCAGGACGTTCGGCAGGGCGATCAATAGGCCGATCACGATGATCACCGTATAGGTGAACACCAGCCATGGTGAATTGCGCATGTTGTATTCCTTAGATAATCCAGGGCCGGCGCCCGGGCGCTGGCGGCATGTCGTGTCAATATCGGAAGCGCCGCTCGGCGCAGGCCTCAGGCGACGATCGGCGGTGCGCGCGCTTGATGTGCCCTGGATACCGCTCGATGAAGCGGAGGTTCGAATGCCGTGAGAGGAGCGCCGATGCACCAGACGGCAAAATCGATGGCAGGGGCGGCGGCAAGGGTAGGCGTTCCGGCGTCGTAGGCGGTCTGCTTCGTCGCAAGCTTGCGTTCGGCGGCGAGCACACCGCGCACGGCATCGCGCGCGCTCAGCTGCTGCGGCTGCGGATCGCGGCCGGAAGAGGAAAGCGTATTGACGGCAGTGGCCGGCGAGACGATGAGATTGCCGCCGAAAAGCAGACCCATATAGGCAAGGATGGCGAAGAGAAGGGAAGCGGCGATACTGCTCGTCAGACGGTGCTGATCCAGCTCCATCTCCTCCGTCCCGGCGATGTCACTCCTGTATCGGCTCAAAAGCGCGCCAATCTCTCATTCTCGTTCCGGCGGAGCAGTGCCCGTCGGGATAATTGTATCAGGCTCCCGCCTGTCTTCATAGGAAACACTCTCATGATGCACTTGAGCCAGCCGGTCAACCATGCCAAGCGCGATTTCGCGTTCGCCCATGATGACGGTGTCGGCGCCGTATTGCTTCAGTTCATCGACCTTGGCGTCGGAATGGGCGCAGGCTTCGATCCCATGCGCTTTCAATTCGCCGATGCGCTTGTCGGAATCCTCGATGACGAGGAAGGGCGTGCCTGACGATTTGAGATTCTGTGCGACGATCTTGCCGACCCGGCCGTAAGCGATGAGGATTGCGTGGCCGGTAAGCGCGCTCGGACGCCGTCGTCCTCCTGAGTGGCACCCGCATCCGCTGCCGAAGCGCGGACGCTGCCGTTTCCTCGTGCCTTGCACCTTCGAGAAGCGGTCGCATGCATCACGGCATCCGTCGTGCGACGGAGGCGCAGCTGCACCTCGCCTTCGAGCAAGGCAGCTTCAGGTTCGTGGAGATAGCAGGTGCGGGCACCGGACTCAGCCTGCCCGAACGGCCAGGCTGAGCCGGCTCAGGGCGTCAGGCAGGCAGCAGAGACTCTGTAGATGTAGAGCGTCTTGCCCTTGTAATAGCCCTTCGTGGGCCGCCAGTCCCTCAGCACTTCGGGCGTTTCGTTGGCGCAGGTAAGTGGGCCATCCGTCAGGAAAAGCACCTTTCCGGCAATGTCGGCGGGCAAGGCGAATTCCTGCTCGTAATAACTCTCCGGAAGGCCCGCGGGCGCCCGCGCGTAGATCCTGTAGGATGAATCGCGCAGCGTATAGAAGAGGTCTGCAACCATATCGCGGTTGTCGGTGACGATGATGTCGGTGCCCGTTTGGCTTGCAAGCGCTCCCGCTTCGCGGCTGACCTCGGCGCGGCCGAGATAGCGCTTCATCAATTCGTCGCCGTTCGGCAGCAACAATTGCTGCGCAAAGATCGTCGCCAGCGGGAAGAGCAGGCTTGCGATGCCGTTGATGGTCAGCGACAGCCTGAGCCCCTTAGGCCAGAGGCGGTAAAGCAACCAGACGGCAAGCAGGGTTCCGGCGACATAAGCGGTGACGGCCCAGTTGGCGTAGGCTTTGGCAACCGTCGCCTGCAGGGTGATCAGCACCACCACCGGCATCGACAGCCAGATCAGCATCTTCTCCCGATCGTCGCTCCTGCGCTTTATCATGCGAAAGACCGCCCAGAGCATGGCGAAAAATACGATCGGGCCGACGACGCCGAATTGGGCGGCGAAGAACTCCAGTCCGCGGCGGAGATTGATGCCGAGGTCGCTCCAATGAGCGATGTCCTGCGTATGGCGTACCGTCGTATTGTCGTGCTGCAGGTTCCACCAAAGGTTCGGCAGGGCGACGACCGCCGCGACCGCGACCGCGACGATGAAATCCCGAATGGAGATGCGCGCCGAAGGAATGAGGAGGAGAGCGATCGCGCCGCCCGGTACGACGAACAACACGGCATATTTCGTCAGGAAGGCGAGGCCGACCCCGAGGCCCATGACGAGCGCCAGTCCGATTGAGCGCCGCTGCGTCAGGCCGAAATAGGCAAACAAGGCGATCGCGATGAAGAACAGCAGTATGACGTCGGTCGAGAAGAACACCGAGGAAAGCGCCACGCCGGGCAGCGTGATGTAGGTGGCGCCCGTCCAGCCCTCGATCTCCGGCCCGACGAAGCGCTTCGCCACCTTCATCAGCACCAATGCTGCGGCCATATGGATCAGCGGCCCCGCGAGCCTGATGAAATAAATGGTGTTGGAGCCGGAGAGTTCGGTCATCGCCCGGATCACCCAAGCGATCATCGGCGGCTTGGAATAGTAGCCGAGATCGAGATTTTGCGACCAGAACCAGTATTGCGCCTCGTCAACAAACAGATCCGTCGCATCGAAATGCAGCGTGACGACGCGCCAGAGCGTGAAGCCGAGAACGATGAGGAGACCAGATCTGGGGGACATGAACCGAGTGTTCCGCTGACATGAAAGGCGCGAGTGCGATTACACCAAAGGCGCCGGACTGCCAACGGGGAATGGGATCGGCCGGCTTTCGGCCAAGAACGGTGTTAGAACACCCGAAGCATGCCGATGTCGCGATGTGCGGCGAGGAAATCGAGGCGGGCGATGGCGACAAGTACGCCCATTGCGATCAAGCAGGAACCCAATCCGAGAACAATCATTGCTCTGTCCTTGCGACGTCATGTCTGGTTATCGACCGGGATATAACACGGAGCTTGCGTGTGCCTTGTAGCAGCCGTGCAACTCCGCGGAAGTATTTCCTGGGAACTGCCTCGAATTGCTGCAAAAGCCCGCGTCGCGAAAGGCTTATTAACTTTCGGGCAAGGAATTAACCATAAACATTGGACTACACGTCGGAATGGGAAGATGTGCTCGTTCCCACCAGGCATGACGCCGTACCGCCGTACCGGGTCGATCCGGTATCCATCTCTTCATACAGCTTCGAAACATAGCTGATCAGGGGCTTTTACCTGCCGGTCATCGCCGGTGGTGAAGACCGGCTCCGCGTTTGCGTTCATCGAATGCTGCAAAGCTTTTTGCCGGGCATTCGCCTGGAAAGTGGGTCGGGGACAGGCGTTGAGGCAGGATATGCCATCAGATCAGGCTCGTGGAGCGCAGGCAGGCAGCTTGCGCGACCGCTTGCGTTTTGCCGGTCTCGATACCGATCAGTGCGAACTGGTGCGCCGTAACCGTCCGGCCCTCGAAGCGCATCTGAAAGCCGGGCTGCGCGATCTCTTCCACAGGTTCCAGTCCTATCCCGACGCTGCGCGCAATTTCGAGAGCGACAGACAGATCGATCGTCTGCATGATCTGCAGTCCTCGCATTGGGACGTGCTGACGGATGCGCGCTTCGACAGCCTCTATGCCGAACGCGTCAAGGTTCTCTCCGATACCGAAAGCAAGATGGGCCTCGACCCGCGCTGGCACGTAGCCGGCCACGGCGTCATGCTGGAACATGTCCTTTCCGGCCTCGCCGAAGAGATCGCCGGCCGCCCTTTGCTGCCCTCGGGCAAGCGCCGCACGCGCGAAATTTCCGATCTGATGACGGCTATCGTCCGCATTGTCATGGTCGACGTGGAAATCGCCGTTTCGCTCCGCTTCAATGCGCTACGGGCTGCCCAGAGCCGCGCGCTCGCCGATCAGCGCGCCGAAAGTGAAGCGGAGATCGCCCGGATCTTCGGCGATGTCATCGAAGGCCTGTCGGCCCGCGACCTGACACGGCGCGCGCCTGTCGACGCCGACGGCGGCTATGCCGGGATTGCCGTCGCCCTGAACGGTGCCCTGGATGGACTACAGGCCGAATTCGCCGCCATTACCGAACGCACAGCCAAGGCCGAGGCGGTGACCACGTCGCTTGCCGGCCTGTCGCGGCAGTTCGCCGGCACGGCGTCCGGCCAGGCGGGCCGGCTGCAGCTTTCCGCCGCGGCCCTTGCCGGCATCGCCGGAAGCGTGCGCGACGGCGCCGCCGACAGCCGCGCTGCCGAACAGGCGGTCGCCTCGACGCGTGTTGCGGTCGAGGAAAGCGGTGAGGTCGTCGGACGCGCGATCAGCGCCATGGCCGATATCGAGCAGTCGGCCGAAAAGATCGGCCAGATCATCGGCGCGATCGACGAGATCGCCTTTCAGACCAATCTTCTGGCGCTGAATGCCGGCATCGAGGCGGCTCGCGCCGGCGATTCCGGCCGCGGTTTTGCCGTCGTCGCCCAGGAAGTCCGCGCCCTTGCCCAACGCTCGGCCGAAGCCGCCCGTGAGATCAAGACGCTGGTTACGACGACCAAGGCGCAGGTTGATGCCGGCGTGCAGATGGTCGGCCGCACACAGGATTCGATCGGCAACATTGTACGCCAGGTCACCGACATCAACGCCGCTATTGCAGGTATCGCCACGAGGACCGGCGAACATGCCGCAAGCCTCGACGGCGTGACATCAGACGTCAAGGGCCTTGGTGCGGAGGTGGCAAGCAGCGCCGGTTTTGCGGAGCGTTCCGCCGAAGGCGCCGATCATCTTCACACGGTCATCGTCGAGCTCGGCCAGACGATCCGCGAATTCCGCATTGCCCGCGAAAAGGCTCATCCAGCGCCTCCAGCGCCGGCTCGCGTGACGCCGCCGCGCGCGGTCGAGATCGCCCGGCCTGTACTGGCAACGGACGAATATGAAAATGACGATTTTGACCTTCCTCGCCCCGTCGCGGGCACCGGAGGTGGGCGGAATGTTTACTAACCTATCGGATTATCGCCCCAGCTCGTCTTTCGGGGCCGGGGAGAAGGGGACAAGGAAAAGCTGATGGTAGCAAAGAAGAGTGGCAAGACGCTGAATTTGACAGCGGTGCTCGACCTCAACGAGGCTTCCGCCTTGCGCGACAAACTCCTCTCCTTCAGGGGCAGCGGTCTTTCGATCGACGCCTCCGACGTCGAACGGATCGGCGCTCTTTGTGCCCAGGTTCTGATGTCCGCCGAGAAGACCTGGGAGCAGGACAAGCAGCCGTTCACCTTCTCAAAGGTGTCCGATGCATTTCAGAAAACCATGCAGCTGGTTGGCCTCGATATAGACCACCTGCTTGCCAAGGAGATTCGGCAATGAAGAAAAAAGTGCTTACCGTGGATGATTCCCGCACCATCCGAAACATGCTGCTCGTGACGCTGAACAATGCCGGCTTCGAGACGATCCAAGCGGAAGATGGCGTCGAGGGCCTCGAGGTTCTCGAAGAATCCAATCCTGACGTCATCGTGACCGACATCAACATGCCGCGTCTCGATGGTTTCGGCTTCATCGAAGGTGTCCGCCGCAACGAGAAATATCGGGCGATCCCGATCCTGGTCCTGACCACCGAAAGCGACGCGGAAAAAAAGAACCGCGCCCGCCAGGCTGGTGCCACGGGCTGGATCGTCAAGCCTTTCGACCCGGCCAAGCTGATCGATGCCATTGAGCGTGTAACCGCTTAAACCCAGGATTTGCTCCTATGGATATGAACGAAATCAAAGAGATCTTCTTCCAGGAGTGCGAGGAACAGCTCGCCGAACTGGAATCCGGTCTCCTGAAAATGAATGATGGCGATCGCGACCCGGAAACCGTCAATGCGGTGTTCCGTGCCGTGCATTCGATCAAGGGCGGCGCCGGCGCCTTCGGCCTCGACGATCTGGTCGCCTTCGCCCATGTTTTCGAGACCACTCTCGATTGCGTTCGTTCCAACAAGCTCGAGCCGACCCAGGACGTCCTGAAGGTGATGCTGAAGTCGGCCGACGTGCTCGCCGACCTGACCAATGCTGCGCGCGACGGCGGCAGCGTCGATGAAAGCCGCAGCCGCGGCCTGGTCAAGGAGCTCGAGGCTTTGGCCAACGGCGAATTGCCGTCTCCTTCGGCAACTGCCGATGCTCCGGCGCCGAAGGCGGCTGCCAAGGCTGCCCCGGCCGCCCCGGCGCCAGCCCCCAAGCCGACAGATGACAGCGGCTTTCAGCCGATTCCCTTTTCCTTCGATGATTTCGGCGACGAGGGGGGCGAACTGCCGGCATACGAGATCACCTTCAAGCCGCGCCACGAACTCTATTCCAAGGGTAATGACGCGACCCTGCTGCTGCGCGACCTCTCGCGCCTCGGCGAAATGACGATCTATTGCAATATGGATGAGCTGCCGGGCCTAGAGGAGCTCGATCCGGAGGCTGCCTATTTCTTCTGGAACGTCACGCTCAAGACGGACAAGGGCGAGGATGCCATCCGCGCCGTCTTCGAATTCGCCGAATGGGATTGCGAGCTGTCGGTGAAGTCGGTCGAGGAGGCAAGTGGCGACGCGTCGAGCAACGAGGAACTGCCGATGGTACCGGTTCCCTTCGACCTGTCGATCCTCGATGAGACCGGCTCGTCGGAAGAGGGGCCCGCCGGTGCGCGGTCCGAAGATACCGCTGCTGCCGTTGCCGCCGCCGAGACTGCTTCCAATGTCACGCAGATGGCGGCAGCCGCCGCCCGAGTCGAGAAGAAGGAATCGGCAGCCGCCGCTGCGGCCGCCGCAAACGCCGCCGCCCAGAACAATGCGGCCGGCGCCGGCCAGACGATCCGCGTCGATCTCGATCGCGTCGACCGCCTCATCAATCTCGTCGGCGAGCTGGTCATCAACCAGGCGATGCTGTCGCAGAGCGTCATCGAGAACGACACAACGGGCACCTCCTCGATCAATATGGGCCTCGAGGAGCTGCAGCAGCTCACCCGCGAAATCCAGGACTCGGTCATGGCGATCCGCGCGCAACCGGTAAAGCCGGTCTTCCAGCGCATGTCGCGTATCGTCCGCGAAATCGCCGATATGACCGGCAAGTCGATCCGCCTCATCACTGAAGGTGAAAATACCGAAGTCGACAAGACTGTCATCGACAAGCTGGCCGAGCCGCTGACCCACATGATCCGCAATGCCGTGGACCACGGCATCGAAACCCCCGAAAAACGCGCAGCCGCCGGCAAGAACACCGAAGGCACGGTTCGCCTCACCGCCAAGCACCGCTCGGGACGCATCCTGATCGAGCTTGCCGACGACGGCGCCGGTATCAACCGCGAGAAGGTCCGCCAGAAAGCCATCGACAACGACCTCATCCCGGCCGACGCGAACCTGTCTGACGAGGAAATCGATAACCTGATCTTCCTTCCAGGCTTCTCGACGGCGGACAAGATTTCCGACATATCGGGCCGCGGCGTCGGCATGGATGTCGTCAAGCGCTCGATCCAGGCGCTCGGCGGCCGCATCAACATCACGTCCAAGCCGGGCCACGGCTCGGTCTTTACCATGAGCTTGCCGCTGACGCTCGCTGTTCTCGACGGCATGGTGGTCACCGTCGCCGGTCAGACGCTGGTCGTGCCACTGACTGCGATCGTCGAAACCCTCCAGCCGGAAGCTTCCGCGATCCACTCCTTCGGCGCCAACCACCGCCTGATCTCGATCCGCAACAGTTTCTGCCCGCTGGTCGATGTCGGCCGCATCCTGAACTTCCGTGCAACTCAGGCCAACCCCGTCGAGGGCGTGGCGCTCCTGGTGGAATCCGAAGGCGGCGGCCAGCGCGCGCTGATGGTCGATGCCATCCAGGGTCAGCGCCAGGTGGTGATCAAGAGCCTGGAAGCCAACTACACCCATGTGCCCGGCATTGCCGCCGCAACCATTCTCGGCGACGGGCGCGTGGCTCTCATCCTCGATGTCGATGCGGTGGTCGGCGCCTCGCGCGGTCAGTCGCTCAAAGCGGAAATGTCGTTGGCAGCGGTAGGGTAAGGGAATGTCGTACGCTGTAAAAAGTCTGAACCAAGGGGACCGCGAGCTGATCGCGTTCCGCATTGGAGATCAGGAATTTTGCGTGAACATCATGTCGGTTCGTGAAATCCGGGGTTGGACCCCGGCGACCACGATGCCGCACTCACCTGCCTATATGCTGGGGGTCATCAACCTGCGCGGCGCGGTACTGCCGATCATTGATCTCGCTGCCCGGCTCGGCATGAAGCCGGCCGATCCCACAGCCCGTCATGTCATCATCGTCGCCCAGGTCCGCCGCAAAGTTGTCGGCCTCCTGGTCGACGCCGTCTCCGACATTCTGACGGTGACCGATGAGATCATCCAGCCGACGCCGGAAATCTCCTCCGACCTCGAGCGCCAATTTGCCCGAGGCATTCTCGCCATCGACCGGCGCATGATCTGCCTGATCGAACTTGAAGCCCTCTTTCCCGAGACCGAAAGCGAAGCCGCATGAATGCAATGGGTGCAAAAGATCAGAGGCAGGGAGCCGATGAGGTGCTGGCAAGCGGAGAATATCCGCTGACGCGCCGCGACCTCACGGAGATTGCCGCTATGATCTACTCGGATGCCGGCATCTTCCTCAACGAGACGAAGGCCTCGCTTGTCTATTCGCGTCTGTCCAAGCACATCCGAAATCTTGGTTTGTCGGGTTTCCGGGAATATTGTGAACTCGTTGCTTCGCCGGCCGGCGCCGCGGCGCGCCGCGAAATGCTCTCGCATCTGACGACCAATTTCACCCGCTTTTTCAGGGAAAACCATCATTTCGAGCATCTGCGCGACCACGTCCTGCCGGAGCTTCTGCAGCGGGCAAGGTCGGGCGGCAGGGTTCGCATCTGGTCGGCCGCTTCCTCCGATGGGCAGGAACCCTATTCGATCGCGCTGACCGTGCTGTCGCTGATGCCGAATGTCGCCGATTACGACTTTAAGATCCTGGCGACTGACATCGACCCGAAAATCCTCGCCATCGCCCGCGCCGGCGCTTATGACGAGAGCGCGCTCGAAACGGTCTCGCCCGCCATGCGCAAGCAATGGTTCAGCGAAGTCGAGGTGCAGGGCCGCCGCAAGTTCCAGGTCGACGACCGCGTCAAGCGGCTGATCACCTACAACGAGCTGAACCTGATGGCGCAATGGCCCTTCAAGGGCAAGTTCGACGTCATCTTCTGCCGCAACGTCGTCATCTATTTCGACGAGCCGACGCAGATGAAGATCTGGCAGCGTTTCGCCGGCCTGCTGCCGGAAGGCGGCCATCTCTATATCGGCCATTCCGAGCGCGTCTCCGGCGAGGCGAAGCACGTCTTCGACAATATCGGCATCACGACCTATCGCTACACGACCAAAGGTCTCGGGAGGAAGGCATGAGCGCTCCGGCACGAGTTCTCGTTGTTGACGACTCGCCGACCATGCGGGGGCTGATTACCGCCGTGCTGAGCTCCGACCCGGAGGTCAACGTCATCGGCCAGGCCGGCGACGCACTGGAAGCGCGCGAGGCGATCAAGCGGCTGAATCCGGACGTCTTGACGCTCGACATCGAGATGCCGAACATGAACGGCCTCGATTTCCTGGAAAAGATCATGACGCTGCGGCCGATGCCGGTCATCATGGTATCCACGATGACGCATCGCGGCGCCGAGGCGACGCTTGCGGCACTTGAGATCGGAGCTTTCGACTGCGTCGGCAAGCCTGGCCCCGGTGAACCCAGGCCCTTCGGCGATCTCGCCGAGAAGGTCAAGGCGGCGGCGCGCACGCAGCGCCAGTTCTCCCAGCCGGCGGCTGCCGTCACGCCTCCGCCCTCCGTCGCCGATTTCCGCGTCGGCCGGAAGATCGTCGCGATCGGTTCGTCCACAGGCGGCGTCGAGGCGCTGATCGCCGTGCTGCAGAAATTCCCGGCAAATTGCCCGCCGACAGTCATCACCCAGCATATGCCGCCGACCTTCACCAAGAGTTTCGCCGAGCGGCTCAACCGTCTCTGCGCGCCGGTGGTGCAGGAAGCGACCGACGGCGCCCGCCTCGAAATCGGCAAGATCTATCTGGCGCCGGGCGGCGAACGTCACCTGCAGGTTGGCGGCGGCTCGGCGCCGTGCTGCCGTCTCGTCGACCGGGCGCCCGTCAACGGTCACCGCCCCTCGGTGGACGTGCTCTTTGATTCGGTCGCGGAACTTGCAGGCCGCAACGCCGTCGGCGTGATTCTGACTGGAATGGGCCGCGACGGCGCGGCCGGATTGTTGAAAATGCGTCACGCGGGCGCCAGAACGCTCGGCCAGAACGAAAAAACATGCGTCGTTTACGGAATGCCAAGGGTTGCTCACGAACTTGGCGCCGTCGAGCAGCAGCTGCCACTGACTGCCATCGGTGAAGAAATCTTGAAATTGACAGCCGCCCGAAAGGAAGGGACCGAATAAATGTCGATCGCGGAGAAAATCAAAGTTCTGATCGTCGATGATCAGGTAACGAGCCGGTTGCTGCTCAGCGATGCGCTGACCCAGCTCGGTTTCAAGCAGATCACATCCGCAGGCGACGGCGAGCAGGGCATGAAGATCATGACCGAACAGCCGCACCACCTCGTGATCTCGGACTTCAACATGCCGAAGATGGACGGCATCGGCTTCCTTCAGGCCGTGCGCACCAACCCGAACACCAAGAAGGCGGCCTTCATCATCCTCACCGCCCAGGGCGATCGTGCACTGGTGCAGAAGGCAGCCCAGCTCGGCGCCAACAACGTGCTCGCCAAGCCGTTCACGATCGAGAAGATGAAAGCGGCCATCGAAGCCGTGTTTGGAGCTCTGAAATGATCACCGAGGGTGCAGCCCGCCGCGTGCACATCATTCAAGGCGAGTACAAGGTTCTGAGCGATCCGAATGCGGTGCTCTCGACCATTCTCGGCTCGTGCGTGGCTGCGTGCCTCAGAGATCCCGTCGCCGGTGTCGGCGGCATGAACCACTTTCTGCTGCCCGGTTCGGCGAATTCGCCGACATCAGGCGGCGATGCCACGCGCTACGGCGTGCATCTGATGGAACTGCTGATCAACGGTCTCCTGAAGCAGGGCGCCCGGCGCGACCGGCTGGAGGCAAAGATCTTCGGCGGCGCGAAGACGATCTCGACTTTCTCCAATGTCGGTGAGCAGAACGCGGCCTTCGCCATGCAGTTCCTGAGGGATGAAGGCATACCTGTTGTCGGCTCCTCCACCGGTGGGGAGCACGGGCGCAAGCTCGAATATTGGCCGGTCTCCGGCCGTGCCCGGCAATATCCGTTGACCGGCGCCGAAACGCAGAGAACGGTCGCTCTCGAGCAGCGTCCCGCCGCTCCGCAGAAGCCCGCCGAAACCAGTATCGAATTTTTTTGATGGCGAGGATTTTGATATGACATTTACTCCGGTGATGGAGCCGCCCGCGCCTGTCGAAGCGCTGAGCGACATTCTGATGCGCATCGTTTCGGAATTGCACGACGTGGCCTATCTGATCGAGCGCATCGAACCGCAGCTCCTCGAACTCGGTGGCGCCGAAATCCTCAATTCGCCTGACGCCATGAAGGTCATGCAGGGCATCGATCTGGCAGTGCAGAAGTCGCGCGGCCTTGCCGAATTCATCGATACCATCACCGGCGAAATTCCGCTCGGCTGGACGGTCGACGTCGCGACCGCGCTCAGTCTTGTCAAGCTGGCTGAGATGCAGAAGGCGCTGGGCGGCGCCACCCGCCATGGCCATTCCCAGCCGCTGAGCAAGGCGGCGGGAGACTTCGACTTCTTCTGAAGCGCGCGATCTCTTCAGCCTCGCTTCTAGCGCCTGAAGTCCTCGTTTGAACCATGTCGTTCTCGCAAAAATCACTGCGCGACATGCTTCAGCCTTTCGCTCCGGCGCGCTCCTCACGAAACGCTCGCACAAGTTTCGCCGATTATTCGTCAGATGAGGCAATAAGCCTGCTTTGTCTTTGACGGATCGTGCGAGAACAGAATGAATCTGTTAAATCAATTAGTTCAGATCTTTAAGAACTTAGGTGCCCTGGGCCGGACACGCCTGATGATTCTGGGGGGTGTTGGCGCCGTTTCCATCGCGATCATCCTTGCGGCTGCCCTTTTCGTCAACAAACCCGCACAAGAAACGCTCTACGTCGGCCTCGAGGCTCCCGATCTCAACCAGATCAGCATGGCCCTTGCCGAAGCGAACATCGATTTCCAGGTCGGCACGGACGGTTCCAGCATCACCGTTCCGGCGGGCATGACGGGCAAAGCCCGCCTGATGCTTGCCGAGCGCGGCCTGCCGAACAGCGCCAATGCCGGTTACGAACTCTTCGACAATGTCGGCTCGCTCGGCCTGACCTCCTTCATGCAGGAAGTGACGCGGGTTCGTGCGCTTGAAGGGGAAATTGCCCGCACTATCCAGTCGATCTCGGGCATAACAGCCGCGCGCGTCCATATCGTCATGCCCGAGGTCGGAAACTTCCGGAAGGCGGAGCAGAAGCCAACCGCCTCCGTGATGATTCGCGCAAGCGCCGCCACCGGGCGAGGCGCAGCGACCTCGATCCGCCACCTCGTCGCCTCGGCCGTGCCGGGGCTCGACGTCGATGACGTCACGATTCTCGATTCCGCCGGCCAGCTGCTTGCCTCCGGCGACGAGACCAGCAATAGCTCGCTGAACCGCTCGCTCAACATCGTCCAGAACGTTCAGCAGGAAGTCGAGTCCAACATCGACAAGGCGCTGGCGCCCTTCCTCGGCATGGACAACTTCCGCTCCAGTGTCACCGCCGACCTCAACACCGACGCCCAGCAGATCCAGGAAACGGTCTACGATCCCGAGTCCAAGGTCGAACGTTCGGTCCGCTCGACCAAGGAAGCCCAGCAGTCGCAGCAGAGGCAGTCCGACAATGCGACGACTGTCGAACAGAACATTCCCCAGGCGGCGCCCGATGCCGGCGGCTCCGGCGGCCCGGAATCGCAGGACAAGTCCGACAAGCGCGAAGAGCAGACAAACTACGAAATCAACAGCAAGACGACGGCGACGACACGCAACAGCTATAAGGTCGAGAAGCTTTCGATCGCCGTCGTGGTCAACAAGGGCCGTATCGCCAAGATGGTCGGCGAGCCCGCCGACCAGGCCAAGATCGACGCCTATCTCGCCGAAATGCAGAAGATCGTCGCTTCGGCGGCCGGCATCGACGCCAAACGCGGCGATGTCGTCACCGTCACGGCCATGGACTTCCTCGAGAATCAGCTGCTCGAAGAGGCCGCCGGCGGTGTCCGCGTCATGGACATGCTGAGCCGCAACCTTGCCGGCATCATCAACTCGCTCGCCTTCGTCGCGGTCGCCTTCGTGGTAGTCTGGATGGGTCTGCGGCCGCTGGTACGCAGCGTCAGCGGCAACGGCGCGGTTCTCGGCGATGCCACGCCCGAAGCGGCAGGCCTCGAACTTCCGGACTTCGCCCCGGCGCCCGGCGCCCCTGGAGGCGCCCTCATGGATGGCTTCGGATCCGACTTCGGCTTCGACAGCACCGAGGATCTGCTCAGCCTCGGCGACGACGACGGCAACTTCAACCGCCGTGTCAAGGAAGGTCCGGAACGCAAGCTTGCCCGCATGGTGGAGATCAACGAGGAGCGCGCCGCCAAAATCCTCAGGAAATGGGCGATCGACGACGCAGCATAAGATAGGGCCGGGAAACCGGCCCTTTTCACGTCGGCACTTGACTTCATCGGGTAACGGAACAGTGCCGGCTTCCGGCAAAACGCCCGCTGGATCTGAAAGGCCGCGACGCGCTTTACCAGAGGCTAATAAATCTGTTGAGCTTCACTCGCGTAATACGCGAATCACGTTGCGGCACAGCCAGAATCACCTTAGCCTCCCAATAGGTTGAGGGGCAAAATCGGCATTCGAATCAGGGCATGGACGTCGGCGAAAGTAAATCCCCAGAAGTCGGAGATGGTACTTTACATCGGCTGGATTACCCTTGGGTGATTCGAAATGGGATTCGAGCGGGACTTGAATTGAATCCTTTGCAGATAAATAGCAGTTGCACAGGGTGTGATCGCCTCTCAGCCGCAGGACGTTGCCAATGGATATGAACATAGTTCTGGCGAGCAAAGGCGAGAGGCAGATGATGAATTTCGCAGGCGCAGTGGCGCCGGCTCTGTTGCCGCGCGACGAGCTGATACAGCGCCTGCACGGCGTCGCCAGCACTGGCAGGTTGCAGTCCGGACTGCGTGCACTGACGGAATATGTCGGTGCCTCGCACTATCTTCTGGCGCGTTGCGATCTCATCCAGGAAAGCGGCCTCGATTTCATCGTTTCCTCGGATTGGCCCTTCGATCTGGTCAAGGAGGTCGCCAATGATCTCGTCAGCGGCTATGCCCGTTCGACCGAGCTGGAAAGATGCATGCAGGTCTTCCAGCCGAACTTTGCGCTTCTGCCCGAAGGCGCCGAAGTGCCGGAGGGCGCCAGCCGCCAATACTGTTCATTGACCTTCAATGTCGGCCGCTCGCGGCTCGCTCTGATGTTCCTGTTCGGCGAAGGCTTCATCCTGTCGCCGGAGCGCCTGCGGGATGTAGGGCTGCTTGCCGGTTATGTCGCGAGCTTCCTTCGCTGCGGGGGCGCAAGGGTCGACCGAGATTTCGAACTGACCGACCGCGAGCTGGAATGCCTGTTCTGGATTGCCGAGGGCAAGACCAGCGACGAGATCGCGATGATTCTCGGAATTTCCCGCAACACGATCAACAACTACATCACCAGCGTGATGCGCAAGACCGCGACCAAGACCAGGTCGGAGGCTATTGCCTTCGCGGTCCGCAACAATCTCGTATAGGGGGATCCATGGGGCAACCATCAAGCAGGGCGATGAACGGTGCCGATCCGCTGCGCATGGTGCGGGTGAACAGGATTTCCAGCCGTTCCGATCTTTTCCCGCGGCTGATCGCGATGCAGAAGCTCGCTGATGCTCAGGGCTTTGCGATCTACCGCCTCACTGGCTCAGGGCTTCCCGCAAAACAGCGGCTTGTCTGCGAGCTCGAGAACTGGGGTCCCTCCAATGCCGGCTTCGGCAAGGCGTTCACCGATGCCTATGGAGACATCCTTCTCGACCATATCGAAAAGTCGCTGCTGCCGCTTTCATGGGCCGGCGCTCACGACCGGGCGGCCCCCGGTCCGTCCGATTTTTCGCCCTTCATGACGCGCCTGAAGGATGGCATCCTGCCTTTCTCCGGCCTTGCCTTTCCGGTGCGGCTCGGCGCCGTCGGCAATGGCTTCATCCTTTTCACTGGCGATGATATCGATCCTTCAAGCGACACCATCGTCGAGTTGCATGGTCGCTGCTGCCACGTCATGATGGATCTGCTCTCTCTCGACGAACGCCGCTCGACCGCCGCCGAAGCGCTGAGCGAACGCGAAATCGCCTGCCTCCAGCTTGCCGGCGATGGCCGTATCAGCGAAGAGATAGCCGAAAAACTCGGCTTGTCCGTGCACACCGTCAATGCCTATCTCGGTTCGGCGACCATCAAGCTCGATTCGGTCAACCGCATCCAAGCAATCGCGAAGGCAATCCGGCTCGGCTATATCAGCTGAACCGGCGCCTGCCGCCCTTCAGAAAGACAGAGTAAAAGCCTGGCTTTGCTGAGGGCAAATCAGCTGGCTAGCGCGCGTGGCGGCTTAACGCTGTAGCGGGCTTGTCGAAGGCTCTTTTCCAGGAATGCGGTATTCTCGTCGGGGTCGTCCGAGGGCTTCTGGAAGGCGATGTGGTTGATTTCGATGCCGGCATGATTTTCGGCAAGGGTAAGCTGGGCGTAGACGGTGACGCCCTGCGGCTTGATTTCCAGGTCGAGAACGACTTCGGGCTTGCCGCCCCACTCCAGCGTATAGTTTCCGCCCAGGCCGAAATTGACCGTGCCCGGATGAAAGAAGAGCTCCGCCGCCGAAGCGACGAGATCGGCCAGACTGCCGTAATACTCGAAGCGCAGCAGTGAAATGAGGTCAGAGGCATCCAGAAGGCGCAGTTCGGTGGCGACCGGGCTGATCGCGTCTGCGAGGATCTTTTCACGCTGGGCAGAGTGAGGGCATTTTTTCATTCGGCTTATCTTACCCGTTTGTTCTTGGCTTCTGCGGCGTAGACCCTGTGTATGAGCTCCGCAACGGCCTTATAGAAGACTGACGGTATGACACTATCGACCGAGACTTGCGCAAACATGGAGCGCGCAAGCGGCGGATCCTCGAACACCGGGATGCCGTTCTGCTCGGCAATCTCCCTGATTTTGAGCGCGATGAGGTCCTGGCCCTTTGCCAGAACCACCGGCGCGTCGTTCTCTTCACGCGCATAGCGCAGCGCCACGGCGTAGTGCGTCGGGTTGGCGATGACAAGCGTGGCGCGGTGTACGTTGGCGATCATGCGCCGGCGCGCGCGGTCGCGCATCAGCGAGCGCTGCCGGCTTTTGACGAATGGGTCGCCCTGCGCCTGCTTGTTTTCTTCCTTCACCTCGTGGCGCGTCATCTTGAGCTCGGTGAACCAGTGATGGCGTGTCCAGAAAAGATCGGCGATCGCAACGATCGCGGTGGCGATCAGCATGACGATGATGATCTTGCGCATCGCTGCCATCATTCGCATGAGGATCGTCTGCGGATCGGAGAACATCGCGTCGATCGAGCCGAGATATTCGCTCCGGAGCACGAAGAATAGAATCACCCCCACGACCACGACCTTGAACAGCGACTTTCCGAACTCGATGAGACCGGGCAAGCTGAAGAGCCGTGACCAGCCCTTGATCAGAGAGACGCGCGAGGCCTGCGGCCTGATGCGTTCAAGCACAGGCGTCGGCAGGTTCTGGAAGATCGAGGAGGCGATGCCGAAGACCATTAACAGGATGAAGGCGGGCGCCAGCAGCGCCGCACAGGCCCAGCCGAGCTTGACGAAGAGCGCCAGAATATCCGGTCCCGTCTCGATTTTCCATTGGTCGGGCTGCTCGAAAATGTCGCGCAGCGTTTCACTCATGCGGCCGACGCTATCGGGAAGGAAGAACACCAGATAGATAAAGGTGGCGAGAATGGTCGCGAAGATCGAAAGCTCGCGCGAAAACGGCACATTGCCTTTTTCCGCGGCGTCGCTTTGCTTTTTCGCGGTCGGGGCTTCTGTTTTGCTGTCCTTGTCATCGTCTGCCAAGTCGCGGCCCTCCGTTGAAGAAACAGGCCGCAGCGAATGCATGCCACCCCAAGCTGGGCAGCGATTTTGGGATGACGAGATGCGTCAAAACAAAAACCTGAGGCGCGCCGCAGAAACCGAGTGTTCTGCGACGCGCCATAGAGCGCGGCCTATCGATGAAAGGGTAGTCGCCCGTGGCGCGACGATCAACAGCGGCCTGTTTGCCGCCTGGATTTGTCAACAGTCTCAGAAGGTCAGGCGGCAGCCGAAGCTTCGCCTTCCTTTTCCTTGAGTTCGATCTGGCCGGAATTGGCCAGGCGAATCGCTTCCTGCGCCACGGCGCGCCGGGCGATGGCGATTTCGCGCGGGTTGACGCCACCCATGCCGCTCTGCAGATCCGATTCGATCATGCGGCGCTGGCGTGGACTGATGGCGGAGAGAACCGCTTCGCGGATCTCGGCCGGCGAGCCGCGCAGCGCGACGGTCAGCACGTCGCTTGAAATGTCGTTGAGCAGCAGGACGCGGCTGCGCTGCGGCATGAACATGAGGTCCTCGAAGAGGAAGATCTTCGGCCGAACCTTGTTGACCGACTCGCGGCTGATCGATTCGAGCGAGGTCAGCAGCGTGTCGACCTGCGGTTTGTCGAGCTCGTTCATGAGATCGGCGACCTTCGTCGAGCCGGCCGCATTGCGCTCTGCCTCGACCTCGGCAAGCAGCGTCATCACCTGATTCTCGATGATCTGCGCAGCCTTCGGACTGACAGCCTTCATGTTGACCGTTCGGTTCATGATGTCGGCGCGACGATTGTCGGGAAGCTGCAGCAGCACCTTGGCGCCGAATGAGGAGGGCATCATCGAAAGGATATAGGCGACGGTCTGCGGATGTTCGCGCAGCAGGAACTGCGCGACGAATGCCGGCTCGGCTTCGCTGAGCCGATCCCAGATCGAGGTCTCGTAGGCCTGGAAGGCCGTGCGGCGGCCGAGTAGGCTGTCAACCTCGTCGGGGGTCAGGCCTTCTTCCAAAATGGCCTCGATCGCCTTGGCGTTGTCCATCAGTCCGGCGCCCTCGGTAAAGAGGTCCTCGAACTCGGAGACGAGCGACAGGAGCTCGTCCGGCGGAATGGCGCGCAGCGACTGGGCAGATGAGATAATGGTCTGCAGTTCGGCCTGGGTGAAATATTTCAACAGCCGGCCGGCGACACCCTTTCCCATGGCGAGAAGGACCGCCGCCGCTTTTTCAGCCTGGGTCAACGGTTTCCCGGCTAGCGCGCCGCCGAAATCGTCAAAGTCCATCATGGTCTAACCTCTCCGTCCCCACAGGGATCAGGCTTTTTTCGTACTCAAAACTTCTATCAGTTTTACGCCGAATCGGGTGTCGTCGTTATCGAGCACCGTAATCTCGCCGCGCGCAATCCGGCGGCCGTTGACCATGATCTCGACGGGTTCGCCGATCTTCTTGTCAAGAGCGATCGTCGCTCCTTCGTTGAGATTCATCAGGCCGGAGACCTGCATCCGGCTGGTCCCGAGCATGATCTGGACATCGATCGGAATGTCCATGATCAGCTCGAAGTTCGAGGTCAGTGCGCTGCCGAGCGGTGCCGGCGAGGTCTCGAACGAAGTGCTGCCGCCGAAATCCATGCCGGCAGCCGGGCTGGCATTGCCAGCACCGAAGTCGCCGCCGAAATCATCGCCGCCGAAAGGGGAATCCGAAATCTCGCCGCCGAAGGCGGCCAGGTCCGTTCCTGCTGCAAAGCCATCATTTCCCAGGTCGCCGCCAAACTGTGACAGGTCGCCATCGGCATCCTTCTTCAGCACGCCGCGCAGATCGTCGATCGCCTGGTCGAGATCGGCTTCGCTGCCCGGCATATCCAGGGAGAGGTCGCTGTCCTGCTGTGTCTTCTTCGTAGCCATGAAATCACTATTCCAGTTGAAACTTGCCTCAAACTGCCTTTGCAGCCCAAAAGATTAGTTCATCAAATGACGGATGAGTTCGTCATCCGAGTTCATCGTATCCTTGACCCGGACCATGTAGTTTTCGCCGGAACGTCCGAACTCGCAGATATACAATTCCTTGCTGTTGGCGCTGACCTCGACGCGTACGTCGCCACTGTCGCGGAAGGGGATCACGTCGCCGACCATCAGCTTCGATATGGTACGCAGCGTCAGGTCCTGCAGCCTGATCTTGGCCTCGAGTGTGACATGCGAGCGGCGGACCTGATCGCCGAGCTGTTCGGTCCATTCCGGCGAGCTGCCGCCGGCCTGGCGCTTCGCCTTCGGCGGCGTCACTTTGGTCTTGAGCAGTGCCGTCTGAGGAACGATCAGCGAGAATTCCGAGACGATGCCGGCTAGTGTGATCGACATGTTGATGGCGGCGGCGAATTCGTCCGGCTTGTCCTCTGCCGGCCGGGCGCGCATCTCGTGCGCATGCAGGACCGAAAGGCTTGGTTCGAATCCGCCAGGTGCATTGACCGCCGAGCGCAGCACCTTGGCGATCTTGTCAAAGACCATGACGGCAAGGTCGAGCTCGATGACCGAGAGCAGCCGGTCGGCCGGTTCCTCGATCGTATCGGCGGTGGCGCCGAGCAGGTGCTCCATCAGCGTGATGACGAAACCGTTGCCGCAGGCAAGGGTGATGTTCTGCGACCAGTTGCGCAAGGCCGCATCGACCAGCGTGACGTTGGCGCTCAGGTCGTCGATAAGGTGGTTCTTGTAGCCGATTTCGCAGCCGAGATAGTTGACCGTCACGTCGAGGCCGGTCTCGCTTTTGATGACATCGGGAAAGAACTCGGTGTAGACGGCCCCAAAGGAGCTGCAGATCTTCGAGACTCTGCCTCTGTCGCCAAGCCCGCCAGTCAGTTTGGCGAGAAGGGCAGGATCCATTGCCGGTTTGTCATGCGAAGCATCGCCCATGGTCTTTAAGCCGCCTTGTTTTCGCCGCCGGGGTTCATCATTTCCTGTTCGACTGCATCGATGGAAGGACGTTCGTAGGCCGAAATTGTCTTGCGGCCGTATTCGAGAGCGACCTGCGGCACCGATCCGTTCATATAGGCAAGCAGCGTCTGCTTGACGATAACGTAGAGGCGGTGCTGCTTGCTGCGCACGATCTTGATCTGGGAGACCAGCGGCGAGCAGAGGCAGTAGGACAAGAGGATGCCGAGGAAGGTGCCCACGAGCGCCGAGCCGATCAGGTGACCGAGCACTTCAGGCGATTCGTTGATCGAAGCCATCGCCTTGATGACGCCGAGAACCGCCGCGACGATACCGATCGCCGGAAAGGAATCGCCCATGATCTGGATCGCGTGGTAGGGCTTCATCTTGTCATGCATGATGGTGTTGAGCTCTTCGTCCATCAGCGCCTCGATTTCGTGGCTGCGGGCGTTGCCGATGATGATCAGGCGCACGTAGTCGCAGATGAACGCCGTCAGTTCCTTGTTCTTCAGAACGGTCGGGGCCTGCTGGAAGATGGTCGATTCGGCCGGATTGTCGATGTGGGCTTCGATTTCGTTTCGGGACTTGGTGCGCAGGTCGCGCATTAGCGAATAGAGCACGCCGAGGGTGTCGAGGTAATTGCGTTCTTTCGGCACGGCATGTTTGAAGGCTTCGCCGAGCGCCTTGCCGGAATCCTTCACCACCTTCATCGGGTTTGCCATGATGAAACTGCCGATGCCGGCGCCGCCGATGATGACGAACTCGAAGGGCTGGAACAGAGCGTCCACATGGCCGCCCATTGCCATGAAGCCGCCGATGACGCAGCCGCAAGTCACTATAAATCCGATAATGATGTTCATCGTCAGCCCAATCTGAACGTTGCTTTTCTTTGAGACGGATAGGGTTTCTGCCTTGCGTGAGGCTGATGAAAAGGCCCGCATGAGGGCATTTCAACCTGCCAGTTTCGCGCAAGCATCTGCCGCCAATCTAAAGGAGACGAATGGGCGCTCGCGCCCGTTTCTGAGATGCCGCCTCAGCGAAATTCCGGCCGAAACAGATCAGACGACGCCCGGCTTTTCGTTCCGTTCATCGCCAATGCTTGGAGCTTACCGACATGCAATCCGGTCTTTACGTTTCTCTGTCGTCGCAGATGGCGCTTGAAAAGCGCCTGAGCACCATCGCGGACAACATGGCAAATGTGAACACCACCGGTTTTCGCGCCACCGAGGTGAAGTTCGACGAGATGGTGGCGGCCACCAAGAACAAGCTGAACACCAAGGTCGCCTTCGTCTCCCAGGGCAACGACTATCTGAATGAGCAGACCGGCGAACTGCAGCACACCGGCAACATGCTGGATTTTGCCGTCAAGGGTGATGCCTGGTTTGCGCTCGAGACGCCGGCCGGCCGGGTGCTCACGAGAGACGGCCGTTTCACCATCAGGGAAACCGGCGAACTCGTCTCCGTCAGGGGATATCCCGTTCTCGATGCCGGCGGTGCACCGATCCAGCTCGACACGAAGGCTGGCGAGCCGGCTGTCGGCACCGATGGGATCATTTATCAGAGCGGCCGGCAGGTCGGCTCCCTCGGCCTGTTCGAGGCCGATATCAGCAAGGGCTACCTGCGCTACGAAAACAGCGGCATCATGACCACCGACCAGCCGCGCGCCGTCGTCGACCGCTTCAATATCGGCGTCGAGCAGGGATACCTCGAAAACTCCAACGTCAATGCCATGCGCGAGATCACCCAGCTGATTGAGGTGAACCGTGCCTTTGAAAGCATTTCGTCGCTGATGCGCGACAGCGAGGACTCGTTCAAGCAGGCCGTCCAGACGCTTGGGGGCAGCCGCTAATGCATGTCGCCCGAAAGTTTGCCGCGGTTTTGGCAGGACGACGTGCACAAGAACGCACATCGAAAAAGCGACAGATCTTCGGACGGGATTGAAGCATGAGCAGCACGCTACTGGCCGAGGACGGCCTTTCCCCGAAGCTGGCGCATCTGGCAGGTCTCGTCGAGCAATATGCATCGCCGGAATTCGCGGTTGCCCATGGCGGTCGCGTCCAGACCATTGCGGCCGGTCATTACACCGTCCACGGTCTTTCGCGCCATGTTCGTCTCGGCGAGTTCGTCGCTCATAAATCCGCCTCCGGCGTCCATCTCGGCGAGGTCGTTCGTGTCGAACCGGAACTGATCTACGTCTGCCCGATCGAGCCCGGCGAGCCGATCGGCATCCATGACACCGTCATCCGCAAGGGCGCCTTCCGCATTTCGCCCTCCGATAGCTGGTGCGGGCGCACCCTCAATTCGCTCTGTGAGCCGATCGACGGGCTGGGTCCAATCGCCGAGGGCCTCGATCGCCGCTCGATCTCCAACACAGCACCGCCGTCGATGACCCGCCAGCGGGTCGGGACCGGCTTCAAGACCGGCGTGCGCGCAATCGACATCTTTTCGCCGCTCTGCCTCGGCCAGCGCCTCGGCATCTTCGCAGGCTCCGGCGTCGGCAAGTCGACGCTTCTCTCCATGCTCGCCCGCGCCGACGCCTTCGACAAGGTGGTCATTGCGCTCGTCGGCGAACGCGGCCGCGAGGTGCGCGAGTTCATCGAGGATACGCTCGGCAGCAATATGAAGAAGGCGATTGCCGTCGTTGCAACCAGCGACGAAAGCCCGATGCTGCGCAAGATGGCGCCGCTGACGGCTGTCACCATCGCCGAGCATTTCCGCGACAAGGGCGAGAACGTCCTCTTTGTCGTCGACAGCGTCACCCGTTTCGCCCATGCCATCCGTGAGGTGGCGACGGCCTCCGGGGAGCCGCCGATCGCTCGCGGTTATCCCGCTTCCGTCTTCACCGAACTGCCGCGCCTGCTCGAACGCGCCGGTCCTGGCGCCGAGGGCGCCGGCACGATCACGGCAATCATCTCGATCCTCGTCGATGGCGACAACCACAACGATCCGATCGCCGATTCGACGCGCGGCATCCTCGACGGCCACATCGTCTTACAGCGCAGTCTCGCCGAAGAGGGGCGCTATCCTCCGATCGATCCGCTCGCCTCGATCTCGCGTCTTGCCCGCAAGGCGTGGACGCCGGATCAGGAAAAGCTGGTTTCGCGATTGAAGGTATTGATCCACCGCTTCGAGGAAACGAGGGACCTGCGGCTGATCGGCGGTTACCGCCAGGGCGCTGATCCAGATCTCGACATGGCGGTCAAGCAGGTCCCGATCATTTACGACGTCCTGAAACAGTCTCCCGGCGATCGTGACTCGGTCGACGCCTTTGCCGATCTCGCCGGCGCGCTCAAGGCTGCAGCCGGCATGGGCAACCCGGGCGCATCCATCCAGAGGAGATAGAAGTGGCTGAATTCGACGACGAACGCATCGCGTCCCTGAAGCAGCGAAGGAAGGCCGCCACACTGGATCGACTCCTCACTTTCGCCGGTCTGGCGCTTGCGGGGGCCTCCGCCTTTTTCCCCTGGTACGTCTTCTTCAACGCGGACAAGTTCGGCATCAACGTCGCCAGCAGCAGCGATTCGCGTGAGCTGCCGGATTGGCCCGCCCGCAACGTCTTCAGCGTGTCACCGCTGGCTATGGCCAACAAGAACGAGGCAACCAAAAAGGTTCCGCCGGTCGATCAGCTGACGACGGCGACGGTCTCCAATCTTGGCAAGGAGCGTGATGGCGGCGCCATGCTGGAAGATCAGCCCTTTCCGGGGAAGTCATCCTTCCGCCTGCTGCATGTGTCCAACGGCCGGGCGCTGATAGAGGATCCTTCGGGCATGTATGTCGTGCGCATCGGCTCGGTCCTTCCCGACGAAAGCCGGCTCGCGACGATCGAGCAGCGCGATGGTAAGTGGGTGATCATTACCTCCAGGGGCGAAATCTACAAGAACAATTGAACGCCTTCGCAGAAGCAGAAGACAACGAGGGCTCCGCCGCGAACTGGCAGGAGCCCTTTTTTACGGCGGCCTTCGGCGAAGCGTGTCGGAGCTGAATTCCCGTAAGTCCCACGCAAGATTACAGCACTAGCTTCCGGACAGTAAAAACGGAGAGTTCTCATGCAACCGATCCAACTTTTCGACTTGGCTTCGCGACAGGCGGAATGGCTGACGATCCGTCAGCAGGTTGTTGCCGGCAATATCGCGAATGCTAATACCCCGAAGTTTCGCGCCAAGGATGTCACACCCTTCGATGCCGTGCTGGAAAGATCCGACATCACGATGGCGCGCACCAATCCGGCGCATCTGAGCGGTAACGATTTCAGCGACAGCGGCGATATCGACATCAAGGAGGCCGCACTCGACCAGGAGATCGGTATCCAGGAATCCGGCAACACCGTCGGTTTGGCAGAGGAACTCTCCAAGTCAGGCGAGATCAAGCGCCAGTACGAGCTCAATACCTCGCTGATCAGCTCCTTCAACCGCATGATGTTGATGACCGTCAGGAAGTAATTGTCATGGATCCGCTTTCCGCAGCTATGAAAATCGCCGGTTCGGGGCTCGAGGCGCAATCGACGCGCCTGCGCATCGTTTCGGAAAACATTGCCAACGCCCGCTCGACTGGCGATACACCCGGCGCCGATCCCTATCGCCGCAAGACGATCACCTTTGGCCAGCAGATGGACCGCACGAGCGGCGTCGAGACGGTCAACGTCAAGAAGGTCGGCGTTGATGAAGGCGATTTCAGCACCGAATTCGACCCCAGCAATCCCGCGGCGGACGCCAAGGGCGTCGTCAAATTGCCGAACGTCAACATCCTGGTCGAGATGGCCGACATGCGTGAAGCCAATCGCTCCTATGACGCCAACCTGCAGACCATCAAGCAGACCCGTGACCTCATCTCCTCCACGATCGATCTTCTGAAGAGCCAATAATAAATGATCAACAGTGTCCAGAATGTCAGCAATCTTTCGATGACCCGCGCGCTCGGCGCCGTCGACACCGAGAATTCCGTCTCCTCTTCCGCAACGACCATGCCGGGCACTGCGGGTGCGGCCAACGGCCTGAGCTTCGCCTCGGTCATGGGCAGCATGGCGACCGACACGGTCAACAGCCTGAAGAGTGCCGAAAGCATGTCCTTCGCCGGCATCAAGGGCACGGCGACGACCCGTGAAGTCGTCGATTCGATGCTTCAGGCCGAGCAGGCGCTGCAGACCGCGATCGCCATCCGCGACAAGGTCGTCACCGCCTTTCTCGAAGTTACCAGGATGCAGATGTAACTGATTTGAGGACGAACACATGAGAGCGCTCGCCATTGCAGCAACGGGCATGGATGCCCAGCAGACCAATCTGGAAGTCATCGCGAACAACATCGCCAACATCAACACGACGGGCTTCAAGCGGGCCCGGGCCGAGTTCACCGACCTTCTCTACCAGACCGAACGAGCAAAGGGCGTTGCCAACCGCGCCAATCAGGCAGTCGTTCCGGAAGGCGCGAATATCGGCCTCGGCGTCCAGACTTCGGCGGTCCGCAATCTGCACCTCCAGGGCGAGCTCACTCAGACCGGCAACGATCTCGATGTGGCGCTGATCGGCAAGGGTTTCTTCCAGATCCAGTCGACCGATGGCACCACGCTCTATACCCGCGCCGGCGCCTTCAACAAGAATGACCAGGGGCAGCTCGTCACCATCGACGGCTATGAAGTCCTTCCGGGCATCACCATCCCGCAGGGTTCGACCCAATTGACTATCAGTCGCTCGGGCGAAGTCTCGGCCAAGTTGCCGGGCCAGACCGATCCGACCGTGCTTGGCCAGCTTACACTTGCCGATTTCGTCAACGAGGCTGGCCTTCAGCCCATCGGCGACAATCTCTTCCAGGAAACGCCGGCCTCGGGCGAGGCCGTCGTCGGCAACCCCGACGAGGAAGGCTTTGGCTTCATGAAGCAGGGCTATCTGGAATCCTCGAACGTCGATCCTGTGAAGGAAATCACCGAGCTGATATCGGCCCAGCGTGCTTATGAAATGAATTCGAAGGTGATCACCACCGCTGATGAAATGGCCTCCATCGTCAGCAAGAACCTGAAGTAAAGGGAGGGCCGAAACATGATGTTTTGCCGGGCAGGACGCATCTCAGGATGGGTGGCGGCAGCCACGATCGCACTCGCGGGCGTTATTTTGCCCGCGGACGCGAATGCCGGCATGGGTTATGCCGTCGTTCCCACGACGATCATCTACCCCGGCGACACATTGTCGGGCAGCCAGCTTCAGGAGGTTGAGGTCACCAATCCCAACCTCGCCGGTGATTATGCCAAATCGATTTCGCAGGTCGAAGGTTTGGTTTCCAAGCGCACGCTGCTGCCGGGGCGCACAATTTCAGTTTCAGCCCTGCGCGAACCCTATACCGTGACGCGCGGCTCTTCGATCCGCCTGGTCTTCTCTCTCGGTGCAATGACGATCTCCGCCGCCGGTACGCCGCTCGAAGACGGCGCTACGGGGCAAGTGGTCCGTGCACGCAATATGGATTCCGGCGTCATCGTCAGCGGCACGGTGCTTGCGGATGGCACGATCCATGTGAGGGCAAAATGAAATTGTTCTTCCGTATCGTCACCTGTGTTGCGGTTGTCGCCATGATTTTGGCCGACGTGGCGCCCGCTTGGGCGCTGACGTCCCGCATCAAGGATATTGCTTCGCTTCAGGCCGGCCGCGATAACCAGCTGATCGGGTATGGTCTCATCGTCGGTCTGCAGGGAACCGGCGACGGCTTCCGTTCCTCGCCTTTCACCGAGCAGTCGATGCGGGCGATGCTCCAGAATCTCGGCATCTCGACACAGGGCGGCCAGTCCAGCGCCAAGAACACCGCGGCCGTGATGGTCACCGCCAACCTGCCGCCTTTCGCAAGTCCCGGCAGCCGTCTCGACGTCACGGTGAGCTCGCTCGGCGACGCGACCTCGCTGCGCGGCGGCACGCTCGTCATGACCTCGCTTTCCGGCGCCGACGGCCAGATCTACGCTGTCGCCCAGGGCTCCGTCATCGTCTCCGGCTTTCAGGCGCAGGGCCAGGCGGCGACGGTGACCGAGGGCGTCACCACCGCCGGTCGCGTGCCCGGCGGCGCCATCATCGAACGCGAACTGCCGTCCCACTTCAAGGATTCGGTCAATCTCGTCCTGCAACTGCGCAATCCTGACTTCTCAACGGCGATCCGCATTGCCGACATCGTCAATGGCTATGCCTCCGCGCGCTTCGGCGGCCCGGTCGCCGAAGCCAAGGATTCGCAGGAAGTCGTGATCCAGAAACCGCGCACGGCCGATCTCACCCGGCTCATGGCCGATGTCGAGAATCTCATCGTCGAAACCGATACGCCTGCCAAGGTTGTTATCAACGAGCGCACCGGAACGATCGTCATCGGCTCTGATGTCCGCGTTTCGCCGGTCGCCGTCAGCTACGGCACTCTGACGGTACAGGTCACCGAGACGCCGCAGATCATCCAGCCCGAACCCTTCTCGCGCGGGCGGACTGCCGTCCAGCCGCAGACCGATATCGCGGCTGAGCAGACCGGCGGGCGCGTTGCCATCATCGACGGTCCCGACCTCAGGACCCTTGTCGCCGGCCTCAACAATATCGGCGTGAAACCGGATGGCATCATCGCCATTCTCCAGGGCATCAAGTCGGCGGGCGCCCTGCAGGCGGAGCTTGTGCTGCAATGATAAAGATCATCAATCCTGACATGACGGTCCTGCAACTGCTGCGGCGGCTGGCGCTGCCGGCAGCCGGCCTCGTCCTTCTGTCGATCCCCGGCGCCTTTGCACAGGAACATGCGCCGGCCGGCGACATCACGTCCCAGGACGAGATCAAGCAGTTCTGCACCAACATCGCCGATCCCGCTCGCGACCAACGCTACCTCCTGCAGAAACAGGAGCTGGAGAGGCTTCGCGCCGACATCGACGCCCGCATGGCGGAGATGGACAAGCGCAAGGCCGAATATCAGGACTGGCTGAAGCGGCGTGACGATTTCCTGAAGCAGGCGGAAGCTGGCCTCACCGAAATCTATAAGAAGATGAAGCCGGATGCGGCGGCGCTCCAGCTGCAGGATATGAAGATCGAAGTGGCCTCGGCTGTCATCATGCGGCTCGGTCCGCGTCAGTCGAGCCTCATCCTCAACGAAATGGACCCGCAGAAAGCCGCCGTCATCGCCAGCATCATCGCCAGTGCATCCGATCCCAATACGTCGAAGGATCCTTCATGAACATGCGTTTCCCGGCCGCGATCGCCGCCCTCGCACTCCTTGCGGGCTGCCAGTCCCCGACGGCAGTCAGCGAGATCGGCCGTGCGCCTGCCATGAGCCCGATCGGCAGCGGCCTTGCCTATGGCCAGACCCCGCAGATGGCGCTCTATCCGAAGCAGCCGCGCGCCGTAGCGCAGGGCTATTCGCTTTGGAGCGACTCGCAGGCCGCGCTCTTTAAGGACGCGCGCGCTTTGAACGTCGGCGATATCCTGACCGTGGACATACAGATCAACGACAAGGCCTCCTTCGACAACGAGACCAACCGCAGCCGCACGAATTCGAGCGGCATGAGCTGGGATGTCAACGCTCAGATCTTCGGGTGGACGCCTGAATCCAAGACCGATCTCACCTACGGTTCCGACACCAGCACCGACGGCAAGGGCAAGATCGAGCGCACCGACAAGATCACGCTTCTGGTTGCGGCTGTTGTCACCGGTATTCTTGAAAACGGCAATCTCGTCATCTCGGGCTCGCAAGAAGTGCGGCTGAACCAGGAACTGCGCATTTTGAATGTCGCCGGTATCGTGCGTCCGCAGGACGTCAACGCCGACAATCAGATCTCCTACGACAAGATCGCCGAAGCCCGCATCTCCTATGGCGGTCGCGGCCGCCTGATGGAGGTGCAGCAGCCACCGCGCGGCCAGCAGGCCGTCGATCTTTTCTCGCCGCTTTGAGGCCGACAACGATGGCAGACGAAGACGAAGGCGCAGGTCACTCGAAGAAGAAATCCGGTTCGCTGATGACGATCATCGGCGTCGTCGTCCTGACCCTGCTCGGCGCCGGCGGCGGCTGGGCGGTGGGCACGATCGTTGCGCCTAATATCAAGGGCGCCAAGGATGCCGAGCTGGCCAAGGAGGCCGAGGCCAAGAAGAAGGCGGAAGAAGGCCTGGCGCGCATCTCGACCGAGGAGAACAACGTCGTCCAGCTCGAGCCGATCACTTCGAACCTCGCCTACCCCTCGGAAAATTGGGTCCGACTCGAAGTCGCGCTGCTCTTCAACGGGCCGCCGGATGTCAAGGTTTCCGAGGATATTCATCAGGATATCCTCGCCTATGTCAGGACGGTTTCCCTCCAGCAGATCGAGGGCCCGCGGGGGTTTCAATATCTCAAGGATGACATTCAGGAACGTGTTGACCTGCGCTCGCAAGGACGGGTATCGAAGGTCATGTTCAGGACCTTTGTCATCGAATGATTCGATTCATAGTTTTCCTTGCCGCCATGATGGCGGCACCGGAACTGGCGGTGGCACAGCAGCTGCCGACTGACCTGTTGAACGTGCCGGTCGATGGCTCCGTCGCCGCCTGGATCATCCGAACCTTCGGCCTGCTGACCGTTCTTTCGGTCGCGCCGGGCATCCTGATCATGGTGACGAGCTTCCCGCGCTTCGTCATCGCCTTCTCGATCCTGCGCTCAGGGATGGGCCTCTCCTCGACGCCCTCCAACATGATCCTCCTGTCGCTGTCGCTGTTCATGACCTTCTACGTCATGTCGCCGACCTTCGATCAGGCGTGGCAAAACGGCGTGCAGCCACTGCTTGCCAACCAGATCAACGAGACCGAGGCGGTCCAGCGTATTGCCGAACCCTTCCGCACCTTCATGGCGGCCAATACCCGCGACAAGGATCTGGCGCTCTTCGTCGATCTGGCGCGCGAACGCGGACAGAATATCCAGACCGCCGAGCCGATCGATTACCGCGTGCTGATCCCTGCCTTCATGATTTCCGAGATTCGCCGCGGGTTCGAGATCGGCTTTCTCGTCGTGCTGCCGTTCCTCGTCATCGACCTGATCGTCGCAACCATTACCATGGCGATGGGCATGATGATGCTGCCGCCGACCTCGATCTCGCTGCCTTTCAAGATTCTGTTTTTCGTGCTGATCGACGGCTGGAACCTGCTCGTCGGAAGCCTGGTGCGCTCGTTCAGCTGACCGGCCGCCCTCATTTACTCCTCAACGAAAAACCCGCCGGATCGCTCCGGCGGGTTTTTGTTGAGATGCGAAACCTCACTCGGCCGCGAACGGCGCCGTGCGTGACGGTAGCGCCGCAATGTCGATATGGTCGGGTGCCAGACCCTGCTTGGCACGCTCGGCCATGATTTCGTAGGCCTGCTCGAGATGGTGGCAGAAGCGTTCGGCGTCGAAGAGCGGCGCGATGTAGCGCATCTCCTTCAGGTGCGCCTTGTATTCGGCGACCCGCTCGGGGTTCTGCGCCAGCTCGACGGCGAGGTCTTCATAGGCCTGCATATCGGCTGCGACGAGCTGCGGCAGATCGATTGCCCTGAGCAGACTTTCGCTGACCCGTGAAGCGAAGTTCGTCCCCTTCAGCGTCAGAACCGGCAACCCGCCCCAGAGCTGCTCCGAGGTGGTCGTGTGGCCGTTGACTGGGAAGGTGTCGATGCCGAGGTCGGCTGCCTGCTGACGATCGATATGCTCTTCATAGGGCGCGCGCGGGCAGAAGATGATGCGCTTGGCGGAGATGCCTGCCGCCTGGAAATGCTTCAAAAGGTTCGCCTGGTTGCGCGGCGTATTCGCCATCAGCCAGAGAACGCTGTTCGGCGCCCGCTTGAGGATCCGGCACCAGCTGTTGATCGTCTCCAGCGTGATTTTGCGGTTGCCGTTGAAGGATGCGAAGATGAAGGCTTCTTCCGGAAGGCCGAGCTGTTCACGCGTGACCGGACGAGGCTTCGGACGATACGTCGGATCGTTCGGCTGGTAGCTCTCTGGAAGCCGGCAGAATTTTTCATGGTAGAATGGCTTTGCCACGTCGGGCAGGACAAAATGGTCACCGATCACGTAGTCGAGGTCGATGTTGACGGTGCTGCCGGGAAAGCCGAGCCAGCCGACATGCACAGGTGCGAGCGGCAGGTTGAAAACCGTCGCGCGGCTGCCCGACGTATGACCTTTCAGGTCGACCATGATGTCGATATTGTGCTCTCGCACCGTCTCCAGCACAGCCTGGTCGGAGAAGCCGTGTATATCGACGATCCGGCCCCAGCGGCTGCGGTCGGTATCGTTGTGCTTCAGGTATTCCGGCCCCGTGTGGCAGAACAGGGTGATGTCGAAACGCTCCCTGTCATGGAGTTCCAGAATACGCTGCAAGAGCTTCATCGTTGCGTGGCGATCCCAGAAGTCCGATGACATGTAGCCGATCCGGATCTTGTCCGACCAGCTATGCGGCTGATTGCGGCGAAAGGCGACGCGCTCCTGGTTGAGCGGCGCGGTGCCGATTGTTGCATATCGATTGTAATCCTCGTTCCCGCACCAATGCAGATGATAGAACGGATTGTCCTTGCGCAGGATCTCGAGGTCGCCCTTTGCAAGGGCTTGCTCTATCACCGACTGATGCTTGGCTGCCTCTTCGAAGTCATTGAATTCGCGGGCGAAGACCAGATGGAGGAAACGGAATGCCAGGTTGCCTGGAAAACGTTTGAAGAGGTTGCGCGCCAGGCTCTGGTTGGTTGCATCGTTCAGATCGTCGCTGAGGAGCAAAGCCGCCAGACGCATATGATCGGGATTGGCGCTCTGCGACAGCACCGTCTTGAACGGACGGATGATATCCCGCTGCTGGCGCTTCAGATAGATTGCGGTGATGATAAAGGCGAGCTCCGCATCTTCCTGTGCCCTGGCGAGGTTTCGCATGGCGATCAGCAGTGCGTCGTCCTCATTGCCGGTCTCGTAATGCAGTTTGGCGGCTTGCTTTGCGTATTCGTAAGAGTTGGGACTTTCGCAGCCGGCGGCAAGGCCATAGGCTTTCGCCGCGTCGGCCTTGAAGCCGAGCTGCAGGAGATTCTTAGCCAGCAGCGCGTAGGTCTTGGCGTCCTTTTGGATATCCATGAGTTGGTTGAGCGTCGCCAAGGACTGTGTGTAGCGGCCCATCTGGTAATCCTTGGATGCCGCAGAGAACGAAACTTTGCTGTTCAAAACCCAACTCCATGAAGGAAATGTTCTGGCATGACTGTGGTCGCCGACACGCACGGGCTTTCCCTCCCGAAAACGGACGGATCGGTCCGATGATGCTATCCCGGCGCTTGCCACATTGGCATCCGAAGCTTGCTTGAAACCGGTGGCGTGAGAGCTCTGCCTGGCGGGAAGTTGCTTTTCCCGATCGTGCTGTCTGCCCCGGATTTGAACGCAAGGAAGTATGTTCGGCCGGCATTAACTATGCCCTGTTATAGGGTATTAACTATGCGAGATGAGGGCTTCCCCAGCGCCTTCATTTTTAAGAAGTTGGCAAGCATTGGCTGCGAGATTGCCCCAGACATGACGGGTTTGGGCCACAACAAACAGGCGCCGAGTAGCATGAAGCTGGTCCGTCATCGCCGGTATTACAGTCCGGTATGTCCTCCTTTTTGTATCTAGTTTTCCAGGGGACAGACTTATGACAAGCATTAACACGAATTCTTCCGCGCAGGCAGCTCTCCAGACGCTGCGCAGCGTCAACCAGGGCCTCAACCAGACGCAGAACCGCGTTTCCTCCGGTTATCGCGTTGAAAACGCTTCCGACAACGCCGCCTACTGGTCGATCGCAACGACCATGCGTTCGGACAACAAGGCACTTTCCGCCGTTTCCGACGCTCTCGGCGTAGGTGCTGCCAAGGTCGATACGGCTTACACCGCCATGGACAGCGCTATTGACGTCGTCACCGAAATCAAGGCCAAGCTGGTTGCTGCAACCGAAAGCGGCGTTGACAAGGCCAAGGTTCAGGAAGAAATCGGCCAGCTGCAGCAGCAGCTCCTGAGCATCGCTCAGTCGGCTTCCTTCAACGGCGAAAACTGGGTTGCTGGCGCTGCCGGCACGAAGAGCGTCGTATCCTCCTTCGTCCGCGACGGCTCCAATGCGGTTTCGATCAAGACGACCGATTATGTTCTTTCGAGCTCCTCGATGGGCAACGTCCTGTTCGGCATGAGCGCAGGCTCGGTTGAAACCTCCACGGGTATCCTCGGTACCTCGTCGGGTGCGACCGGCTCGATCTACTCGATGAGCATCACCAACTTCACCGCAGGCCAGATCCAGACGGCACTGACCAACGTAGAATCGGCTCTGAAGGCCATGACCAGCGCCGGCGCTGCTCTCGGCTCGCTCTCCAAGCGCATCGACCTCCAGGACGATTTCGTCAACGCTCTCAGCGACTCGATCGACTCCGGTGTCGGTCGCCTCGTCGACGCCAACATGGAAGAAGAGTCCTCCAGGCTCAGCGCTCTGCAGACCCAGCAGCAGCTGGCGATCCAGTCGCTGTCGATCGCCAACTCCTCTTCGCAGAACATCCTGTCGCTCTTCCGCTAAGAGCGGTCGGCACAAGGTTTCCAAGTTTCGCGGCCGGATCATTCCCGGCCGCGAAATGTTTTAAAATAAGGTTAATGAAAAACCTCCTAAGTGTCAGATATTTTTACGGTATTTCCGTTTCTGATTTAGCTTTCCTTAACCATCTTGCTGTTTTCTAGGCCCATCGAAACGGCGAGTTAACCTTAAAAAAGACGGTTAACAGGCATGATGCTGATCGCTGTGGGCCGGCCATAAATCCGGAATGTCCCTTCTTAAAATCTGCCAACAAGGGGCAAGCAATTATGACGAGCATCAACACCAATAACGCTGCAATGGCAGCCCTCCAGACTCTGCGTGGCATCAACCAGGGTCTCCAGGAAACCCAGGCTCACGTTTCGTCCGGCTACCGCGTCGGCAAAGCTTCCGACAACGCTGCTTACTGGTCGATCGCAACGACCATGCGTTCGGACAACAAGGCACTTTCCGCTGTTTCCGACGCTCTCGGTCTCGGTGCCGCCAAGGTTGACACCGCCTACGCCGCCATGGACAGCGCCATCGACGTCGTCGGCAACATCAAGGCCAAGCTGGTTGCTGCAACCGAAAACGGCGTTGACAAGGCCAAGGTTCAGGAAGAAATCAGCCAGCTGCAGGCACAGCTGCTCAGCATCGCTCAGTCGGCTTCCTTCTCCGGCGAAAACTGGGTTGCCGGCGCAAACGGCACCAAGAGCGTCGTCTCCACCTTCGTCCGCGACGGCTCCAACGCCGTTTCAGTCAAGATGACCGACTACGTACTCTCCAACAGCTCCACTGGTAACGTGCTGTTCGGCATGAGCGCCGGCGCGGTTGAAACCTCCACGGGTATCCTCGGTACCTCGACGGGTGCGACCGGCTCGATCTACTCGATGAGCATCACCAACTTCACCCTCGGCCAGATCCAGTCGGCTCTGACCAACGTTGAGGCGGCTCTGAAGGCCATGACCAGCGCCGGCGCTGCTCTCGGCTCGATCTCCACCCGCATCGGCCTCCAGGAAGACTTCGTCAACGCTCTTAGCGACTCGATCGACTCCGGTGTCGGTCGCCTCGTCGACGCCAACATGGAAGAAGAGTCCTCCAAGCTCAGCGCTCTGCAGACCCAGCAGCAGCTGGCGATCCAGTCGCTGTCGATCGCGAACTCCTCTTCGCAGAACATCCTGTCGCTCTTCCGCGGCTAATAATCTGCAGAAACATCGGTCCGCCGGCCCGGCGGACCCCGGAATTCGAGCCGCGCTTCGATGGAGCGCGGCTTTTTCATTTTCGTTAACTCTTGATTAACCATAATGCTGTTTTCTCAGGTCAGCGAGACGGCGAGTTAACCAATTTTAAAAGTCGGTTAACAGGCATGAGGCTGATCCCCGTTCCCGGTAGCATTCCGGAATGTCCCTTTTTTCCAACTGCCGACGAGGGGCGAACATTTCATGACCAGCATTTTGACCAACGTCGCGGCAATGGCCGCTCTTCAGACACTCCGTGGCATCAACAACAGCCTCGAAGACACGCAGAACAGGGTATCGTCCGGTTATCGTGTCGAAAAGGCGGCCGACAACGCTGCCTATTGGTCGATCGCAACGACTATGCGTTCGGACAACAAGGCCCTTTCCGCCGTTTCCGACGCCCTCGGCCTTGGCGCCGCCAAGGTCGATACCGCTTATTCCGCCATGGACAGCGCCATCGATGTCATCACCGAGATCAAGGCGAAGATCGTCGCCGCAACCGAAAAGGGCGTCGACAAGACCAAGGTGCAGGAAGAAATCGGCCAGTTGCAGCAGCAGCTGCTCAGCATTGCGCAGTCGGCTTCCTTCTCCGGCGAAAACTGGGTCGCCGGCGCCGACGGCACCAAGAGCGTCGTGTCGACCTTCGTCCGTGACGGCAACGGCAATGTCTCGGTCAAGACCACGGACTACGTCTTGAACACGACCTCCACGGGTAACGTTTTGTTCGGGATGACCTCGACGGGCACGATCGAGACGAGCTCCGGCATCATCGGCACATCATCCGGTACGATCGGCTCGATCTACTCGATGAACATCAGCACCTTCGGTTCGGCCGAAATTTCGATGGCCCTGACGTCCATCGAAGCCGGCCTGGAGGCCATGACCAAGGCTGCCTCGCAGCTCGGCTCGATTTCCACCCGCATTGAGCTGCAGGAAAACTTCGTTGGAGCACTCAGTGATTCGATCGACTCGGGCGTCGGCCGCCTCGTCGATGCCGACATGGAAGAGGAATCGAGCAAGCTGACAGCGTTGCAAACCCAGCAGCAGCTGGCGATCCAGTCGCTGTCGATCGCCAACTCCAGCGCGCAAAACATCCTCACGCTGTTCCGCAGCTAAATCGGTCGCTGAAGCTGGACCGAATCTTGCGCCGCCGTTCAGCCGCAAGCCGAAGATCTTCCGGACCGCGCCCGAAACGGCGCGGTTCTTCCTTTTGTTTCAACAACTTGCCTTGAGAGGTGATCCACGTGCCGCGCTTGCGCCGCCGCTCTTGCCGAACAAGTTGATATCGAGGTAACTTCGCCTTGAATTGATTTGCTTTTGCGACGCGCCGGTGGAATTTCGCCGGAGGCATGACGCCACTTCAGTCGCCGCCGGCAATCCGGCCTGCCCTTTCATCATATTCCGAGACCCTGTCGATGACCGTTAAGATTACCAGCGCGGCCGCGGTGAATGCACTTGCGGTGCTGCGCAGCATCAACAAAGAAGCCAGTCAGACCCAGCAGCAAGTTTCTTCAGGATATAGGATTGAGACGGCCGCAGACGACGCCTCCTACTGGTCGGTCGCCACTGTCATGCGCTCGGACAGCACCAATCTCGGCACGATCGGTGACGCGCTCGGTCTCGGCGCTGCCAAGGTGGATGCGACCTACACGGCGATGAATTCGGCGATCGATCTTATAGGCGAAATTCGCGCCAAGCTGGTCTCGGCAAGAGAGCCGGGTGCGGACAAGGACAAGATCAACGCCGAGATCAGCGAATATAAGGAGCAGTTGCAGACCGTCGTCGAATCGACGTCCTTTGCAGGGGAAAACTGGTTGCTGAACAGTGACAAGGCCGCGCCGCCGACATGGTCTGTCATCTCCGGCTTCGTGCGCGCCTCGACAGGCGAATACCAGGCTCAGAGCATCGACTTCCCGTCGTCGCAGACCATCCTGATCGACAAGAACAATGCGAGCGGCGGCCTGTTCACCAAGGCGATTGATGCCCAGGCGATCAATAACAGCGGCGTCGGACCGCGAAACTACTATCTCCTGGACGCCGGCTCGACCACGCCGGCGACGGGCATGGAAGTCGCGATCGGTAAGAACACCACCGACGCGCAGCTTGTCGATATGCTCGACGTAACCGACTCCCTGCTCGCTTCACTGACGACGACGGCGGCCTCCATCGGGGTGATGAAGGTGCGTATCGAGGATCAGATCGACTACACCGCCAATCTGTCCGATTCGATTGACAAGAGCGTCGGTGCGCTCGTCGATACCGACATGGACGAGGCTTCGATCCGCCAGAAGGCGATCGAAACGCAGAAGCAAATGGCGGTCGAAGCGATCTCGATCCTAAACACGGCCGCAAGCAAGATCCTCATTCTGCTGGAATAGAGCGAGCGCGTTCATGGGTGACGGCGGCGCCATTCATCTTCGCGCAAGTTTGAATTCCTAGTTTCCGGCAAGAAGGCACCGTCCGAATTTGTGCCGGCGCAAGGTCAAGCCCTTGTTCGCTACGAAGGATGTGTCGCGCGCAAGGTCATTTTTGGACGGGGGTGGGCATGGCGCTCGTCTCCCGGATGCTGGATGGTTTCTATGAGCATTTCGCTTTCTCGGTATTTAAAGGATTTCGGCGAACCGAAATCATCGGCGCCGATTATCGACATCGACGATTTCGCCGGAGATGCCTTTCCGGAGGCGCCCAGCGAACCGCCGGTCGACGTAGAGGCGGAGCGTCGCGAAGCCTATGCGGAAGGCCACGCCGCGGCGACCGCTGATTTGACCGAGAAATACGAAAACGAGGCGCGCGCGCTGGCCGAGGGCCATGCGCGCGAGCTCGAAGAACTGAAGCTTCGCTATGAAGTTGAGGCGGCGGCGGTCATTGCATCCCGCGTCCGCGATATGGCCGAAGAGGTCGCTCAGCTGGTCAGCGCCGGTGCGGCGATGGTCATTGCGCCCGTCATGACGGAAGCGCTTGCGGCCAAGGCTGCCGAAAGTCTCGCCGCTTTGCTGCGTGATGCGATTCTCGAAGGCGCGGCCGGACCGATCGTCGTCAGGGGGCCGACCAGCCTCTTCGACATATTGAAAACCGAACTCGGCGACCATGTCGCGGCGGTTCGGCACATTGAGGGCGACGATATCGATCTTTCCGTCGAAATTGGTGAATCCGTCGTCGTCACCCGTATGTCCGCCTGGGCGGCCAGCTTGAAGAAAGTTCTCGAATGAGCGAAGGCGAAAACCATCACCACGGCAGGAACGAGATCATCATCGTCAAGCGGCATGGCGGCGGTGATCACGATGGTGCCCATGGCGGTGCGTGGAAAATTGCCTATGCCGACTTCATGACGGCGATGATGGCATTCTTCCTGGTCATGTGGCTGGTCAACGCCGCGAATGAGGAGACCAAGGCTGCGGTCGCGACCTATTTCAATCCGATCAAGCTTGCCGACGAAAAGCCGACCGAGAGAGGCCTGAAGAAGCCTGTCGACGATGCGGAGGGCGAGGAGAAGAACGAAAAGTCGAAGCAGAAGGAAGAAAATCCGACCGAAGGCAAGTCCGCCGCGGATGGTGACGACCAGACATCGACTTCAGGCGACCACACCAATTATTCCGAAGCCGATTTCTTCGAGAATCCCTATTCGGTTCTCGCCGAAATCGCACAAGAGGTCGGCCAGCAGGCCAATGTCAGCGCCAAGGGCGATGGCGGCGCGGCCGATTCCGGCCCTGCCACCGGTGCCGATGGCGGCGAAGCCTATCGCGACCCCTTCGATCCGGATTTCTGGACCAAGCAGGTCGAGGTGACAACGGCGGGAAAATCCTTGCCGCCCGGCAGGAGTGAGGAGCAGGCGAGCGAGAGCGAGACGACGGAGGTCGCCAACGCCGAGGATGTGAAGCCGGCGCCTTTGGCGACTGAACAGAAGCCGGCCGAGGCCAAGGAAACCAAGGGTGCCGCCGAGGCCAAGGGTGGCAAGGCGACGGACAGCAAGGCGCCTGGTGAGAAGAAGGCGGAGGCCGAGAAGGACGCCGATCAGAAGGAAGCCGACAAGGGCGCGGTTGGGGCCGAGCAGCAGAAGAAGGAAGCAGAACAGCTTCAGGCGCAGATCGCGCAGCAGATCAGCGGTGTTGCCGGCAAGCTTGCCGAAGGCCTGACAGTGACGGCATCCGAGGGCGGCCTGCTGGTCAGCATCTCCGACCAGAACGACGATTCGATGTTCAATATCGGTTCGGCCGTTCCGCGCCAGGAGATGGTGCTTGCCATGGAAAAGATCGGGACGATCCTGAAGGAGAGGGGTGGCGCAGTCGCCATCCGTGGCCACACGGACGGGCGCCAATACAAGGGTGGGCAGAACGAGAATTGGCGGCTTTCGATGGACCGCGCCCAGAGCGCCTACTACATGCTCGTGCGCGGCGGGCTGGACGAGACGCGCATCTCCCAGGTCTCCGGCTTCGCTGACCGCCGGCTGAAGTTGCCCGCCGACCCTTTTAACGCAGCCAACCGCCGGATCGAGATCCTGGTGCAGGCGGAATAGGGATAGTCGGATGGCGCGTCGGCAGCATCGCTACGTCGGATTCATGGCCCTTGGCCTGGCGATGTTTTCGCCTGCCGCAGGCAATGCGCAGGATCCGGACGATCTTGCGCCGTACAAGATGCTGCGGTCACTGCAGTTCGTGCAGGATTCCGTTGTCGCCGGTGATCATTCGGCCGGCGAAATGCAGCGCTTCATGCTCGGCACCATCGACGAGCGGCTGCGCACGGCCGATACAAGGATTTTCGATGACGACCGCAATGTCGATGCGGCGCTGATCTACACGATGAGCGGCGGCAATCCCCAGACGCTCGAATATCTGATCGCCCATGACGTCAACGGCTATTTCGACAACCGCGTCACCGATGTGCTGCGCAAATATCTGACCGGCAAGGGGCTGCTCGTCGCCAAGACGCTGGAGGAAACCGCCAGGGAATATCGCGACAAGAAGATCGGTCCATACCTGGCGCTGATCGGCGGCAATGTGCTGATCGCCACGAAACCGACAGATGCGTTGGGTCTTTACGATCAGGCGCGTCTTGCCGCGCCGGGTACGATCGTCGAGGAGGCGGCCTTGCGCCGTTCCCTCGCCATCTGCGTCGACAAGGGGATGCTCGACAAAGCGCTGGCCTATTCTCAGCGTTATGTCAGGCGCTTCCTGCATTCCCCCTATGCCAGTCAGTTCGCCGATCTTTTCGTCAAGCTTGTCGTCGCCCATGATCACGACGTGAAACCGCAGGATGTCGTCGATATACTGTCCTTCATGGATGCCCCGCGCCAGCGCGAGGTCTATCTGCGCATCGCCCGCGCCGCGGCGATAGCGGGCAAGTCCGAGTTGGCGCGCATGGCGGTCGAGCGTGTGCAGTTGCTTGGCGCGGGCACCGACAATCCCTTCGGCCCGCTTGCGGATTTTTATGGCGGCATGGCCGGGCTTCCGACAGACGATATCGACCGGGCGGCGAAGAATGTCAGCGGCATCGACGGCAAGATGCTTTCGCCGCGGGATCAGGCGCTGCAGGCGGCGGCGCGCTCGGTTGCCGAGCAGATCCTGCGCGCGCCGGATCCGGCAAGCTTGACGCAAGCATCCAATCCTAACACTTCTCATCAAGAAATCACTTCTGAAAAGGCTGCGGCGATAGCCATGCAACCGGGGACGCCAGGCGCGCCTCCCGAGCCTGTTCCGGGAGGTGTGGCATCGACTGGCCAGAGCCAGGATACCGACTCCTCATTCAACGCATTTGTGACGACCAGCCGATCCAAGCTCGACGAGATCGATGGTCTTCTGGCGCAGGAAGGCAACGAACAATGATGGATTTGAGCGTCTCGGGCGGAGCCTCTGGTGCGGAGGCGGCTGCGGCGGCGAAATCCGCTAAGGCTGGAAAGGGTGACGCCGCCGGTCAGAAGGGAGACTTCTCCGATGTGCTGGCCAAGGCAAGCGGCAGCACCGCCGACGACGCACCCGATAATGCACAGCCGGATCAGAGTGTCGCCGACGGCGATGCAGGGAAGGCGGCGCGGACGCTCCGTAGCCGCAGCGGCGCCAAACCATTGATCGATCTCAGCGACGCTGTGCTGAAGGCACAGGCCGACGTGCAGCCGGAAACGATCGCCAATGGCGAAAGGGCGGCCGCGAAGCATGCAAAGGACGGGCTCGAATTGCCGGCTGGCGTCGGCAAGCTCGATGCCGAAGATCAGTCCGCCGACGAGGCCGCGCGAACGGCCAAGGGCGTCAAGCACGGCAAGACAGAGATCTCGCAAACAGATAAGGCTACGGACAGTGAGGACGATGACGGCGGCATTTCCGATGTGCTCGGCCTACTGAAGCAGGAGCCTGCCGATGGGACGGTCACTTTGCCGGCCGCGGCAGCCGCTCATCAAGCCTCCATCAAGGCCGCCGAGGCCGGACATGCCGACAAGCAGACCGCGGGCATTGACGCCAAAACGACCGGCCACGCATCTGACGCCCTGACGGTCGTCAACGGCAGCGCCGAAAGCATCAAGGCCGATGACATCAGGGTTCCCGGTGCGGAGAACGCCGAAGCCACCGACGGCAGGATGTTCCGGATCAGCCGCGCCGATGGCCGCGGCGTGTCGATGGACGTTCACCTGGGCGCCGAACAGGTCGGACCGAAGGACGGTTCGAAGAAGACCGATGTCGAAAACATTTCTGTCCTCGAGTCGCGCCGCTATATCGGCCTGGCGCAGAATACGAATTCCGCAGCGGTCACCGCGGCTCTCGCCGGTGATTCCGAATGGGCGCGTGCCATGGAGCCGAGTTCAGCGCTCTCCAACGCGGCGGAATGGACGAGCACCGGCAAGGTGGTCAACACACTGAAGATCCAGATGAACCCGATCGATCTTGGCCTGGTGACGGCGACCATGCGCCTGGCCGGCGATGCCCTGAACGTCGACCTCAAGGTCGAAACCGGCGCAGCCTATCGGCAGCTGAAGGAAGACCACGGCAAGATTCTCGAAGCGCTACGCAGCCAGGGCTATGCGGTCGACAACGTCACGATCAGCATGGCTCCCGTCGAGCGTGCCGACGCCGGAAACCAGCCTGGCAGCCAGGGGCAGGCCTCCCAGCAGCAGTCGCTCGCCCAGCAAGGGCAGGGTGGCGAGGCGCGCGAGCGCCACAATCAGACGGCGCAGCGGACGGATGGAGGCTTCAATGGCGCAGGCGAGAACGGTATTGAAGGCGTCTCTGCTGGCGGTGCTCGCAGCAGCGGCTCTGGCGGCGTTTACCTCTGAGGCGGCCGCTTCCACCGGTGCCTGCGAACAAGAAATCCAGTCGGCTGCCGCCAAATACGGCATCCCGGTAGGTATCCTCTATTCGGTCGGCCTGACAGAGACCGGCCGCAAGGGTTCACTCTATCCCTATGCCATGAACGTCGAAGGCAAGGCCATTTTTCCGCCCTCGGAAGAGGACGCAATGAGGCAGTTCGATGTCGCCCGCAGAGGCGGGGCGAAGCTCATCGACATCGGATGCATGCAGATCAATCACTATTATCACGGCGAGAATTTCGCCTCGGCCGAAGATATGTTCGATCCGCATCGCAACGTCGAGTATGCTGCGAAGTTTCTCCGCAACCTGCATGATCGCCATGAGACGTGGACGATGGCGGTAGCAAGATACCACGCGGGGCCGAATAACAACCCCGCACAGAAGCAGTATGTCTGCCGTGTCATCGCCAATTTGGTGGCCACCGGCTACGGCAAATGGACTCCTAATGCGAGTAACTTCTGCCAAAATTAATTCAACTAAAAATAGAAGCGCCAAATTATGACGAAACTGTGTCGTAATGTGGCAGGAATCCGGCGCTAAATCGATGCGCAAGTCACATTTAACCAAGCGTTAACTTTTCCACGAAACTTTTGTGTGGATATCCGACGGTTGCCACTACATATTGATCAAATCGCCACGCAGGTCTTAATCAATTATTAATTTCCGCCATTCACTTTAACGAGTTGTCGCCGATTCGCGCGATTCGTACCCATAGATCATCGAAGTGCCACACTGATTCGGAGGCGGACGAATGATCGTAGTGGTTGATGAGCGTGAGCTCGTGAAAGACGGATACACATCCTTGTTTGGCCGGGAGGGCATTCCCTCCACCGGCTTTGATCCATCGGAATTCGGCGAGTGGGTGCAGACCGCCGCCGATTCGGATATTGCGGCGGTAGAGGCATTCCTGATCGGTCAGGGCCAGCGCAGCTTCGAGCTGCCCCGGGCGATCAGGGACCGCTCGATGGCGCCTGTGATCGCAGTCAGCGATCAGCCCTCGCTTGAAAACACGCTTGCCCTTTTCGATTGCGGCGTCGACGACGTCGTGCGCAAACCGGTCCATCCCCGCGAAATCCTCGCAAGGGCGGCTGCGATCCGGCGCCGGCTGAAGGCGATCGCCAACTATACCGATATCGGCGGGATCCGCGTCTTCTCGGATGGCCGTGACCCGGAGATTAACGGCGAGGTCTTTGCGCTTCCCCGGCGCGAACGCCGCATCCTCGAATATCTGATCGCCAACCGCGGTCGCCGTGTCACCAAGACCCAGATCTTCAACGCCATCTACGGCATCTTCGATGAAGAGGTCGAGGAGAACGTCGTCGAAAGCCACATCTCGAAGCTGCGCAAGAAGCTGCGCAAGAAGCTCGGCGTCGACCCGGTCGATTCCAAGCGCTTCCTTGGCTACTGCATTGATTGGGCCTGATTTTTCCGGCCGGGTGGCGGCGCCCGGCTGAGCCTCGATATTGGCCTCGCTGCTCGCCATTACAGACAGCTTCACGCAAGGCCCGACAAATACTCTCGAGTTTAACAGGTAAAACGAGGTTTTCAGATGAGCATTTTCGGCAGCATGAAGACGGCAGTGTCGGGCATGAACGCGCAGGCGAACCGCCTCAGCACCGTCGCCGACAACATCGCCAACGTGAACACCACCGGCTACAAGGCCGTGTCGACGAGCTTCTCGACTCTGGTTCTGCCCTCCTCGGGCGGCAATTATAATTCCGGCGGCGTTCAGACTTCCGTGCGCCAGGCCGTCTCCGACCAGGGCGACATTTCCTACACTACCTCGAGCACCGACCTCGCAATCTCGGGTGACGGCTTCTTCATCGTCCAGGGGCCGGACGGTACGCCGGTGCTGACCCGCGCCGGCGACTTCCAGAAGGACGATGAAGGCAACCTTGTCAACTCAGCCGGCTTTCAGCTGATGGGCTATTCCTACGACTCGGGCGCCCCCGCCGTCGTCGTCAACGGTTTCGACGGCCTGGTACCCGTCAACGTAAACCAGGAAGGTCTGACGGCCATTGCCTCAACGGCTGGCTACTTCAAGGGCAACCTCGATTCCAACGCGAAGGTGGCTCCTGTCGCTCCAGCAACGCTGCCGAGCGCCAACGCCGCCACGACGACCACCGACACCAAAAAGTTTTCCATGGTCGCCTACGACCGCCTCGGCAACAAGGTGATGTATGACTTTTACTTCACCAAGACCGCTGTGACCACTCCGCCTCCGGCGCCTCCGGGGGTTGCCAGCACCTGGGAAGTTTCGATTTATCGCAATGCCGATGCGGCGGTGGGCGGAACGACGTCGTTCCCCTACACTACTGCCGGCGGTGACGTTGGCAACGGCTCACTCACCTTCGACGCCAACGGCAAGATGATTTCTTCCGGCGCCATTCCGATCGTCGATCCTGTAACCGGTCTGACGATTAACATGGATCTCTCCGGCTTTACCCAACTCGGCGCCGACTTTGCGGGCACCGGCACGCCGAATGGCCAGGCAGCAAGCCCGGTGAAAGACGTCACGATCGACGGCGACGGCATCGTCTATGCCAAATATGAGGACGGCAGCACCAAGCCGCTCTACCGCGTTCCGCTCGCCAACGTCGCGAGCCCCGACAAGCTGACGCTGATGAGCGGCAACGTCTACAGCGCCAACGGCCAGTCCGGCGTCACCGTCACCGGTTTCCCGCAAACAAACGGCCTCGGCACGATCAAATCGGGCGCTCTCGAGGGTTCGAACGTCGACCTCGCCGGCGAACTGACCGAGATGATCGAATCGCAGCGCAGCTATACCGCCAATTCGAAAGTGTTCCAGACGGGTTCCGACATCATGGACGTACTCGTCAATCTCAAGAGATAAGTAAGGTAACGGCTAAGCCATGTCGCTCACGTCCGCACTTAATACCGCGCAGAGCATATTCAACAATACCGGCACGCAAAGCAGTGTCGTATCGAACAATATCTCGAATGCCGGCAATAAAGATTACGTGCGCCGGCAGGCGATGCTCACTACGTCCCTGAACGGCGCGCAGGTCGTTCAGATCAACCGCGCACAGGAAGATGCCCTGCTGCGCCAGTATCTGAAGACCTCCTCTCAGGACAGCGCCCAGCAGACCCTGCTGGGTGGCCTCGAGGACTTGAAATCAATCATGGGCGGCAACGACTATGAAACGTCGCCGTCCACCTATCTCGGTGTTTTCCAGCAGAAGCTTCAAGCATTCCGCACTACTCCCGGCAGCACGGTCGCCGCACAGGGCGCCATCACCGCTGCCCAGGACGTCGCCAACTCGCTGAACAATGCCTCCCGGTCGGTTCAGAATGTTCGCGCCAATGCCGACAAGGAAATCGCCACTGCCGTCGATACGCTGAACACTCTACTCAGCCAGTTCGAGAAGGCCAACAATGCGGTCAAGACTGCCACGGCTTCCGGTACGGATGCATCCGGCGCTCTCGATGAACGTGAAAAAGTCCTGAAGCAGATTTCGCAGATCGTCGGCGTCAGCGCGACGACGCGCGAGAATAACGACATGGTGCTGAGCACGCCCGACGGTACGATCCTCTTCGAGACGATCCCGCGCAAGGTGACGTTCAAGTCCCAGGATGTCTATACCGCTACAACCGTCGGCAATTCCGTCTATATCGATGGTGTTGCACTGCCGCTCGGCAAGGGCTCGACGACGACGGGGCAGGGGAGCCTCCAATCGCTCCTCCAGATCCGCGACGAGATCGCCCCCAACTTCCAGAAACAGCTCGATGAGATCGCCCGCGGCCTTGTCTCGCTCTTCAAGGAGCAGAACACCACAGCGCCCCCAGCCTATGTGCCCGGCCTCTTCACCTGGAGCGGCGGCACGGTCGACACCGGCGCCACCGCGGTTGCCGGCATGGCGTCGACCATCACCGTCAGCAGCCGCGTGATCACCTCGCAGGGCGGCGACCCGATGCGTCTGCGCGATGGCGGCGTCAACGCCACCGGCCTCGTTCTGAACACGTCGGGCGTCAGCGGTTATACGGCCGAACTCGATCGCCTTTATACGGCGATGAGCGCCGATATTGATTTCGACCCGGCAGCGGGGGCGCCGGTTGGCTTCGACGCCACGACGGGCATCGATTCCAATGTCAGCATCATGGAATATGCGACGAATTCCCTCGGCTGGCTGGAGCAGTATCGCAGCAACGCCACGACGGCGGCGGAAAATACCGCGGCGGCACTGTCGCGCTCCGACGAAGCCTATTCCAATGAGACGGGCGTCAATCTCGACGAGGAGCTGACGCTGCTTCTCGACATCGAGCAGTCCTACAAGGCGGCGACCAAGATCCTGAACGCCGTCGACGAAATGCTGAAGTCATTGCTGGATATTGCGAGTTAAGCCATGAAGAGCTCATTCATTTCAAGTTCGGCCATTCAGAATGCGATGCGGCTGACCATCCGTCAGGCGCAGAACCAGATGACGAAGGCGACGATGGAGGCAACGACGGGAGTCTATGCCGATATCGGTGTCTCGCTCGGTGGCAACGCCGCCAGAAGCGTGGATTTCACCCGCGAGGCCGACAGGATAGCCTCGATCAAAGCAAGCAATTCGCTTGTCAGCGCGCGCATGGAATCCTCGCAGCTCGGCCTTTCCAAGATGAAGGACGTCGGCGACGGCCTGGTTTCGAAGCTGACGGCGCTGCAGGGCAGCCGTGACCCCGGCAGCATCACCGTCGCCATTCAATCGGCGACCAGCGCGCTGTCTACGATGATGGATACGGCCAACACCATGGTGAACGGCGAATATCTGTTCTCCGGCATCAACACCGACGTGCAGCCGCTGACTGACAAGACGACATCGACGAGCGCCGCCATCGTTACGGCACTGAACACCTATGCAGCCGCTCTCGTCCCGCCGAAGGCGGTCAGCGCACTCACCGGCGCAGAGATGGAGACCTTCATCACAACGCAGGTGGAGCCGATGTTCAACCAGGCAAACTGGACGGCCGCGGGGACCGGCTGGTCTCAGGCATCGAACCAGAACATGACGAGCCGCATCAGCAATTCGGAAGTGATCGAATCCTCGACCAACGCCAATTCAGAAGGCATGCGCTATTTCGCACTCGCCTCGGTCATGACCACCGCGCTGCTCGGCCAGAACCTCAGCACCGATGCAATGACGACGGTGTCCAAACAGGCCATCAGCTACACGGCCAAGGCGACAAGCGGTCTCGTAACGCAGGCAAGCCAGCTCGGCCTCTCGCAGGAACGCGTCAAGAAGTCCAACGACGCTCTCGACGCCCAGTCGAATATCATCAAGAACAAACTGGTCGATCTTCAGGGCGTCGACCCATACGAAGCCTCGACCCTCGTCAAGACTTTGGAAACGCAGCTTGAAACCGCTTACACGATCGTCTCGAAGATCCAGCAGTTGAGTCTCGTGAACTACCTTTGATGAGCAAAGGCGCGCAATATACAGAAGGATGCATGAATGTATCAGTTCTCATATGCCGAAGTCATGCAGGACTCGGTGGCCGACGCGAAAGAGCGGGAATGGCAGGTTCTTGACCGGTCCATAGAACTGCTGGCGTTGGCGCGCGACAATGAAAAATACGGCCGGGAAGCCATTGAAGCCCTGTTTTACACGCGTCGGGTGTGGATCAGCTTCATCGAGGATCTGAAACATCCGGACAATCAGCTGGATATTCAGCTCAGGGCCAATCTCATCTCGATTGCGATCTGGATATTGAAGGAATGCGACAGGATCAGAAAACGTCTGTCGAATAACTACCAGGGCATCATCGACGTTACCACCATCATCAGGGATGGACTTAAATGAAAAGTACACTTCGCATTTCTCTGAAAGCCGGAGAGAGAATCTTCATCAACGGCGCTGTCCTGCGTGTCGACCGCAAGGTCGCGCTGGAATTCCTGAATGATGTGACGTTCCTTCTTGAGAACCACGTCCTCCAGCCGGAAGGCGCAACGACGCCACTGCGCCAGCTCTATTTCATCGCGCAGATGATCCTCATCAATCCAGAGGGCAAGGAGCACTCGACGGCGATGTTCCGCAAGTCGATCACCATGCTGCTCACCTGCTTCAAGAATGAAGAGATCCTCGCCGAACTGAAGCGGATCGACGCGCTTGTGTCGACCGGCCGCGCCTTCGACGCATTGAAGGCCATCCGCGGCCTTTACGCAATCGAAGACAATATTCTCAACAACCACGAACTGCCGCCGACGATGGTCGAGCAGATTCGCAAGGAGATTGCGCCATGGCGGTAGACGCAACGTCGAAGGTGACCAACTCGACGTCTACGAACTCTCCGAGTTCGGCCCAGAGCAAGGCGACGATGAACTACGACAACTTCCTTCAGCTGCTCATCGCGCAGATGAAGAACCAGGATCCGACCGATCCGATGGATGCCAGCGAGCAAGTCGCTCAGCTTGCGACCTTCTCGCAGGTCGAGCAGACGATCCACACCAACACCAAGCTGGACACGCTTCTTGCCAGCTCGAGCCTGACCCAGGCCAGCAGCTACGTCGGCAAATATATGGAGAGTGCCGACGGCACGGTCAAAGGTGTCATCGAGTCCGTCAAGGTTTATTCCGACGGCATCATTGCGACGACCGAGGATGGCGGTAAGATACTCGTGCAGGCGGGAATCACTGTCGCCGACGAGGCTCCGAGCAGCAGCTCCTGATGGCGAAGGGGCGCCCCCGCGCCTGTTTGATGCCAACAATCGCGGCCCGGTCATGACAGGGCCGCTTCAAGGCGATATGAGGTTGCCTTCGGATGAATGAAGCTGATGCATTGGATCTTTTCCAGGCCGCAATCTGGACAGTGCTGATTGCCGCCGGTCCCGCCGTCATAGCGGCGATGGTGGTGGGTCTGGTCATCGCCTTGATCCAGGCTTTGACCCAGGTGCAGGAGGCCACGCTGACCTTCGTGCCGAAGATCGTCGCCGTGCTCGTTACGGTCGGCATCACTGCCCCTTTCATCGGCTCGCAGATCTCAATTTTCACCAATCTGGTCTTTTCGCGCATTCAGTCCGGCTTCTGAGCCACCTTCGCGCAAGCTTCGCCATTTAACTGTCGCTCCGAATAGGGCGGATTCAAATCCGCCACCTCTCATGAAGAGACGGAACTCTTATGGCGCAACCACCTGCACTCCCCCTTCCCAAAGTCGCCCCGAGCCTGCGCGATGTCGGTTTTGCTCTCGGCATCGTCGTCATCATCTGCATTCTCTTCCTGCCGATCCCGCCGTTCCTGATCGATATGGGACTGGCCTTCTCGATCGCCTTTTCGGTGCTGATCCTGATGGTCGCGCTGTGGATTCAGAAGCCGCTCGATTTCTCGTCTTTCCCAACCATCCTGCTGATCGCGACGATGACCCGGCTGGCGCTGAACATCGCCACGACCCGCGTCATCCTGTCTCACGGCAATGAGGGCCACGATGCGGCCGGCGGCGTCATTGCCGGTTTCGCCAGTCTCGTCATGTCCGGCGACTTCGTCATCGGTCTGATCGTCTTCCTCATTCTCATCACCATCAATTTCATCGTCATCACCAAGGGTGCGACACGTATTGCCGAAGTCGGCGCGCGATTTACCTTGGATGCCATCCCCGGCAAGCAGATGTCGATCGATGCCGATCTCTCGGCCGGCATCATCGACGAGAAGGAGGCTCAGCGCCGGCGCCGGGAGCTCGAAGAGGAAAGCTCCTTCTTCGGTGCGATGGACGGTGCGTCGAAGTTCGTGCGCGGCGATGCCGTTGCCGGCCTCATCATTACAGCTATCAACGTCTTCGGCGGCATTATCATCGGCTATTTCCGCCACGGCATGCCGATCGGCGAAGCGGCCGACGTCTTCGTCAAGCTCTCGGTTGGCGACGGCCTCGTCTCGCAAATGCCGGCCCTCATCGTTTCGCTCGCAGCCGGCCTTCTCGTTTCCCGCGGCGGCACCACCGGCTCCACCGATCAGGCCGTTGTCAACCAGTTGAGCGGTTATCCCCGCGCGCTTTCCGTCTCGGCCGTGCTGATGCTGGTCCTGGCCTTGATGCCGGGCCTGCCGTTTGTCCCGTTCGTGGTGCTTGGCGGTCTTCTCGCTTTTGGCGCCTGGTTCATTCCGCGTCAGGTCGAGGCTGAAAACAAGCTTCGCCGCGAACAGGAGGAAAAGAAGGTCGTGCAGAGCAAGGAGCTGGAGAAGGATTCGGTCAAGTCGGTGCTCCGCACCTCCGAAATCGAGCTCGCGCTCGGCAAGATGGTCTCCACCCGTCTGCTCGGCGCCCATCAGGAGCTCGCCTTCCGCGTCGGCAAGATGCGCAAGAAGTTCGCGACGCAATACGGCTTCGTCGTGCCGGAAATCAAGGTGACGGACGATATCGGCATCCCCGAGAAGTCCTATCAGATCCGTATTCATGGCACGACGGTCGCCTCCAATCTGCTGCGCGTCGGCGAGGTCCTCGTCGTCACCGGCGCCGGCCGGCGCCCGAGCATTCCCGGTGATGAAATTCGCGAACCCGCTTTCGGCATGCCGGCCGTCTCGATACTCGAAAACTTCGCCGACGATCTGAAACGCGAAGGCTTCCAGCCGATCGACAATGTCTCGGTGGTGCTCACACATATGAGCGAGGTCATTCGCAACAACCTGCCGCAGCTTCTTTCCTACAAGGACGTCAAGGTGCTGATCGATCGCCTCGATCCGGAATACAAGAAGCTTGCCGATGAGATCTGCTCGTCGCACATGTCCTATTCGGGCCTGCAGGCGGTGCTCAAGCTCCTGCTTGCCGAACGCGTTTCGATCCGCAACCTGCATCTCATTCTTGAAGCTGTGGCCGAGCTTGCTCCGCATGTCCGCAAGACCGAGCAGATCGTCGAGCATGTCCGCATCCGCATGGCCCAGCAGCTCTGCGGCGATCTCGCCGATAATGGCGTACTGCGCGTGCTCAGGCTCGGCAGCAAATGGGATCTTGCCTTCCACCAGGCGCTGAAGCGCGATGCCAAGGGCGAGGTGATCGAATTCGATATCGATCCGCGCAGCCTGGAGGAGTTCAGCGAACAGGCCAGCAAAGTTATCCGTGAGTTCATGGATCGCGGCCTGCCATTCGCACTTGTCACCTCGCCGGAAACACGCTCCTATGTGCGCATGATCATCGAACGACTGTTCGCCACATTGCCGGTCCTCTCGCATGTCGAATTGGCCAAGGGCATCGAGATAAAGATTTTGGGCTCGATTTCATGATAACAGACCCGCAAGGGACGGTTCTCGCGCTGTTTCTGGTTTTCTGCCGGATCGGCGGCTGTGTGCTGGCCCTTCCGGGTTTTTCCTCGGCCCGCGTGCCCGAGCAGATGCGTGTCTTTATTGCCGTCGCCCTGTCGATCGCGGTCATGCCCCTGCTCTGGGACACTGTTTATCCGGCCGTCCACACCGGAACCGGAACCTATATCGGCCTGATTTTCAGCGAATCACTGATCGGCGTGATGTACGGCATGCTGGCCAGGATCTATACGCTCGGCATGCAATTCGCCGCGACGATCCTCGCCATGATGGTCGGCTATACCCAGCCGGGTTCTGCCGATGTCATCGAAGACACGCCCGAGACCAGCCTTTCCGCCTTCATCACCTTTGCCGGCATCATGATTCTCTTCATCATGGATTTCCACCACATCGTCTTTCGCGCCCTGATCGATTCTTACACGACAATGCCCTTCGGCGGCCTGGTGCAGATGCGCGCGACACTGATCTCCTTTACCGACACGCTGGAGCAGACCACCTACATCATGCTGCGGTTGTCGAGCCCCTTCCTGATCTACGGCCTGATCTTCAACGTCTCGATCGGCTTCATCAACAAGCTGGCGCCGCAGATCCCGGTCTATTTCATTTCCACGCCCTATCTGCTGATGGGCGGCCTCTTCCTGATTTACGTCTCGATTGCGGCGATGGTCAGCCAGTTCGGCCAATCCTTCGGCTCGATCTATATCGGGCGATGAGGCTGTCATGATCGAGAAGAGCCGTTCCCAAAAGCTCAAGCGTCTCCTGTCGGTACAGCGGCATATCGAAAGGATGGCGGAGAACGACCTGGCCGAAACAAGCCGTCAGCGCATCGAGGTCAATGCGGCGATGGATGACGTCATAGTCGCGCTTGGCTCGATGGACCCTGTCCACCACGCTTTCTCGCAAAATTATGCCGATCGATTCGGCAGGCTCAGCATCAAGGATCAGCAACTGACCGGCATGCAGCAGATCCACGAGATGCGGCTGACGCGTGAGCGGGCCAAGGCCGATCGGCTGGAAGAGGGCATGAAAGCGGCCCTCGATGCGGAGCGCCGAGAGGCAGACGACAATGCCGTTTACGATGTGATCGATCAGCAATTCGCAACACCAGCCTCCAGCAAGCTTCAAAAACCATAGTCGTTACGATCTTAATTCAGAGGATTGTAACGTGGCTATTTCGCCCCCCAGTGATCTGGTCCTGGACGTGGTTAAAGCCGCCGACCCCATGGAGGTTCAGGCGGCCCAGGAAAAGTTGAAGGCAAATCGCGCGGCCTTTGCCGCAACGAGCCTCGCCGAGAACGGCAAGGGTTTCACCAATACGGTCGACGTTCTCGATCAAATCGGCCAGAAGAGCGGCCTTGCGAACGTTCAGAATCGCACCAAGACCGAGGAGGTTCCGGAAAGCTACCGGAAGTTCGAGGCGATGGTGCTGCAGAATTTCGTCAAGTCGATGCTGCCGAGCGAAAGTGAAGAGGTCTACGGCAAGGGCGCGACCGGCGATATCTGGAAGGGCATGATGGCCGAACAGCTCGGCAACACCATGGCCAAGGGCGACGGCATCGGCATCGCCAAGCAGATGTACAGCGAACTTCTGCGCCGCCAGGAAGGCAGGGTCGTCAATGCCTCGACTGATAATGATGATCGCAATACCGCGCTCAGCATGATCGATGACTTCCAGCGCAAGACCTTCGGCACGCCGACCGCCGATTCCAAGATCGATAGAACAGGATGATGTTGGACCTGTTGGCCTAAAATCTGATTCCTATTCTAAATTAAATAGTTAAGCATGATATTGCCGAAAACCGCGCACACTTTCGGCATCGTGCTCTAAGCGACGCATAACCGAGGGTACAATGGAAATAGTTTCGAACGAATACAGGATTAAATCCGTTCTCGGACGTCTCGAGATGATCATCGACAATGAGAACACCCGGATCGGCAACGACCCGCAGTTCGATCTCAAGGTCTCCAACGCCCACAAGAGCCGCTGCCTCTACGAGCTGTCGATGCTTTTCCGCGATACAGATCCGGCCGAGCTTGCGGCTGCCCATCTTGATCAACTGCACGGCCTGAAAAAGAAGCTGGTTCTTAACGCCCGGCGCGTCGAGGCACATCTCGAAGCGGTTCGTGCCGTTGCCGACCTGCTGAAGAATGCGGTTCAGGACGCCGATGCCGACGGCACCTATTCCCAGGAACAATTCGCCGCGCGTGGAAACTGATGGTCAAGCTCGTCCTCACCGGTATCTGGGTTTGCGCCATCACCTTGGCCTCGGTCTATTTTTCGGTGTACCTGGCGACGGCGCCGGCTCCCGCGATAACGGATTCCAAGCAGAGCGCGCTCGAACTGGTGAAGGGTGAAACGATCACCGTGCCGGTTATCTCAGACGGCGCGGTCACTGGTTATTTCCTCGGCCGTATCTCCTTCATGATGAACAAGGACATGTTGAAGGGCGTAACCTTGCCGCTGACCGAGATGACGACCGACCAACTTTTCAGCCTTCTCGTCGGCAACAAGATGATCGACCTCACTCGCATCAAATCCTTCGACCCGAAAGCCTTCCGCGAGCAGATCAAGAAGGGCATGAACGAGCGCCTCGGTGGCGAGTATGTCGCCGACGTTATGCTGGAGCAGCTCGACTATCTCTCCAAGCAGGAGATCAAGCAAAATGCTGCCGGTGAGACGAAGAAGCTCGGCGCCCCGGTCAAGATCGTCGAAGGCGCGCCCGCTGAGGGTGCGCCGGCTCCAGCCGCCCATTGAAACAATGGAGCACGTGCGCAACCGTGTGCGGCGGTTTTGCGATAACCACCTGCCAAAAAACAAAGGTTAAAGCGCGAAGAGCGAATCTGAACGATCGCGACGCGGTTTAGATGCACAAACGGCGCCTTCGGGCGCCGTTTCCATTTCGGCCGTATTGGTTAACAAACTACTTATGCGAGCATAAAAATCTAAGGAATTTTCCTAAGGGTTGTTTGAACCCATCCTGCTATATCAGGCGGCACAGCTTGGCATGCGCCGTTTTCGTGATCGGGGCGACGCCGTTCCATGCCTGACGCGACCGGTCCTTTCGAAGACCTCCGGGGTGCGGAATATGGGCTTGTTTTCCGGGATGTCGGGCGCATGACGCACCCTCGGCAGGAGGTAGGAATGAACTTGATTGCAAACTTCGCGGTGCTTGCGTCGCGGCGGACGATCTTCGATCTGCCGGTCTGCGATCTCGGCTGGGACGATGCCCTCGTTTTTATCAACGAGCTGGCCTCCATTCCTGTCGGCCAGACCGTGGTTTGCTTCGTCAACGCCCATAACATGCTGACGGCGTTGGGTGACGATGAATATTACCGGATCATGTCGCACAATCTGGTGCTGCCGGATGGCATCGGTCTTAACATCGCCTCGCAGATTGCCCATGGTGCGCCGTTTCCCGCCAATCTGAACGGCACCGATTTCGTGCCGGCTTTCCTCACCTTCATGGAGGCCCCGCGCCGCATCGGCCTTATCGGCGGCAAGCGCTCGGTCGTCGATGCGGCGGCGGAAAATTTCCGCAAGCACACGCCCTGGCATGAATTTGTCGTTATTTCCGATGGCTTTTTCGACAAGGTCGATTCCACGGATGTCATCGAGGAAGTCGAGCGCCAGAAGCTCGATATTCTGATCGTCGGCATGGGGACGCCGCTGCAGGAGAAATGGGTTCACGACAATATTCGAGCCGACCATGCGCGCCTGGTGCTCACCGTCGGCGCTCTCTTCGACTTCGTCTCCGGCGCCGTTCCGCGGGCGCCGAAGACCGTGCGGATGATGCGCCTGGAGTGGGCCTATCGCCTGATACAGGAGCCTGCGCGCCTCTGGCGGCGCTACGTCGTCGGCATTCCGGTCTTCCTCTTCCATGTCCTGCGCTATCGCTTCCGCCGGCGCGAAAGAATTCTCAGCCACCCGGAAGAGCAGCGTAGCGTCGTGCAGCCGCCGGCCGAACGCAAGAAGGCGAGCTGAGCCTGCGGCGCCCACGCGTTCCTGGCGCGCAGACACTGCGATCGACATTTGAAATCGGATCGCAATTCTTGCCCGCCGCAGTTAACGATTTCTTTGCCATGAATGTTTAGTGTCGCTTAATCATCTGCAACGCGCGCGGATGAGCGAACTCGGCCATCATGTGCATGAGATGTGGCGCAAATGTACGATATCAGGGCCAGAAGCAGCTTTCAGGATCGCGCAGCCGCGGGGCAGCGTCACTTTGACGATGCCTATCGCCTACCGCGGACGAAGGGGGCAGATATCGCCTCGCCCGAGGCCGAACTCTTGCGCGCCATCGGCCGCGCGCTGGAAGAGCAGCGCGCAAAAGCGGCCGGCCCGGCGCCGCTCGTCGACCGCATCGAAACCATCCTTGGCAATCGCCTGCAGGCCGCCAACGACATCGGCAGTCCTCTTGCGCCGGGGCCGGCCGGTCATGCAGAGCCGAGCGCTGCGATCGAAGAACCGGCAATTCCCCTTCAACCGCTCACCGCAATTCGTGGAGACCTTGCTGGGCCCCGACCGGCACCGCCGCGTCGGCGCGCCGGTCGCTTTGGCCTCGTCATGACGGTGGTTGCCGGGACGATTCTCGGCGCGGGCCTGTCGTCGACGATGCCGGTCTCGCCGGCCCTCTACCGGGCCGAGACGACGCTCGCGGTAAAGACGGATGCGGCAAGCCGCGCCGCCTTCACGCAGGCTGCGGCGAAGGGGCTGCTATCGGGGCGCATGGTGGCCTCGACGGTCGCTGCGCTGAAACTTGATCGCGATCCGGAGTTTGCCGGCTCCAGTGCCAATGCTCTCGGTGTTGCGTTCGATCTCCTCTCGGCCACCGGTGCTGCAGCCGATCCGGCCTCACGCGCCGAGGCCACGCTGAAACAGGCGATCGAGATCGTGCCCGATGCCGTCGCCGGCACGATCCTCGTCAGGGTGACGACCGGCGACAGCGGCAAATCCATGCGTATCGCCGCACGGCTTGCCGAAGCGGTTTCCGCAGGCAGCGGCCGCGGCCGGAGCGCTGAAACCGACGCCGCTCTACGCAAGGCCTATGACGAGGCGAAGGCGGAGCTTGCCGCCTTCACGGCAAAGAGCGGCGAGGGCAACGTCAAGGTGGCGATCGATCTTCGCCGTCAGATCGACCGGCTCGACGCCGATCTGAAAGAGGCAGACCAGAACATTCTCGCCGCCAAGGCGCAAGCCGACCGGTTGAAGGCGGCGAAGCTTGCGGGCGTGCTGGATGGCTCGCTCCCCTCCGATATGCTCTCGCCGGCGCTGCAGGACTGGCGCGACAAATATGCGGTCGCAAGGACGACGCTTGCGCAGCTTTCGGCCGAGCTCGGCCCGCGCCATCCGCGCCTGTTGCAGCAGCAGGCCGAAACGGAGGGTCTCAAGGAGAACATGGGAAGGGAGCTTGCCCGGCTTACCCAACTCGCCAATGCCGCTGCCAAAGCTGCGGTCGATGCGCGCAAGAGCCTGAACGACCGTCGCAACACGCTGATCGCCCAGAGCCGCGATACCGGCGTCGATCTGTCACGGTTGATCGAGCTACGCGAGAAGGCGAGTGCAGCGCGCTCGCGGCTGGAGGACGCTGCGCCCGCATCGGGGGCAGCCGACGGTGGTGATATGACCGTGCTGAAGCCGCCGCTGGCGTCGACCGTATCGGCAACGAATAGTCTGACCGGCCGCGCGCTGGCCGGAGCCGCCGCTGGCTTGGCAATCGGTCTTGCCCTGGCTTTCCTGCTGTCCTTGCGCAAAGCCGTTGCTGTTCCCGCATCGGAAATGCCCGTGCCACCGTCCGTCCCGTCTCCGCCACCGTCGCCCATGCCGGCGGCGGTCGATGAGATCGAAGTGCTGCGCTCCGAGATCTCAGGCCTGCGGGACCGGCTTAGGTTTCATGTAATGGAAACGCGGCAGCCGCTGCGTTGACGATCCATTTCCTTGCAAGTTTGATATTGCCTTGCCGCTTTCCGACAGGATAGGGCGTTAGCGGGCATTTGACGCTCGTCAACTATCCCTAGATTGACGCGAAACAGGGCGGAGAGACGCGTGACGACAGTAATCGACGGCAAGAACGTAGCTGCATCCGTAATTCAGACGGTCAAGAGTGCGACGGCGGCGCTGGAAAAGAGCAGCGGCGTCACCACCGGCCTTGCCGTCATCATTGTCGGCGACGATCCGGCAAGCCACGCCTATGTGGGCTCCAAGAGCCGCATGGCCAAGGAATGCGGCTTCAAGTCCGTCCAGCACACGCTGCCTGTCGAGACGAAACAGGAGGAACTGGCAAGCCTCGTCGCCACCCTCAACGCCGATCCTTCGATCCACGGCATCCTCGTGCAATTGCCTTTGCCGAAGCCGCTCGACAGCGAGCCGATCATCCAGTCGATCCTGCCGGAAAAGGATGTCGACGGCCTGAGCGTCGTCAATGCCGGCAAGCTCGCCACCGGCGATCTGAAGACCGGTCTGGTCTCCTGTACGCCGGCCGGCGCCATGGTCTTCGTCCGCCGCACCCACGGCGAGGATCTCTCCGGCCTCAACGCCGTGGTCATCGGCCGCTCCAACCTGTTCGGCAAGCCCATGGCGCAATTGCTGCTCAACGCCAATGCGACGGTGACGATCGCCCATTCGAGAACCAAGAATCTCGCCGAGGTCTGCCGCAACGCCGACATTCTGGTGGCCGCCGTCGGCCGGCCGGAGATGGTCAGGGCTGATTGGGTCAAGCCCGGCGCGACGGTGATCGATGTCGGCATCAACCGCGTGCCGGCTCCCGACAAGGGCGAGGGCAAGACCCGGCTCGTCGGCGACGTCGCCTTTGCCGAGGTCTCCACCGTCTCCGGCACCATCACGCCGGTTCCAGGCGGCGTCGGGCCGATGACCATCGCCATGCTGATGGCCAACACCGTCATCGCCGCTCATCGCGCCGCGGGGCAGACGCCGCCGCAGTTCTGATTGCAACGCAAGCCGCTAAAGAGCGTCGTATGAAATTCGATTCATCCGGCGCGCCTTTAGCCCCTGTTGTTCGAAACTTTTTGCTGGTCGCGAATTCGCATCTCTTCGACTGCTTTACCATGGCTCAGCCATGACAGCTTCGCGCCGCCTTCTCGGTCATAGAGGCAATTGTTGCCGCTCCCCGAAAGCGGCCATAGCATTGGTTTGACGAGAGACATCTGTGCGCCATGTGTGGACGTCGGCTCTCGTCGGCTTAATCGACTTGGGACGAAGGCGATCAAGAACGAGCACATGGTTCGAGTTCAGCACATGGCTCCAGTTCATCGTTGGCGGGCGAAAGCAGCTTTTACTTTCTAAGCTGAGGTAGTCCGGACAACGCGGAGTAGCGGTACTGTGCCCTGGCCGTTGGACCACAGCCCCAGGCTGTCCTCAACAACACTTGAACGTCTGTCAGAATTGCAAAAAGTGTGTATATTAGACAAATGAGAACAATCAGTTGTCGATACCGATCGCGAAAAGGTTGGGAAGTCTTCTTCTTCAACTATGCAGACTAGGGAGAATTCGACAACAATCCAGGGAGGAAGAACAATGAGCAAAAAGGCAGTATCGCGTCGAGAGTTGCTGGGAGCATCTACGCTTGTTGGAGTAACCGCAGTTGGGGCTCTTGCCGCCCCGGCGGTGCTGGCCCAGGCACCCACCGTCATTAAAATGCAAACATCCTGGCCCGCGTCGGACATCTGGATGGATTTTGCGCGTCTGTACGTCGAACGGGTCGAACGAATGTCCGGCGGACGCCTGAAGTTCGAACTAATGCCTGCCGGTACGGTCGTCGGCGCGTTTCAGGTGCTCGACGGCGTCAACGACGGCGTGATCGACGCAGCCCACACCGTTCCCGTCTATTGGTACGGAAAGCACAAGGCAGCTTCCCTCTTCGGTACCGGGCCGGTATTCGGCGGCAGCGCAACCACCATGCTTGGATGGTTCCATCAAGGCGGCGGCAAGGATCTCTACCGAGAACTCACCCAGGACATCATGGGGCTGAACATTTACGGCTTCTATGGCTTCCCGATGCCCGCGCAGCCGTTCGGCTGGTTCAAGAACCCGGTCGCGACCGTGAACGACATCAACGGCCTCAAATATCGGACGGTCGGGCTCGCCGCCGATCTCATGCAGAATATGGGCATGAGCGTCGCTCAACTTCCGGGCGGCGAGATCGTGCCGGCAATGGAGCGAGGTGTCATCGACGCCTTCGAGTTCAACAATCCCTCCTCTGACATACGGTTTGGTTCGCAGGATGTCGCCAAGAACTACATGCTGTCGTCCTACCATCAAGCGAGCGAATCTTTCGAGTTCCTCTTCAACAAGGATGTGTTTGACGACCTTCCCGCCGATCTGCAGGCGATCCTGGAATATGGCGTGGAGGCTGCAAGCACGGCGATTACAGCGTCCGCGATGGACAACTATTCAAGCGACCTTCAAAAACTCCAGGCCGAACATGGCGTGACCGTGCACCGCACTCCAAAGGAAATCCTGGATGCGCAACTGAAGGCCTGGGATGCGATCATCCCGACGCTTGAAGCGGATGCATTCATGAAGAAGGTGCTCGACAGTCAGCGGCAGTGGGTGGAGAGGGTCGTGTACTACGAATTGATGAACTCCGCCGATCTCGCACTCGCCTATGAGCACTATTTCCCTGGAAAATTGAACCTCGGAAAATAGATGGTGAAGGCCCGGTATTTCCGGGCCTCGCCCCTCATCGAGGTTAGGGAGGCGCTTGCATGCTCCGTTACATTGCATTCGCCGACGATTTGTCGGCGTGGTTCGGCAAGGTGTTCGCGTGGGGGATACTCATCATGGCCTTCGGCGTCGGCTATGAGGTTGTTGCACGCTACCTCTTTCGCGCGCCGACCCCCTGGGCCTTCGATCTGAGCTACATGCTCTATGGAGCGATCTTCATGATGGCGGGAGCGTATACCCTCTCGCGTAATGGCCATGTGCGCGGCGACTTCATCTACCGGCTCTGGAAACCGCGGACGCAGGCCAGGCTGGAACTGGTGTTGTACTTCATCTTTTTCTTTCCCGGGATAACCGCGCTTGTGTTCTCGGGCTGGAAATATGCCGCACGCAGTTGGCGCTACCTGGAGGTCAGTTCCAACAGTCCCGCCGGTGTGCCGATCTTCGAGTTCAAGGCCGTGATCGTCGCCGCCGGCATTCTCCTGTTCCTGCAGGGCGTGGCGCAGGTCTTCCGCTGCATTCTCTGCATAAGGACGGGCGAATGGCCGAAGCAGGCCGAAGATGTCGAAGAACTGGAAAAGGTACTACTGGAAACCAAAAGCCTGGACGTGCTCAAGTCCGAGGACGAGGGTTTCCTTCCGTCGCGGGAACTGGACGCTGGACGTGAACCACGGGATCGGGACGCTCAATGACGGACGCACATATCGCCGTCGGGATGCTCCTCATCCTGATCCTCGCCATCTTCCTCGGCTTCCCGGTGGCGTTCACCTTGATGGCTCTGGGTGTCGGCTTCGGATACTATGCCTATTTCGATGCCGGCCGCATGTGGCGCGGCTATGACCGCGCGCTCGAATCCGGCGGCGATGCCTTTACACTGGCGGAGACCTGGATCGGCGGTTTCTTCAACAACCGGGTCTTCGATCTGTTCGTCAACCAGACCTACTCGGTCATCCAGAACGACGTGCTGACGGCTATCCCGCTGTTCCTGTTCATGGGCTACATCGTCGAGCGAGCCAACATCGTCGATCGGCTGTTCACGACGCTATTCAGCGTCACGCGCCAGGTGCCCGGCTCGATGGCGGTCGCGGCCCTGGCCACCTGCACACTCTTTGCCACGGCAACCGGCATCGTCGGGGCCGTGGTGACGTTGATGGGACTGCTCGCCCTGCCAGCGATGCTGAAGGCGAAATACGACGTGCGCTACGCGACGGGCGTGATCTGCGCGGGCGGGACGCTCGGGATCCTGATCCCGCCTTCCATCCTGCTGATCGTCTATGCGGCCACCTCCGGGATCTCGGTCGTCCGAATGTATGCGGCGGCGCTCCTGCCCGGCCTCGCCCTGGCGGGGCTTTATCTCATCTATGTCGTGGTGCGAGCAATCCTGCAGCCGCAACTGGCGCCGCGGCCAACGAAAGAAGATGTGGGCGAGCACACGCCGGTCCAACTCGCCTGGATGATGCTTACATCCTTCGCGCCGCTCGCCTTTCTGATTCTTGCGGTGCTCGGTGCCATTCTCTTTGGCCTGGCAACGCCGTCGGAAGCCGCCGCAATCGGCGCATTGGGGGGACTGGCGCTTGCTGCGGCCTATCGGGCGCTGACCTGGCAGCGACTGAAGGAGTCGGTGTATCTGACGGCGCGAACGACCGCGATGGTCTGCTGGTTGTTCGTCGGTTCGGCGACCTTCGCGTCGGTATTCGCCTATCTCGGCGGCCAACAGTTCATCAGTGACTTCGTGACCGGCCTGGACATGTCGCCGCTGATGTTCCTGATCCTGGCCCAGATCATCATCTTCCTTCTCGGCTGGCCTCTGGAATGGACCGAAATCATAGTCATCTTCATCCCGATCTTCATTCCGCTGCTGCCGCATTTTGGGATCGATCCGCTGTTCTTCGGTATCCTCGTGGCAATCAACCTGCAGACGGCCTTCCTATCACCACCCATGGCGATGTCGGCATACTACTTGAAGGGCGTCTCGCCTCAGCATGTCAAACTGACCGACATCTTCCGCGGCATGATGCCCTATATGTTGATCGTCATTCTCTGCATGGTGATCATCTATCTGTTCCCGAGCATCGTCTACATGCTGCCGAATTTGCTCTATGGAGGACAGAGATGACGCAGTGTCTGGCCCATTCCGAAAGAATAGACCGATGAACAGAAGCCGGTTTTTTGCAATATTTGCATTCGGGACGCTTGTCGCGTTCTGCGCAGTCATCCTGGCGTTTGTTCCACGGTTCGATTTGGCCGCTGCACTGCTGATCGGGATTGTCCCTGCGGGGTACGACATCTGGGATCAGCTCTTTCGGCGACGCCCGTCGAAATCGTCTGGATAGACTGCAATCGTTCAACCGCCGCCCTTTCGTGACGGCAATCCGCTGCAAAAAGCCCCTTCGTCCATCGACTTACGGGCTCTTGGCTTGGAAATTGATCACCCATGGCCCCTCCCTGTGAAAGCGAGAGGCACCCGTCGTTACGCGAACTTCCGGTTAACGGGTCGCCGATTTACCGGGGTCGCGCTAGCTCTTCTCCGGACTTGCCAAACAGAGAATGCTCTATGTCTGCGGGGCAGGGCCGGTCGAGGCCCTGACGATCAGTTCGGTTTTCCACAGCTCCTGGTCGGGAAAGGGGCCGCCCTGTTTCACTGTGCCGATCAGCCGCTGCGCGATGCGGACGCCTGCCGACCGCAGCGAGGAGCGTGTCGTCGTCAGCGGCACCGAGAAGTTTTCCGGCTTCAATAGCGGCAGCACATCGTCATGGGCGATCAGCGAAATGTCGTCGCCGAGCCGCAATCCCGCCTGGTTGACCGCGCGGATTGCCCCGAGCGCCATCACCGTGCTGGAGCAGAGGATCGCCGTCGGCCGCTCCGGAAGTTGCAGGAACCTTTCCATCGCCAGCAGGCCCTGTTCGTCCGTCATCAGCGCGTGGTTCATGCAATGCTCCTCGAGCGTGAGGCCGCGTTCGGCAAGGGCTGAGATGACGCCGTTCCTTCTGCGGATGGCGAAATCGAGATGCATTGGACCGTTCATCAGGGCAAAGCGCGTATGGCCGAGCTGCAGCAAGAGCCGCGTCGCGTCGTAGAAAGCCCCTTCGTTATCAATGTCGAGATAGGGATAATCCGGCTCCGCGCCGAAGGAGCGGCCGTGCACGACATAGGGCATGGAGAGCGATTTCAGCATGGCGAGCCGCGGGTCGTGAGCGCGCATATAGGCAATGAACAGCGCGTCGACATTGCCGCTGATCGCAAGCCGCCGGAGCGCCGCTACCTCATCATCCGGGTCGGACGGCATGATGACGAAATGGAAATCATGGCGCACGGCCTCCTCGCCGAGCCCAGCCAGAAATTCGCCGAAATGGACGTCGGATTGGTGGCCCGGCGCCGTCGGCATGACGAGGCCGATCGAGCCTGCCTTGCCGGTTGCGAGCCGCTGGGCAGCCTTGTTCGGCCGGTATCCGGTTTCCTTGACGGCCTGAAGCACGCGCTCCCGAGTCGCTTCATTGACCTCGGGATAGCCGTTCAGCGCCCGGCTCACCGTCGTCTGCGAAAGCCCAAGCATTTCCGATAGCTGTTTGAGATTCACCTGCTATGCTTCCTCCCGGCCCGCCCTCAGCCGCCTTAAAAGGTCTCCCGCCTTCAAATGGCATCCAAAGCGCTTTCAATTATGTATCATCTCAAGCGCTTGACTCAAGAAAAATCGCTCCATATTTCCACGATAGGCGCTGCTGCGCCGGGATATTCCCCCGCTCGGGAGGGATTCTCGCGAAATGACTTGACTTCGTTCCACCGAAAGTGAAATGAGTTGGGTGTCAAAGCGCTTTGAAATTTCTTTCTTAAGGAAATTCGGCGCGGTTGGGATTGTGATGGGAGGTTGATCACATGAAAAAGTCATTTTTGATGGGCGTTGCCGTTGCGGCGCTCTTTGCTGGAGCTGCGTCCGCGGCCGATCTGAAATTTGCCCCTGGACAGGATTCCAAATTCAACTGGAAGAGCTATGACGAGTTCAAGGCCGCGCATGCCGATCTGAAGGGGCAGCCCCTGACGATCTTCGGGCCGTGGCGCGGAGAGGATGAGGCGTTCTTCATGAGCGTTCTCGCCTATTTCACCGAAGCGACCGGGGTCGACGCAAAGTACTCTTCTTCCGAAAACTACGAACAGCAGATCGTCATCGACACGCAGGCGGGCTCGCCGCCGAACATCGCCATTCTGCCGCAGCCGGGCCTTCTGGCCGATCTCGCCAGCAAAGGCTTCCTGACGCCGCTTGGTGACGACAATTCCAAATGGATCAAGGACAATTACGGCGCAGGCGACAGCTGGGTCGGTTACGGCACCTACAAGGGCAAGGACGGCAAGGAAGCTTTCTATTCCTTCCCTTACAAGGCCGACGTCAAGTCGCTCGTCTGGTACGTTCCGGAGAATTTCGAGGAAGCCGGCTATAAGATTCCGACGACCATGGAAGAGCTGCATGCCCTGACCGACCAGATCGTCAAGGACGGCGGCGTTCCCTGGTGCATCGGTCTTGGCTCCGGCGGCGCCACCGGCTGGCCGGCGACCGATTGGGTCGAGGACATCATGCTGCGCATGCAGCCGCCCGAAGCCTATGACAAGTGGACGACCAACGAGCTGAAGTTCACCGATCCGGCCGTCGTTGCCGCGATCGACGAGTTCGGCAAGTTCGCCAAGAACGAGAAATATGTCGATGGCGGCGTGGCTGCCGTGGCTTCGACCGATTTCCGCGACAGCCCGAAGGGCCTCTTCGCCGTTCCGCCGAAGTGCTACATGCACCATCAGGCCTCGTTCATTCCGTCCTTCTTCCCTGAGGGCACGAAACTCGGCCAGGATGCCGACTTCTTCTACATGCCGACCTATGCCTCGAAACCGGAACTCGGCAAGCCGGTTCTCGGCGCCGGCACGCTCGTCTCGATCGCCAAGGATTCGAAGGCGGCTCGTGCCTTCATCGACTTCCTGAAGACCCCGATCGCGCACGAGGTATGGATGGCGCAGTCGAGTTTCCTGACGCCATACAAGAGCGTCAGCACCGAGGCTTACGCCAATCCGCAGATGAAGAAGGAAGGCGAGATCCTGACTTCCGCCACTACCTTCCGCTTTGACGGTTCCGACCTGATGCCGGGCAAGATCGGCGCCGGCGCCTTCTGGACGGGCATGGTCGATTTCGTCGGCGGCAAGTCCGCCGAAGAGGCGGCCGGCGAAATCCAGAGCGCCTGGGACGGCATCAAGTAATCAGTCAGATATGCCGCCGGTTTGCCGGCGGCATGGCCTGCATGACTGGCCGGGCTCGCCAACAGCCCGGCCATCGCAGGAATATTGTGATTGGGCAATACGAATGGATTGACGGTGACCGGCCTTGACTCGTCAGAATGAACGTCGATCGGAATAAGATCAGGGGAAGCAGGGGAGGGACGAAATGCTGTCGCAGATAGTGTCCGCTTTGGTCGTCGTGTTCGTCGCCGTTGTCGCGTGCTCGGCCTATTTCTATTTTTCCAACAAGATCCTGGATCTCGCATTGCCGGTGAGCGACGGCGACGTACGCGCCGCATCGCGCAATCTCAACCGCCGCGCTGTCATCCGTCCATGGCTGTTTCTCGGCCCGGCGCTCTTCCTGCTTTTCGTCTACCTCGTCTATCCCGTCGTTGCGACCTTCATTCTCTCCTTCTATGACCGTACCGGTCTGCAGTTCGTCGGTGTCGCCAACTATAAATGGGCGATTGGCGACCGCGAATTCCGCCAGTCGATCTTCAACAACATCCTCTGGCTCGCCGTCGTGCCAGCCGCCTGCACCTTCTTCGGCCTCGTCATCGCGGTGATGACCGATCGCATCTGGTGGGGCAATATCGCCAAGAGCATCGTCTTCATGCCGATGGCGATCTCCTTCGTCGGCGCCTCGGTCATCTGGAAATTCATCTATGAGTATCGCGGCGGCAACGACGTTCAGATCGGCCTCTTGAACGCCATCGTCCAGCTTTTCGGCGGCACGCCCGAAGTCTGGATCTCGGTTCCCTTCTGGAACAACTTCTTCTTGATGATCATCCTGATCTGGATCCAGACCGGTTTCGCCATGGTCATCCTGTCGGCCGCGCTGCGCGGCATCCCCGAGGAGACGATCGAGGCCGCCGTCATCGACGGCGCCAATGGCTGGCAGATCTTCTGGCGCATCATGGTGCCGCAGGTCTGGGGCACCATCGCCGTCGTCTGGACGACGATCACCATCCTCGTCCTCAAGGTCTTCGACATCGTGCTGACCATGACCAACGGCCAATGGCAGACGATGGTGCTGGCGAACCTGATGTTCGACTGGATGTTCCGCGGCGGTGGCGATTCCGGCCGAAGCGCCGTCATCGCCATCATCATCATGCTCGCCGTCACGCCGATCATGATTTGGAACGTGCGCCGTGCCAATCGCGAACTGAAGGGCCATTGAGATGACCGCTGTCGGAAGTTACTTCAAGATCGGCCCCGCCCGCCTCTTCGTTCACCTCGCCGTTCTGCTGATCGTCATCATCTGGCTGATCCCGACGCTCGGCATCTTCGTCAGCGCGTTGCGCGACAAGGACCAGATCGTCGTCTCCGGCTGGTGGACAGCCTTCGTCGGCTCGACGCAGACCGTCGCCGTGCGTCTGGGCACGCCCGACCAGCAGCGGCAGGAAGGCGCCAACTACGTCATCTCGGGCAATGTGCTGGAAGGGCAGACCGGCCGCTCGGTAAAAGCCTTCGGTAACCGTGTGCAGCAGCCGGCCGCTTTCGACGCCGGTATGACCGCCGATCTCGGCGACGGCGAAACGCTGCAGATCAACAGCGACGGCAGCTATCGCTACATGAAGAACACGGCCTTTTCGCCTGACGAGCGGCCGCGGCGCATCTACGTGTCCGTCTCAGCGCCGCCGGAATTCACGCTGCAGAACTACAATACGGTTCTAACCGGCGAAGGCATCGGCCAGTCCTTCATCAATTCCCTGACGGTGACGATCCCGGCAACGATCATCCCGATCCTGATTGCCGCTTTTGCCGCCTATGCCTTGAGCTGGATGGAGTTTCCCGGCCGCGCGCTGCTGATAGCCCTCGTCGTCGGCCTCATCGTCGTGCCGCTGCAGATGTCGCTGATCCCGCTGCTGCGCCTCTATAACGAGGTCGGCAATATGCTCGGCCAGCCGTCGAAGACTTATCCCGGCATCTGGCTGGCGCATACCGCTTTCGGCATGCCGCTCGCCATCTTTCTCCTGCGGGCCTATATTGCCGGCCTGCCGAAAGAGATCATCGAATCCGCCCGCGTCGACGGCGCAAGCGATTTCGAGATCTTCACGCGCATAGTTTTGCCCTTGTCCTTCCCGGCACTCGCCTCCTTCGCCATCTTCCAGTTCCTGTGGGTGTGGAACGATCTCCTTGTCGCCATGGTCTTCCTCGGCACCGACAAGGATCACCTCGTGCTGACCGGCAGCCTGAACGCGCTGCTCGGCTCGCGCGGCGGCAATTGGGAGATTCTGACGGCGTCGGCCTTCGTCACCATCGTCGTGCCGCTGCTCGTCTTCTTCGGACTGCAGCGTTATCTGGTGCGTGGTCTGCTGGCGGGCTCGGTCAAGGGCGGCTGACCATTCCCCAAATGTGACGAACAGGATAACTTATGAACGTGGCTTCTCAATCGATCTTGACCGCCGACAAGGACTGGTGGCGCGGCGCGGTGATCTATCAGATCTATCCGCGCTCCTACCAGGATTCGAACGGCGACGGCATCGGCGACCTGAAGGGCATCACCGCCCGTCTGCCGCATGTGGCAAGCCTCGGCGTCGACGCGATCTGGATCTCGCCCTTCTTCACCTCGCCGATGCGCGATTTCGGTTACGACGTCTCCGATTACGAGAATGTCGATTCAATCTTCGGCACGCTGGTGGATTTCGACACGATGATCGCTGAGGCCCATCGCCTCGGCATCCGCGTGATGATCGACCTCGTCATCTCCCACAGCTCGGACCAGCACCCCTGGTTCGTGCAAAGCCGGTCCAGCAAGACCAACGCCAAGGCAGACTGGTATGTCTGGGCCGACGCCAAGCCCGATGGCTCGCCGCCGAACAACTGGCTGTCGATCTTCGGCGGTTCCGCATGGGCGTGGGATCCGACGCGCATGCAGTACTACCTGCACAATTTCCTGACCTCGCAACCGGATCTGAACCTGCATAACCCGGAAGTGCAGGACCGCCTGCTGGATGTCGTGCGCTTCTGGCTCAATCGCGGCGTTGACGGCTTCCGCCTCGACACCATCAATTTCTATTTCCACGATCCGCTCTTGCGCGACAATCCCGCGCTTGCGCCCGAGCGGCGCAACGCGTCGACGGCGCCGGCGGTCAATCCCTATAATTTCCAGGAGCATATCTACGACAAGAACCGGCCGGAGAACCTTGCCTTCCTGAAGCGTTTCCGCGCCGTCCTCGAAGAGTTCCCGGCAATCGCCGCCGTCGGCGAGGTGGGTGACAGCCAGCGCGGCCTCGAAATCGTTGGCGAATACACCTCCGGCAATGACAAGATGCACATGTGTTATGCCTTCGAGTTCCTCGCGCCCGATCCGCTGACGCCGGAGCGCGTCGAGGAGGTGATGGAAGATTTCGAAGCCGCCGCACCCGATGGCTGGGCCTGCTGGGCCTTCTCCAATCACGATGTCATGCGTCACGTCAGCCGCTGGGGCGGACTGGTCGCCGATCACGACGCTTTCGCCAAGCTCTATGCCTCGCTGCTGATGACGCTGCGCGGTTCCGTCTGCCTCTATCAAGGCGAGGAACTGGCCCTGACGGAAGCCGATCTTGCCTATCAGGATCTGCAGGATCCCTATGGCATTCAGTTCTGGCCGGAGTTCAAGGGCCGCGACGGCTGCCGCACGCCGATGGTCTGGGACAGCCACGTCGCCCAGGGCGGCTTTTCCACCGTCAAGCCCTGGCTGCCGGTGCCGGTCGAGCACATTCTGCGCGCCGTTAGCGTCCAGCAGGGCGATGAAACTTCGGTGCTGGAGCACTATCGCCGCTTCATCGCTTTCCGCAAGCAACACCCGGCCTTTGCAAAGGGTGAGATCGAATTCGAGGATGCGCAGGGAGATAGTCTGGTCTTCACCCGCGAATATGGCGACGAGAAGCTGCTCTGCATTTTCAACATGAGTCCGGCTGAGACCAGCGTCACTCTGCCTGCGGGAGAATGGCAGGCGTTGACGGGCCATGGCTTTATCAGCAACAACTATGGCGACAAGATCGATATTCCGGCGTGGGGGGCGTATTTCGCCCGTCTCGCCTAAGGATCAGGAGGGGAGAGAAAAATGACTGGACTGACACTGAAGGACATCCGCAAATCCTACGGTTCCGTGGATGTTCTCCATGGTATCGACCTCGATATCAAGCAGGGTGAATTCATCGTCTTCGTCGGTCCGTCCGGCTGCGGCAAGTCCACGCTTCTGCGCATGATCGCCGGCCTCGAGGCGATCACCGGCGGCGAGATGTATATCGACGGCCAGCTCGTCAATGACGTGCCGCCGTCGAAGCGCGGCATCGCCATGGTCTTCCAGTCCTACGCGCTCTATCCCCACATGACCGTCTACGACAACATGGCCTTCGGCATGAAGATCGCCGGCGAAAACAAGCAGGAGATCGAACGCCGCGTCCGCGCTGCGGCCGAGAGCCTGCAGCTGACCAAATATCTCGACCGGCTGCCGAAGGCGCTGTCGGGCGGCCAGCGTCAGCGCGTGGCGATCGGCCGCGCCATCTGCCGCGATCCCAAGGTCTTCCTGTTCGACGAGCCGCTGTCCAACCTCGATGCCGCGCTGCGCGTCGCCACTCGTATCGAAATTGCCCGTCTCAACGAGCAGATGGCCGATACGACGATGATCTACGTCACCCATGACCAGGTCGAGGCGATGACGCTCGCCGACCGCATCGTCGTCCTCTCCGCCGGCAATATCGAGCAGGTTGGCGCGCCGCTGGAGCTGTACGAGCGCCCCGCCAACCTCTTCGTCGCGAAATTCATCGGCTCGCCCGCCATGAACATCATTCCCGCCACGATCGCGGAAACCGGCAGCCAGACGACCGTGACGCTGACCGGCGGCATGTCGGTGACATTAGATGTGGCGACTGACGCGTCCGAGAAGGGCAAGCAGGCGAGCTTCGGCGTCCGTCCCGAAGATCTGAGGATCGCCGACGGCGCCGACTATGTTTTCGAGGGCGAGGTGTCGATCGTCGAAGCGCTCGGCGAAGTAACGCTGCTCTATATCGAGGGCCTGGTTCCCGGCGAGCCGATCGTCGTCAAGCTGCCAGGCATCTACGATGTCCATAAGGGCCAGAAGATGCGTTTTGCCGCCGATCGGCAGAAGCTCCATCTCTTTGACGCGACCGGCCATACATACCGGAAATGAAGCGGCCATTTTTGGGGTGGTAATCCCAGGAATTGTGCACGGGCGGCCGAATTCTCACTTTCTGTTAAAGATCGGCTGCTACCTTTTCCTCATCGATTTATGAGGGGGATAAGCACGTGGCCGCTTCCAATCCGTCACAGCCAAGATCTCATTTCCTGAGCAAGGAAGAATCCTTCATGTATGACCGCGAGGCGCGGTTCAAGATGGAGGACACCATGAACGCCGCGCGCATCGAATATACGGAAAAGGGCGTCATGCATGCGGCTTCGCGCCGCTGCGATATTGTCCGCATCTCGATGAGCAGCGCGACACTCGCAATCCTGACCCAGTTCAACCTGCCGAAGCAGTTCTATCTGGACATTCCGGATGCCCGCATCACCAAGGTCGGCTGCCTGCTGATGAAGGTCAACGCCAACAACACGATCGAGGTCCGCTTCCTGCGTCTGCTGACGCAGAAGGAACTGAACAAGATCTTCGTCTACAGCACCCACCCGGCGCACAAGGATTACGTCCTCGACATCCGCGCCTGACGGATAGTCTCGGACCGGTCATAGAAAAACCCGCGGGACGCTTCAGGCGCTCCGCGGGTTTTGTTTATTCAAACTAGAGCAATTCCAGGAAAAGTGCGAAGCGGTTTTCCGTCCGTAATTGCGCAAGAACAAAAGGCTAGAGCGGTTCTGCGCTTCGGTGAAAAGCTGAACCGCTCCAATGTCGCTTCAGTGGAAGAGCACGCTGGCGCCCTGATCCGAAGCGCCGACGGCACGGCGGAAAGGAGCGAAGAGCTCGCGGCCCATCCCGAATTCATTATCGGAGAGATCGATGCTCACCGGCTCGCGTTCGGCCAGATCGGCGGCATCGACGAGCACTTCAAGCGTGCCCTTGATCGCGTCGAGACGAATGATGTCGCCGTTCCTGATGCGGGCGATCGGGCCGCCGTCGACCGCTTCCGGCGTGACGTGGATCGCCGCCGGCACCTTGCCGGATGCGCCGGACATGCGCCCGTCGGTGAGCAGCGCCACGCGAAATCCGCGGTCCTGCAGCACGCCGAGCGGCGGCGTCAGCTTGTGCAGTTCCGGCATGCCGTTCGCCTTCGGTCCCTGGAAACGGACGACGGCGACGAAATCGCGGTTGAGCTTGCCTTCCTTGAAGGCGTCCTGCAGTTCCTGCTGGCTGTGGAAGACGATCGCCGGCGCTTCGATGACATGGCGCTCCGGTTTGACGGCGGAGATCTTGATGACCGCCTTGCCGAGATTGCCGCGCAGCATCTTCAGCCCGCCATTGGCCTGGAAAGGCGTCTCGATGCTGGAAAGAACCTTCGGATCATGGCTCTTCTCCGGCGACGGCTCGCGCAGGACGTTGTTGTTTTCGCCGAGGCGGGCATCGACCGTATAGGCTTCGAGGCCCTGGCCGAAGACGGTGCGCACGTCGTCGTGCACCAGGCCGTGCTTCAACAGTTCCTTGATGAGGAAGCCCATGCCGCCGGCGGCTTGAAAATGGTTCACGTCGGCAAGGCCGTTCGGGTAGACGCGCGCAAGCAACGGCACGACTTCCGAAAGTTCGGCAATGTCCTGCCAAGTCAGCTGGATGCCGGCTGCCCGGGCCATGGCGACGAGATGGAGCGTATGATTGGTCGAGCCGCCGGTGGCATGCAGGCCGACGACGCCGTTGACGACGGAGCGCTCGTCGATCATCTCGCCCGCCGGCGTGAATTCGTTGCCGAGCGCTGTGATCGCCAGGGCCCGCTTGGCGGCTTCGCGCGTCAGTGCTTCGCGCAGCGGCGTGCCGGGATTGATGAAGGAGGACCCGGGCAAGTGGAAACCCATGATCTCCATCAGCATCTGGTTGGAGTTGGCGGTGCCATAAAAGGTGCAGGTGCCGGGACCATGATAGGATTTCGATTCCGCCTCCAGCAGTTCGGCGCGCCCGACCTTGCCCTCGGCAAAGAGCTGGCGCACACGCGACTTCTCATCATTCGGCAGTCCCGTCGTCATCGGGCCGGCGGGGACGAAGATCGACGGCAGATGGCCGAAGGACAGCGCCGCAATGACGAGGCCGGGGACGATCTTGTCGCAGACGCCGAGGAAGAGGGCGGCATCGAACATATTATGCGACAGGCCGACGCCGGCCGCCATGGCGATCAGGTCGCGCGAGAAGAGCGAAAGCTCCATGCCCGGCTGTCCCTGGGTGACGCCGTCGCACATGGCGGGCACGCCGCCGGCCACCTGGGCGACACCGCCTGCCTCGGCGGCCGCCTCACGGATGATCGCCGGGTAGGTCTCGAACGGCTGGTGGGCCGAGAGCATGTCGTTATAGGCGGTGATGATGCCGAGATTGGGTATGCGGTCGCCGGCGAGCGCGTCCTTTTCGGCGGGGGAACAGATCGCGAAGCCGTGGGCGAGGTTGGCGCAGCCGAGCACCGAGCGCTGCACACCCTTGGAAGCGGCGGCGCGCACACGTTCCAGGTAGCGCTCGCGGGTCGGCTTGGAGCGTTCGACGATGCGATCGGTGATCGCAGAAATGCGTGCATGAGCGGACATGGAAAATCCCTGCCTTATTCGTTGTCTCTATCTCTTTCGGCGGCTCCGGCCTTAATCCGGACCCGGTTCTGGGGCCGATCAGGGAGCCCAGTAGATCTCGACCGGGGAAGCGGCCCGGCGCAGAACGGCGCGGATCGGCATTTCTGCCTCGTCACCGCTGCCTTCCGCCTTGGCGAGAACGTCTTTTTTGCCTTCGCCCTCGATATGGAGCACCAGGAGTGCGGCATCCTGAAGACTGGAGAAGGTAAAGGTCAGGCGCGGCTCTCCGGCTCCTTCCGCCTCCATGGTGATGACGCTGCGCGGCGTCGACGCGTCGAGCGCCCGGGCAAGATTGCTGCCGCCGGGAAAGAACGAGGCCGTGTGGCCGTCGCCGCCCATGCCGAGGATGACGACGTCGAAGGGGATGCCGATTTCGGCGCTCTTTACCGTCGCAAGCCGGGCGGCCTCCCCGACCGAGGATGCTGGCTGATAAAGCGGCACGAAACGCGCCGCCTTCGCCTTGTTCTGCAAGAGGTTGGCATCGACCAGCAAATGGTTCGAGCGCGCATTGTCGGCCGGCACGAAACGTTCGTCAACCAGCGTGATCGTCACCTTGTCCCAGGCGATGTCGTGCGTCGAAAGCGCCTGGAAGAAGGCCTTCGGAGTCGAGCCCCCGGAAACGGCGATGGACGCCGCACCGCGGGCGGCGATTGCCGCCGACAGCTTGTCGGCGACCTTGTCGGCGAGGCTGCTGGCGAGGTCTGCGGCACTGGCGAAGGAATGCAGGGTCGATGCCATCGATGTCGTCCTAGATGTCGTCATGCCAGGTGCGGCCGTCGCGCTCGATCAGCGCGATGGCCTGGCTCGGGCCCCAGGTGCCGGCCGTATAGCCCTGCACCTGCTGGCCGGTCGTTTCCCAACCCTTGAGGATCGGGTCCACCCATTTCCATGCGGCCTCGACTTCGTCGCGGCGCATGAACAGTGTCTGGTTGGAGCGGATCACGTCCATCAGCAGACGCTCGTAGGCGTCTGGATTGCGGACGTTGAACGCCTGGGCGAAGCTCATGTCGAGCGACACGTTGCGCAGGCGCATGCCGCCCGGACCCGGATCCTTGATCATCAGCGACTGCTTGACGCCTTCATCGGGCTGCAGGCGGATGATCAGCTGATTGGCGACGATGCGCCCGGCTGCCTGGTCGAAGATCGCGTGCGGGATCGGCTTGAAGGTGATGACGATCTCCGACATGCGGCCGGTCAGGCGCTTGCCGGTTCTGATATAGAAGGGCACGCCGGCCCAGCGCCAGTTGTTGATTTCCGCCTTGATGGCGACGAAGGTCTCGGTATTCGAGACGCCGCCTTCGAGTTCTTCGAGGTAGCCTTTGACCGGGCCGCTGCCAGAGGCGCCGGCGCGATATTGGCCGCGAACCGTCGCCTGCTCGACATTGGAGGCGTCGAGGGGCTTCAAGGCGCGCAGCACCTTCAGCTTCTCGTCGCGAACGGCTTCCGAATCCATCGACGAAGGCACTTCCATCGCCGTCAGGCAGAGCAGCTGCAGGATATGGTTTTGCACCATGTCGCGCAGCGCGCCGGCCGTATCGTAATAGCCGGCGCGGCCCTCGAGGCCGACCGATTCCGCTACGGTGATCTGCACATGATCGATGTAGTTGGCGTTCCACAACGGCTCGTAGAGCGCATTGGCGAAACGCAGCGCCATCAGGTTCTGCACCGTCTCCTTGCCGAGATAGTGGTCGATGCGGAAAATCTGCTCTTCCTTGAAGACGCGGCCGATCGTGTCGTTGAGCTGCAGCGCCGAGGCGAGGTCGCGGCCGATCGGCTTTTCGACGACGATGCGGGTCGATCTGGTGATCAGCTTGTGATCGTGGATCTTTTGCGAAATGTCGCCGAAGATGCCGGGCGCGACCGCCAGATAAAAGGCGCGCACCCGGTCCCGGCTTTCGTCGAGCAGTTTCTTCAGCTGATCCCAGCCAGTATCGGTACGGGCGTCGACGGAGACGTAGTAGAGACGATCGCAGAACTTCTCCACCTCCGCTTCGTCATATTCCCCCTTCTTCAGGTGCTCCGTCAGCGCATCCTTGGCAAACTTGCGGTATTCTTCATGCGAAAGCGGGCTGCGCGAGGCACCGATGATGCGCGTCGGTTCCGAGAACTGACCCTCGATCTGGCGATGGTAGAGCGCAGGCAAAAGCTTCCGCTCGGCAAGGTCGCCGCTGCCGCCGAAGACGACGTAATCAAAAGGCTCAACGGGAATGATCTGGCTGCTCATGAGCTTGTCTCTCAATCAGGCTGGTTGGCGGCCCTTTTAATCTAATCGATTTAAAAAAGCCAGTGTGCAGTGCAATGAATCTGTCAGGCACCGGTTTTAGAGCGAATTCCCGGAAGAGGAAATCCGCAATCGGACTAAAACTTGTCGCGAAGCGCAAACCACGACAAGGCGAGGAAAAGCAACGGCGCCCGCATCCAGGCTCCGCCGGGGAATGCGGGAATATCGAGCGACTTGAACAGGTCGAGATCGCCGGATTTTCCGAGCACCGCTTCCGCGTAGAGCTTGCCACAGTAGTTTGACAGCATGACGCCATGGCCGGAATAACCGCCGATCGAGGTGACGCCGGGCATCACCTCCCGCACGAAAAGCTGGCGCGGCATGGTAATGCCGACGCTGCCTCCCCAGGCATGGGTGATCTCGATGTCTTTCAGGTCAGGATAGATTTCGCCGATCTGCCGACGGATATGCTGCGATATGTCTCGAGGATTGTCTGCCGTGTAGGCCTCGCGTCCGCCGAACAGCAGGCGGCCTTCGAATTTGCGGAAATAGCGCACGACGAAGCGCGAATCGGCGACAGCCTCGCCGCCCGGCAGCACATCAGGATAGTTTTCGAGTGGAACGGTGGCGCCGATGAAGGAGCGGATCGGCATGACATGGCTTGCCGTCACCGGCTCCAGATTGCCGATATGGCCGTTGCAGGCGATCAGCGCCCGCTCGGCGGTGATCGTCCCCTTTTCGGTTTCGATCGTCACCTTGCCGCCGCCTTGGCGGACCGCTTTTGCCGGGGTCATCTCGAAGATGGCGGCGCCGGCATTGGCGGCCACTCGCGCCAGCCCGATGAGCAGCTTCAGCGGATGAATATGGCCGGTGCCGACATCACGCACGCCGCAGTGGAATCGCTTCGAGCCGAGCCGCTCCTGCGTTTCCTTGCCGTCCATAAAGCTCAGGTGCGGATAGCCGTAGCGCTGAGCGGCGATTTCGGCATTCTCACGATAGTCGCGTTCGTAGCTTGCCTTGTGTGCGACGTTGAGCTGGCCCGGCACATAATCGATCTCGATCTGATGTTCTCCGGCGAAATCGAGAAGATGGCGCTTGGCCGCCTCGGCGACATCGAACAGCGCCTTCGAGCGTTCGTAGCCGATTTTTTCCTCAAGCTCTTCCGGCCACCATCGCTGGCCGGTGCCGAGCTGACCGCCATTGCGCCCCGACGCTCCGTCTCCGAAGCGCCAGGCCTCGATCAGCACCACCGAAACGCCTGACCTGGCGAGGTTATAGGCGGCCTGGAGGCCGGTATAGCCGCCGCCGACAATAGCGACGTCGCATGTCCTCGAGCCGTCGAGGGCGGCGTAGGTCGGTCGCTCCCCGACGGTTGCCTGATACCAGGTCAGCCCGGGCGCGATCGGGCTCTGCCACATCTGCTGCGGTGTCATGACATCCCTCACACGTTAAGCAGAAGAAACTCCCGCTCCCAGGGGCTGATCACCTGCATGAAGGTCTCGAACTCGCCCCGCTTGACACCGGCATAAAGGCCAATGAACTGCTTGCCGAACACCTCTTCAAAGGCGGGCTCATCCTCCATCAGCGCGACGGCTTCCAGCAGGCCGCGCGGCAGATCGATCGAGCCCTCATTGGCCGAATCCTCCGTCGGCGCCGTCGGTTCGATCTGTTTCATGATGCCGAGCAGGCCGGCGGCGAGCGAGGCGGCAAGCGCCAGATAGGGATTGGCGTCGGAACTCGGCAGCCGGTTTTCCCCCCGCCGCGCCTGCGGATCTGAAACCGGAACGCGGAAGGCCGTCGTCCGGTTGTCGTAGCCCCAGGCGTTGTTGACCGGACAGGACATGTCGGGTTGCAGGCGCCGGTAGGAGTTTACATAGGGCGCAAGCATCGCCATCGCGCTCGGCACGAATTTCTGCATGCCGCCGATGAAATGGAAGAATTCCTTCGAGGCCGATCCGTCCGCATTGGAAAAGACGTTCCTGCCCGTCTCGATATTGACGACCGACTGATGGATATGCATCGCCGACCCCGGCTGGCCCTGCATCGGCTTGGCCATGAAGGTCGCGTAGATGTCGTGCTTGAGCGCCGCCTCTCGGATTGTGCGTTTGAACAGAAATACCTGGTCGGCAAGCTCGATCGGGTTGCCGTGGCGCAGGTTGATCTCGAGCTGCGCCGGGCCCTCTTCGTGGATCAGCGTATCGATCTCCAGCCCCTGCTTCTCGGAGAAATGATAGATGTCGTCGATCAGCTCGTCGAATTCGTTGATGCCGGCGATCGAGTAGCCCTGGCCCCCGAGGATCGAGCGGCCGGAGCGGCCTTTGGGCGGGTGCAGCGGATAGTCGGGGTCGTCATTCTTGGCGACCAGGTAGAACTCGATCTCCGGCGCAACGATCGGCTTCCAGCCGCGATCATGATAGAGGCTCATGATCCGCTTCAGCACGTTGCGGGGCGTATAGGGCACTTCCCCGCCATCCGAATCGACGATGTCGCAGATCACCTGGGCCGTCGGGTCGCTTTCCCAAGGCACGACCGATAGCGTCGACAGATCAGGCATCAGCTTCAGGTCGCTGTCACGGGGCTCGTATCGGAAGCTTTCCGTCTCCTCCGGATACTCGCCCGAAATCGTATGCCGGTAGATCGCCGAAGGCAGCGCCAGCGAGGTGTTCGAGGTGAATTTAGAACTCGGCATCATCTTGCCGCGCGGAACGCCGGCAAGGTCCGGGGTGATGCATTCGATGTCTTCGATGCCCCTGGCCCGCAGCCACTGTGCTGCTTCCTTCCAGTTCGCAACGCCGCGCAGAGATCCGGGGTCCGGAGGTGTTTTCGTCGAGGCGGGTACGTTTCTGGCAGGCTTCAGCGTCGTCTTTTTTGGGGACATGACACACCGGTTTGGTTGATCGTGGCGCCATCATAGCCGGACTTTGCCAATTGGCGAGGGGCTGAAAACGTTGACTTTCGCCCTTTGATGGAAAAGAAGACGCCGACTGGATCGGGGAAAAGAGTTTGCAGCGCAAAAGCGACGTCATCGTCATCGGCGCCGGGGCCGCCGGCATGATGGCGGCCATTCGCGCGGGTAAACGCGGCCGCTCGGTCGTGGTCATCGACCATGCGAGGGCGCCCGGCGAGAAGATCCGCATCTCGGGCGGCGGTCGCTGCAATTTCACCAATATCCATGCCGGGCCCAGGAATTTCCTGTCCGCCAATCCGCATTTCTGCAAATCGGCGCTTGCCCGTTTCACGCCGGCCGATTTCATCGCCATGGTCGATCGGCACGGCATTGCCTGGCACGAAAAGACGCTTGGCCAGCTCTTCTGCGACGACAGCGCCAAGGACATCATCCGCATGCTCCTGGACGAGATGCGTGCAGTCGGCGCGGTGCTGCAGCTCGGCACCGAAATATCGGGCGTCGAAAGGATGGCGGCGGGATTCCGCGTCTCCACGAGCCAAGGCGTCTACGAGGCATCCTCGCTGGTCGTCGCAACCGGCGGCAAATCCATCCCGAAGATGGGCGCCACCGGCTTTGCCTATCGCCTTGCCGAGCAGTTCGGCCTGGCCGTGCTCGAAACCCGCCCGGGTCTGGTGCCGCTGACGCTCGATCCCGGCCTGCTCGCAAGCATTGCGCCGCTTGCCGGCATTTCCGCCCCGGCTGAAATCCGCCATGGCCGGACCGCCTTTCGCGAAGCCCTGCTGTTTACCCATCGGGGCTTAAGCGGACCGGCCGTCCTGCAGATCTCCTCCTATTGGAGGGAGGGCGACGAGATCGTCGTTGCGGTCGAACCGGATGTCGATATCGCCGCGCAGTTGAAGACGGCAAAGCAGCTGAATGGCCGCCAATCGGCCCAGACGGCGTTGGGGGAGATCCTGCCGAAGCGGCTGGCGCAGTTTCTCGTCGAGCGCGAAAATATTACCGGCAATATGGCCGACCTGCCGGACAGGACGCTGCAGCGCCTTGCCGCCGGCGCCCAGGACTGGATCGTCAAACCTTCCGGCTCTGAAGGCTACCGCACCGCCGAAGTGACGCTCGGCGGCATCGACACGGCGGCGCTCGATTCCCGCAGCATGGAGGCAAGGGCCGTGCCCGGCCTCTATTTCATCGGCGAATGCGTCGACGTCACCGGCTGGCTCGGCGGCTATAATTTCCAATGGGCCTGGGCCTCCGGCTTTGCCGCCGGTGAATGCGCGTAGATATCCGCTATATCGATTCAAGACTTCTTAAGAGAGGTGCGCCATCCTGTCTCAATTGCCGTCTGTGAGAGCTTTTCCCAAATTAAGCTTTACCGGCAAGCATTTTTGTTGGACTGTAGTGTCATAAGAGTGAGGTTTCGAGCATGAACAGAAACGCACGACGCGCCCGCGCCATCGCAATCACCCAGGCAAAACCTGACGCCCGGATGGCCACCCTGCGATACCTGATGCTCGCAGCCGGCGCGACCGCCGCCAGCCTGGCGCTGCTGCTCGCCCATCTCATCTGATCTGCCCCGGTATCTGAAGACAAACTTGCCGGCTTCCGATTGCCATTGCGGCCGCGCGGCGCATATTTGCAGTTATTTCACTGCCTTGGCTCAAGCCGCCACTACTGCTTATCTGAAAATTAATATCTAATCTGACACAATTGCCCGCGATTATTTGGGCGTTTCCAAGTCTGCTTGGACATGAACTGGCAATGACTGCCGCCTGGCCTCCGGGTTTCCCAATGGAAATAGAATAGTCCGATGTGCACTCGGCTGGCGCCTCATGGCTGCCCGCGGGAGGAGTAGTGTATGAAAGGCCCGGAACGCTATGTTGATTGACAAGATTCTATCCCGCTTCAAGATCAAGACGAAGGTTCTGATCTTCGTTCTGCCCTTTGTCGTCACCATTTCGGCGGTCGGTTTGACCGGCCTTTATGCATCCGGGCTTCTCCAGGGGCGGATGGAAATATCCAACAGCGTGCTGCAGTCGCTGAGCGGGTTCAAGGATCTTTACGGCTCCATGGATGATTTCCTGCGCGTCACCAGTTCGGAGGCGCGCGACAAGCTGCTTGCGGATCTGAAGGCGCAGCAGGGCGTGCTCGAACAGACGCTGGACCAGGTCGGTGAAGAGGCGGCTGGCCGCGACAGTCTCGCGGAAGCTTCAACCCGCACCAAGGACATTTCGGGCGTGGTGGACAAGCTTTGGGGCTTGCATGAACAGGAACAGGCGCTGCACGAGCAAATTGACGCGGCGCAGAAGAGCCTGATCAGCACCCGATTCACCGTTTCATATCAGGCTGAGGAATTGCAGAGCGCGCTGCAGCGCGACGAGAGCGACGCTACCGTTACCCTTCGTACGGCCGATCGCCTGCTGAAGGGCGGCGATTTCCTCGGCACCGTCGCCAGCGGCTTCAGCAAGCCGCAGACGCCGCAGGACAAGATCGCCTTCATCAATGAACAGATGCCGGAGGTCATCAAATCCCAGCGCCTGATCGCCATTTCGGTTCCGACCAATCAGAAGAACGTCGTCGACGCCCTGGCCGCGACCATCGACAGCATCAAGGCGATCGCCCAGATGCCCAGTCCGACCGACGAGAACATCGCCGAACTCGGTCGTCTCGTGTCGCGCTTCCGCCAGACCTCGACCTATACGCAGCTGACCGCGACACAGAAGATGCGCGAAGCGACCCAGCGTTTCGCCGAGCTCGAAGGCCGCATCGCCCAGACCAACTCCGTTCTTCAGGATACGCGGCGCCTGGAAAATTCCGTCTATGCACTGCAGATCGTCCTTTCCGATTTCCTCGCCGATCCCAGCAAGGATAACCTCGTTCGCCTGCAGCAGCAGGCCGGCACGCTCGGCAAGGACATGCAGGTGCTGACCACCAGCGCCAACGGCATGGGCTTTGCCGAAGGCATATCCGGCGCGATCCAGCCGGCGCTCGACGCCATTTCCAGCGGTGGCTCGAAGATCGTCGGTACGATCGGTGAGCGTGTCGCGGCCTATGCCGCCGCCCGCCAGGAGCTCGACCAGATCTGGACGAAGCTGACCGATTTCGCCGAGTTGCAGAAGCAGACGGCCGGCACCGAGCGGACCCAGGCAAACAGCATCTCGGTCCTGACCACCGGTCTCGGCATCCTGTTGTCGATCCTCGGCGGCATCGCCCTGGTGCTGACCTTGCAGCGGCCGATCAGCCAGATTACGGCCGCCATGCGCCGCATTGCCGAGGGAGCGCTGGATACCAGCATATCAGGCGAGCAGCGCCACGACGAAATCGGCGACATGGCCCGCGCGCTCGGCATCTTCAAGGAAAATGCCATCTCGAAGATACGCATCGAGGAACAGAGCGACGAGGAACGCGCTGCCGCCGAACACGAGCGCCAGCGCAATGACGCTGAAAAGCGCGAGATGGACCGCCAGATCGAATTCGCGGTCAACCAGCTTGCCGCCGGCCTCGAACGCATGTCGCAGGGCGACATCTCGACAACGATCGAAACCCCCTTCATCGGCCGTCTCGAACAACTGCGTCAGGATTTCAATGGTTCGATGCTGCGCCTGCAGGCGACGATGAGCCAGATCCGCGACAATGTCGAATTGATCCAGGGCAACGGCAACCAGATGGCCAAGTCGGCCGAGGATCTCTCCAAGCGCACGGAACAGCAGGCTGCCTCGCTCGAAGAGACCGCCGCTGCCGTCGATCAGATCACCGTCACGGTCCGCTCGTCGGCCGAACGCGCCAAGGATGCCGATCAGATCGTCCGCCAGGCCAAGCGCAGCGCCGACGATTCCGCCGTCGTCGTCAGCAACGCCATCGACGCGATGGGCCGCATCGAGGATGCCTCGCGCCAGATCGAGCAGATCATCGGCGTCATCGACGAAATCGCCTTCCAAACCAACTTGCTGGCGCTCAACGCCGGCATCGAAGCGGCGCGCGCCGGCGAGGCCGGTAAGGGCTTCGCGGTCGTCGCCATGGAAGTGCGCGAACTCGCCCAGCGCTCCGCCGCCGCCGCGCAGGAGATCAAGGGCCTGATCAACAAGTCGACCAGCGAGGTCAGCTCCGGCTCGCAATTCGTGCAGGAGACCGGGACGGTGCTTGCCAAGATCAGCGCCCAGATCGTCACGATCAGCCAGCATGTCGAGATGATCGCCCGCGCCAGCCATGATCAGTCGAACGCGCTGCAGAGCGTCAACTCGACGGTAAACCAGATGGACCAGATGACGCAGAAGAACGCCGCCATGGTCGAGGAGACGACCGCCGCCAGCCGCGAACTGGCCGACGAGGCCGATGCGCTGCGACGCCTCATCCAGCAGTTCAAGATCCATGGTGAGGCTGCCGAAGCGCAGGTCTACCGCGCCGCGTGATCAAGGCCGATGTCCAGTCATCCGAACGGCCTCGGTTTTCCGGGGCCGTTTGCGTGTTGGGTAGAAATCGCCCGCAAACGGGACGGACGAATATCTCGGGCGACCCAGATTTACGGAAAATTTTCCTTAACGCTTTTCCTCTAATTTAGCCCTCGTTGCCGTCGGGGGTTTTGATGCTGCGCTTTTTCTCTACGTCTATCGTTCGCCAGATCGTTGCGATCACATTGTTTCTCCTGGCGATCAGCACGGCCGCCATCGTCGGCGTGATCTATTACAATCTGAGCCGCCACGTGATGGACGGAGCTGTCTCCGACGCCCGGAACGCCGCCCGCTCGATGGCTGTGCTCTACGGCGCGGCTGACCCGGCCGCGAAGATCGAGGTGAAGGACAATCAGCTCGCCACGGTCACGGAAGAGGCGGTTCCGGTCCTTGCCGATCATTCGCTTGTCGACCGCACCGCGCAATCGATCGCCGGTGTCGCGACGATCTTCCAGAAGCAGGGCGGCGACTACGTCCGCATATCTACCAATGTGAAGAAGGAAAACGGCGATCGCGCCGTCGGCACCAAGCTTGCAGCCGAACACCCGGCCCAGGCGGTTCTCGCCCGGGGCGAGGCGTATTACGGACCGGCCGAGCTATTCGGCCGCAAATTCATGACCGGTTACTTCCCGATCAAAAACGCGTCGAGCGCCAATATTGGTATTCTCTTCATCGGCATTCCGATGGAGTTCTACTATCAGCGCATGAATGAGTTGCTGATCCTGGTTCTCGGCATCGGCGCCGTCGTCATGCTGCTCGTGGGTGTTCTCGCCTTCTATGCGATCCGCCTGTCGGTAAAGCCGCTGCAGGCGCTGACCGCGAGCGTCCACACAATTTCCTCGGGGGATCTCGACAGGGTGGTCCCCTGTCTCGAGAAGAAGAACGAGTTCGGCGAGATTGGTCGGGCGCTCTCGCTCTTCCGCGACAGCGCCCGCGCCCGGCGCGATCTGGAGACCGAGGCCTCCGAACAGCGCGCGCTCAGCGATGCCGAACGCGCCAGGAACGATGCCGACAAGCGCTCGCTCGACGGCCAGATCGATTTTGCCGTCAGTCAGCTTGCAGCGGGCCTCGGACGCTTGTCGCAGGGTGATGTCTCGCAGACGATCGGCACGCCCTTCGTCGGCCGACTGGAGCAACTGCGCGTCGATTTCAACGCTTCCCTTCTGCGTCTGCAGGATACGCTGTCCGGCATCCGTGACAGCGCCTCGACGATACAGCGCAACAGCGGCGCCGTCTCCGCTTCTGCCGGCGAGCTGTCCAAGCGCACCGAGGCGCAGGCGGCTAGTCTCGAAGAAACCGCAGCGGCGGTGGAAGAGATCACCGTCACGGTCCGCTCCTCCGCCGAGCGTGCCCGCGAAGCCAACAATGTCGTGGCCGCAACCAAGAAGACGGCCGACAATTCCGGCGCCGTGGTCGGTGATGCCGTCGCCGCCATGGAGCGCATCGAAGGTGCCTCGCAGCGTATCGAGCAGATCATCGAGGTGATCGACGATATCGCCTTCCAGACCAACCTTCTGGCGCTGAATGCCGGCATCGAGGCGGCGCGGGCGGGCGAGGCGGGCAAGGGCTTTGCCGTCGTCGCCCAGGAGGTCCGCGAGCTTGCCCAGCGCTCGGCTGACGCGGCGCGCGAGATCAAGTCTCTGATCGAGACGTCAAGCCGCGAAGTGACGGCCGGCTCGGAACTCGTCCAGAAGACCGGCAGCGTCCTTGCTTCGATCAGCCAGGAGATCATCGCGATCAGCGGCCATGTCGAGACCATCGCCACCGCCAGCCGCGATCAGTCGGCCGCCTTGCAGGAAGTCAACAGTTCGGTCAACGCCATGGACCAGATGACTCAGAAGAACGCGTCGATGGTTGCCGACACCACGCAGGCAAGCCGCCTGCTCGCCGGCGAGGCCGATACGCTGATGGCGCTGATCGAGCGTTTCCGCATCGGCGCGGAACCTGCGGCCGCTCACTTCGGCGCAAGGAAAGTCGCCTGAGGAGCCCGGCCACGGCCGCCGCAGCATTTAGCTCCATCCGTGCGGCGCCTTTCCTTTGACGCGGCGCCCTTGATGATGAGATCGAGCGAGGTCAGCCAGGCGGCGAAGCGGACCGTGCTGCTGTCTCCGAACTCGGCATAGAATTGATCCTCGTCCGCCTTGCTGCCGCTCGGCCAGCGATGGTGGCGAAATCCATGGACGCCTACAATGGTGATCATGTCGATCATGGGATGTCCTTTCCTTCAAGACATCTCACGATTTAGGCATCAAGTTTGTCTTTATAAACAGTGAAATCCCCGCTATGTTTTTCATTGATGAAAAACGCGAATTGGGATTCCTATCAGCTTTTCCTGCAGGTCGCCCGGCTCGGCGGCTTGACGGGAGCCAGTGCCGCAAGCGGGCTAAGCCCGGCGACCATTGGTCGGCGCATGCTCGAACTCGAACAGGAGGTCGGCCGCGCCCTGTTTTCGCGCAGCCAGACCGGTTATCGCCTGACTGGGGATGGCCAGGCGCTGCTCGATCACCTTCAGGAGATGGAGGCCGCCGCCCGCAAGGTCGAAGCCTGGCGGCAGTCGGGTGAGGGCGGTACGACCGTTAGGATCACCGCCGGCACCTGGATCGCCTGGCTCCTGACGGAGAATTTCGCCGCGATCCGCATGCCGGGCGATGCGTTTGCAATTTCGCTCACCATCGGCGAAGCGAGGGCAAATCTTGCCTATCGCGAGAGCGATATCGGCATTCGCGCTTTCGAGCCGGAAGAGGGCAATCTTGCCGCTCGCCAGCTCGGGGAGGTGGCCTACGCCGTCTATAGCAGACGCAATGCCGCCGAGACCGACGAGCGCTGGATTGCCGTCGGCGAGGAGGAGGCGATCTCGGCCTATCTGCGCTGGCCGCATAGTCATGCCGCGGCCGGGATCGTCGCCACCGTAAACCGACCGCGTTCGCTGCCGGATCTGGTGCGCGCCGGCGCCGGCAAGGCCGTGCTTCCCTGTTTCGTCGGTGATCTCCATCCCGACTTGCAGCGCCAGGGCGGAGAATTGCCGGAACTGCGCCACCGCCAATGGATCGTCATGAATGCCGAGGACCGCCATCGTCCGGAGATCCGCACGGTAGCCGACCGCATGACCAAGCTCATCCGAAGCTATGCCGATCTCTTCGCCGGAAAGCGTCCAAGCCGCGGCTGATGCCGAGGGGCCGGAAGACGGAAAGACGATGAGGCGTCCGCGCATTCTTTCGAGGCGCGGACGCTGTGATCGAGGGCAGACAGAGCGGAGTGCCCAGGCTGCCGGCTACTTCGTCAGTGCCGGTTGGTGACCACGACCGGGATTAACAGGTCGCCCCAATTGCCGTCGCCGCCGTGATGACGGGCCGAGCGCACCAGTTCGACAGAAACGCCGGCCTCGACGGCCTTCATGACGGATTGGTTCAGCCGATGCAGGTCGTTGGCGAGCATGCGGATCGTCGTCTGCTGATCCTCGCTCATGCTGGATGCCTGCTCCTCGGCCCGTTCCCGGACGCGTGCGATGGATGCCATGATCTTATCCTCCTCTTCTGGTTATTCCGCAGCTGGTTTGAACTGCGCATGTTCGGTTGAATCGTGCATCGCGGTGGTCGAGGACCGGCCGCCGGTGATGGCGAGCGACACGGCGTCGAAATAGCCGGTCCCGACCTCGCGCTGATGCTTGGTGGCGGTATAGCCGTTCGCCTCTGCGGCGAATTCGGCCTGCTGCAGCTCCGAATAGGCCGACATCTGCCGCTGCTTGTAGCCGCGCGCCAGCTCGTACATGCCGTAGTTCAGCTGGTGGAAGCCGGCCAGCGTGATGAACTGGAACTTGTATCCCATCGCGCCGAGCTCGCGCTGGAACCTTGCGATTGTCGCCTCGTCGAGATTTTTCTTCCAGTTGAACGAAGGCGAGCAATTATAGGCGAGCAGCTTGCCGGGATGGACCTTGTGCACACCTTCGGCAAAACGACGCGCCTGTTCGAGATCCGGCTTGGAGGTCTCGCACCAGATCAGGTCGCAATGCGGCGCATAGGCCACGGCACGGGCGATGCAAGGCTCTATGCCGTTTCTGACCTGGTAAAAGCCTTCGACCGTGCGCCCGGCATCATAGTCGACGAAGGGCTGGTCGCGCTCATCGATATCCGATGTCAAAAGCTTTGCCGCTTCCGCATCGGTGCGGGCGATGACCAGCGTCGCCACGCCCATCACGTCGGCGGCGAGCCGAGCGGCGTCGAGATTGCGGATATGGGCGGCCGTCGAGATGAGAACCTTGCCGCCGAGATGGCCGCATTTCTTCTCCGAAGCGAGCTGGTCCTCGAAATGGACGCCTGCTGCACCCGCCTCGATATAGGCCTTCATGATCTCGAAGGCGTTGAGCGCCCCGCCGAAACCGGCTTCCGCATCGGCAACGATCGGCGCAAACCAGGTGTCGACGGAGAGGCCGTTGCCTTCGGCGGTCTCGATCTGATCGGCGCGCTGCAGCGTGCGGTTGATGCGCTTTGCAAGTTCCGGCCCGGCATTGGCGGGATAAAGCGACTGGTCGGGATACATCGCCGATGCAGTATTGGCGTCGGCCGCCACCTGCCAGCCGGAGAGGTAGATCGCCTTCAGCCCGGCGCGCACCATCTGCATGGCCTGATTGCCGGAGAGCGCGCCGAGCGCGTTGACGAAGTCCTCCTTATGGATGAGCTGCCACAAGCGATCCGCGCCCATTTCGGCGAGCGTATGGCTGAGCGCCACCGATCCTCTCAGCCGCTGCACGTCAGCGGCCGAATAGGGCCTCTCGATACCGTCGAAGCGGCCCGCTGGTGCGTTTCGGACAAGCTTGTAAAAATCGGTCATGTTGCTCTCCTCGCTGAAAACCGTTACCGGATGAATGAATGACAAGATTGACAATTTAAGTCGTTATGGCCAGGAAAACCTTTGATTTTGGGGCGGGAAAGAGGTTAAGATGACGAGGATTGACAGAGGGGCGCTGTGAATTTGTAAAATTTTGTAAATAGAACGCTCCTCGTCTTTGTCAAAGGTGTGACATGGCGGAACGGAAGATCTTCGCAGGTCCTAAGCTTCGGCGCATCCGCAATGCGCTGGCGCTGACTCAGACCGCGATGGCAGAGGCTCTGGAGATTTCGCCCTCCTACCTGAACCTCATCGAGCGCAACCAGCGGCCATTGACGGTGCAGCTCCTGCTGAAGCTCGCGGCCGTCTACCGGGTCGATCTGGAGGAGTTGCGGGGGCAGACCGGCGGCAGTCTCGGCCAGCTGAAGGAGGTCTTCGCCGACCCGCTGCTATCAGGCGAGCTGCCGGGCGATCAGGAATTGGTGGAGGTGGCCGAGGCGGCGCCGAATGCCGCAAGCGGCATGATCAAGCTCTATCGCGCCTACAGGGAACAGGCAGCCCGGCTGTCCGATCTGACGGCGCTGATGGTGGCCGAGGGGCATGCGCCCGTTGCGGCCGGCCGGCTGCCGCTGGACGAGCTGCGCGAGACGTTGGAGCGCCGATCGGGCTATTTTGGGCGGATCGAGACAGCGGCGGAAGCCTTTGCTGCGACGTTGCCCGGCGGCCTCGATCTTGCGGCGGGGCTGAAGGACTGGCTGCGCGCCGAACGCGGCATTGCGGTGCGCGTCCTGCCCGTACACGTCATGCCGGATCTGCGCCGCCGTTTCGACCGTCATTCGATGCGGCTTTTCATCTCGGAACGGCTGTCGCCGGCCGATCGTGCGCACGAGATATCAGTCGAGGCAGCGACCCTTGCTTTGCTGCCGGCCATCGATGCCGAGCTCGACGATCTCTCGCTTTCCTCCGCCGAGGCGCGTCGCATCGCCCGCTTCGAGCTTGCCCGCATTGCGGCCCTGGCGCTGGCAATGCCCTATGAAGCCTTCCTTTCGGCAGCCAAGGCGACTCATTACGACATCGATATTCTTCGCGCGCGTTTCGGCGTCTCCTTCGGCCATGCGGCAACGCGTCTGACGATGCTGCAGCGACCCGGGGCGGCAGCCATCCCCTTCTTCCTGGTCGAGATCGATGCGGCCGGCCACCGGCTGCGGCGCGCCGGCGCCCAGGGCTTTCCGCAGGCTCGTTTCGGCGGCGGCTGTCCAAAGCTCAATATCCACGCCGCCTTCCTGCAACCGGGCCAGATTCTCGCCGAGACGGTCGTCATGCCTGATGGCGCATCCTTCCTGACGGTTGCCCGAACCCTGGAGGGGCCGAGCGTCGAATTCGGAGAAAGGATCAGGCGCACCGCGATTCTCGTCGGCTGCGATGCCGCCCTCGCAGATGGCACGGTCTACGGGCAGGCGGCGGCGCTCGACCCGGTTGCGATCGGGCCGGCCTGTCGGCTTTGCGAGCGGCGCGGTTGCCTTTCCCGCGCCGAGCCGCCGGTAACGCGACCGCTCGGGCTCGACGAGATGGTGGCGGGCCTTAGCGCCTTCGACTTCCGGTGATTGTGAAATGATTGAAGGCGCATTTTTTTTGCGCTTGTGGGCTTAGAAATTCCTTCTTAGTCTGCGGGCAAAACCAGAGGGAACAGATGTCCGCGGATGCGGGCTCTTCGAACAAAACAGGAGAAGTCATGAGGTCAACCATCGCAACCGTGACGGGCGTCGCCGTTGCCGCCCTCCTTACCGCCGTGCCGGCCGTTGCGCAGGAGCGCGTCGTCAACGTCTACAACTGGTCGGATTATATCGACGACAGCATCCTCGCCGATTTCACCAAGGAAACCGGCATCAAGGTCGTCTACGACACTTTCGATTCGAACGAGACTGTGGAAACCAAGCTGCTTGCCGGTGGCACCGGTTATGACGTCGTCGTTCCCACGGCCGACTTCCTGCAGCGACAGATCCAGGCCGGCGTCTTCCAGAAACTCGACAAGTCGAAGCTGCCGAACCTTTCCAACATGTGGGACGTCATCCAACAGCGCACTGCTGCATATGATCCGGGCAACGAATATGCGGTGGATTACATGTGGGGGACCGACGGTATCGGCTATAACGTCAAGAAGGTTGCTGAAATTCTCGGGCCGGATGCCAAGCCCGGTCTCGAAGTGATTTTCGATCCGAAGGTCGCCGAAAAGTTCAAGGACTGCGGCATCTACGTACTCGACACGCCAAAGGACGTCATGACCACGGCGCTGCGTTATCTCGGCCTCGATCCGAACTCCACCAAGGCCGAGGATTTCAAGAAGGTCGAGGAATTGCTGACGGCGGTGCGCCCCTATATCCGCAAGTTCCACTCGTCCGAATATATCAACGCCCTTGCCAACGGCGACATCTGCATTGCCTTTGGTTATTCCGGCGACATGCTGCAGGCCCGCGATCGCGCGGCCGAAGCCAAGAATGGCGTTGAAGTCAATTATTCGATCCCCGTGCAGGGCGCCCAGATGTGGTTCGACATGATGGCGATCCCCGCCGATGCCAAGCATGTCGCCGAAGCGCATGAGTTCCTGAACTACTTGATGAGGCCCGAGGTCATCGCCAAGGCGAGCGACCACACTTTCTATGCAAATGGCAACAAGGCCTCGCAGCAGTTCGTCAGCAAGGAAGTGCTGGAAGATCCGGCTATCTATCCGACCGAAGAGGTGATGAAGAACCTGTTCACGGTAAAGCCGTGGGACCCGAAGACCCAGCGCACGGCGACGCGGATCTGGACGAAGGTCGTCACCGGCCAGTAAGTTAATGCAAGGCCCGGACGGAAACGTCCGGGCCTTTCAGTTACCGGCCCGGCGTGGGAGGCCGGCTGAAAACTTATATTCTCGGGGAATATTATGAAATCTTTGGGCAATATCCGCCGCGCTTTCGCACCCTGGACCGATCCGTCCGCAAAACCGTTCATTGCCTTCAAGAATGTCACCAAACGCTTCGGAAATTTCACCGCCGTCGATGATCTGTCGCTTGATATCTATCAACGCGAGTTCTTCGCGCTGCTCGGTGCGTCCGGCTGCGGAAAGTCGACGCTTCTGCGCATGCTTGCCGGCTTCGAGCAGCCGAGTTCGGGCGAAATCATCCTCGATGGCACCGATCTCGCCGGCACGCCGCCTTACAAGCGGCCGGTCAATATGATGTTTCAGTCCTACGCGCTTTTTCCGCATATGACCGTCGAGAAGAATATCGCCTTCGGCCTGAGGCAGGACGGCATGCCGAAGGAAGAAATGGCCGAACGCGTGACGCAGATGCTGAAGCTCGTAAAGCTCGAGCAATTTGCTTCGCGCAAACCGAACCAGCTCTCCGGCGGCCAGCGCCAGCGCGTCGCGCTCGCCCGTTCCCTCGCCAAGCGTCCGAAAGTGCTGCTGCTGGACGAACCGCTCGGCGCGCTCGATAAGAAGCTGCGCGAGGAAACCCAGTTCGAACTGATGGACCTGCAGCAGACGCTCGGCCTCACTTTCGTGGTGGTGACCCACGATCAGGAAGAGGCGATGACCATGGCCGACCGCATCGCGGTCATGAGCCACGGCAAGGTCGTGCAGGTGGCAACCCCGGCCGAAATCTACGAGGCGCCGAATTCCCGCTTCGTGGCTGACTTCATCGGAGACGTGAACATCTTCGACGGCAAGGTGACGACGTCAGGAAACGGGGCAGTCGAGGTAGCCGTCGATAGCGGCTTCACGATCCGTACCGCTGCCACGGAAACGCCGGCGGTCGGCAATAGTGCCGGATTTGCCATTCGCCCGGAAAAGGTCCGCGTGACGCGCGCAGCACCCGCGAACGCCTCGGTCAACGCGGCCAAGGGTGAGATCTGGGACATCGCCTATCTCGGCGACATGACCGTTTTCCACATCAGGCTGCCGAGCGGAAAATTCGTCAGAGCCTCTTCGCTGAACGCGCAGCGCTCCGTCGACGACCCCTTCAGCTATGATCAGGACGTCTGGGTCTCCTTCGATGAGAATGGCGGCGTGCTGCTGAAGGACTGAGCCTATGGAAACCGCCGCATCGCGCCTCTACAATCGCCTCGTCATCATCATTCCCTATGCTTGGCTGCTGCTTTTCTTTCTTGCGCCGTTCTTCATTGTCTTCCGCATCTCGCTGTCGACGACGGCAATCGCCATACCGCCCTATGAGCCGGTCTTCTCTTTGGCCGACGGCTGGAGTGCTTTCTGGAGCAAGGTCGCAACTTTCTCCTTTGACAATTATAGCTACCTCATTGACGATCCGCTTTACTTCAACGCTTATCTCTCGAGCGTCATCATCGCGGCGGTCTCGACCTTCCTCATGCTTCTGATCGCCTATCCGATTGCCTATGGCATGGCGCAGGCGCCGCGCGGCATTCGCCCGACGCTTTTGATGCTCGTCATTCTGCCGTTCTGGACCAGCTTCCTGATCCGCGTCTATTCCTGGATTGCGATCCTGAAGCCCGAAGGACTGCTGAACCAGCTTCTCCTGTCTCTGCATATGATCGACAGCCCGCTGATCATTCTCAACACCACCACCGCCGTTTATATCGGCATCGTCTATTCCTATCTGCCCTTTATGGTGCTGCCGCTCTATTCGGCGCTCGAAAAGATGGACGGCACGCTGATCGAGGCGGCGCAGGATCTCGGCTGCACGCCGATTCAGGCTTTCTGGCGCGTCACCTTCCCGCTGTCGATCCCGGGCGTGATTGCCGGCTGCATGCTGGTCTTCATCCCCGCCGTCGGCGAGTTCGTCATTCCCGATCTTCTCGGCGGTTCGCAGACGCTGATGATCGGCAAGACGCTCTGGAACGAATTCAATGCCAACAGGGACTGGCCGGTTTCCTCAGCGGTCGCGACCATCCTGCTCATGATCCTGGTCATCCCGATCGTCTTCTTCCAGAATGCGCAGGCCAAGGCCGAAGAGCGGGGGAGATAGCCATGCTGAGGTGGACCCGTTTCAACATCATCTCCGTCGCGCTCGGCTTTGCATTCCTCTATCTGCCGATCGTGCTGCTGGTGGTCTTTTCCTTCAACGAATCGAAGCTCGTCACCGTCTGGGGCGGCTTCTCCACGAAATGGTATGTGTCGCTGCTGTCGAACCAGGCCCTGCTCGACGCCGCCTGGGTGACGATCCGCGTCGGTCTGCTGTCGGCCACCTTCGCAACCGTCCTCGGCACTATGGCGGCGCTGACGCTGGTGCGCTATACGCGCTTTCGCGGCCGCATGCTCTTTTCAGGCATGGTCTATGCGCCACTCGTCATGCCCGAAGTCATTACCGGTCTCTCGCTGTTGCTGCTTTTCGTGGCGATCGGCCTTGACCGCGGCTTCTGGACCATCACGCTGGCGCATACGACGCTGACCATGTGCTTCGTCGCCGTCGTCGTGCAATCACGACTCTTAAGCTTCGATCAATCGATCGAGGAAGCCGCGCAGGATCTGGGCGCGCCGCCGGTGCGGACCTTCTTCGAGATCACGCTGCCGATCATCTCGCCGGCGGTGTTTTCCGGCTGGATCCTGGCTTTCACGCTTTCGCTGGATGACCTGGTGATTGCAAGTTTCACCTCAGGCCCGGGCGCAACCACCCTGCCGATGAAGATCTACAGCCAGGTGCGCCTTGGGGTGACGCCCGAGATCAACGCGATCTGCACGATTTTGATCGCCATCGTCGCGCTCGGCGTTATCTGCGCATCCGTGATCACCAAGCGGCGCGAAGTGCAGCGCGAGCGCGACGAGCGCGCCGCCGCCGGCGCCTGACCAGGAAAGCCTCTAAGGCGCGTGCGGCGTGCCGCCAAAAAGCGGAACCGGTGAGATGACCGGGTTCGGCCATGAGCCGCCGACGAAGAACGGCAGAAGCGGCAGCTCCGCCGCCTTGGCCGGATCGGTCGCCTCCAGCGATCCGGACAGCGCCAGTCCGTTGGATTGATAGGTGATGACGCCGGAAAGTGTCAGCGTCTGCGCCGGTCCGGCTATATGCGCGTCGTGGATCTCGGCCGAACCGTTGGCAAAATCGGCATGAAGATCCAGTCGGCTGAAGGTAAAGGCACCACTCGCCGCTGCGCTCAGCGGAAAGAAAGGCTTTTCTGCGGCCTGTGTCCTGAGCGCGCCGGCATCGATGCCCGGGATCGTCCCCTCTTTCGTCCAGAAGTGCAGCTTGCCGGTGACGTCGGCAGGACCGGTCGTCCAGATCGCTTTCGGCGACTGCAGCTCGAGATCGAGCGATCCGGTCGCAAGCGGCAACGGTCCCTTGAGCTGCAGGCGCTCGGCAAGGCCAGCGAAGTCGGCATCGCGGATCGACAGCTGCAGCTTGCCGCCGCCGTCGAAGTCGCGCCGCGTCGCCTCCAGATGCGCCGTCATTTCGCCGCCTTCAAAAGCGCTGTCGCCGATATCGAATTTTGCTTCGCCGCCGGTGACGATCATGCTGGCGCCGACATCGGAAAGCTCGAAGCGGCCCATCTCAGCGCGCCGCGCCGAAAGCCTGACGTCGACGTCGAGCAGTTGCAGCGGCTCGCTGATGCCGTTGGAGAGTCCCTCCGCCTCACCGGCCGCCAATCTCAATGCGAAAGCGTCGAGGAAGGGTTTCAGGTTCATCTGGTCGAAGGCGAGCGTGCCGCCGATCTTCGGCCGTCTGCCGGCCGTGGTCGAAAGGTCCATCACGCCGGTGGCGCTCGCCTCGTTCAGCGACAGGCTGAGATCATTGAAACGCAGCCCGCTGCCCGACGACGCGATGTCGGATTCCAGCGAGGCGCTCTTCAGCGTTCCGACGCCGGGGACCGATCTGCCCGACCATGTCAGAAACGCCGGCACATCGGGAATGTTGACTGCTATATTGCCGGAAAGCGCCGAAAGGCTGGCGATGCTGGCGATCCCTTGAAAACGCGCCGTCAGCAGGCTTGACGTCAGCGACGTGCGCGTCTCGGCGCTCCTGCCGGCAAAGGCAAGCAGCGGCTGGCGCGAGGCGAAATCGACCTTAAGGTCCACGCCGTTGATGCGGGCGATGACGACCGCCGAGATCGCGTCCGAGAGCCGCGGCCAGGCGATGTCGGCCGTGACGCTGTCGAGATTGTAAGTCTTGGCGCTCTTGACGTCGGTAACGGCAAGCGTGCCGTCCTCGATGGTCACCGCACCGATCTCGGCGTCGAGAGCGGGATCCAGCACCTCCGCGCCGTTTTCGTAGCGCACGCCGCTGATCGCGCGCGCAAGCAGGCCTGCGTAACTCCAGTCGATCAGGCCATTCTCGTCACGCGTCAGCGCCAGTTTGGGCCGCAGCAGATGGAACTCGTGAAAGCTCGTCCGGCCTCTGAGCGCATCGATAAGACTGAAATCCGCCGAGAGGCTTTCAATACTGCCGAGCAGCTTGTCGCCGCTTTCGCGAGGTTGGCCGATGGTGACCTGGTTGAGCGTGATGCGCGGCGTCGGCCAGAATTCGAGGACCGGATCGCCCTTGATCTCGGCATGATAACCTGTCCATTTCGACAGCGCATCCTCGATGCCGGAGCGCACGAAACCGGTCGTGATGAGATAGGGCGCTGCGACCCTGAGGGCCACGAACAGCGCAAGCGCAACCAGCAGAAGCAGCGTCGAGACGCGGGCGAAGGCCGGCAGCCAGCGCGAAACGGGCCCGATCTTCCTGCGCCACCTGCGATGTCTAGACGTACTCATGATCTCCGCCGGTTACCCCTTATGCGCCGATTTCGCCCGATATATGAAATATCGGGCCTATGCAAATCCAATGCATGTCGCCTGGAAGTGTGCAGCGGTTCCGGAACGACGACACGCATCAAGACGAAGAGCTGAACCGCGTCCGACGAATCTGGTTTGGCGCGGCCTTTGATCGGGCAGTTGCGCACTTTATAATGCAATGCAGCATGATATAAAGACGGCATTGGGGAGGAGGAATGAATGCAAGATAATAAGCCACTTTGGGTGCCCTCGGCCGAGACCATCGCCAAAAGCCCGATCCATGCCTTCATCGAGCGCTGCAACGCCGAGTTCGGGCTTTCGCTTTCGGGCTTTCAAGATCTGCACGCATGGTCGGTGGCCGAGCGGGAGAAATTCTGGTCGAGCGTCTGGAGTTTCTGCGGCGTGAAGGGAGAACGCGGCGCAGAGGTGCTCGTCGACGGCGACAACATGCTCGGCGCCCGCTTCTTTCCCGATGCGACGCTCAACTTCGCCGAAAACCTGCTGCCCCATCACGGCGAGGCAGACGCCATCATTTTCCGCGGCGAGGACAAGGCCTGGGATCGCTGGTCGTGGGACCGCCTGCGCGCTCTGGTCTCCAGGCTGCAGCAGGCCTTCGCGGCACTTGGCATCGGCAAGGGCGACCGTATCGCCGCCATGATGCCGAACATGCCGGAGACAGTCGCCGCCATGCTCGCCGCCTCCTCGATCGGTGCCATTTGGTCATCCTGCTCCCCAGATTTCGGCGAGCAGGGCGTGCTCGACCGCTTCGGCCAGATCGGCCCCAGGCTTTTCATCGCCTGCGATGCCTATTGGTACTCCGGCAAACTGCAGGATGTCGGCCCCAAGGTTGCTGCGGTGGCGAAAAGACTCGGTGTCCCCACGATCGTCGTCCACTATGCCGGTGATGCCGAGGCGGTGGCGGGCAAGACGCCCGGGGCTTCGACGCTGGAAGCCTTCATTGCGCCCTATGAGGCCAAGAAGATCGCGTTTACGCCGCTTGCCTTCGCCCATCCGCTCTACATCCTCTTTTCCTCAGGCACGACGGGTGTGCCCAAATGCATCGTGCATTCGGCCGGCGGTACGCTGCTGCAGCATCTCAAGGAGCACCGGCTCCATTGCGGCCTTCAGGCGGGCGATAAGCTCTTCTACTTCACCACCTGCGGCTGGATGATGTGGAACTGGCTGGTCAGCGGGCTTGCCAGCGGCGCCACGCTCTGCCTGTTCGACGGCTCGCCCTTTGCACCTGACGGCAATGTGTTGTTCGACTATGCCGAGGCGGAAAAATTCGCGATTTTCGGCACCTCGGCAAAATATATCGATGCGGTGCGCAAGGGCGGACTGACGCCCCGCGCCAGCCATGATCTCTCCAGCCTGCGGCTGATGACCTCCACCGGCTCGCCGCTGTCGCCCGAGGGTTTCACCTTCGTCTACGAGGGTATCAAGGAGGAGGTCCAGCTCGCCTCGATCTCAGGCGGTACCGATATCGTTTCCTGCTTCGTGCTCGGCAATCCGCTGCAGCCGGTCTGGCGCGGCGAAATCCAGGGCCCGGGCCTTGGTCTTGCGGTCGACGTCTGGAGCGATGACGGCAAGCCGGTGCGAGGCGAGAAGGGCGAACTCGTCTGCACCAAGGCCTTCCCCTCCATGCCTATCATGTTCTGGAACGACCCTGACGGCGCCAAATATCGCGCCGCCTATTTCGACCGGTTCGACAATGTCTGGTGCCATGGCGATTTTGCCGAATGGACGGAGCATGGCGGCCTCATCATCCATGGCCGCTCGGATGCGACGCTCAACCCCGGCGGCGTGCGCATCGGCACTGCCGAGATCTACAACCAGGTGGAGCAGATGGACGAGGTGGCCGAGGCGCTGTGCATCGGGCAGGAGTGGGACGATGACGTGCGTGTCATCCTCTTTGTCCGACTTGCGTCCGGTGTAACGCTGACCGAGGATCTCATCAAGGCGATCAAGACGCGTATTCGCACCGGCGCCTCGCCGCGGCACGTGCCGGCAAAAATTATCGCGGTTGCCGATATTCCCCGCACCAAATCCGGCAAGATCGTCGAGCTTGCAGTGCGTGAGGTCGTTCATAACAGGCCGGTGAAAAACCAAGAGGCGCTCGCCAATCCGGAGGCGCTGCGGCTCTTCGCTGATTTGAGGGAACTGAGGGACTGATAAGAAATTGTAAACTACAAGCTTTCACCATTCAGCAATCCCCTGTCATGGAAACCTTTCGTTAAGAAACCTTCGTCAAAGGTGAAACAACTTGGGGGCCGCACATGAACGAGGCGGTCTGAAGCCTTCGGGCTTACGAAACATGACGTTGATCGACTGAGCTCTTGTTGAACAGCACCAAACTCAAAGGCAGCCTCGGCTGCCTTTCTTTCGTGCGGTCCGGCGTTGAGGCTCCGCCCCGTCGATTGGGATCAACCTGCCAGCACACGTTGCGACGGGAAGGTAATCTCGACGAGCGTGCCTTCGTTTGGGGCCGAATTGATCGAGAATGTCGCCCGGTTGGCATCCACCATCGCTTTGGTCAAGGGCAGGCCGAGCCCGGTGCCGTCGCCACGATGGCGTGACTGGGTCGAGGAGACCTGGCGGAACGGCTTCATCGCATGGTCGAGTTCGGCGCGCGTCATGCCGATGCCGGTATCGCGAACCCTCAACACCACGCTGCCATTCGCCTCGTAGGAGGTGGAAACGACGATCTGACCGCCAGAGGGCGTGAAGCGGATGGCGTTTGACAGGATGTTGAGCGCGATCTGCTTGATCGAGCGCAGATCGGCCACGACGTCTGGCACCGAATGCGACAGCGCCGTGCGGATGATGACGCGCTGGCCATTCGCCTGCGGCTGGACGAGGGCGACGGCCTCCGAGACCGCCTCGTTGAGGCCGACGGCGGCAAAGTCGAGATCCATCTCGCCCGCCTCGATCTTCGAAATATCGAGGAGATCGTTGACGATGTCCAGCACGTGTCGGCCGGAGCGACCGATATCGTTGGCATATTCGATGTAACGGGGATGGCCGATCGGACCGAAGCGCTCGCCGGCCATCATGTCGGAAAAGCCGATGATGGCGTTGAGCGGCGTGCGGATTTCGTGGCTGACGCGGGCGAGAAAATCGGTCTTATGGGCATTGGCGGTTTCGGCCGCGCCCTTGGCGTTGCGCAGCTCTTCCTCGGTGCGTTTCCACTGGGTGATATCGCGGATGACGGCGCAATAGCCGTTCGACGAGGTAAGTCGGCCCATCGTCATGAACAGCGGCACGAAGCCGCCGCCGGCCTCGCGGCCGATCACCTCGCGCCCGTCGTTCAGAACGCTTGCCACGCCGTGGCCGGAGAGCCCGTTCAGATAGTCGAGAACTGCTTTCTGGCTCTCATGGGCAAACAGCATGACGAAGGGTTTGCCACGCGTCTCCTGCTCGTCGTAATTGAACAGGGCGCTCGCCGATCGGTTCATCGAACGAATGTCGCCCTCCGTGCCGATGACGACGACGCCGTCGGTCGCCGTTTCCAGAATCGAGCGCAATTCCTCGACCTCGACCTGAAGCTTGGCGACCTTCTCGACCATCCGCTCCGGACGCGCCTCGGACCGATTGCTTTCGCCGCGGACATCCTCCTTGCCTTCTACAGGCATCAGCGCCAGCATCAGGGCATTCGCATCTTCCCAGCGCACCGATTGGAGCCGCGCAGTCACCGGCGTCAGCGTGTCGTCGGCCTTGACGAGCATCATGGTGCCGGAACCGGCCGCCTTTTCCTCAAGATCGCGGCGCTGCAGCAGGGCTTCGATCCCACCCACTTCGCGTAGCGCGTCGAGCGATTGGTAACCCGTCAGCCGCATGAATTCGGGGTTGGCATGGATCAGCGCATCGCCGACGTGGATAAGGACTGCGACGGGCAATTGGTCGACCGTTCCGGCCGAAAGCCCATCGGTCATCTTCACGCGCGGCGGGATGAAACTTGTGAGAACCTCGATTTGGCTGACCGTCTCCTCGAGCCCTTCCGTCGCCTCGTCCCCGGCGACGGCGGCGGGCTTTTCAGCGGCGCCGTCTTCGCGCACCGCCTCGGCCGCGTTCTCGAAGATCGCTTCCTGCGGCGCCATCTCATTGAGTGAAGCTGTGTCGGCGCTATCGGCGACTGGCGCTTCGCCTGTGAAGGTTTCCGGTTCCACGCTTTCTTCGAAAGATGCCGTTTCGGTGGCGGTGGTGCCCGTCGGTGCCGGCGTGTCGGGCTCTTCCCTGCGGGCGCCGAAGGCTTCCAGGCGCTTGGCGATTTCGCGGAAGTTCGCCTGCTCAGCGGCCGTCAATGCGGCGCCTGTGCTGTGAAGCTGCACGATCTTGTCGGTGGAACGGCGATTGAGCGTTTCCGCGATGCGAAGCGCCGGGGGCTCGTCTGCGGCATCGGCCGCGGCCGCTTCGCCAGCGCCGTCGTCGGTGCCGTCCCGCGGTTCTTCGGCGGCGCTTTCCAAGGCGGGCGGCTCGAAGGCGGCCTCTTCCACGGTGGCTTCGGGGGATGTCTCTTCGGTCGGGGCGGCTGCAGCCGGCGTCTGGTCCTCGACCTCGTCGGCCGCTGTCGTTTCCGCCAGGACCGCTTCGGGCGCTTGAGCATCGTGGGTCGGGTCGGTGACAGTTTCGGCTGCGGGGCCGAGGCTTGCCGCATCATGGCCGATGCCGTTCGGACCGAGCGTCAGGCCGAGCGCCAGCGGATCTTCCTGCGCATCGGAGAGCCTGACGACGCCGAAGCCGCGGAAACCGTCGAAGTCGCGGTTGCGGGTGTAGGTCGGTAGCGCAGCGAGATCGACAGGAACGACGAGGCTGGTGCCTTCGACCGGCCAGAGGATCGTCTTGCCCGACCACGTGTCGCGGCGGGCGAGTGCCTCCGAAAGCTTGCCGTCGGGGTCGAGATTGAAAAGGGCGGCGATATCGCTGAAGGCGGAGCCGATGATGGCGGACGCATGCGGACCGACAGCCTCGGCAAATTCGTGGCTGACCTCGTTGAACCGGCCTTCCGCGTCGATCTTCCAGACGAAGCGCGTGGCGCGGCTGTTCGGCCTGAAGACGAAACCGGGTTCGGGCGCAAGCGACGGGGCAGGGGAGGCGCCGGAAGCTGCGGTGGCGGGCTCTTCGCGAACGGTTTCCGGCGCCTCATCGACCGGCATTTGGCCGGCTTCGGCAGGTGTCTCCGCCATCGCGGTCGCTTCCGCCGTCTCGTTGGCTGAGTGTATCGCGGCGGCGTCGACGTGCTCCTCGGCCTCGTAGGCCTCATTCACGCTGCTCTCGTTCGCGCGCCCGTCGTTCTCCGGCGTTTCGTCTTCGGCCGGATTCCTCTCCCCAACCGGTGCCTCTGCGGATGTGGCAGTTGCCGCGGTCGGCCGGGCGCTTTCGTCGACGATCTCCTCCAGCGTCTCCTCGACCTCCTCGATCCCAGAGACCGCGTCGACCATCTCGCTGAATCCGTTCGCCGCAGCCGCCTCTTCCGGAGGAAGTTCGGAGAGCGGTGTGCTTTCTTCGCCCGCAGCCGCATCAGCCGCCTGCGCCGGTGCATCGACTGCGTCGAGCGCGGGCGCGTCGATCGGGTCGAGATGACCGATCGCGGTCTCCACGGCAAAGAGCAGATTGAGCGCCGGCTCGTCGCTCAGCCTGCCGACCGCTGCCGGGAGATAACCCCTGCCGGTGGCGACCGGGCGCTTCACCAGGCGGTCGGGATGGGCGCCGGCAAGGTTGATCAAGGCCTTTGCGGTCTCGCCTGAAATGGCGAGCGAGGCAAAGCCTGGCGAAGCGGCGATGACCTCGCCATTGGCGCCGATGACAGCCATATGCGTGTCGGGATCATCGAGACCCTGCAGCATCCGGGCCGCCGCAGCGCCTGCCGTCAGCGGCTTTGCCGACACCGGCACTGAAAACAGAATGGCTTTCTCGCCCGATGAAAGCCGGATCAGTTCGGCCGTCGCCTGCACCTGCACGCGCTGAAAGCCCTTTGCGATACGGATCATCAGGCTTCTGTTGTCGCCGACGTCGGCAAGCTGACGCGCCGCCGTTTCCAGCTGGCGGAAGGTGATATCGGTGCGATCGACACCCTGGTCGAGCAGGTCGTAGACTGCTGAATGGCCGAAGAGCTCCGCACCTGCGCCGTTTGCCCAGAGCAGGCGAGTAAGATCGGCCGAAAGCAGCACCATCGCCTCGCCGCGTGAAAATCGTTCCCGCACCCGCGCATGCACGGCGATATCGATGAACGGGTATTGGACTGCGGGCATGATCGAACCTTGTCGCTGTCGGCCTTCTAAATTAACGGCTTATTAATAACTGCAGGTCGCATGCCGGTCCAGAACAGCGGGGTCCTTTCAGCCGAAAGGGTTAACGAGTTGTGCGATGCACAATAAATGTTGCAATGCACAATAAGATGCCCTATATAGACTTCATTCAATGACCACAGGCAGCAACTGCCTTAGCCCAAAGGAATGCGACCCATGGCTACCATAAAGACCGATGACGTTTTTTCAATCGCTTCTTTCGACCCGTCCAAGTTGGCTGAATCCTTCCGTGAATTCGCCGAAAAGGGCGCACAGCAGTCGAAGGAAGCCTATGCCAAGCTGAAGACTGCCGGCGAGGAAGCCGGCAAGACGCTCGAAGCCACCGTCCAGACGGCACAGGCGGGCACCGTCGAGATCGGCCTGAAGGCGATCGACGTCCTGCGCGTCAATGCCGAAACCTCGCTCTCGCACATGGAAGCACTGCTCGGCGTCAAGTCAGTCGCCGAATTCGTCGAGCTGCAGACCTCCTTCCTGCGCAAGCAGGCCGAACTCGCCGTCGACCAGGCGAAGTCCATGCAGGAAACCACCAAGCAGGTTGCCGAAAAGCTCGCAAAGCCCTCCAAGGAAGCCGCCGAAAAGGCGATGGCATCCTTCAAGGTCGCCTGATCGGTCTTTGCCGATCGGAAACAAAAGGCTGGACCTCGTGTCCAGCCTTTTTGTATATTGACGAGGAATGGGGCTTGAATTCATAGCCAAGTCCTCGTATGTGACCCCCATCGCGCCGAGCGTGATTTATGCGGTTGTAGCTCAGTTGGTTAGAGCGCAGGTTTGTGGCACCTGAGGTCGGAGGTTCGAGACCCCCCAACCGTACCATCTCCCCACGTCAGCAAATTCCTTTAGAGAATGTTGTTTCGACCGAAATCGGCGGCACCGACGTTTAATAGTATCTGCAAAGATCCTGGTCCAATGTTGTCGTTTCCTGCCAAAGCGCGGGCTTTCACGCGTGGAATGGCAGACGAGGCTCGCTCCTGATCGGCTAGCAACATCCCGAAGGATATTGAACGGTGTCCTAAAGAGGACGTCCGCTTCCGACGGCGAAGTTGCTGCCTATTTGCCACATCAACTCGAAAGATTCAGGAAGCACAACTCGTCCGTATGGTGCCATACCTCTGGGTGAGCTACATGTGCGGCACGCAGGAGCAGCGAGCTCCGCAATTGCGACAATTCGCCACTCGATCTGGAACGATCAACTCACGCAAGCAAATTTGCAGATGCGAACCGCGAGGCCGGTCCGCGGCAAGAGAGGCAGAGACAACGTTCGGGGGCGCTTAAACAATTCGGACCTCGTTTTCCCATAACCGTGGGACTTACTAAATTTCAGCAGATGACCGTAACCTCAACTTAAGTGCCGTCATGCCAGCAATTGCGAAGGTTCGGACGGGCAAGGCGCAGGATCTTGGAAATATGTCTTCTAGCGCGGTTAAAGGTTGCGGAGGAAGCGCTTCATAAGCGCTAGTCGCCAATATCAAAAACCTTCTCGGACAGAAATAAAGCTTTTAGTTGAATTTCCTCGTCAAATGGAGCAGAGGAAATCGGCATTAAGCGCGGCCGAAATGGAATAGGCAAACGGGGATTTTATGACGAGCCTCATTACTTTTATTAAGTACGTCGACACGACTGGGGATCAGAGAGTTGACGGGCTTATCAGCGGCGTTGCCTGGGACGGCACGATAACCTATGCGTTTCCCACCCTTTCGACATCGTATTCCTATGAGGGCGAGAAAGATTTCGACTTCTCGTCTATTTCTTCGCAACAGCAGTCTGCAGCCTTGTTTCTTATGGAGCAATCTTACGGAAACGCGGCTAATGACGGCTTTTCGGTTGAGGGATTTACGAACGCGAACTTTGAGGCGGGAAGCGCCGATACCGCAACCGTGCGCTTCGCTCAGTCGTCCCTGCCTCCGACGGCATGGACCTATTATCCGGGTAATCGCAGCTACAGCGGCGATGTCTGGTTCGGAACCGAATATGCCGGCACAGAAGATGACCTTCGCTTTCCGGGGTTCGGCAACTATGCGGGCCACACCGTGGCGCATGAGTTGGGTCACGCTCTCGGTTTGAAGCATGCTCATGAACCGGATGACGTCAATACGACAGTTGTTCCGAGTGCGTATGACTCGGTCGAATACACGATCATGACCTACCGCACATATGTCGGAGACAGTTTGAGTGGGTACAAGTATGAGCATGATGGCGCGCCGCAAACCTTCATGATGCTCGACATCGCCGCCCTGCAGGAAATGTATGGTGCGGACTACACTACGAACAGTGGCGACACCGTCTACAAGTGGAATCCCGACGAAGGCATCACCTATGTCAACGGAGTGGCGGCCATCACGCCCGATGCCAACCGGATCTTCGCGACAATCTGGGACGGTGGCGGTATCGATACCTATGATTTGAGTGCTTATACCACCGCCCTCAAGATCGACCTGCGAGCAGGCGGATACTCGGTCTTTTCCCAGGACCAGTTGGCCGATCTGTGGGGTGGGCCGAACAATGGCTACGCCCGTGGCAACATTTTCAACGCGCTTCTGTTTCAGGGCAACGTTGCGTCCTTGATCGAGAACGTTCAGGCCGGCTCCGGCAACGACAACATCACGGGCAACGAAGCGAACAATACGCTTTGGGGCAATGCCGGGAATGATTCGCTTTATGGCGGCGCCGGCGCTGACACATTGATCGGCGGAGTTGGTTCCGATTGGATGGTGGGCGGGGCGGGCAACGATCTCTATGCCGTCGACGATAACTTCGATTTTGTGATCGAGAGTGCGAACCAGGGGACGGACACCGTTCAGACGGCGCTTTCAACTTATACGCTCCGCGACAATGTCGAGATCTTGACCTATACAGGGTCCGCCAGCTTCACCGGCACCGGCAATGCGCTCGCCAACACGATCACCGGCGGCGCCTTCAAGGACACGCTGAATGGCGGGGCTGGTGCGGACACCTTGATCGGTGGTGCGGGCGACGACACCTACATCGTCGACAATGTTGGCGACAGCGTCACCGAAGCCGCCAACGAGGGGATCGACACTGTTCGCGCGACATCGGCAAGCTATACGCTTGCCGCCAATCTCGAGAACCTCACCTATATCGGCACGGCAGCCTTTGCCGGGACGGGCAATGACCTTGCCAATACGATCAGGGGCGGGGCAGGTGCCGACACCTTGGACGGGAAGGGCGGTGCGGACAGCTTGATCGGCGGTGCGGGCAACGACACCTATATTGTCGATACCCTTGCCGACGTGATCACCGAAGGGCTGAATGAAGGAGCAGATCTGATCAAGACGACGCTTTCTTCCTATGCTTTGACCATCAATGCCAATGTCGAAAACCTGGCCTTCATCGGCACCGGCGATTTTACCGGGACTGGAACCAGCATCGCCAATACGATCACCGGCGGCGGTGGCAACGATCTTCTGGACGGCGGCGCCGGCAATGACACGCTGAATGGCGGCGCCGGCAACGACATCTATATGGTCGACAGTGCGGGCGACGTGATCAACGAGGCGGTCAGTGCCGGCACCGACGAAATCCGCACGGCGCTTGCAGCCTACTCGATCGCCGCCTTGGTCAATGTCGAGAACCTCACCTACACCGGATCCGCCAGCTTCACCGGCACCGGCAATGCGCTCGCCAACACGATCACCGGCGATGCCGGCAATGACACCCTGAATGGCGGGGCCGGTGCGGATAGCCTGATCGGCGGTGAGGGCGACGACACCTATAGCGTCGACAATACCGGTGA
>NZ_VCHT01000011.1:0-268320 GCF_005862215.1 Rhizobium sp. MHM7A
GCCCATTACGTCACCGCCGACCTCGACGAAGGCCCGATCATCGAGCAGGACACGGCGCGCATCACCCATGCGCAGTCACCCGACGACTATGTCTCGATCGGCCGCGACGTCGAAAGCCAGGTGCTGGCGCGCGCCATCCACGCCCATATCCATCACCGCACCTTCATCAACGGCAACCGCACCGTCGTCTTCCCGGCCAGCCCCGGAAGCTACGCCTCCGAACGCATGGGCTGAGAGATGGTCGAGGTCATCGACGGCAAGCTTGTTGCTGCATCGGTCATTCAGACGGTGAAGAGTGCGACGGCGGCGCTGGAAAAGATGAGCGGCGTCACGACAGGCCTTGCGGTCATCATTGTCGGCGACGATCTGGCAAGCCATGCCTATGTCGGCTCCAAGGGCCGCATGGCCAAGGAATGCGGCTTCAACTCCGTTCAGCACACGCTGCCGGCCGAGACGAAGCAGGAAGAGCTCGCAGCGCTTGTCGCCACGCTTAATGCCGATCCGTCGATCCACGGCATCCTGGTGCAATTGCCCTTGCCGAAGCCGCTCGACAGCGAGGCGATCATCCAGTCGATCCTGCCGGAAAAGGATGTCGACGGATTGAGCGTCGTCAATGCCGGCAAGCTTGCCACCGGCGATCTGAAGACCGGGCTCGTCTCCTGCACGCCGGCCGGCGCCATGGTCTTCGTCCGCCGCACCCATGGCGAGGATCTGTCCGGCCTCAACGCCGTCGTCATCGGCCGCTCCAACCTGTTCGGCAAGCCGATGGCGCAATTGCTGCTCAACGCCAATGCGACGGTGACGATCGCCCATTCGAGGACGAAGAACCTCGCCGAGGTCTGCCGCAATGCCGATATTCTGGTCGCCGCCGTCGGGCGGCCGGAGATGGTCAAGGCCGATTGGGTCAAGCCGGGCGCGACCGTGATCGACGTCGGCATCAATCGCGTGCCGGCTCCTGAGAAGGGCGAGGGCAAGACCCGGCTCGTCGGCGACGTCGCCTTCGCTGAAGTCTCAGAAGTCGCCAGCACCATCACCCCGGTTCCCGGCGGCGTCGGCCCGATGACCATCGCCATGCTGATGGCCAACACCGTCATCGCCGCTCATCGGGCTGCCGGACAGGTGCCGCCGAAGTTTTGAGTGGAATGCCGCCTGGCGGGCTTGCCATGGCGCGAAAGATTTATATAGTCAGGAAACAAATATTCCGTAGAGGAAATAAGAGGGAACGGAAATGGCTCTATCATGGCGTTTCTCCGCCTTGGCGGATCGGCATCGCGCTCTGGGATCGAAGCTCGAAGACTGGAGCGGTATGGGAACCGCCTGGACCTACGAGAAGGACATGTCGGAAGAGCATGTCGCGGTCCGCACCAAGGCCGGCATCATGGATGTCTCGGGACTGAAGAAGGTGCATCTGGTCGGCCCGCACGCCATCGCCGTCCTCGACTACATCACCACCCGCGACCTGACGAAGATCTATCCCGGCCGCTCGGTTTACGCGACCATGCTGAACGACCGCGGCCACTTCACTGACGATTGCATCGTCTATCGCACCGGCCCGAATTCCTGGATGCTCGTGCATGGCTCCGGCTCCGGTCACGAGGAAGTCGTCAAGCAGGCGGCCGGCCGCAATTGCGCGGTGCTCTTTGACGATGACCTGCACGACCTGTCGCTTCAGGGTCCGCTTGCGGTCGACTACCTCGCCAAATATGTGCCCGGCATCCGCGACCTCAAATATTTCCACCACATGCAGACGACGCTGTTCGGCGCACCCGTGATGATTTCGCGCACCGGCTATACCGGCGAACGCGGCTACGAGATCTTCGTACGCGGCCAGGACGCCGTCATGGTCTGGGACAGGATCGTCTGGGAAGGCAAGGAGATGGGCATCATCCCCTGCTGCTTCTCGGTCCTCGACATGCTGCGCGTTGAAAGTTACCTGCTGTTCTACCCCTACGACAACTCACAAATGTATCCCTTCGCCGACCAGCCGCCCGGCGACAGTCTCTGGGAACTCGGCCTTGACTTCACCGTCAGCCCCGGCAAGACGGGCTTCCGCGGCGCCGAGGAACACGCCCGTCTCAAGGGCAAGGAGCGCTTCAAGATCTTCGGCATGCTGATCGATGCCGACGGACCGGCCGACCTCGGCGACGAGGTCTTTGCCGGCGGCAAAAAGGTCGGCGTCATCACCTGCCCGAGCTATTCGTCGCTGACGAAGAAATCCATGGCGATCGCCCGCCTCGACGTTGACAAAGCGGTGCACGGGACCAACCTCGAAGTCCGCGGCAAGACCGTCAGGGCAGGCGCCACCGCCCACACGCTCCCCTTCGACGATCCGGAGAAGAAGAAGAGGACTGCCGTAGGTTAAGGAGCACGCCAATGCTCGTTGCAGGCATCAAGAGCCGACCAGTCTATTCATTCCTGACCATCCAGCCGCGCGCCCGGCGGCACATTTTCGCGCTCGAAGGGGAGGGCGCCAAGGCTCTCCTCGATCAGCAGCCCGCGCTTGACGAGACCGTTCTTTCCCGCAGCGAGATTCTCTATGTCGCCCGCGGCTCCCAGGGAACCGGCCTCGACGAGGCGTTGCGCCGCCTCGGTGCCGACATGTTTTTCACGGCGCCGACCATCGCGACACTGCTCTTCCGGTTGAAAGGATCGCTCGCCACCGCCCATATGGGCACCCGGCTTTATCTCTCGGGCACGGAAGGCTTCATCGGCCAGGCGATGCTCGTGGCGCTCGACTACGGCATGGACCACGCCTCCATCATCACCGAGCATCGCGGCTCGCTGGCCAGGCGGGTGCAATGTGTCCATTGCAAGGGCATCACAGACGACGTTACCACCAGCCCCTTCGCCTGCAGTCATTGCGGACTCTCGCTTCTGGTGCGCGATCATTATTCCCGGCGGCTCGCCGCCTTCCAGGGCGTCAATATCGACGCGGAAGAGCCCGGCAGCGGGCCCGATCCGGAGGAGTTGTTTCCTTGAGCGGTGGCACTGAAATTCCCGTCCGCGTGGCGCGGATCACGCCGATCGCCGAGCGCGTCAAGCGTTTCCGCTTCGAGCGCCTCGATGGCAAGCCGATGCCCTATTTTTCCGGCGGCGCCCATATCATCGTCTCGATGAACGACGGCGGCCATACGCGCCGCAATGCCTATTCGCTGATGTCGCCGCCGCATGATTGCGCGGCCTATGAGATCAGCGTGCTGCATGTCGAGGATTCACGCGGCGGCTCCACCTTCATGCATGAGAAGGTCAGCGAAGGCGACGAGTTGAAGGTCAGCTATCCCGTCAACCTCTTCCAGCCCGACTGGCGCGGGCGCAAGCATCTTCTGATCGCCGGCGGCATTGGCATTACCCCCTTCATCGCGATGATGGAGCAGTTTACCCGCGAAGGCGCCACCTTCGAGCTGCATTACGCCATCCGCACGCGCGACCGCGGCGCCTACTGGCGGGAACTCCTGGAGCGTTACGGTCCGCATCGCATCAAGATCTATTGCGACGCCGAGGGCGGCGCCATCCCGCTGACGCGCCTGCTCGACTGCCAGCCGCTTGGCACGCATCTTTATGTCTGCGGTCCCTCCGGCATGATCGACGGCGTCATGAAAGCGGGGCTCGACGCCGGCTGGCCGAAGCAGAACCTGCATTCGGAACGGTTTCTTTCCTCTCAGCCCGGGAAGCCCTTCACGATCGAGCTTCTACGCTCCTGCAAGACCGTGAAGGTTGGCCATCACGAAAGCATGCTGGAGGCGATCGAGGCGGCTGGCGTCGACGCCCCGTTCCTCTGTCGCGGCGGCGCCTGCGGCCAATGCGAAACGGCAGTCGCCGTCTGCGATGGCAAACTGCTGCACAACGACGTCTATCTGACGAGCGAAGAAAAGGCATCCGGCAGCAAGGTGATGATCTGTGTTTCCCGCTTCGAGGGAAACACGCTGCATCTTGATCTCTGACGGCGTCGGAAAAGGAGACCGGACATGGCAATCGCCTTCAAGCAAGAAACATTCCGGGACGATTTCAGTTATCGGAACAGCCCCGGAAACATCCGTCGTTTCCCGTTTCCGTTCGACCGCGACGAATACATGTATTCGGTCAACATGGAACCGCATGTGCGCGGCCGGGCGGGCACCGTCTACGAAAACCTGATCGATGTCGACGAGCATTACGTCGCCGAGATGCAGGACCGGGCGCTGGTGCTGAAGGAAGATCCGCTGCGCTACCAGGCGCTGCCGCACATGATGAGCGCGCAATGGGATACGCTCGAACTTTTGATGAAAGAGCAGGCGGCGGGTTATCCCGACCATTTCACGCTGATCCGCAACGGCGACCAGTGGCGCTGGATCAACCGCCCGCTCGGCATCGACGACAGCTTCACCTTCGGCGATACCTCGACGCTGCCATATGAGCCCTTCGAATATATCACTCGCCAGGCCCAGGGCGATTTCTGCATCGTCGACCAGCGCGACGGCAATCTGTGGATGGATGCCGGCATGGTGACGACGCAGGCCGACTGGTCGCTCGATTTCGATATCGGCATGAACTTCATGGAATGGCACGGACCGGTGCCGCTCGCCCATCAGATCGGCGTCTTCGACCGTGCGCTGAAATTCCTCCTGAACCTGCAGCAGGGAAAGCCGACGCGGCGCTTCAACTGGACGATGACGATCAATCCGCGGCTCGATACCAGCCCGGAGAACTATCACAAATGGGGTCCCGACCGCACGACGGTGACGCCTGACAATGTTGGCCAGAAAGTGCATCTGCGGGTCGAGCTGCAAAGCCTCTGGCGCCTGCCGCGCTCCAACGCCATCCTCTTCGTCATCCGCTGCTACCTGATGAACATGGAAGAGCTCGTCACCGTGCCGAAATGGGCGCGGCGCTTCCCGCGGGTGCTGAAGACGCTGCCGCCGGAACTCATCGACTACAAGGGCCTCACCCGTTACCGCGAGACGACGATCGACTGGCTTTCCAAATATGACGATGGGGCTCCGACCAGCCCCGGTATTTATCCGGACTGAGAGAAATGCCGTAACATTTTGAATTTCTGGGTACATCCTCCTTCGATTTTAATCGAGGAGTTATCCAGGAGACGATGCCATATAATCAAGAGGGGAATGCTTCATGACAAGAGTAGCCGTCATCGGTGCCGGCCCGTCCGGGCTTGCGCAGCTGCGCGCCTTTCAATCGGCTGCCCAGAAGGGCGCCGAAATCCCGGAGATCGTCTGCTTCGAAAAGCAGTCGGACTGGGGCGGGCTCTGGAACTATACCTGGCGCACCGGCCTGGACGAATATGGCGAGCCGGTCCATGGCAGCATGTATCGCTATCTCTGGTCGAACGGGCCGAAGGAATGCCTCGAATTCGCCGACTATTCCTTCGAGGAGCATTTCGGCAAGCCGATCGCCTCCTATCCGCCGCGGGCCGTGCTCTGGGACTATATCAAGGGCCGCGTCGAGAAGGCGAATGTCCGCCACTGGGTGCGCTTCAGCACGCCGGTGCGCATGGTCCGCTTCGATGATGCCACGAAGAAATTCACGGTGACGGCGCATAACCGCATCGAGGACCGCATGTATGATGAGGAATTCGATTATGTGGTCGTCGCCACCGGCCATTTCTCGACCCCGAACGTGCCTTATTTCGAGGGCGTGAAGACCTTCAACGGCCGCGTCCTGCACGCCCATGATTTCCGCGACGCGCTGGAGTTCAAGGGCAAGGACATTCTGATCGTCGGCCGCAGCTATTCGGCCGAAGACATCGGTTCGCAATGCTGGAAATACGGCGCGAAATCGGTGACGACGAGCTACCGTTCAAAGCCGATGGGCTTCAAATGGCCTGAGAATTTCGAAGAACGGCCGCTGCTGACCAAGCTCGAAAACCGCACGGCGCATTTCCTCGACGGGTCGACCAAGGAAGTCGACGCCCTGATCCTCTGCACCGGATACCAGCACCATTTCCCCTTCCTGCCTGACGACCTCCGGCTGAAAACCGCCAACCGCCTCTGGGCCGACAGCCTCTACAAGGGCGTGATCTTCGACAAGAATCCGCAGCTGTTCTATATCGGCATGCAGGACCAGTTCTACACCTTCAACATGTTCGACGTGCAGGCCTGGTGGGCGCGCGACGTGATGATGGGCCGCATCACCCTGCCGCCGGAAGAAGAGCTGAAGGCCAATTTCGACATGTGGAGGGCGCGCGAGGAGACGCTCGAGGATGCTGAGCAGATGATCTGGTACCAAGGCGATTACGTGAAGGAACTGCTTGCCGAGACCGATTATCCCTCCTTCGACATCGAGGGCACAAACCGGACCTTCATGGAGTGGGAACATCACAAGGCCCACAACATCATGGGATTCCGCGACCACGCCTATCGGTCTCTGATGACTGGCAACATGTCGCCGACGCATCACACGCCCTGGATCGAGGCGCTCGACGATTCCATGGAGGAATATTTGCGCAACTGACGAGGCGGACCTGCATCGCGGGAGGAGGGTGTTCGTGCACTCTCCTCCCGCATCATGACCAATTGCCTGAAGCATCTCGCGCAGAATGTGCAGCGAGGTGGTCGGGCGAGCGCTGGAGAAGCGGACGGACTGGACGATGGAATACCGCATCCGCGACGCCATCTGGGTGGACCGAGACCGGTGGCGGCATCTGGGACGAGAAGGGCGAACTTCTCGATCTCGAGGGCAGCATCATCAATATCCAATCGCTCTATCCGCGAATCGACGAACAGACCGCTGACATGCGCGTCACCGCTTCGAAAACCAATGAGATCCTGCAATCGCTTCGCTACCTCAAGCTGCTCGCCGTCAAGCCGGCATCGAGGCGGCCCGTGCCGGCACGGCAGGGTCAGGCTTTGCCGTGCTTGCCACCGAGGTGCGCACGCTCGCCAACTCCTCGGAAGAGGCCGCACGCGCCATTTCCAACGCGCAACGCAAGCCGGAAGGCTGAGCGTTAGGAAGCAGAGGCAGATTTGCGGCTCACGTCGAGGGGCCGCATCATTAACCGTCCGGGGCGCGCTGCAGTATCATGGTTTTTCAACGACTTGCGGAAATCCTTCGTCTGAAGAACCTCATCCCATTATCGGTAATGTTAGGGCCGCGTTAACTATTTGTTAACCATACCGGCGGTAGACATGGTCAACGATTTCTTCACACAGATGACCAAAGTGCTAACAGACGCTCGCTCTATCCGCATCAAGGGCCGCTCTTTCCTGGCGGTCATGCTGTCTCCGGACCTCCCGATCGATGATTGGTTGGCCAGGCTCGACGATCTGGCCGCACGATCGGCCGGCTTTTTCCTGGGACGTCCCGTCGTCCTCGACCTGACGGATCTGCAAATCGACAGGCCGCAGCTTAAGGAACTCATTGCTGAACTTGCCAAGCGCAATGTCAGCATCATGGGCATCGAGGGCGCCCGGCCGTCGATTCTGGGCGCGGGCATGCCTCCCGCGCTCAAAGGCGGCCGCTCGGCTTCCGACATCGAGGTTCAGGCAAGAGAGCCCGCCGATCCAGTCGGCAAGCCGGCAACGCCCGAGGTTCGCGCTGCGACAACGCAATCGATCGTCATCAGGGAACCGGTGCGCTCGGGGCAGTCGGTGATCTTCCCGGAAGGCGACGTCACCATCGTCGGCTCGGTCGCCTCGGGCGCGGAAGTCATCGCCGGCGGCTCCGTCCATATCTACGGCGCGTTGCGCGGCCGAGCCATGGCAGGCTCCATCGGCAACGCATCGGCGCGGATCTTTTGCCGTAAGCTCGAAGCCGAGCTGGTGGCGATCGATGGGATCTACAAAATGGCGGAAGACATGGCCCCCAATCTTCGCGGACAGGCTGTTCAGCTCTGGCTCGAAGAGGACGCGATCATGGCGGAAAAACTGATCTGACCCGGCTGCGGCCACGGCAAAGGAGAGAGAAATGGGGAAAGTGATCGTCGTCACGTCAGGTAAGGGCGGGGTTGGAAAGACGACCTCGACCGCCGCATTGGGAGCGGCGCTGGCGCAACGCAATGAAAAGGTGGTCGTCGTCGATTTCGACGTCGGCTTGCGCAACCTCGACCTCGTGATGGGCGCCGAGCGGAGGGTCGTCTACGACCTGATCAACGTCATCCAGGGCGACGCGAAGCTCACCCAGGCGCTGATCCGCGACAAGCGGCTTGAGACGCTGTTCCTGCTGCCGGCCTCGCAAACCCGAGACAAGGACAACCTGACGGCCGAAGGCGTCGAGCGCGTCATCAACGACCTGAAGCGCTACTTCGACTGGATCATCTGCGACAGCCCCGCCGGGATCGAGCGCGGCGCGACACTTGCCATGCGCCATGCCGACGTGGCCGTCGTCGTCACCAATCCGGAAGTCTCGTCGGTGCGCGATTCCGACCGCATCATCGGCCTGCTCGATGCCAAGACCGCCAAGGCCGAGCGCGGCGAGCGGATGGAAAAACACTTGCTGCTCACCCGCTACGACGCCAACCGCGCCGAGCGCGGCGACATGCTGAAGGTCGACGACGTCCTGGAGATCCTCTCCATCCCGCTCCTCGGTATCGTGCCGGAAAGCATGGACGTCCTGCGTGCGTCCAACATCGGTGCGCCGGTCACGCTGGCGGAAAGCCGCAGCGCAGCTGCGATGGCTTATTTCGATGCGGCTCGCCGGCTCGCCGGCGAAACCCTGCCGATCACGATCCCCGAGGAAAAGCGCAATATTTTCGGCAAGATCTTCGGACGGAGGGCAGCATGAACATTTTCCGTCTTTTCAACAAACAGCGCACGGCGCCGGCCGCCCGCGAACGCCTCCAGGTCCTCCTTGCTCATGAGCGCTCGTCGGCGGGATCGGACTTGGTCTCCCTGCTGCGCGAGGAAATCCTTGCGGTGATCGCAAAGCATGTCGAGCTCGACCACGACAAGGTGCAGGTGACGATCGACCGCAACGAGTTCGTCTCCACGCTTGAGATCGACGTCGAAATCCCGCTGAACGCGGCCGTGCAGGCCGCCTGAAGGCAAGATTCAGGAGACGACCGACGCGCTGACATCGGCGTCTCCTGAGCGCGAAGCAGGCATTACGAGCGCGGCCGCGTCTTCTGCGGGTCGTAATGCGAAAGCGGCACGATTGTCGCCGGCAGGCGCTTCTGGTGGCCGTCGAGCTTGCCGATCTCGACTTCAGTGCCCGGGCTTGCATGCATCACGTCGATGCGGGCGAGCGCGATCGTCTTGCCGAGAACAGGCGAGCGCGTGGCGCTGGTGACGACACCGACTTGGGCGCGGCCGATATGGATGCAATCGCCATGGCCGACCGCCTCGTTCGCCTGGATGTCGAGGCCGACGAGCAGATGGCGCGGGTGCTCCTTGCGTCGGATCAGCGCCTCGCGGCCGATGAAATCGTCCTGTTTGGATTTCAGCGGCACGGTAAAGCCGATGCCGGCCTCGAACGGATCCGTCTGGTCGGTGAATTCGTGGTGGGCGAAAATCAGGCCCGCCTCGATGCGGACCATGTCGAGCGCTTCCAGCCCCATCGGCTTCAGCCCGTGCGGCTGGCCTGCCTCCCAGACGGCGTCGAACACCGTCAACGCATCCTTCGGATGACAGAAGATTTCGTAGCCGAGCTCGCCGGTATAGCCGGTGCGCGAGATCACGACCGGGGGCCCCTCGAATCCGCCGATGCGGCCGACGGTGAAGCGGAACCATTCGAGCTCGCCGATCGCGGGCTGGCGCGGCGCCGTCCAGATGATCTCCTTCAGGATATCGCGGCTCCTGGGGCCTTGCAGGGCGATGTTGTGCAGCTGGTCGGTCGATGAGCGGACCCAGGCCTTGAAACCCTTCTTCTCGGCCTGCTGACGCAGCCATATGCCGCTGAAATCATCGCCGCCGATCCAGCGGAAGTTTTTGTCGCCCAGCCTGAAGAGCGTGCCGTCATCGATCATGCCACCATTTTCGTAGCACATCGCGGAATAGACGACCTGGCCTGTCGAGAGTTTGCGCACGTCGCGCGTCAGGCAGTATTGCAGCAATTCCTCGGCATCCGGACCCGTCACCTCGAACTTCCGCAAGGGCGAGAGATCGATGACGGCGGCGCGTTCGCGGCAGGCCCAGTATTCCTCGACCGGGCCTTCGGACGAGAAGCGGTTCGGCAGCCAGTAGCCGCGATATTCCGTATAATCTCGCGTTAACGCCGAGAGGCGGGGATGGAAGGCGGTTTCGCGCGTCAGTTCGACTTCGGCATCTGGGGTCATGCGATAGGCTACCGCTCGTGAGAATTTCTCTTTTCCGGAAAAGGTGCGGACGTGGATATCCGTCGGATCCCAGCCGTTCGCCGCATCGATATCGTCGGGGCAGGACGATGAGACGCAGACGAGATCGGTCAGCGCGCGCATCAGCACGTAATCGCCGGGACGCGACCAGGGCTCGTCGAGATAAAGCTGGTTGTTGTGGTCGATATTGGTGTTGTAGAAATAGTTCAGCGCTTCCCAGCCCTTGCGCCCGGCAATGCCGTAAGGCGCCAGCGCCGCGTTGAAATTGTCCGTGCAGTTGACGTGGCCGGGATAACCCATGTCGTCGTAATAGCGTGAATTGCAGGCGGTCGCGAAAGCGTCGTGGCGGCCGACCGTATCCTGGACGATCTCGACCAGCGGCTCGAAGTCGCGGTCGAAGGCCTTGGATGGCAGGCCGGGCGTAGGATAGCTGCGGCCGAGCAGCGTGCGGGTGACGGTCGAATCGAGCGCGAGATCGAGGCCCTTGTCGACCTTGCGGGCGGCAAAGGCCTGGAAATCGGTGCACTGGCGCCCATAGACGTCGATGATCTGGATGAATTCGCCGGCGCGCACGAAATAGGCGGCGGCGCTCGCCGCCCGGACGCGGATATCCTCGATCGGATCGGCCGCCGGCTCCGGCAGGGCGGAGGCATAGTCGCGGATCAGCAGGCTGCGCTTGACCCGGATCTCGATCGGCGTCGCCGTGTCCTGCGCCTCCGGCGACATGGCGCCGGCGGGTGCCGCAACGATGAGCAGGCCCTTCATGGCAATCGTGAACTCCGCCCGGCTGCCCGGCGTCGATCGTGCCCCGAAGATGCGGAGCGCTCCGGCCGCTGCGAGATCGGCGCCGCGCCGCTGAAGTGCCGCGCGTGTGCGGGCAGCACTCTCATCCTCTGCCTGAAGAATGGTCTTCAAGCCCTCGGCCGAATTGGTGAATGCCGTTCCGAAACCGTCTGCCTGGAAGCGCCCCTTTTCGTCAAGGAAGGAGAGTTCGCAGATCTGCCCGCCTTCGCTGTCGATGACGCTCACGCGGTCGCCGGCCTCGACGCGTACGACGACCGATCCGCCGCCCTTCGCTCTGTAACGCTCCGTGCCCTCTGGCAGGGCTGGAATACCGGGATAATGGACGAGGCTCGGAACGACCGTACGCAGGCCCGGCATGGCAGGATGAAGTTCTCGCATTCTACCCTCATGGGGGATCGCCATGCCCTTCGGCACACACCCATACAGGTTACAAAATGCCTGCGGAAAGTAAAGTGATGTTGACTAGAAAGAAAAAATCTTCACTATGCATCAAGAGTTCACACTCGGAGAATCCGTCGGGAGCGCGGATCACCAAAATCATCCGAGCGGGCTTAAGACTGTCAGGGAGACACGTTCAGGGAGACGTACAGAGATACGTCCGGAACAATCGAATGGGGAATTTCACCGATGACAGATGTTGTGGAGGCCGGAATTGCATCCGGCACCGAAGGTAAGCTTATACGCGCGCTAGACTGGAAGGGCGCATTCTGGGTGGCTGCGGGCGTGCCGCCGCTCGTTCTCTTCTCCATTGGCGGCATCGCAGGCACGACGGGCAAGCTCGCCTTCGTAGTCTGGATCATCTCGATGGTGATGGGTTTCCTGCAATCCTTCACCTATGCCGAGATTGCCGGCATGTTCGGCAACAAATCCGGCGGCGCCTCGGTGTACGGCGCCACCGCCTGGCTGCGCTATTCGAAATTCATCGCGCCGCTGTCGGTCTGGTGCAACTGGTTTGCCTGGTCGCCCGTGCTTTCGCTTGGCTGCGCCATCGCCGCCGGTTACATTCTCAATGCATTCTTCCCGATTCCGGCAGCCGATTCGCAGATCGTCCTCGACTGGATCGCCGCGCACGCCGCTTCCGTTACGGCCGACAGCCCGCGCGTCGCCGAATATATAGCAGCCCATGCCGGCACGACGCCTGATGACGCCGTCAAGGCGCTGCTCGGCGCCGATGGTGTGGCTGCTCTGACGCCCGGGATCCGCAACTGGTCGCTCGCAAGCTTCAGCATCCCCTTTCTTGCCACCGCCAACATCAATGCCACCTTCTTCATCGGCGGTGTCCTGATGCTGATCATCTTCGCGATCCAGCATCGCGGCATCTCGGAGACGGCAAGCGTACAGAAGTGGCTGGCGATCATCGTGCTGGTGCCGCTGCTCGTCATCGGCCTCTATCCGATCATCAGCGGCCAGATCGTTTCTGCAAACGTCACCGGCCTCGTGCCGCCGACAGCGGCCTATGCCGCCAGCGATGGCAGCTGGAGCAATGGCGGCTGGACGCTTTTTCTCGGCGGCCTCTACATCGCCGCCTGGTCGACCTACGGCTTCGAGACGGCGGTCTGCTACACCCGCGAACTGAAGAACCCGAAGACCGACACCTTCAAGGCAATCTTCTATTCCGGCCTTGCCTGCTGCCTGTTCTTCTTCCTGGTGCCCTTCGCCTTCCAGGGCGTTCTCGGCCATGCCGGCATGCTGGCTCCCGGCATCGTCGACGGCACGGGCGTCGCCGAAGCGCTTGGCGGTTTGATCGGCGCCGGCCGGGTGATCACCCAGTTGCTCGTCGTCTTGATGATCCTGGCGCTCTTCCTCGCCATCATGACGGCGATGGCAGGTTCGTCGCGCACGCTCTACCAGGGTTCGAAGGACGGCTGGCTACCGAAATATCTCGACCACGCCAATGAGCACGGCGCCCCGACACGGGCGATGTGGACCGATTTCGCCTTCAATCTGTTCCTTCTGGCGATCGCATCGGACGTCGGCGGCTATTTCTTCGTGCTCGCCGTCTCGAATGTCGGCTACATCATCTTCAACTTCCTGAACCTCAATTCCGGCTGGATCCACAGGGTGGATTCCGGCCATATCGAGCGCCCCTGGAAGGCGCCGAGCTGGCTGATCGGCCTCAACACCGTGCTCGCCTTCGTCAACGCACTGTTCCTCGGTGCCGGCGCCAAGGTCTGGGGTTACTCCAATGCGCTCTGGGTCGGCTTCATCTTCGCAGCTCTTATCCTGCCGGTCTTCGCCTATCGCCACTATGTGCGCGACGGCGGCAAGTTCCCGGCCGGCGCGATGGAGGATCTCGGCCTCATCGGGCAGGATCTCGGCGTCAGGAAAGCCGGCATGCTGCCCTATCTCGCACTCGCGGGAGGACTCGCGATCGTCCTTTTCGCCAATTGGTTCTTCCAGCTTCCGGCTTAAAATCGCCTCCCAAGCAGAAAAGCCGCCAAGCCGCCGTGGAAACATGGCGGCTTTTTCATGCGCTGTTCGTTGATTTGATCCGGATGAGGGTCAGCCGATCCGACCTAGGGGCAAACCCATTCCACCACGGTCAGACAATGGTCTCGCCGCCGTCGACGACGAGAATCTGCCCGGTCATGTAGGACGAGCGGTCCGAGACCAGGAAGAGAATGGGCTCGGCGATTTCGGAGACATCAGCCCAGCGTCCAAGCGGCACCTTCTCGGCGACATAGGCCTCGATCGCGCCGCGCCCGCCCATCTGGGCGATGAAGGGTTCGTTGAACGGCGTATCCACCCAGCCCGGGCAGAGCGCGTTGACGCGGATGCCGAACCTGGCGTAGTCGCCGGCCATCTGCCGGGTCATCGCGATGACCGCATGTTTCGTCGTCGTATAGGCGATCATCTCGCGATCGTAGAGTACGCCCGACGAGGAAGAGGTGTTGAGGATGACGCCGCGGCCCGCCTTCTTCATCAGCGGCATGACGAAGCGAGACGCCATGAAATGCGCTCGGACATTCAGGCTCCAGGACCTGTCGAAACCCTCGACAGCCACCTGTTCCAGATCGCCCGCCACCTGTGCGCCGGCATGATTGTGGAGGATGTCTATCCGGCCGTGACGTTCGGCGACCGCAGCGATGGCGGCTTCGAGTGCCGTGTCGTCGGTGACGTCGAGAACAAGGCACTCAGCCCTGCCGCCGGCGGCCTCAATCCGGCCGACGGTTTCGGCGGCATTGGCGGCATTCAGGTCGACCACGACGACGAAAGCACCTTCTCCTGCCATGATCAGCGCGCCGGCCTGGCCGATGCCCGAGCCCGCTCCGGTGACGATCGCGACGCGATTTTCAAGAATCATTCGTGTTTCCCGTTCAGTTTGTTGTTTTCTCGCGCATCAGAAAGCGCGCGATGAGGATCAGTCCCAGCGATGCGACAAGCACCATCGTGGCGATGGCGTTGATCTCCGGCGTCACGCCACGACGGATCGAGGCGAAGACATAAATCGGGAGTGTCGTGTTCGAACCTGCGACAAAAAAGGCGATGATGAAATCATCAAAGGAGAAGGTGAAGGCGAGCAGGAAACCGGCCAGGATTGACGGCAGGATCTGCGGCAGCACAATCTGGCGAAAAGTGGTGAAAGGCGTGGCGTAAAGATCGCTCGACGCTTCGACGATGTCACGGCCGAGGCTGGCGATGCGTGCTTTGACGATCATTGTCACCAGCGCCATGGTGAAGAGGCCCTGGGCGGCGATGATCGAGCCATAGCCGAGTGAAAGCTTCGGCGCCTGTTCGCCTGGCCAGACGGCGGCGATCAGTGGATTGACGAAGCCGAAGACCTCGACCAGCGCCACCAGCGTCGCAATGCCGATGACGACGCCGGGAACGACGATCGCCGCAGCGAACAGCCCATCGAAGACCGCTCGCGCCCGGGCGCCGAGCCGCTCCATGCCGATCGCCGCCATCGTGCCGAAAATGGCCGCCAGCCCGGCGCTGGTAAAGGCGATGGTCAGGCTGTTCTGCAGTGCTTCCATCAGGAAGGTGTTGGCAAGCGCCTTGCCATACCATTGCGTCGAGAAGCCGGTGAAATCGCTGGCATTGCGGCCGGCATTAAAGGAGAACAGCACGACTAGCGCGATCGGCGTGTAGAGGAACAGGTAGACTGCGGTGACCAGAGCGCGCATCAGACGAGATCCACTTGGCGGGTACCGGCAACGCGCCAGGCAATGCGCATGGCGATCAACACCACGATGACGACGACAACGACGAGAGTGACGGCGATTGCAGAGCCGAACGGCCAATTGCGCGACTGCAGGAAGAGATCGACCAGCGCATTGCCGATGAAGAAGACTTTGCCGCCGCCAAGCAACTGCGGGATCAAATATTCGCCGAGCAGCAGGATGGTGACGAGGGCGATGCCGGTCATCACGCCTGGAAGCGACAGCGGCAGCGTGATGCCGAAAAAGGTCGAAAGCGGCCGCGCGCCGAGATCGGCGGAGGCCTCCAGAAGGCGGCGGTCGAGCTTTTCGAGGCTGACATAGATCGGCATGATCATCAGCGGCAGGTAGCCGTAGACGATGCCGAGCAGCACGGCGCCCGGTGTGTTCAGCAGCCTGACATTTTCGATTCCGACCATCTCCAAGAGATGCGGAATGCCGCGCGCGCCCAAGATGTACATCCAGGCGTAGGTGCGCACGAGAAGGCTCGTCCAGAAAGGCACGACTACGAGGGAGACCAGCAGCAGCCGGTATTTGGCGCTCGCCTTGACGGCCAGGTAATAAGCAACCGGATAGGCGACGAGCAGGCAGGCGAAGGCGCCGATCGGCGCAAGGATCAGCGTGTTCTTGAAGGCTGCGGCGCGCGAACCGAGATTGGCAAACTGCGCAAAGGTAAAAGCCGCCTGATAACCACCTTCGGGCGCCCGCTCGCCGAAGGCAAAGACGATGATAGCGATGAAGGGCAGCACCAGGAACACGAACAGCCAGATGCTGGCCGGACCGACAAGAGCCGCGGTGACAAGGCGCCGATTGGTGGCAGGAGTAAAAGGCATCGAAAGGTTCTTTATCCGCCGATTTTCAGCACGGGGCCGGCCCCTCGCGCCAAGGCGGCGGGGCCGGAGTTGGGAACGGCGATCAAGCCGACTTGAAACGCGCCATCAGCTCCGCCCGGCCGGGATCGGTCAACGTCACCGCCGCGCCGAATTCCAACGGCGTCAATGACGCCTCGTCCGGATAGACGATCTTGTTCGCTGTGATCTCCTTCGGCAGCAGTGCTATGATCCGGCTATCGGTCGTCGGCGCACCATTGGCGACGTGTTCCTTGACGGCATTGGCCGGATCCATGAGGTAGTTGAGCAGCGCGTAACCCGCCGCCTTGTTCGGCGCGTCCTTCGGGATGGCGTAATAGTCCGTCCAAATCTCGCCGCCGTCGGTGCCAAGTACATAGGCGATCTCGGGAACGTCACGGTTGAGCTGCGCCCCATCATTGGTCCAGCACATGGTGAGCCAGGCATCGGTGGCGCGCATGGCGGGTTGGTAGTCGCTGTTGATGGCGAAGAGGTGCGGTTTGACTTTAATCAGCAGTTCCTCGGCCTTGGCGAGTTCGTCCGCCTTGATCGAATTGAAATCGTATCCGAGCGAAACCAGCGCGCTGCCGATCGTCGTCAACTGATAGTCGTGCACCATGGCGCGGCCGTCGGCTTCCGTCTGGGCGATGTCAAAGAAGTCCTTCCAGCTCGAAAGCTTGGTCTTGATCTTCGCGGTGTTGACCGAGAACCCGGTCGTACCCCAGTTCTTCGGCACGGCGTAGGTCTTGCCGTCGATCATGCCTTCCTTGGTGAAGCGCGGATTTTCCGTCGCCTGGCTGAAATTCGGGATCTTGGAGAGATCGAGTTCGTCGATCAGGCCGAGCTTATGGTAGGTGGAGATCGTGTAGTTGGTCGGCACGAAGAGTGACCAGCCGGAGGCGCCCGCCTGGAGCTTGGCCAGCATTTCCTCGTTGGAGCCGAAGACGTTGACCTCGACGGCAACGCCGGTCGCCGCCTTGAAATTCTCGAAGGTCGCAGGGTCGTGGTAATTCGGCCAGGTGGCGATCGACATCTGGGTGCCGAGGTCCTCGGCATAGGCGGGCGTCGACAGCGCACCGGGGAAACGCGACAGCACGGCGGTCGCAAGCCCGAGGCCGGTGACGCCGAGGAAGTGGCGGCGGCTGACGGAGCCGCGCTTCAGGCGCATGAACTCGTCCATGAAGCCTTCAGGAGTAATGGGCAGATTATCCTTGTAGTCCTTGCTCATGATGCTGTTCCCTTGTTCTGGTTTATGCACTCGATGCTGAAGAAACTTAGGGTGAAGAAACCTTTGCTGGAAAAACGTGGGCCCTATCGGGATCGAAGCCGAGGAAGACCGCTTCACCTGGCTCAACCAGATCGCTCTCATTCATGCCGCGCCGGTCGGCGGTGACGAGGAAATCGCCGAGACCCGGAACAGTGACGGCATATTCGGCCGAGGAGCCGAGGAAGATGCGGTGCGTGACCGTGCCGGCAAAGGATGTGCTGCCATCCGCAGCCCGCGTCAGCCGGATCGCCTCGGGACGGATCGCAACGATGACGTCGCCCGTCGCAAGGCCAGGGCGGGCGATGGCTGCAAGCGTCGAACCGTCGCCAAGGTGCAGCGTCGTGCCACCGGCTTCCATCGTTGCACCGATCCGGTTGGTCTTACCGACGAAATCGGCGACGAAAAGATCGGCCGGGCGGTCGTAGACCTCCTGCGGCGTGCCAAGCTGACGAATGCGCCCGGCGCTCATGACGCAGACGACGTCCGCCATCGACAGCGCTTCTTCCTGATCATGGGTGACGAGCACGAAGGTGATGCCGAGCTCGCGCTGCAGCGTCTGCAATTCGATCTGCATGGCCGAGCGCAGCTTCTTGTCGAGCGCGGCCAGCGGCTCGTCAAGCAGCAGCACCGAAGGCCGGTTGACGATCGCGCGCGCCAAGGCCACCCGCTGCTGCTGGCCGCCGGACATCTCGTGGATGCGGCGCTTCGCGAAACCGCCAAGCCGCACCATCTCGAGCGCCTCTGCCGCGCGGCGATTGATCTCGGCCGCCGCAATCCTTGGCCGCATCTGCCGCAAGCCATAGGCGACGTTCTGTTCGACGTTGAAATGCGGAAACAGAGCATAATGCTGGAAGACCATGTTGACGGGGCGGCGATAGGCCGGAACGCCGTTCATCTCCCGCCCGTTTATCAGCACGGCGCCCTCGCTCGGCTGCTCGAAGCCGCCGATCATGCGGAGACACGTGGTCTTGCCGCAGCCGGAAGGGCCGAGCAACGCGAGGAAAGCGCCCTTCGGTACATTCAGGTTTATGTCGCTCACGGCGGTCACCGCGCCATAATTCTTGGTGACCGAACGGAATTCGATATCGTTCGTCGAAGCGGATGCCACGCGTCTGTTCCCTGCGGTTGGTTGGGTTGGGCAGTCTAGCGCTGCCTTTTTGCCACCGTCGTTGGGGAAAGAGTAAGCTCGGGCCCTCGGCGCGGTATATACCCCGAAAGAGGTATTCTGCCTCCCATCTCTTCGTGGAAGGTGTATATGAAACTTAGCGTGTTCCTGCTGAGACGGTTTGGGGAGGCTATCGATGAGCATTGATCTCGAGGCGCTGTTTCAGGCTTTCGACGTCACCGTCGGAAAGCCCGCCATGGCGGATGCGGAGTTTGGAGAGACGTTCCGCCGGATGATGGCGGCGCTGGTGCGCTTCGATTATGTCGTGGTTTTTGCCTATCGCGGCAAGGAGCGGCCAATCGATCTCTACAGCACCTTCGACCCAGACGAAAACGTCGTTTTCGTCACCCTCTATCAGGTCGGTCCGTACCTGCTCGATCCGTTTTACCATACCGCCCGCGCGCGCCGCCCGGGCGTCTTCCGCATGCGCGAGCTGGCGCCCGACCGCTTCTTCTCCAGCGAATATTACCGGAGCTACTATGTCCAGACGGGACTTGCCGAGGAGATCGGCTTCTTCGTGACACTCGACGACGACATCACCGTCGTGCTGTCGCTGATGCGCCGGGAAAAGACCGGCCCGTTTGCGCCGGCTGAATTCGCGCTTCTGAAAAAGGCCGAACCTTTGGTGGCGAGCCTTGTCCGGCATTTCTGGCCGGGGCTCGGCGCCCGCTTCGACGCGCAACGCGATGCTGGCTTGCGAAAGGGGAGGAAAAGCGGTGCGGCGGCGCAGGCGCTGCAGCCGGCCGACACTGTCTGGCGCGACCTCAAGTTGACGAGCCGCGAAACCGCGATCGTCGATCTGGTATTGCAGGGACATTCCTCGGAATCGATCGGCCTCAGGCTCAACATCTCGACGGGCACGGTGAAGGTCCATCGCCGCAACGTCTACCGCAAGCTCGGCATCTCCTCGCAGACGCAGCTTTTATCGATCTACCTGAAGACAATCGGCAGCACGGGCGACCGACCAGCAGCCCAAAGCACGAGTCGATAAGCCTCGGCCCGGACGACCTGTCCGCCTCGGCATGAAGCAGACAGGCTTCGTTCAGTTGCGGCCGCAGGGCTCAGCGGCCGCCTTCGATCTTGCGGTGGCGCTGGTTGGTGCCGCCCTTGCCGTAGGGATAGTCCATCGGTTGAGGGGCGCTGACCTCGTTCAGCTTCGCCATTTCCTCCTTGGATAGCTCGACCTTCATGGCGCCGAGGTTGTCGGCGAGCTGTTCGGAGGTGCGGGCGCCGAGAATGACCGAGGTGACGGCCGGCTGTGCCGCCGTCCAGGCGAGCGCCACCTGCGCCATGCTGATGCCGCGCGCCTTGGCGATCTCCTCGACCGCGCCAATGATCGCCCAGGTGCGTTCCTGCGCGTTGCGCGGCGCATAGGATTCGCTGCCGCGATTGGGGTTCTCGCCGAGGCGGGTTGCGCCCGTCGGCATCTCGTCGCGCTTGTACTTGCCCGTCAGCCAGCCGCCGCCGAGCGGCGACCAGGGCAACAGGCCCATACCGGCATCCTGGCAGGCCGCGACGATTTCGAGCTCGATGTCGCGCGCCAAAAGACTGTACTGCGGCTGCAGCGTCACCGGGCGTGTATAGCCGCGCGCCTTGGCGATCTCGGAAGCCTTGGCGATGTGCCAGCCGACATAGTTGGAGAAGCCGTAATAGCCGATCTTGCCGGAGGAAACCGCATCGTCGAGGAAGCGCAGCGTCTCTTCGATCGGCGTCAGCGCATCCCAGGCATGCATCTGGTAGAGGTCGATCTGCTCGACGCCGAGGCGGCGCAGCGAGTCGTCGAGCGCCTGGCCGAGATGCCGCCGCGACAGGCCGATATCGTTGGGTCCGTTGCCCATCGGAAAACGCCCCTTGGTGGCGACGATCGCCTGGCGGGCCTCAGTCGGGCGCGCCTTCAGCCAGCGTCCGATGATCTCTTCCGACTTGCCGGCGCTGTAGACGTCGGCCGTATCGATGAAATTGCCGCCCCAGGCGAAATAATCGTCGAGCAGCTTGTGCGAGGCCGCTTCGTCGGCCTCCGCGCCAAAGGTCATCGTGCCGAGGCAATAGGCCGTAACGACGGTCCCGCTAGGGCCGAGCTTGCGATAATCCATGTCTTCCTCCTCATGCGGAGACCCTCGGCGGACGGCCAAAATCGTCGGGGTAGAAGCCGGGGCTCCCGCATCAATGACAATATCGTGCTTGAAGCGGCCTCTGCCGCTGGATGAGGTACAGCGCCCCAGGCTGGGGTAGAACGGGGGCGAGGGCAGAATAACCAATACCATCCGCGCGACAAGTGGGAAAAAATATTCCCGCCTGCCATCGGGGTCGGCGGTTATCGATCTCTCGACAGCGAGCGGGCGATCCGATCGGCTGCGACGACGCCGCTCTCGTAGGCGCCATGCGCCGTCGAATAACGTGAACGCGAACAGGCTTCGCCGGCAAAGAAAATCCGCTCATCATGCGGTTCGGCGAGGACGCCGCGCCGATCTGAGGCGCCGGGTTCCGCATAGGAGTAGGAACCGCCGATCTGAGGCGTCGCGGCCCAAGCCGACATCGCCACCACCGACAACTGCTTGCGGATATCTGTGCCAAATTGTGCCGCCAGCTCATCCGCAGCGAAGGAAAGGGCAGCCTCCGCCCCCGCCCGCTCCAGATCATGCGCGAGATCGCCGGCAAAATAGGCCTCGACGACAGAAGCGCCGAACGGCCGCAGCTGATAGGTGCCGGTCGCACCGCGACTGGCGGAGCCGAGCATATGCGTATCGGCCGGCAGCACCTCCGGATCGGCGAGGCTGAGGAAGAGCTTATCGGCAAGCCCCAGCGGCAAACGAGCTGCTGCCTCGATCTTGTCAGGCAGGGGAGGATCAAAGGCGATACTGCCGGCGGCCAGTACGTTGGTCGAAACGGTCAAAAGGACGGCGCGCGCCCGGAGCACGCCTCGGTCGGTCGCGATGCCGATATAGCCGGCATGACGGTGGTCGATGCGTCTGACTTCAATGCCAAGCCTTGCCGGAACCGGCCTGCCAAAGAGGGATAGTAGGGCTCCATAGCCTTCACGCACCCGCCAGTCCGGGCCGGGGCCTGGGTCATATCTGTTGTAATCGACGATCGAAGACCGCTCCAGTTCTGCGCCGGTGATGTAAGTGCCGATCGCCCGGATCTGGCCGTTCCAGCGATTGCCGGGCTCGAGCTTTGCAGCCAAGTCGGTATCTTTGCCTTCATGGCTTTCGAGGCGTTCGAAGTAAGCGCCGATCGCTTCCTGAGCGTCATGAACATCCTCGGCATCCCTCTGAAGCTGCCGGCCGCCATTCCAGGGGGCCGGGCTGCGGTCGACCGTCAAACCGACTTCGCTGGCTATTTCAGTCCAGGCATTGGTCCGTGCGCCATGCAGCCAGCCGCAACCAAGGTCGAGCCCGACATCACCGCCGCCCGGTAACCCGACTGTCCAGGCTCTGCCGCCGAGTCGATCTCCCGCTTCGAGCAGGAGGATGGAGAGATCGGGACGGATTGCCTGCAGACGGCGGCCGGCGGCAATGCCTGCGGCGCCGGCGCCGATGATGACGACGTCCTGGTCGGCATTCTTGTTAGTGTCAGCGGGCATGCATTCTCCTTCGGCCGCTCATCGTGCATACGGCTTTAATCGACAGAGAGCCTGGGGGGAAAGCTGGAGGTCTAGCCCTCGTGCAGCAGCGCGACAGACTGTTGCAATGTTGGACCGCTTCATAGGCGAGATCAACAGCCAATGTGAAGGTTCCATGTCACGTTTCGATAGACGACGCTTTCTTCTCGCCTGGCTTCGCGCACCTCTGCGCATCGCCTCGATCACGCCGTCAGGTGACCGTCTTGCTGGCCTGATGACCAAGGAAATTTCTCCCGCCACCGGGCCGGTTCTCGAACTCGGCCCGGGCACCGGCGTCTTCACCGGAGCGCTTCTCAAGCGAGGAATCGCCGAAAGCGATCTGACGCTTGTCGAATACGAGGCGGATTTCGCCGCCTTGCTTCAAGGCCGCTTTCCCAGCGCCAAAGTCCTGCAGCTCGATGTCCGGGAGATGTGGAGGGGAGCGCTGTCGGGACGCTTTTTCGGTAGCGTTGTCAGCGGGCTTCCGCTTCTCTCTATGAGGCCGGACGACGTCTATGCGCTACTCGAAGGCTGTTTTTCCAACCTCAGGCCGTACGGTGCCTTTTACCAGTTCACCTATGGGCCTAAGTGCCCGGTGCCGGCCGAAATCCTCGACTCCCTCGGTCTCGTCGCCACGAAAATCGGTCGGACGTTGCGCAACATGCCGCCCGCCGCAGTCTATCGCATCAGCCGACGATACCAGCCCCTGCTCCAGATCGAGCAGCGCCGCGCATGATGACAGGCATGATTTCGCGTCGATCAGCGAACCGGCATTCGACGCGTCGCAGACGCGCCGGAAGTGCTATGGTTCCACCTATGGATCGACGCCGACAGGATGTGAAATGCGCATATTGCTGATTGAGGATGAACCTCGCATGGCCGCGGCGCTGAGGGTCGCGCTGACGAGACACGACATGGTGATCGACCACGTCTCGACGCTCTGCGACGCCGAGCTGGTGATCGGCGACGGTGCTTATGACGCCCTTCTCCTGGATCGGCAACTGCCCGATGGCGACGGCCTTGATCTCGTTCCGAAGATCCGCAGAAAGGGGCTGACCCTGCCGATCATCGTCATCACTGCAAAGGGAGAAGTCCCTGACAGGATCACCGGGCTTGAAACCGGCGCAGACGACTATCTCGCCAAGCCTTTCGTCTTCGACGAACTCCTGGCGCGGCTGCGCGCCGTCATGCGCCGATCGGAGACCCTGCGTCCGACACTGATTTCAATCGGCCGGCTCTCCTTCGATCCGACCTATTGCGACGTCAGCGTTTCCGGCAGGCGGCTGAATATTCCGCGCCGGGAGGCACTGGTGCTCGAATGCCTCGTGCGCCGGGCCGGTCGCATGGTCCCGCGGCCAACCTTAATGGAAGCAGTTTTCGGCTTCGACGATGAAATCCAATCCAACGCGCTCGATTCCCACATATCCCGATTGCGGCGCAAACTGGCCGCGTCGGAGGCCGGCGTGGTCATCAACGTCATCAGGGGCGTAGGTTATCTGCTGCGGGAAGCGTCATGAACAAATCATGCTCTTATTCGCTGCGCAAACGCCTGTTCTGGCGACTTCTAGCGGTGCAGTCGGTCGTCCTGATTCTGGTCGTCATCCTACTGATCTCGGTGGGCAAGATATTCTATTTCAGATCAACGGAGGGCACGATCGATATCCTGCGCCGCGCCGTCTTCCGGCAGCCTTCGGGAGAACTGAGCCTACGGGAGACGGAGGACCTGCGGCATCTTCGAAAGGACGCGCCCGATCTCTGGTTCACCATTCGCGACAGGCAGGGACATAGCTTGAACGAGGGCCGGGTTCCGGAGGGATATGCCGGCATCGGCAATAGGCTCGATCATATCGGTGAGGCCGAGTTCGGCGGGAATCTCAGCGATCACGCACCTCCGGCCGCCCGGATGAAATGGATCGCCATGGATTGGGGAGAGGTGCAGTTCCTGACCGGCACCGACGGTCCTATACCCCTTACATCCATCCTGTTCGGTGCCTCACTCATCGTTGCAAAGCTCGTCATTCCTATCGTCGCCGTGATGGCATTGGGCGCGCTGATCGCAACGCCGATCGTGGTGCGACGGTCGTTGGTCGGGATCAACCGTGCCGCGCTCGAGGCCGATATGATCGATATCGGCCAGCGCGGCGGCCGGCTTTCGGCAGACGAAATTCCGGATGAAATTGCGCCGCTGGTGCGCGCCGTCAACCGCGCGCTTGGCCGCCTCGACGAAGGCTATGAGCGGCAGGAACGGTTTCTGACCGACGCCGCCCATGAATTGCGCACGCCGATCGCTATCCTGAACACGAGACTTGGATCCCTGCCGCACGGTCCAGTCAAGACCGACCTGCTGGAAGATGCCGCCAGGCTTGCCATACTCACCGAACAGATGCTCGATCTTCAGCGGCTGAAACAGGGCAAGACCCAATTTACCAAAGTCGATCTCGGCCAGCTGGCGCGGAAGGTGATCATCGAAATGGCGCCGCTCGCCTTTGCCGCCGGCTATACGGTGCAGTTCGATGTCGACCACGCCGGAGAGATCGAGGGCGATCCGCTGGCGCTGCAGCGGGCTCTGATGAATATCCTGCAGAACGCGATCAATCACGGCGGCAGGAAAGGCACCATCTCGCTGACCGCCGGCCGCAACTGGATCGAGGTCAGCGACGAGGGACCGGGCATTCCCGCCGATTTGCAGGAGCGCATATTCGAGCCATTCTTCAAGCGCCATCACGACGGACACGGCGCCGGCCTGGGCCTCAATCTGGTTCGCGATATCATGTACATGCACCGTGGCGAGGTGACGATCGGCAACCGCAATCCCGGCGCTCTCTGCCGCCTGAGTTTCTCCGCGGGATAAGCTGCACGCCCGATGGATTAAGCCGCGTCTCCGTGACATATGAGTCGAATGGACGTGCACAGAGATTCGCAACTCGACATGTTTGCCAAGGCATCGCCCGCAATGGCCGACGCACGTGGTCCATCGCGCCGGCGGCCGTCACCGCAGGTAGGCCGCTCCGATGAAGACATGGCGCGCGCGCTTGAAGAGAGCGGCAACTATCGCATCCTGAGGAAACTCGCAGCGCGGCCAGTCGCGGCAGCGAGACAGCCGGGCTTTTCGCGGCTCGGCGTCATCCTCGATACCGAGACGACGGGTCTCAACTACCGCAGCGATGAGATCATCGAAATCGGCGCCGTTGCTTTCACCTTCAATGATGAGGGTGTGATCGGCGACGTGGTAGGCATCTATGGCGGCCTGCAGCAGCCGTCGAGGCCGATCCCTCCCGACATCACCAGGCTGACTGGCATTACCGATGTCATGGTCGAAGGACAGCTCATCGACATGGCGTCACTGAGCGCTCTGATCGAACCGGCGGACCTCATCATTGCCCACAATGCCGGGTTCGACCGGCCGTTCTGCGAGGCCTTCTCGCCCATCTTCGCCGGCAAGGCCTGGTCTTGCTCGGTTTCGGAGATCGACTGGAGCGCCCGCGGCTTCGAGGGCACGAAACTTGGTTATCTCGTCGGCCAAGCCGGCTATTTTCACGAAGGCCATCGCGCGGTGGACGACTGCCACGCGCTGCTGGAGATCCTCGATCGACAGCAAGTTGACGGTGGAAGCCCCTTCGCCGAGCTTTACCGCGCCAGCCAGCGCTGCCGCGTCCGCATCTTTGCCGAACATAGCCCATTCGAGATGAAGGATCATCTGAAGGCGAGGGGCTACCGCTGGTCGGACGGAAGTGATGGCCGTTTGAAATCCTGGTGGATCGAAGTCGGCGAAGACGATCTCGCGGACGAGCTTTTCTATCTGCGCTCGGAAATTTACCGGTGGCCCGAGGCGGATCCGCCGATCGTGCGGCTGACGGCCTTCGATCGCTTCAAATCCTGAAAAACCACGCTCCTTATGGCGACCCATGCAAGAGCCGCATAGGTGCAGTGATGCATTGGCGCTGCAACAATCGAGGGTCTCATATTATATACAGCTCAACGAAGCGAACGAAGCGCCACGGACTGGCAGCTAGGCTTCGAAAGCCCACGGAAAGGGGATCATCATGAACGTAGCACGCTCTTTCAACAATTGGCGCAAGTACCGTCAGACGGTCGCTGAACTGGGCCGTATGTCCACGCGCGAACTGGACGACCTCGGCATCAGCCGCGGCGAAATCCGCAACGTCGCCCGCGCGGCCATCGCCCGCTAACGGCCTGATAAACTACCGCCTTCGACACTTGCCCAGCGCCTGCTTCGACCGAGCGGGCGCTTTGCTTTTGTTGCCCCGCCAGTTATGAGCCCTTCGCATAACGCATAGCTGCCCTGCAAAGAAATGCCTATCATCTGAGCAGCAAATAAGTATGATTATATTCATCGAAGCGATGCATCTCCTCCCGCATCCCTTCGATATGCAGACGGCCCATCCTCCTCCCAGGGACGTCTGCGGGAACGACGGCACTCCTCCTCCCAGCTGTCGTTCGGTTTTTTTCGGAAAGCCTGCCGCACCTCCTCCCGCGGCAGGCTTTTTCGTTTTCGCGCATCGGAGCCGCACCCGCCGGGACGGCCGCCTGCGCCACGACCTCGTCACGATCCCGGACAATTTTCTCCCGCTTATTCTTCAAACTTGCTTTCATTCTCTTGCGGCCTCAGCTCCCTCATGCAGGCACGGACAAAGCGGTTGACACCGAACTTGTCGTACAACTATGTAACCAGACGGATACGACCGCAGCGGACGATGCCGGACATGACCAGCTTTCCGCAAATAGCCATAACGCCTGACGACAATGAAGCTGAAGGAAAATTGACATGCAGATCGACGTGAGGCACGCCTCCCATCCCGAGGCCGTACGCGGATACGACACCGAAACGCTGCGGCGTCACTTTCTGGTGGAGACGGTTTTTGCAGGCGGTGAGATCAGGCTGACATATTCCCATTACGACCGGATGGTCATCGGCGGCGCCACGCCCCTTGCCGACGCGCTGACCCTGACGGCGCCGACGGCGATCGGCCAGGAAACCTTTCTCGCCGAGCGTGAACTCGGGGCCCTGAACATCGGCGGCGCCGGCCGCATCATCGTCGACGGCACGAGCTACGACCTTGCCAAGTATGATTGCCTCTACGCCGGCAAGGGCGTCAAGGATATCCGCTTCGAGAGCGCAGATGCTGCGAATCCGGCGAAGTTCTATCTGGTCTCGACGCCGGCGCACCAAGCGCAGCCGACCGTGCTACTCACCCGCGAAAAGGCGCGTCACCTGACGCCGGGCGAAGCCGCCACGGCCAACAAGCGGTCGATCTACCAGTTCATTCACCCGGAGGTCTGCCAGTCCTGTCAGCTCACCCTGGGCTTCACTATGATCGAGCCGGGCAGCGTCTGGAACACAATGCCGGCCCATACGCATGACCGGCGCATGGAAGCCTATCTTTATTTCGATCTCGAAGCCGACCAGCGGGTCTTCCATTTCATGGGCGAGCCGCAACAGACCCGGCATATGCTCGTCGCCAATGAACAGGCGGTCATCTCGCCGCCCTGGTCGATCCATTCGGGCGCCGGCACCAAGAATTACAGTTTCATCTGGGCGATGGCCGGCGACAACAAGAGCTTCACCGATATGGATCATATCGCCATTGCGGATCTGAGGTGAGCATCGTGGCAAATCCCTTCGATCTCTCCGGCAGGACTGCCGTCATCACCGGTGCCAATACCGGGATCGGCCAGGCCATCGCGGCAGCCTTGGCCGAGGCCGGCGCCTCGATCGTCGCGGTCGGGCGCTCCTCGATGGATGAAACCGAGGCGCTGGTGCAGCAGGCGGGAAGTCGCTTCCATGTCATCAAGGCCGATCTCGGCACCATCGAGCCGGTCAAGCGGATCGTCGCCGAGACCATCCAGACCTTCGGGGGCCTCGATATTCTCGTCAATAATGCCGGCATTATTCGCCGTGCCGATGCGCTCGACTTCACCGAGGAAGACTGGGACGCCGTTATCGACGTCAACCTCAAGACGGCCTTCTTCCTGTCGCAGGCGGCCGGCCGCCACATGGTCGAGCAGGGCAGGGGCAAGATCATCAACATTGCCTCGCTTCTCTCCTTCCAGGGCGGCATCCGCATTCCGTCCTATACCGCCTCGAAAAGCGGCCTTGCCGGACTGACAAAGCTGCTCGCCTGCGAATGGGCCGGCAAGGGTGTCAACGTCAACGCCATCGCGCCAGGCTATTTCGTTACCAACAACACGACGGCGCTGCGTGAGGATCCCGATCGCAATGCAGCCATCCTGGCCCGCATTCCGGCCGGGCGCTGGGGAACGCCGTCCGAACTTGGAGGTGCTGCCGTGTTCCTGGCATCGCCTGCATCCGATTATGTGCATGGAACGGTGCTGCCCGTCGACGGCGGCTGGCTGGCGCGGTGATCGCCTCGCCAGCGTTCGCCGCTGTCGTGACCGAGGTCATTTTGCCTTTCCAGCCGGCATGCGCTAGCAAAGGGTCGTGGCCGGCCCAGCCGCACCGACAGGCGGGATTTGACAAGGAATGACGGACAAGGACGACGCGCTCTTCACCACCGTTCGCCAGCCGGCGAACCTGCGCAGCGGCCTTGCCGATACGCTGATGGCGCAGATCGAGTCCGGTGACCTCAAGCCAGGCCAGCGCCTGCCAACCGAACAGGCGATCATGGCAGCGACAGGCGTCAGCCGCACGATCGTGCGCGAAGCGCTCGCCACGCTGCGCGCCAAAGGGCTGATCACCACGCACCAGGGTCTCGGGGCTTTTGTCACGGACGATCCGACACCGAGATCCTTCTCCATTATTCCGAATGACCTGAAGTCGATCGACGAGGTCCTTCGGGTGCTGGAACTGCGCATGGGGGTCGAATATGAGGCGGCCGGACTTGCCGCAATGCGGCGCACCCAGGAAGATATCGACCGCATGCAGGATCGGCTCGACGCTCTCGATAGGGCGCTCGAAAAGGGCGGATACGGCGCACAGGAGGATTACGCCTTCCACCGGTCGATCCTGGTCGCGACGCAGAATTCTTACTACGGCCGCCTCTTCGATACGTTCGGCAACATCATGGTACCGCGGCAATGGGCGCGCCTGGACAAGATGACGGCTGCGGAGCGCAAGCGCCATGCCGCGCGCATGCGCAGGGAACACCATGCCATATTCACCGCGATCCGCGACGGAAACGAAGCCGCAGCGCGGCGTGCCATCCGTACTCACCTGTCGAAAAGTACGGCGCGCTTCGAAGAGCTGCGCGACGCGACCGGCCTGTCCTAAACGTTCGCATCTTGAGTGCGTGATTTCCCGCTGAACAACGCAAATGAAGAAAGGCGTTACATGCCGCCCTCATCAGATAGCCAAATCCGCAATTGGCCGACCGGCTTGAAACCCAGTTTTGTCATTTCGTCCAGGGCTTCATCACGATCGTATCCGACAAGTGGCAGATCGGGTGAAAAGGCGGCAGTGGCCAACGAGATGGCATCCCGGAAGACCTGCGGCGTGCCAGCCAAGCTAAAGATGTTGGAGATCCCGACAGCCTCGGGTGATCGATTTACGATGCAGCCCGCGTCAAAGCGGTCGCCGGCCCATCGGCCATAGATATGTATGTCCGGATCGGAAAGCAGAGCCAGTGTGAAGACGTTGGCGTCTGTGGGGCTACCCGACTCTTTCCACGAATGCTCCCAGCGTTGCAGGGCCGCCCCATCGCGAATGCGTACCCACTCCTGCGGCGCACGCGCTGAAATTTTGTGAGGTTCAGCCCAAATCCATGATGCGGAAAACAACAACTGGAACCCTTTGTCGACGAGATCGAGCCTAGAAAACCCGTCCTTGAAACCGGGGCGCCGTCCCACCCGATCTGTCAGCCGACCGATTTCAACCAGCTGCTCGTCCGTTGCATCCGGGTCGAGTGTCGTCATGTTGGAATAGTATGGTGGTGCGATCGCGTCGCTTGACCAAAATGCGCTGGTGCGTTGATCAGGCAGTCCGTGGGCACGGAAAACCGCCTGATACAGGTCAGCATTGTTAGCGGCACAAATGCGCGCCTTTTCGGCATCGGATCGTGCCCTGTGTTTCAGGATTTTGCTTTGTGAGGAGTTGCCTATCATAAGAAACCCTGTTGCTCGGAGCGGCGCGGGATCCCTCGTCCTGCAGAGAGGAATACGGGACCACCTAGGATGCTCTCTCTTGCCGTTGTTTAGGGTTCTCTCAACGCTGTTCGCCCATCTTCGGCTTCCTCAGCCGCCGCCAGGCGCTGTGATCCGTCTGCAGAGCGACGGCGGCGTGCGCCGCTGGCAGAAGCGGCTTGCGGCTGCGCCGGCCGAAGCGTCGTTTGAAGCCGAGGATATTTTCGACGAAACTCCTCGTGTAGAGGCCAGGTCCGCTCGAATAGATGCGCCATCCGCAGTCGACGGCGATCTTTCCGTTCTTGGCGCGCGCCCACTGCTCTGCCGCCTGATAACGGTCATGGAAAGCCGCGTCGCTGCTGCTGAAATAGGTATTGCGCTGGCGCAGTGAAGCATGCGGCAAGGCCGTCGTGACGGCGATCGGATTGACGACGGCGATCGCCTTCCACAGCTCCTCCGCCGAAGCGTCGAGCGCGAGCGTCTCGCAATAGCGAAGATGCGCATGCACATACATCAACCCGATCTCGCGGCCGAAGAAGGACGAGGATTCGGCCCGGCGAAACAATGTTTCTAGCCCGCCGGAGTAAGTCGCCGGCTTTTCCATCAGCCGCACGCCGTCGGGGAAGAGCAGATGCTCTTCGATCAGCCGCATATGATCCCGCCTCTGCGCCGGTGTGAACAGCTTGCCGAGCATGGCCTGCGTCATCGAGATCAGCGAGAAGGAAAGCCCGGTGCGTGTGTCGCTCGGATGCAGCAGCAATTCGACGCCGTCATGGGCGGGATCAAAGATGCCATAGCCGGCGACGACGCCGTCACGCATGAGATGACGGTTGAAATCCCGGCGCATCGCCGTTGCAATCTTCCTCAGCGCCTTAGCCCGGTCGTCGTGGCCAATGCGGCGCAGGATCGCGGAATAACGGACGATCTGCTCATAGAGCAGGGCAACGGTCCAGCTGCTGACCATCCAGTCGCGCAGATGCGGATCGGCCGGCTGCAGCGAATCGTTCCAGTCTCCCTCGCCATAGCGGATCAGATGCGTTCCCGGAATGAACTGTTCGCCGACGGTATCGAGCAATTTTTCGACATGGATCGCGATGCTGTCGCTATGGGGCGTCTTCTGCATGGTCTTTTCGTCGCGCCAGGAGACCTCCTGGTCGAGAATGACGAGATCGCCAGTCGCTTCGATATAGTCGCAGAGCGCTTTCAACGGCCAGACGATGACGTCGCCGTGACTGTCGCCCGCCCGGATGTTGGCATAGGGCTCCAGCATGAACCATTGCGGCCAGTCGCCTCGTTCCAGATATTGTTCGCTGAAGACGGTCTTCACCACCTCCCTGGCTTCGCGGTCGTGCTCGTAGGCAAGCAGGAATTCGATCGGCCCCTGGCAGGCGTCGCGCGTACCCCAGGCCGCGCCGGTATATTGCTCCAGGCCGTGCGGCACGCTCAGATGCACGATGGCGTCATGTGCAAGCCAGGGCAGGAGGGTCGCCTGGGCAGCGAGATCGGCCGAAGGGCTGTCGATCCTCATGCCTCGCACGGTGTTGCGCCAGAATGCCGATGCAGGGGCAAGCATGGCCTCATCGGTGACGCCGCCCTCGTAACGGCGCGCCAGCCGTTCGGCTTCTTCGGCATCCGTCATCGAACCGACGACGGCAAAGCGCAGCGCTTGCGTCGGTCGAGACCTCAGCGCGACGAAGGCGCCGTTGCGCGCAACGCCATCGGCATAAAGCAGCTCATCGCCGCCGATCTCCTCGATGGCGTCAGGCGTCGAACTCACCAGCCAGTAAACGGCACCGGGGTAACGCTCGCCCCAGAGCCAGGCCGGGTCCGGCCGGAAAGAGATGCGTTTGCGGCCGGGATCGAAATCAATCTGCCCGCCGGCGTCATATTCGCGCTCTCCGAGCACGACATGACCAAACACCAGGAAGCGGCACGGCTCGCCCTCCACGGACACACTCCATTGCATCGCCGCATCCTCGCCGGAAGCGACTGCCGTGACGATGATCCTGCGCTCCGGGCACTCGTATATCCAGCGGCAGTCGCTCAGTCCCATCTCGAAAGCCGACGGCACCGCCAGAAGCTGCCAGCCCGCGCCCAGATCGGCCAGAATGCGCAGCCCGCTGGCACGCGTCAGATTGTAGGGATCGCGGGACACGGAAAAGAGCTTGTGGAAGGACGTATTGCCAATCGTCAGCTGCGCGGCGAAAATCCCTTGCATCCAGCAGGTGGCGGCAAGGGTGGTATCGTCGAGCAGCATGTTTTGACCGCTTCTGACGATAGCGCCATGACGCCGCGCGACGACGAGCTCCTTGTCGCGCAGGACGACGTGGCGGTTGAGAACGCCGTCCGGCACGAAAAACGAAAGAAGCTTTCGGTGCGCGCGCTCTTCCAGGCTCCGCTCCGGATAGAGCTGGCCGATCGCCTTCTTGTCCAGCGCCTGGGCCTCCAGCAGGGGGGCACCCTGGAGCAGGCTTCGAACTGGCGCCAGGGCCTCTGTATCGGCCGCCGTATTGCCGGACGGCTCAATGCCGTCGAGCCGCGAAAGGTCAGCATCGCCTGACGCCTCGGCATGGTCGGCTGCGAAAAGGGCAAAGAAACCCGCCGTCGCGCCACTTGCCGGCACGGAGAAGGTTTTCGACTGAATGGCGGGACAGGCCATCTCCTGCTGGCGCCGTTCGCTCGGCAGGCTAGTGCCGAAGGGGCCGACCAGAAGCTCGCCCTGGCGGTGCTTCGCCTGCACCAGCTGGATCGCATCCGTGGCATAGGCGACCGCGCCATTGAGGCAGCCCTGGACGAGCCAAGGATTGCGGGCGCCGGGCTGCTTGAGATTTTGCCGGTTCATCAGGACAGGACCGTATGCCTTATGGTCGGCGATGTGATGATCGATATATTGCGAAGCATAGGCTTCGCTGTTCATCAGGAACCCGCGATCGCCGAGACCGACGTCCTGGACGAGCACCAGATCCACCGGCAGCGTTCCCCGCTTCAGATGCCGGAACGAGCCACGCCAGAACCATGCCGTTTCGGAGGGATGAAGCTCGAGACGAACGTCATAAGCGATATCGCCTGTCTTGCCGCTCCAGGAGAAGCTCGTCGCATTCCACCCGAAGCTGCCGTCGGCATGAGGTCCGACGATCTCGACGACACCGGGGTTTGAGCCTCCAATACGCAGATAGAGGCGGCCGATGCCGCCGATGAGCGGCGAACCCTGGGTCTGGTTGATCTGCACCGATCCCTTGTCGTCGACATATTCAATGGCAAACAGCGTACCGTTTGGCAGGGCCGATATGGACAGGCCGGAACCGTTGCTGATCGTGAAGAGGTCCAGCTCTTCGCGTCGGGGCACCTGCAAACTGCGCGTGAAGTCCGGGGACATCGGGATCTCATCGATTGGGAGCGAATCGGAGGATGACGCAAAAAGATTGAGAGAAATCTTACCGGCGATCGGAAGACAGACAACCCGCCACGAACGGCTAGGACGGCATTGTCGACACCGTTCTCAGTCGCTGCGACGACCTTGAGTTTGAATTCGTTGAGGACGTCGATTGCACTGTCCGCCGTGTAGGCAAGTATTGACGTCCGCGGGGGAGGCCAAGGGCGTCGGACTCGGCGGAATCCGCCTTGTGGCCTAACCTCAGCATGGTCGCGATCAACCACAGGCGGCATTTTCGAACGCCGCCGGCGCCAGTCAATCAGAAGCGCTTGAGACTCTGGCAAAGCCGGAATCGGTGATTGACGACCCGGCGGGTAACTGGCTAACGATATTAAATCAATTTGATTGAGTCCTTCGACCCGACGTTTTGCCGTTCCAGACCTGATCTGCAAAGGAAGCAGCGACCATGTCCACACCGCGATCGAAAGCCCTGCGTCTCGAGACGCTCTGGAACCCGCCTGCCGACGGCAAGGAGTTTTCCTATGTCCTGCGCCTCAAGAATCTCGGCGCAGAGCCGCTTTCGAATTTTTCTCTCTGCGTCAGCGGCCCCGGCCGCGTCGATCCCGCCGGGCGGGTCGAAGGCGCCACGGTTTCCCAACGACTTTCGAATTTCACGGAGTTCCAGCCCCCGGCCAATTTTGTGCTCGGCGCGGGCGAGACCTGGACCATATCGGTCTATGCGCTGAGCTGGCCGTTCCGCCACTGGACGGACGGCGCAACGAGCGGTTATGTCGCGCTCGCCGATGGCAGCACGATCGTCCTCCCGATTGAGCCGACACGGTCCTCCGTCAGCAACGCGCCGCTGAAGCGCGGTGCCGAGATCTATCCCGTTCCCGCAAATGCGCCGGTTCAGGTGTCGATCATTCCCTGGCCGAACCGCGTCGCGGTCGCCTCGCGCCGTCCGCTGCCGGCGGGTTTTGCCCCGCAGGCGCAGAGCCCCGAAGGGGAGGCGGCTGCGAAAAGCTTCGCGGCGCTGGTGGACCATCTCTTCGCGGTCGAAGGCATCGTGCGAACCGAGGCCGAGGGCGCGGTTCGTGTGGGGCTGAAGGACGCCGCCGCCTTCGGGGCGGAGGCCTATCGGCTGAGCTTCGAGGACGAGGCGATCACGATCGAGGCAAGCAGCCGGACCGGCTTCCTCTACGGCCTTGTCACACTCGGCCAGATCTGGCGCGGCGCCAGGCTGCATCCCGGTGTCTTCCAATTTCCCGCATCCGGCGAGATCGTCGACGAACCGTCGATGGGCTGGCGCGGCCTGCATCTCGATGTCGCACGCCAGTTCTACGGCGCCGCCGAAGTCAAGAAGCTGTTGGCAGTACTTGCCTGGAACAAGCTCAACCGCTTCCACTGGCACCTTTCCGACGACGAGGCCTGGCGGGTGGAGATCGATGCCTACCCAGCCTTGACCGAGATCGGCGCCTGGCGGGGTCACGGTCTTGCCGTGCCGCCGCTTCTGGGCTCAAGCCCGGCTCGAACGGGCGGCTATTATACCAAATCCGTCATCCGCGAGATCGTCGCCCTCGCAAAGAGCTTCGGCATCGAGATCGTGCCGGAGATCGATATGCCCGGACATTGTTATGCCATGCAGCAGGCCATACCGGAGGTGCGCGATCCCGCTGAGAAAGGCAGCTATTACTCGGTTCAGGGTTTTCCCGACAACTGCATTAATCCGGCGCGCGAGCAGACCTATCACATCGTCGAGACCATTCTTTCCGAACTCATCGAACTCTTTCCATTCAAGACGATCCATCTCGGCGCCGACGAGGTTCCACTCGGCGCATGGTCCGGCTCGCCGGAAGCGCTGGCGCGCCTACGCGCCATCGCCGGCGACGAGGTTGCCGATGCGCATGCCAAGCGGCTGAACGTCGTCACCAATACCCATGGCGCCGACGACATTCACGGCTCGGGCGCCGCCATCCTGCAGGCGGAATTCCTGGAGCGAGTCCAGCGCTTCCTGGCGAGCAAGGGCTGCGTCACCGGCGGCTGGGAGGAGGCGGCTCATGGCGACGTCATCGACAAGTCGAAAAGCTATCTCTGCAGCTGGCGCAATGTCGAAGTTTCGGCCGAGCTCGCCGAACGCGGCTACCAGATGGTGGTCTGCCCCGGCCAGGTCTATTATCTCGACATGGCGCTGAGGACGGACTGGGATGAGCCCGGCGCCAGCTGGGCAGGAAACTCAACCGCGGAAAAGCTCTACAATTTCGATCCGGTCGGCGGCTGGACAGCGAGCCAGAAACAGCAGCTTCTCGGCATCCAGGCCTGCATCTGGTCCGAACCGATGACGGATCGCGCCGTCTTCGACCGTCTCGTCTTCCCACGCCTTTCCGCACTCGCCGAAACCGGCTGGACGAACCCCTCGTCCAAGTCCTGGGAACGTTTCAAGGCGCTCGCGGGGTTGATGCCGCTGCTCTACGGACTGCAGGAGTCGTAGCGCCCGGATTGGGCAACGCAGCGATCCAAAATAGGACGGGTTCCGATAGGAGGCCGCGCATCACTGTCGCTGCCGGTAGGCAGAGGGTGTGACGCCTGTGCCCGACTTGAAAGCCCGTGTCATGTGGCTCTGGCTGCTGAAGCCGCAGGCCGAAGCGATCTGCGCGATTGGATCCGTGCCGCGCAACATCGATTTGGCGCGCTCGACACGCCGGTGAGCCACCCAGCCATGCGGGGACACACCATAGCTTACCCGGAACATCCGCTGAAAATGAAAGGCGCTGAGCTGCCCGATTGCCGCCAGATCCTGCAAGCGGATCGTCTCATCGAGATGGGCCTCGATATATTCCAGGATCCGGCGCCGCACGTGAGGAGCAAGCCCGCCGCTGATCGCACAGGGGCGCATCCCTCCGTAACGTGAATCAACGAAGAAATTGTTGATCGTCTGCGTCATCGCTTCTTCAGCCAGCAGATGATCACCCGCCAACATCGCTTCGGTCAGCTGCCGAAGCGTGTGCGCCAAGACGGGTGCATCGGCGAAGGTTGCTTCGGCAAGAGCCATAAGCCGGGCATCGCGGTCGAACGTCTCAGCAAACATCCGGCGCATCTGATCGTCGGAAATGTAGAGATGGACGAAGTCGAAGGGATCGGTGATTTCCCATTCGGACGAGTGCCCCTGTGGCATGACGCACAAGGCCCCAGGCCGGCCTCGCGCGGCGGGGCTGCCATCCAGACGGCGTGTTCCGGCGCCACCGTTGAGATAAAGGCTGAACGTATGTCCGTCCGGCCGCTCATAGCTCATCCTGTCGCTGCCATTGCTCCAGAGGGCCGCAGATCGCCCGAACCCCAAATCGATGGACTGCGACACGCGCGCAGAGGGAGATGCTGACAAAAACCCGAAAACCGAGAGACGGCTATCTTTCACCAATTCTTCTTCCCCACATGTGTGAAGCCTTGCGAACAATACCGGTGGACGACCCACGTGGCGAGTGGGAACTCCGGGCAGATCCATTTCATAGCAAGAATCTGCAAGAGACCGGCTCACCGTTGGCCTATCGCTCGAGAAAACGAGGATCACTCCATGGCCAATGCCGCTCTCTTCATCTCGACCGTGCTCATATGGGGCACGACCTGGATTGCCATTGCCATGCAGGTCGGTCCCGTGCCGGTGCTGGTCTCGGTCTTTTACAGATTTGCGGTCGCAGCAGTGATCCTCGTCGCCATCCTGGCTTTCATGCGGCGGCTCAATGTCCCTGCCTTGCGGGACCAGCCCTTTATCCTAGCGCAAGCGCTCTGCCTGTTCAGCCTCAATTTCATCTGTTTCTACAATGCAGCTGGCTTCATTCCCTCCGGGCTGATCTCCGTCATCTTTTCGCTGGCAACGATCTACAATGCCGTCAATGCGCGACTTTTCTTCGGCGACCGCATTACAGGCCGAACGCTCCTGGCTGCGACGCTCGGAGCAACAGGCCTCCTCCTGCTTTTCGGAGAGGAGGTTGTCGTCGATTTCAATATGGGCACGTTGAAAGGGATAGGGCTCGCGGCGCTTGGCACGCTGTTCTTCTCGCTCGGCAACATGGCATCGCGTCGAAACAGCGCTGCCGGGATCTCACCGCTTACCGCCAATGGCTGGGGCATGACCTATGGCGCGATCGTCCTCCTCTTGCTGATCGCCGTGACCCAAACGCCGATCGTGGCCCCGCCTGACATCACCTATCTTGCCGCTCTCCTCTATCTCGCGGCCATCGGATCGGTGATCGGCTTCACCACCTACCTCATGCTGGTGTCGCGCATCGGCTCCTCACGCGCTGCCTATGCCACCGTCCTGTTCCCGATCGTCGCCCTGTCATTGTCGACAGTCTTCGAGGGCTACCACTGGAGTGGTCTCGGCCTGATCGGCCTGGCGCTGACGCTTCTCGGCAACGTGGTCATCTTTGCGCGACCTTTAGCCCGCCGCCCAATTCAATCGACTGCGCGGCTGCCGGCAAGCGGGTGACAGTGTCAGCCGACCGGCTTTTGCAGGACGTCGAAGCGCGGATTGGTTTCGGAAAAGATCGGCAGGGCGGCAGCGCCAAGGATCGCCGTATCCTTGCCGGTCATGCCGATCATAACCCGGGGTATCGTCCGCTTTCGGTCGGGATCGATCGGCACGTGCAGCGGCTCGAGCCGCTCGGCAAGGCGGCGCATCAGCGATGTCGATACGCTGCCGCCGAGTACGATGGTCTGCGGATCGAAGGCAAGCTCCAGAAAATCGAGGGTCTGCCGCAACGGCTCGACGGCCTGATCCAGCCAGGCATCGAGGCCTTCGCTGCCTTCGGCGATCAGCGGATCGAGATCGTCGGGCGAAAGCTCCCGCGCATTCGCAATGCCCATGCATTCGTAAGCTACGCTTGGCGAGAGATAACGATCCAGGCAGCCGCGCTTGCCGCAGCTGCAGAGCCTGCCATGCGGCTCGACGATTATATGCCCGATCTCGCCTGCATTGTTGCGGCTGCCCTTGTAGAGATGGCCGTCGAGAAACATTCCGGCGCCGATGCCGCCGGCGCCCGCCAGGAACAGATAGACGAAGCTGCCGAGGCCGCGGGCGACGCCGTGAAGACGCTCGCCGATCGCGGCCGCCGTCGCATCGTTCTCGACCAGGACCGGCACTCCAACCCGTTGTTCCAGTGCATGCGCGACCGGAAAATCCTGCCAACCCGGCAGGCTCTGCGGACTGAGGGACGTGGTGCCGCCATCGGCGTAGCGGCCGGGCAGGGCGATGCCGACACCGAGCAGCCTATCTCGGTCGAATGCGAAGGCCTGCTGAAGCTCCTCGACGATTGCCTGGAGAGCAGACATGGCCCTTTGCGGATCGGGGTGTTCGACCTGGTGCTCGATGCGCGCGCAGACGGCGCCCGAGAGATCCGTCAGCACGCCGCTTGCGCGGCGGCGGCCAAGTTCCAGGCCAATCGAATAGGCACCGTGCGGATTGATGCTGTAGGGAATGATCGGCTGGCCTCGCGCCAGCTTCTGCGCCTCGGCCGCAACGAGAAGATGCGATCGCTCCAGCTCCTCGACGATGTTCGAGACGGTCTGGGCCGTCAGCGCCGTCATCCGGGCGATCGCGGCCCGTGACAGCGGACCGTGGATGCGGACAGCCTCGATCACCACGCGCCGGTTGTGAGACTTGGCCTGCTCGAGATTCGTGCCGGAAATCGCCTTCATGTCACCTTCGAAGGAAATGAAGCATCACCCTTGTCACAAGACGGAGACTGATGAAAGACACATTCCTCGCTGCTCTTATTTGCCGATGGCGCTGGCTCGATGAACGCTGCGCCTCCGCAAGAAGCCAAGCATCGTTATCCCCGATAGGCCGGTGACGGCACTGAAGACGGCGGTGCCGGAATAGCCCGCCACCGCCGTGCCGGCAGCAAAGACCAATGCGCCGATCCCGGCACTGGCAAAGATATTGACGGAGATCAGCGCGCTGCCGAGCCCCGGTCGATCCGCGATCAGATCCTGTAGATAGGTGATCGGAATGCTGATGATCGCCGCCGCGCCGATGCCGGCAAGCAAGGTGAGAGCGTAGAGGTGCCATGGTTCAGAGGCAAAGCCGAGAAGGCCGAGGAACACTGCATAGACGATGGAGCCGGCGGCAAGCGCCGCCATCTGCCCGGTCTTGCGGGCAATGCGCGACCAGACGATGATGAAGACGATCTCCAACAATGCGACGATGCCGACGAGAATGCCGACATCGCTGAGCGCGCCATGCGCCGCGCCGGTGGCGATCAGCGGCAGAAGGGCGTCGTTGAGATGCAGCGTGCTGGTGATGAGCGCCACCCCACAGACATGCGCGGAAATCCGCGGCGAAACCACTTGGCGAAGCGCGCCGAGATAGGTGAGATGGTGGGTTGCGGCCAACTCCGTTCCCGCCCGTTTCGGCAGGGCGAAGAGGATGATCCCCTGGCAGAACAGACATGAGATGGCGGCAAAGAGATAGGCCGGCAGCATGCTCGACGCACCCGAGAGAACAAGGCCGGTAACGCCTGGGATCAGCACCCAGGAGAGCGAGATCATCGCCCGCACGCCTGAATTGGCCGTCACCATCTCGCTTCGGTTCATGCCCTGCATCGCCGCGCGCGCATTGGCGAACAGCAGCGAATTCAACGCGCCGTAAATCGGCAGCGGGATCAGCGCGCTGACGACGAAGACGGCGGCGTCCGGAAAGGCGTAGACCATGCCGTAACCGACGATGCCGAAGACGCAGGCGCCGATCATCGCCGAACGATACTCGCCCAGCCGATCGGCGAGATTGCCGAGCAGGACGCTGACGACGACATTCACCGCCGCCGATGCAAAGGTGAGGGTGGAGTAGAGACCATCGCTCAGCCCCAGTTCGCGAATGCCGACGACCGAACGATAGGGCGCGGTCATTGCTCCCGCCATGCCGAAGGTGAAAATGGCGATCATGCTGGCGCGGATCGCCGGATTGCGGAAGACGTCGGGAAAAAGGCGGCTCATGCGGTCGATCAATCGTCAGGGAAATCGGCAGGCGCGGCCGCGTCGGGCAGTCCCGGAGGTCATCTCATGCTATCGTCTCGGCTCGGAACTCGGAGCCCTGAATGTCAATAATGCTCCGATTGCGAGAAGGTTCGGGCCAGTTCGGCTTGGCCGGCCGTCAGGCCACAATCGACGGGCAGGCAGACGCCTGAGATGGCTGCTGCCAGAGGGCCGGCAAGGAAGGCCACGGCATAGGCCACATCCAGCGGATCGACGACGCGCTGCAGCGGATACCAGCGGCGCGCTTCCTCGAACACATTGGGGTTGGCCGCGGCGCGCGCCTCCCAGGCCTGCGTCTTCACCGTGCCGGGCGCAACCGCATTGGAGCGGATGCCGAACTTGCCGTATTCCACGGCGACCAATCGGGTGAAATGCAGCAGGCCCGCCTTGGCGGCGCTATAGGCGGGATGTCCAAAGACATTCATGCCGTTGACCGAGGCGATGTTGACGACGGAACCCTTGGACGTCTTCAGCATCGGTTCGAAGGCGCGAAAACATAAGAATGCCGCCTCGAGATTGAGCGCATTGTCGGCCCGCCAGATCTCGGGCGTCGTATCGTGCAGGCTGGTGGCGCGAGCGGCGCCGGCATTGTTGACGAGGGTTCGAACGAGGCCGCTGCCGGCAGCGCGTTCTGCCAGTTCGGCAATGCTCATCTCACTGGTCACGTCGCATCCGAAGGCCACGAAACGGTCCGCCGGGCCGAGCTTCGAAGCCACGGCGGCTGCGGCAGCCGCATCGATGTCGGCAAGCAGAACGACATCATGATCATCGGCGAGCCGCGCGGCAATCGCCGCGCCGATGTCGCCTGCAGCGCCCGTCACGATGGCGATCGATTGGGTCATTTATTGTCGCTCCTGTTCATATGCTTCAGTCTCCAAGCAACTGCCGGTCGTCGCCGTCGCGGTGAATGACGAGCTGCTGCTTGATGCGCCGTAGCGTCGCCGTCGCTTTCGGCTGAACGGCGTAGGCGACCAAGCTCGACAGGATGTCGACCATCGCGATGTAGGCGATGCGCGTCGAGGTCGGACGGTAGATATTGTTGCCTTCGGGAAGATCGATCGCCACGACGATCTCGGCAGCCTTGGCGACGGGGCTGTCCGTCTGCGTCAAAGCGATCGTCTTCACCCTGGTGTCGCGGGCAAGCTCGAAGGCCCGCACCAGCTCCATATTACGCCCGGAGAAGGACGAACCGATCAGCACGTCGCCCGGTTTGGCGGCGGCTGCCATCATCAGCTGCATGCTGTGGTCTGAACTCGCCGTGATACGAAGTCCGAGACGGAAGAGGCGATTCTGCAGCTCGTCGGCGATCATCGACGAATTGCCGCCCGAGCCGAAGGCGTAGATCATGTCGGCCTTGGCGATATGGGAAACGGCAGCTTCGATCGCGGCAAGATCGAGCGACCGATGCAGGAGGAAGAGCGCGTTCTGGGCCTTGGTGATGATATCCTGGGCGACATCGGCCGGATCGGTGCTCTTCGATTCCGGCTTCAGATAACGCACGCCGATATGGGCAGTGCGGGCGAGCTGGACCTTGAAGTCGGAAAAGCTTTCGCAACCCAGCCGGCGGCAAAAGCGAGTGACGGTCGGCGGCGAGACCTCGGCCCGTTCCGCGAGTTCGATGATCGAGGCGTTCACGGCGAATTCGAAGTCGTTGACGATGATCTCCGCGATGCGGCTTTCGGAGGGGGAGAGCCGGCCTTTGTCTTCCTGCAATGTCGAAAAAATATCCAAACCCGTCCCCCCGATGGCGCCATCAATCCTTCTTCTTATAGGCCACGCAGTCGATCTCAACCTTGCAATCGACCATCATCGACGATTGCACACAGGCGCGCGCCGGCGGATGCTCGCCGAAATACTCCTGATAGATCTTGTTGAAGGTCCAGAAGTCGCGCGGGTCGTCGAGCCATACGCCGACGCGCACGACGTCCTCGACGCCGTATCCGGCCTCTTCGAGGATCGCCAGAACATTGGCGATCGTCTTGTGGGTCTGGGCGATGATGTTGCCGCCGATGATCTCGCCATCTTCCATCGCCACCTGCCCGGAAACATAGAGCCATCCGTCAGCTTCGACAGCGCGCGCGAAAGGCAGCGCCTTGCCGCCGGCGCCGGTTTGCACAGTGCCATAGCGCTTGATAGGCATTCCCAAATCCTTGCAAATTATTTTCTTGATAAGTTGACAAATGACCATAGAAAGCAGAATTTGACCAGTGAAAAACGCGAATTATGAAAAGAATTTCAATCCGGGGCTGATATGCGCGATCCTTTCGAGAGTCCTTTCCCTTCCGACAGCGCCCGGCACGCGATCTGGGAAATGCTCGTTCCGCGCGATATCGATGCCTTTCTGACCGCCGACTGGTCGATGGTGGAAAATGACTTCGTGGAAGAAGGCTTCATCGGTATCGACGGCCGCAAGGAGACCAACCCCGACAAATGGCGGCTCGCTTTCCCGACGCTCAAAGCCTACCGCGACGAGTGGCTGAGGCAGGCGCAGGATTTCGCCGGACAAAGTTTCGCCGAAGATCCGCGCACGGCGATCTTCACCACGACGACGCTCGAAGATATCGAGATCGAAGGCGACATGGCGCTGGTGCGCAAGAAATTCGACGGCGGCATCACCAAGTCCGACGGCACCCGCGACATCCTGCAATGGCAGACGCTTTATTATTGCCGGCTTCACGAAGGACGCTGGAAGATCTCAGGTTTCACCGGCTACCTGCCGAACCCGATGGGGTAAAGCGGGGCCGACAACACGAAGGCCACTTTCTTGCGCATATTCACGGCAGCACTGGCGACCGAGACCAACACCTTCTCCCCGATCTGCGTGGATCGTCGCGCATTCGAAGCCTCGCTCTATGCCCCGCCCGGCCAGCATCCCGAAACGCCGACGCTCTGCACCGCGCCGATCACCGTCGGAAGGCGCGTCGCCAAGGAAAAGGGCTGGGAACTGATCGAGGGAACCGCCACCTGGGCCGACCCCGCCGGCCTCGTCAACCGGACGACCTACGAAGAACTGCGTGACGAAATCCTCGGCCAGCTCCACGCGGCAATGCCCGTCGATGCGGTCGTCATGGGCCTGCACGGCGCCATGGTGGCGGCCGGATATGAGGATACGGAAGGCGATCTTCTCCAGCGCATGCGCGAGATCGTCGGACCTGACGTGCTCATCTCAGCCGAACTCGATCCGCATAGCCATTTGACCGCGAAGCGCGTCGAAGCACTCGATTTCGCCATCTATTTCAAGGAGTTTCCGCACACCGACTTCGTCGATCGCGCGGAGGACCTCTGGAGCATCGCTGTGGAAACACTGGAAGGCCGGGTCAAGCCAGTCATGTCGGTGTTCGACTGCCGCATGATCGATGTCTTCCCGACATCGCGCGAACCCATGCGCTCCTTCGTCGACAAGATCATGCAGATCGAGAAGGATGACCCCGAGATCCTGTCGATCTCAGTGATCCACGGTTTCATGGTCGGCGACGTTCCCGAAATGGGAACGAAGCTGCTTGTCGTCACCGACAACAGGCCGGAAAAAGGCGCGGCGCTGGCGCGGGAACTCGGCCTTGAACTGTTTTCCAAGCGCGGCACCTTCATGATCCCGCAGATCGACGAGAAGGAAGCCGTCGCCCGCGCAATGGCCGCGACCGCCTGGCCCGTCGTCATCGCCGACGTCTGGGACAATCCGGGTGGCGGCACGGCAGGAGATGCGACTGTTATTCTCGCAGAGCTCATGGCCCGCGGCGTCACCAGCGCCGCCATCGGCACCATCTGGGATCCGATGGCCGTGCAGATCTGTTTTGCGGCGGGCGAGGGCGCGGAGATTCCCCTGCGCTTCGGCGCCAAATCAGCCCCCGGCACCGGCAATCCCATCGACGGCACTGTCAAGGTCGTGAAGCTGGTTAGGAATGCCGAGATGCAGTTCGGCGAGAGCCTGGCGCCCTTCGGCGATGCCGCCCATATCGTGCTCGACGACCTCGACATCATCCTCAATTCCACGCGCGCCCAGAGCTTCGATCCCAGCCTGTTTTCGGTGATGGGCATCGATCCCACGAAGCAGAAGATCCTGGTGATCAAATCCACCAACCACTTCTTCGCGTCGTTCTTCCGGATTGCGGCGGAAATCCTTTACTGCTCCGCCGGAACGCCTTATCCCAATAATCCAGCGACGACGCCGTACCGGCGGGCGCCGAAAACCATCTGGCCGATCGTGGCCGATCCACATGGGACAGAACGCGGAGCCGCCTAAATGCATGATGCCAGCTTCGCCGTCGTCGCCAAGGCAGGCGACAGGATCGCCGATCTCTCGACGCCGCGCCCTGTCATCGACGAGGACCGGCTGGCTGCGAACATCCACCGCGTTCAATCCTATATGGATCAGCACGGTTTGAACTTCCGACCGCATATCAAGACGCACAAGATTCCGGCACTCGCCGTCGCCCAGGTCGCGGCCGGCGCCAAGGGCATCAATTGCCAGAAGGTCACGGAAGCTGAGGTCTTTGCCGAAGCAGGTTTCGGCGACATCCTGATTACCTTCAATATCCTCGGACAGCAGAAGCTCGAGCGCCTAGCGAGATTGAACGAGAAAATACCGGCCCTCAAAGTCGTCGCCGATAGCGAAGTGACGGTCGACGGGCTCGCCGCACATTTTTCCGGCCATAAGCCGCTGACCGTGCTTGTGGAATGCGACACCGGCGCCGGCCGCTGCGGTGTGCAGACGCCGGAGGCGGCGGCCTCACTCGCCAAGCGCATCGCCGCAGCCGACGGCCTCACCTTCGGCGGCATCGTCAACTACCCGAAGCCGCAATCGGCCGCCGCCGTCGAAGCCTTCATCGCCGAGACGGTGAGCCGCCTGCAATCGGAAGGCATAAGCTGTCCGATCGTCAGCAATGGCGGAACGCCGAGCCTGTTCGAGGCGCATCTCGTCAGGTCAGCCACCGAACACCGTGCCGGCACCTACATCTACAACGACCGGCAGATGGTGCGCATGGGCCATTGCACCGAGGACGATTGCGCCATGCATGTGCTGGCGACCGTGGTGTCACGGCCAACCGCCGACCGCGCCGTCATCGATGCCGGCTCGAAGGCGCTGACCTCGGATCTCCAGGGCTTCAGCGACTACGGCCTGATCGTCGGTTATCCCCAGGCCTGCATCACCAGCCTGTCGGAGGAACACGGCGTGATCGATCTGTCGAACTGCACCGGCCCCCGGCCGCAGATCGGCGAAAAGCTCTTCATCATCCCGAACCACACCTGCGTGGTTTCAAACCTGTTCGATACAATGGTTTTCCATCGGGGTGGGATCGTGACGCGCGTTGAGAAGGTCGCGGCCCGCGGCCTCGTCTGGTAGGGGTTCCGGTTGAGGGTGAACAGCCTCGGTCACTGAAGGCTTCGGAGCCACCAGAGTTCAGTCGCTGGTATCGCAAGACCTGTGCGCGGTATGTCGCGCCAACGGGGACTTGGACTCTACAGGCGAGTGTCCGCTTTGGGCCGTTGGCGAGCGGACCGTTTTCGGGAAGCAGGCGCTGAAAGCTTACATTCATTCATCAGCGGCTCGAAGGTCCGCTTTTTAAGTCGCAGCAGACAATTTTTGCTGCCGCCGCCGCGGTGCATTAAGCTCGAATGACCTGCCTGCAGCAGGGAAAGTTCGGGACGCTTGCGCTTCCTGCGCGAGCAGATTACACTGAACTACATGGTTCAGTATTCCAACCCTCCCCTCGATCTCTCGTTCGCGGCGCTGTCCGATGCGACCCGCCGCGGGATCATTGATCAGCTCGGGCGAGGAGACGCGTCGATCACCAGTCTCGCCGATAAGTTCCAGATGACGCTGACCGGCATGATGAAGCACGTCCAGGTTCTCGAGCGGGCGGGGCTCGTCGTTACGCAGAAGGTCGGACGCGTGAGAACGTGCAAGCTGGGAGAACGCGGGCTCAAGGCGGAGGCCGAGTGGATCGAGGCGCATCGCAAGCTCTTCGAGGTCCGCTTCGAAGCATTGGATGAGATCATCAGCGAAATGAAACAGGAGGGAAGAGATGAATCGGCAAGTTAACAGTGGAGGTGGGGCGCAGACCTCAACGTCAGTCGAGCGCAAAGGAGATCGCGAACTCATCGTGACGCGGACATTCGATGCGCCGCCGAGCACGGTTTACAGGGCGTGGAGCCAGCCCGAGCTGTTCCGGCGCTGGTGGGTGCCAAAATCAGCACCCGGCATTTCGCTCGTATCGTGCGAAATGGATGTCCGTACCGGCGGCAAATATCGGCTTGAATTCGGCGCCGGCGGTTCAGACACGATGGCCTTTTACGGCAGGTATCTCGAGGTGGTGCCGAACGAGCGCATCGTCTGGACCAACGACGAGGGCGAAGAGGGAGCGATCACGACTGTGACCTTCGAAGATCAAGGCGGGAGGACACTTGTGGTTTTCCACGAAGTCTATCCGTCCAAGGAGGCGCTTGAGGAAGCATTGCAGGGCTCGGCGGCCGCATTGGCGGAGCAGCTGGAACAACTCGACGAATTGATTTCCAGCATGGGCGAGTAGCGTGGGTCGGGAAACTCGCCTCGGGCATGCGTCTGTTCTTCGGAAGTGGCCCGACCGGCCTTTCCGGCCGGCGCGGGGCGCACACCGGCGATGTTAGTCGTGAGCGCCGGTCTTCCATAGATGCATTGAGGATTGTTGTCGTCGCGGTCATCGCCGATCGGACGGTGCTTCCTCGCCGGAACGAGAAAGCACCGTTGCGTCTCGGAATTAGCCTCACCCGGCACTCCGGGCACTTTGGACATCGCCTCTCCTGCTCACCGTGGCGGAGCTCGAAGAGTCAGTTGCGGGGCTGCAGCAATGCCAGAACGATGGTCGATAAAGCCAACACGGCCGTAAGTGTCAATGGCGCTGACGCACCGTAGTGATCGACCACGTAGCCGCCGAAAAGCGCGCCGATGCTGATGGCTACCTGGAAGGAAACGACCATCAGGCTGCCAGCAGCCTCCAAGGCATCCGCTGCGCCGCGAGACAAGTTGGTAGGCAGTACCACCGGAGCCATCCCAAAAGCGAAGCCCCAAACTGTAACCAGGGCAAACGCAATGCCGCTATATGCACCCCAGAGTACGAGAGCAAGCGCCGCAAACGCCATCAATGCGCCGGTTACAGCGAGTGCCGAGCGGATATTGGCGTCCGCCAGTCGGCCTCCGGCGACATTGCCAATCACAGCGGCGATGCCAAACCCGAGAAGCGCCAAGGCAATCGGCCCTGTGCCAAGGAGGGTTACTTGTTCGAGGAAGGGTCGCACGTAGACTGAGCCGGCAAAATGCCCCGTCATCAGCAAGAGGATGGCGAGCATTCCAAGTTGAACAGTGCGCCGTTTGGTCAGCCGGAAGACGTCAGAAAGACTGTTGCTTGCGTTTGCGGGTAGCGTCGGCAAGCTGAGAATCTGCAGCAGCATCGCAATCACTGCGAAACCTGCGGTCATGGCCGTGGCGGCACGCCAGCCAAGCCAACCGCTAATCAAAGCACCCATGGATGGTGCAGCTATTGTGGCAAGAGAGACGCCCAGAGTGACGATAGCCATGCCCCGGCCTGTCGCATCGGCGCCGACCAATCTCGCCACCACGGCAACTGAAAGTGCCCAGAAGCCACTTAGCGCGATGCCCAGTCCGGCTCGGCCCAATAGCAATAGCCAAAAATCCGTCGCGAGGGCGGCCACGAGATTGGAGCCGATAGCCAAGGCACTTAGGCCAACAAGGACAGTCTTCCGGTTCAGTTTGCCGATGAGGACATTGCTCAATAAGGCCGTGACCGCGCCAACAGACGCGGTTGCAGTGACAACCTGACCAGCGGTTCCCTCGCTGATGCCAAGGTCACGCGCCATCGGCGTCAACAGGCCCGCCGGCAGGAATTCAGCTGACACAAGCGCAAAACTTGTAGCTGCCATTGAAATAACGGCAAACCAAGTGGTGGGGCTCCATGAACTCGGAACGGTAGACTCGAGGTCAATCGCGGTGCGGTCTAGCTGTGATGTTGTGTCCGTCATTGAAATACCTCCAAGGTTGGAAGTCTTCATAGCGGAGTCTTTCAGGATGATATGTACCCTACAGTCCGAATTCTATGTCCGTTCGTCCGGGAATGGTGCGGCGCACAACGCCAGGTGAAACGCTGGTAATACGTTTAAAGGCGCGAGCGAACGAAGCTTCAGATTCATAGCCCAGCTGAGAAGCGACCTTCGCGACCGACATGTTTTGACCGAGCAACTCTCGTGCAAGCTGCATACGCAGCCGGGCTAGATACCTTGCCGCGCCTTCCCCTAGGATGGCACTGAAGCGTTCCGCGAAGATCGAGCGCGATTGACCTGCCACGCCGGCAAGGGTCTCCAGCGTCCAGTCGCGCCCGGGATCTCGGTGCATTGCTGCCAGCGCTCGACCAATATGAGGATCACGGATCGCAGCGAGCCAGCCGCTGGTCGAGGCTCCGCTGCAATTGACCCAGCAGCGAATAAGCCGCGCGACGAGTACGTCGGCCATGCGTGACAAAACCGTGGCGCTGCCGATCTGGGGCTGCGACGCCTCTGCCGTCATGGCGGCGAGGAGGGGGCCGACGACCGGATCATTGCCAGCAACATCACAACCCTTGATAATCGGTGGCATCAGAGCGATCAACGGGTTGAGGGCGTTCGCACCCAAAGCCATGGAACCGCAGAACAGGGTGCTCGTCGTTCCTGTTCCTTCTTGCACCACTTCGCAGACATTGCCTCCCAACTTGGTAACCTGGCAGCTCTTAAGCGAGTCCCCGATAACATCAGGCTTGCTGGCCAACCGGTGTTCGACACCCTGTGGCAACAACACCAGATCGCCGTCTTGCAACTCCTGCCATCCCTGGGCTTCAGTATGGATCCAGCATGGTCCTTCACTGACAAAATGAAAGCGAAGCAGTTGTTGCTGCGGAAAGGCGATGCTCCATGGATCGCGTAGCTCACAACGGCCGTAGTTGACACCGCTCAGGCGAAAGTCCTGTAGAACTTCGCTTAGTGCGTCCGTGGGAATTGGCGTCGAAGATTGGGATGAACGATCAACCATTGTGCCATTTTATATGCCAGGCGTCCGGCATGCAAGCATGGCATCTGTGTCGTGGCCGGCTCTGAAGTCATCCGGCGGATGCAGCTCTGCGGCGGCTGTCAATTCACTTCCGAACGGACTTATTGTAGGACGACCGCCCACACGGAGCCAGTCGATTCAAGCCGCCGTCGGGTTGATCACGTTCATATCGATTTCGGTCAGTTCCACCCGCCGCTCGAAGGCAATGCCCGCCTCATCGAAGAGATGGCAATCGGCGGCATTGATGCCAGTCGAAACAGGCGCATCCGCACGGATGCCGACGCTGCCGGGCAGCATGGCGCAGAAATTCTCGGCCTCCCCGTTGAGCGAGGCGTAAGCGACCGTATTGGCACCGAGCCGCTCGATGACCGTTGGCGTCACGCTAAAGACGATATCGCCGCCGTTCAGCTGAATATGCTCCGGCCGGATGCCGAGCGTCAGGGTCTTGCCGGCCATGCCCTCGCGCGGCCTCACCGGCAGAACGGCGGTCTGGCCTTGATACTCCACTTCGACGCCGTTGGCGCTGACGCCTTTGCAGGTTACCGGCAGGAAATTCATCTTCGGATTGCCGATGAAGCCGGCGACGAATTGGTTTGCCGGTTTGTGATAGAGCTCCAGCGGCGCGCCCGTCTGGGAGATGTTGCCGGCGTCGAGCACGACGATGCGGTCGGCCATCGTCATGGCTTCGACCTGGTCGTGCGTCACATAGATCATCGTCGCCTTCAAGGCCCTGTGCAGCTTGGCAAGCTCGATGCGCATGTCGGCACGCAGCGCCGCGTCGAGGTTAGAAAGCGGCTCGTCGAACAGGAATATCTTCGGTTCGCGCACGATGGCGCGGCCGATCGCAACGCGCTGGCGCTGGCCGCCCGAAAGCATGCCGGGTTTCTGCTGCAGCCGCTGGTCGAGATGCAGGATGCGGGCGGCGTTTTCGACCTTTGCCTTGAGCTTTGACTCTTCCATCTTCTCGACGCGAAGCGGGAAGGCGATGTTCTCGAAAACCGTCATATGCGGGTAGAGCGCGTAGGACTGGAACACCATGGCGATGCCGCGCTTGACCGGCGGCAGGTCGTTGACCCTGACGCCGTCGATGACGATATCGCCCGCGGTCGTCGCGTCGAGACCGGCGATCATGCGCAGGAGCGTGGACTTGCCGCAGCCCGACGGGCCGACGAAAACGACAAACTCGCCATTGCCTACCTCGAGCCGCACGCCCTTGAGAACTTCGTAGTCGCCATAGAACTTCTGGACTTTGTTGAGAAGAAGCTGTCCCAAAAATCTGTCTCCGCGGCGGCCTTCGTCGCACGTTTATCGTCAGGGGAGGGATCGCGGATTGTCGCTCCGCGATCCCACGGCGTTTGAGGCTAGCTTACTTGAAGGCCTCGATTTCGCCCGCAGCCTTCTTCAGCGCGGCTTCCGGTTCGGCCTTGCCGGTTACGACGGACTGGATCATCTCGATCATCGAGTTCTGGAAGCCCTTATAGTCGGTGAAGAGCGGTTCCGGGCCGCCGTAGCTGATGCCTTCGATCAAAGGCTTCCAGTGGGGATCCTTGGCGACGAATTCGTCGACCTTTGCAGAGGGACGCAGCGGCGTGAGGCCGGCGCCGCCCTGCAGTTCGTATTCCGACTGAACCTCCGGCGAGGTGATGAACTTGGCGAACTCAGTCGCCTTGTCCTCGACCCCCGACCCCTTGAAGATCGCGAGGCTGTCGGTGATCAGCAGCGTGCCGGGGCCCTTGGCGTCGGGACCGAGCGGCAGCGTCGTGATGCCCCAGCTGATCTTCGTAGCCTTCAGACGGTCGGCCGCACCCGAGCCGGCCTGAATCATCGCGACCTTGCCGTCGAGGAAGATGGCGCGGACTTCGTTCTGTTCATAGGCCGTCGGGCCTTCCTCGGAGTAAGGGACGATATCCTTGTAGGCCTTCAGCGCGGCGAGAATCTGCGGGCTGTCGAGCGTGACGTTACCTTCGGCATCGATCACCTTGCCGTTGTTGGTGTAAACCCAATGCATGAACTGGTGCATCGTGTTGTCGAAGGTCTTGGCGACGAGACCGAAGCCCGGAATCCCGGTCTTTTCCTTGATGGTCTTCGCCATCTCGATCTCTTCGGCCCAGGTCTTCGGCGGCTTCTCGGGATCGAGGCCTGCCTGCTTGAAGAGGTCCTTGTTCCAGTAGAGCGCCTTGGTCGAGAAGGCGATCGGCACGCCCCACTGGTTACCTTCGAAGGTCACCGTGTCGACGATGTTCGGATAGTAGCTCTTCTTTTCATCCTCCGTCATCGGTACCGGAACGATGAGGTCGTTCTGCGCGAATTCTTTCAGCGTTCGCGAGCCGACATAGGCCATGGCAACAGGCGTGCCGGCGGCGGCGAGCGTCGTTGCCTTGTCCTGGCACTGCGCCCAGCCGACGACTTCGGGCGTGATCTTCCAGCCCGCGTTCTTTTCTTCCCACTGCTTGATGTATTTGGTGTGGATCGGGTCGATCGTGTCGCCGCAATAGATCCAGCTGATTTCCTTGTCGGCCGCATGGGCAGTGACCGCGGTCAGTGCCGTCGAACCGAGCAGGGCGAGCGCCATAAGGCCTGTCTTGATTGTTATGCTCACGTCGTGACTCCCATTGTGGTTGTTAGCTGTTCACTCGTTTTTGCTCTTATTGTTTCACCGCACCGGCGGTCAGACCGCCGACGAGATAACGCTGGAGGAAAAAGATGACGACCATGGCCGGAGCGATGCCGACGAAGGAAGCCGCCATCAGTTCGTTCCAGATGACCTCCTGCTTGCCGAAGTAAGCAAAGAGCCCCACCGGCAGGGGCATGTATTCGGTCTTCGAGTTGAAGGTCAGCGCGAAGATGAATTGCTGGGCGTAGGCGCCGATGAAGGTGGTGATGGCGACGACGATAATTCCCGGCATCGCGATGGGCAGGATGACGCGGCGAAGCGTGTAGAAATGGCTCGCGCCATCCATATAAGCTGCTTCGTTGAGCTCCTGGGGAATGCGGATCATATAGGTGCGCAGCAGCCAGATCGCCGACGGGATCAGGAAGGCGACGCCGGGCACGATCATGGCGAGATAGGTGTTGAGTACGCCCATGCTGCGCATCAAGCGGAAGAGCGGAATCAAGAGCACGGCGCCGGAAAACATGTTCACCGTCAGGAAGGCGCCGAGCAGAATGCCCATGCCCCTGAATTCGAACTTCGCGAAAGCATAGGCCGCGGGAATGACGAGGCAGAGCACGATCAGCGTGACGACGGTCGAGATGAAGAAGGAATTGAAGATATAGCGGGCAAAACCTGGCACGCTGATCCACATCGTCCGGTAGGCTTCGAACGAGCCGTTCTCCGGCCAGAAGCGGTAGGGCGAGGAGAAGAGCTGGCTGAGCGGCTTCAGCGATACCAGGAAACCTTCTAAGAAGGGCGCCAGCACGAAGAAGAGAAAAACGGCGATGCCGCAATAGATCAGGATGATTTCCCACCAGCGGTAACGGTCGATCATGGCGGGGCTGCTCATGCGCGCTTCTCCGGGTTGAGGCGGCGGGTGACGCGGAAATAGGCGAAGCAGAAGAGCGACAGGAAGATGCAGATCAGCACGGCGCGCGCAGCACCTTCCCCATATTTCTTCGAACCGATCGCCGTCTGATAGGTGTCGATGATCATCGTCGTCGTCTCGCCGCTCGGCCCGCCCTGCGTCAGTATCCAGATGATGTCGAAGGAATTGAAGGTGGCGATCAGCGATAGCATCGACATGGTGATGATGGCGGGCACCATCAGCGGCAGGGTTATGCGGCGGAAGCGGTACCAGCGGCCGGCGCCGTCGGTCCAGGCGGCTTCGTAGAGATCCTTCGGAATGGACTGGATCGCCGCCAGGAAATAGATCGTCACCAGCGGCACGCCGATCCACACGTCGGTGACGATCGTCGCCCAGAAGGCCGTACTTCCATAGGCGAGGAAGGCGACCGGGCCGTCGACGAGGCCGAAGCGCTGCAAAAGGCCCGATATCATCCCGAACTGGCCGTTATACATCCAGCCCCACATGAAGATGCCGATCGCCATCGGCACGATCCATGGCGGCATGGTCAACAGCCGGAACAGGGAGCGGCCAGGAACGGCGGCATTCAGCATGCATGCGCCGAACGTGCCGATCACCATTTTCAGGGCGACGGAGAAGAAGGTCCAGACGAAGGTCCGAATGATGACCTCGGCAAAGCGTTCATTGAAGATCTTGTCGTAATTGACCCAGCCGACCCAATTGGTGGTCTTCCTCAGCGACGCATCGGTGAAGGAGAGTATGAACGTATCGACCAGCGGATAGGCGACGATTGCGAGAACATAGAGAACGGCCGGAAGGAGAAGGATCCAGGCGAAGATGACCGTGCTTCTCTGAACACCCATCCTGCCGCCCTCCTCAAGCTGCCTTAGCGTGAAGGGCCTCGTCGAAGCGATCCCAGACGGGACGCAGGTCGACGACAGTCTTCTTCATCCTCGCTTCGTCCATCGCCAGCGCCAGAATGCCGGCTTCGAGCGCATTCAGGGTGGAAACGGGAAGCTCGAGCCCGGTGCGGACGCTTTCGAGCAGATCGCTCGCCATCTGTTCGTCGGCGCCGTAATGCTGGGAGAGTTCGGTGGCGGCATATGTGTTCTCGACCACTTTTTGGCCGGTCAGCTGTTCGTGGACGTTGAGATAGCCGCGAACGAAATCGCCTTCGGCCATGCCGCGTGAACCCATGATGGCGAAGCGGCGGAACTGGTCGGGCACGTTCAAATTGGTGTGAAAGTTCATGCCGACGCCATTGGCATATTCGACGATCGCCACCTGATAGTCGATAATGTCGGCATCGCTGTCGAAGACCTTGTCCGATCCCATCCAGCCGCTCGGCTTGCGATGGAACAGCTCGAGATCGTTGATGCCTTCACGCGCCGGGTCGTTGGCGGGAGTAAAGCTCTTGCGGCCGCCGAAACTGGCGACGCGCTCGGGCCGCGCTCCGACGACGCCATTATAAAGGTCGAGATCGTGGCAGCATTTCTCCAGCATGAAGCTGCCGGAATAGCGCTCGTAGCGGCGCCAGTCGCGCATGAAAAAGGCGCCGTGGTAGGGCTCGATATGTTCGGAAGCCTCGATCGACACGATCTGCCCGAGTTTGCCCTCGGCCTGGATGGCGCGCAGATCCTTGTAAAGAGGAGAATAACGCAGCACGAGACCGACCATCAGCCGCTGATGGCCGAATTTCGCCATCAGATGGGCAAGCTCGATACTTTCCGCGATTGTCGTGACGATCGGCTTTTCGCAGAAAACCTTGAGACCGGCTTGCAGCCCGAGCCGGATATGATCGAGATGCAGGTGATTGGGGGAGCCGATCATCAGCAGATCGAGCTTTTCCGAGGCGAGAAGCTCTTCCGGCGAAGCGTAGGCCTTGCCGACCGAAATTCCCTTTTCCGTCAATCCGGGGAGCCCGGCAGGTTCCGGATCCACATAGCCCACAATGTCAAAGCTGCTGTCGATCGCCTTGAAGACATAGCCGAGATAACCCAGCCGGAATCCTAGCCCGATGATTCCCACTTTCATGCCGATCACGTTCCCAGTTAAGTAATTTATTTTCTTTAAGTTGGGACAAAAATCCGGAGGCGTCAATAGAAAACGGGCATCGAAGCACGCGCATGAAATTGATTTTCATGAATTGGTAGGCGCTGTCGATTTTTGTGCAGAGAGGCCGAATGCTGCGGCAAATGGAACACGGCGCACCCTTCAGGCAAAGGACCGCGGATGGACGCGCCTGCGCCGCTGATCACGCAAGGGCTCGCGAAAGGTTGAAAGGACTCGCTATTCCTCGTGTGTAGGATGCCGTGAGAAGCCGAGGCAAGGAGGAGCAATTATGACCCGTATGACAGCCAAGGATTTCCCGCAGGAACTTCTCGAACTTTACGATTATTATGCGCATGGGAAAATCACCAAGCGCGAGTTTCTCGACCACGCCGCCAAATTTGCGGTCGGTGGCATCACGGCAGCCGCCATTCTTGCGTCGCTCAGCCCCGATTATGCGCTGGCCATCCAGGTCGAGCCCACCGATCCCGATATATCGGCCGAATACATCACCTATCCCTCTCCCAAGGGAAACGGAGATGTCCGCGGCTATCTCGTGCGCCCCGCAAAGGCCGCCGGCAAGGTCGCAGGCGTGGTCGTCGTTCACGAGAATAGAGGCCTCAATCCCTATATCGAGGATGTAGCGCGGCGTGTGGCGAAGGCGGGCTTCATCGCACTGGCGCCGGATGGCCTGACGTCGGTCGGCGGCTACCCCGGCAATGACGAAAAGGGGCGGGAGCTCCAGCAGAAGGTCGATCCGGAAAAGCTGATGAACGACTTCTTCGCGGCGGTCGAGTTCCTGATGAAGAGTGATCTCACCACCGGCAAGGTCGGCATCATCGGCTTCTGCTACGGCGGCGGCGTCGCCAATGCTGCGGCGGTCGCTTATCCCGAACTGGCCGCAGCCGTGCCCTTCTACGGCCGGCAGCCGCGCGCCGAAGACGTGCCGAAGATCAAGGCGCCATTGCTTCTGCACTATGCCGGGCTGGACAAGGGCGTCAACGGAGGCTGGCCAGCCTATGAAGCCGCGCTGAAATCGGCAGGAAAAACCTACGAGGCCTATATCTACCCCGACGTCAATCACGGCTTTCACAATGACACCACGCCGCGGTACGACGAGGCGGCAGCCAAGCTCGCCTGGCAAAGAACGGTCGACTGGTTCAGCAAATATCTCGCTTGAGAATACATCGGCTTGAAGCGGGGGCATCACGGTCGATTGGCAAATGTGGTGGCCGGCTATTGCAAACGGTCGACCTTGCGCCGTCCACGACTGATCATCATTCCGCCGACGATGAGAACAATTCCGCTGGCGTTCGCCCAGAAGGACACCGGGACGGCGCTGATATAATCAAACGCCACCCCCGTTACCATCTGCCCGCTGATGATCAGGAGAGCCGAGTTGACCGCACCGATCCGGGCAATTGCCCAACTGCCGGCGGCCACGAAGATAACGCCGATGGGACCGCCGAGATACGCATACCAGGGCGCCCCGGCGGCGCCCTGGGGAAACAGGCCACCGACGAAGAGGCCGAGGCAGGTGAGTGCAGCAAACCCTACGGCATGATTCCAGAAGGATGCGATCAGCGGCGTCGTGGAGATGCTCAGACGACCATTAAGCTGGCGGCTGAGGCCGACAAGCACGCCGCCCAGACTTGCGAGGAGAACGAAGACCGTCACGCCGCACCTCGCCCGAACAGGATAATCAGGGCCGCACCCGTCACGACCAAGCCGAGCGCCGCGACGTCCCGTGTAACGAGACGTCGCTTTGGCAGCCCGAACAGTCCCCAACTATCGGCGGCGGCGCTGAAGACAACCTGACCGGCCAGGCCCAGAGCCAGGGTGCCGGAGAGCCCGAGCGGTGAATTGACCGCAGTGGAGGTTAGAATGACCGTTGCCGCACCGGATATTCCGCCGAAATAGGCCCATAAGGGCGCCTTGGGGGTGTTGCCCCGCGTTGGCGTGTCTCGCCGGTGGATCAGCAGGAGAAGAATGACGGCGGCAATGATGCCGGTACCGTGAGCGGTCCAAGAGGAGAACAGCGGATTGCCATAACGTGCCAGCTCGCCATTCAGGTGCACCATGAACGTCAGGAGCCCACCCGTAGCAAAAGCGCCGGCAAAATAGATCGGATGCGGATTTCGTGCGGCGTCGATAGTCATTGGAGATCCCGTCAGCGAATCGATTGCGGCGGATGTTTTCAAATTGCCACTAAGGCCATTCATCGGCATCTTCAGCAAGACGTGGTGTCGTCATAGCCTGGCAGGCATGGAGGACGCGATGCTGCTCAAAGGCGAACGAACATTCGTGGTGCGGGATGCTGGAGGTTTCGTCGCGCACATCAATATGCCCGGGTGGCTGAAGCCCAGGCCGGTTGACCACGGCCATGGCCCTCTCGCAATGGTCGTCGAATCCATTCTCGATCCTGGCCGGCTGATCGCGATGCATGAGCACAGAAACGACGAGATCGTTTCCTGGGTGCCCGAAGGCGTGATGCGTCACGACGACAAGGCCACCGGCCGCCTGGTCATCGACCGCGACCATCTGATGGTGATGAATGCCGGAACAGGCTTCTGGCACTCCGAAGAAACGCTCGCCTCCGATCCGCCGCTGCGCATGCTGCAGATCCTTGTTCGCCCGCGCGCCATCGGTCTGGAGCCGAAAATCCAATACGGCTCAATCCCTGCGGCCACGGCGAATTTCTGGCGGCATCTGGTCGGCCCGGAAGGGGAGGGCGCGCCGTATTATATCCGCAACGCCGTCGACATATTCGACATTCGGCTGGAGGCGGGCGCACGGGCAGAATTCCCGCGGAAACAGGGCAGAGATCTCTACTTTTATGTCTTCAGTGGCTCAATCGCCGTTGATGGGCAGAGCTTTACCGAAGGCGAGCAGGGACTGCATCTGTCGGATGACAGGCTCGGCCTTGAGGCCAAGGATCCAGTCACGTTGATCGCGTTTCTCCTCGATGCAAACGCACCGGTCGCCAAGCAGGGGACCGTCGGCGACCACAGGAAGATACCGCCGGTCATCGTCATACGTGCCTTTCTGAAATGGAGGAAATTTCGCTGGATGTGGAGGCGTTCTTCATAGCGGCGGCACTCAATGATTACCGCAAGTCGCTTCCGCTTTCGGCAATTGTGCGGTAGCCTGTCCGTTCGTTCACATCCAGCGAAGATCTTCGCTGCAAGCCCCATAGATGCCGAGGACAGGCGAAGTTGCGATCGTCCAGAGCCTCGGAACAGTTTCCGTCAGCCGTGATACGGCCAAAAAATGTGTTGTGAACGGAACAAGCATGCCGGCAATTGGGTTTCGAACCTTAGTGTTTAAAAGGAGGAGCATTATGCCTACGGTTGCTGCGACGCCCATCACTCCGCCCGATCAGCACGTTGTCACCGCGCGCGAGGCCATCGAGCCGCTTTATGAGAAGCTCGAACTTCAAACGGAATCGCTGGTTCTTTCTGCAGCGCTTGAAGCAGGATGGTCTCCGGACGAGGCAACGGAAGCGCTGGCGGCGCTCAGACTGCAGGACGCGCTGTCCATCCTCGACGAACGATCTGGCCAATAGTTCGAGAAGGTGATCACTGCTGCCATGGCGGCAGATCTGCTTGTCTCTTTCCTCTGAGGTCTCACAATATCCGGCGGGATCGAAGAGTCTTTTCAGGCTCAGCGTGCCGCCGGATTTTGAGCGATCCTTCAGTAAATCGATATTATGGTACGCAAGTCTTATCGCGGCTCGTGTTCCTATCCCTCAAGAGCGACCATCCGTCCCTGTCGAGCGTGCATAGACGGATCAAGCTGATTATTGCATACTCAGCGCCGCAATTCGGGACGGGAAACCGCTTCTCACCTTGCCAGGAACGGCTCTAATGCGGCCGAAGTTCTTTGGTCGCGATCAGCATGACGAGATCTTCCGAGGCGTCTGCGAGTGTCAATGCCAATTCCGCGGCCGACCATCCACGTTTCTGCAAACTGACGAGCATTTCCACCATTGCGACTTCGACTTCTCGTCTGCAGCTCGAAATCGGCTTCAATTGGATAACGTTCTCATCACATACGGTAGTCATCTTAGCCTCCGTTCTGCCATTGAAAGGGCAGCGTAAAGAAATTCGACGATAAGTGGATATTGTAGGGGTTGCGTACAGACCTCGAGCCATTACGCACAGACATGTATGGCCTCGGCTGCGCGCAACCCCTCGCGCGCCATTATTTGCCGATGTCGGCCTCAGGAGCGTCTCGCATCAGTCTGCACGACGCACGGTAGGATTTTACTGGCGCACCCTCGGAATGATTCCTGTTGCAATCCAACGCTTGCGCAAGGCGCGCACGATTACTTCTCCGATAGTTCACGACCTATCCTCCCATGTTTGCATCTTTTGTTTTGAACAAGTGTCGTTTTGTGTTCTCGGCGCTTCGACACTACATTGCACCGGCAGTTAAGTATTTGGAACTCCCGAACTTTCTGTCGGAATGAACCATTGCTTATTTAGATATATGAACGGAACGCACTTGTCGTTATCGCCGCATCCAGAAAATTATCGGTCCGTCCATTTCTGCTCGCAGAGGAATATGATAAGTAGCTTATGCACGTAGAGCTTTAGCCAATTCGGCTGGCGGATGGCTGCGCGGTTCAGCCCGCGAAAACATTGTTTGCTTCAGTCTCAACAGCCCGGATGGCTTATGCGCTGGAGGAATTGGATGGTTACAGAATCTGGAGATGACCCCCCTGCGGGACAGGAATGGCCGGCCCACTTGGAGCGGCGGCGCTGGCCGCGCGAACCGCCCCCCCAGAAAGAACATCGGGTGGACATTCCACCGGCGCTGGTGCCCGTGCGATTTTCGACGCACGACCTGCCACCCAAAGAACAGTTCCAGGCTTGGCGATCACATGTGGCGCCGCTTGTGGATGTTCATCTGCCGGACGGCAAATCAGAGGGAGACGGTTTCCTTGCGGAACAGACCGGCTGGCATCTCGGCGATATCCTTATCGTTCAGCAGCGCGCGCAGGCGTGCAGCTATATTCGCGACCAGGCCATGCTGCGATCGAGTCCTATCGATCACTGGAACGTCGGCGTACTGCGCAGCGGCCGGGCCTGGACCGAGGCTAATCGGCATGTAACGGAGACCGGGCCGGGTGAAATATTTTTCAGGTCTCTAGGTTATCCGTACCGCGGGCGTATGACCGATTCAGCCGCTGTGCTGGTCTTCCTGCCCTATGAACTGTTGACCCGTGATGCGAGTCTTCTGCAGAGCGCCAACAACATAGCCTTCTCCGGCAGCCTGGCTGAATTGCTCGTCAGCTATATCAACGGGCTGGAGGCGAACCTGAGCAATTTGACAGTGGAAGAGGTGCCGCGGATCATACGGACGATTGGCGATATGGTCGTTGCATGCGCTGCATCATCCACCAGTTTGGATCGCGGTCAGGAACAGACCAATATGGGGCTGATGGAGCGGGCGCATCGCTATATTCACCTTAATCTTCATTCAGATAGCTTGACGCCTGAGGTCATGTGCCGTGCGCTGGGCATCTCGCGGACGCGACTCTACCAGTTGTTCGAAACGAGCGGGGGCGTCTTCAATTACATTCGCAAACGCCGTTTGCTGCAGGCCTATGCGGATATTACCAACCCGACCGACAACAGGCCGATCTCGGAGATTGCCGAGGCCGCCGGCTTCGATGTTGCAGCCAATTTCACGCGCGCGTTCAGCCATGAATTCGGGCTCAGCCCGCGAGAGGTCCGAAAGACCATGGCAACCGAGCGCCCGGCCATCCCAGCGACACGTTCCATGCGACGTGTCGGGACAACGATCGGTGATTGGCTAACGCTCGCACGTTGATGTGGAAGGCACCCAAACGGTATATCTCAAGGAATTATCCAGCAGCTTTGCCTTGCGCCATCAAGTTCCATAAGACAGATTACGCCGCTTTTTACATGTAAGCCGGGTGGGTTCAAGGATGAAGTTGAGTATCGCCAGATAATTTTGGACTTCGGTCACGCACTCTTGGACTGTGCACCCACAGTTTCGGATCTACGCACTCACCTGCCCGAATGCCTGACCTCTCCGCCTGTCAGCGATGCCGGAAACGAACCGGCAACGGATCGAACATCCGCTGCCGAAGATAATTCAACAAGTGGTCTGCTTATTTTGCCGGGGCTTTGTAGGCAGATGCGATTTTGCCCGCCTTTTCTTGGGCGGCCTTGAATTCGGCACCCGTGTACGCTCGCACGGTTTTGATATTCGATACTGCTCCCGATGCGCCGACGACAAGAAGCGCGGGGATCAGGTCAACACCGTCGGGGAATTCTGCGATTACCATCCAGTCGGTTTCGCCGGTCGTGACGTAGAAAGAATGCTGTTTCCCGCCTGCTGCTTCCATGATGGCACGGGCCGCCGCTTCCCGGTCCGATGGATCGGCGATCATTCCCTTCGCTGCCGCGGCTGAATAGCACCCTGTGATTATGAACAGTGGCATAGGACATCCTCCTCAACAATCGGGCAGATCGGCTGATCTGCCGCATATTCAGTATCTCACATCCAGGCGTTCACCGCGATTAGGTAAACCGGAGTAAACCCCGGCGTAGGGCGCCCTGTCGTGCAAGAAGCTCAATGCCGCCCTCTCCTCCGTCGCCGATGCCACTTCCCCGGCACCATTGACATCGTTCCTGGCCCGCTTTCTCATCGTGCTGAGCGCCGTGATGGCGACGATTCTACTCCTGAAGTTCAGTTGAATATTGTGGGTGAAGGCTGTCGCTCGATTCAGGATTATGCGTTTCAGCATCCAAAATCGGCCTTCGACGGTCTCTGATTTTCATAGGCAAAACAAGGTTATCTGGCGGAGCTCATTCAGCTGTGGCAACGCTCAAACCAGACGTGGTCATTCGAGGCAGGCAGTAGAGATTCTCGCGCCTAATGAGGGCTAAAGGTCGCAGAGCTACGTTCAACCAGCTTGCAAGAGACAACTCGACTGCCCGGATAAATCTTCTCGCCCGCTATCAAATCGTTCAGGCACTGCGCACCCTCTCGGCCGAGATCGTAGTATGGTAACGCCGCCGTGGTCAGCTCTGGCTTCAGCGCCATAGTGACTGTTCGAAAATCGTCAAAGCCGACGATGCTGACATCTTGTGGAATCCGCAATCCCAGTGCCATGGCAGCAATGTAGATCTGAATTGCCATTTCGTCGTTGCCGCTCATGATCGCAGTCGGACGGTCGTCTTGTTTGAGCATTTCGGTCGCTGCAGCAAAGACGTAGTTGTTTTCTGCCCCAACAGGCCCATCCATGCCCAGGCTGATAGAGAGGTCGTTCTCTGTGAGACCGAATTCGCTTGTCGTTCGGCGAAATGCATCCAAGCGTAGTTCGGCTCCCAATAGGATCGGATTGAGCCGGATGTAACCGATTCTGCGATGACGCCGTTCAAGGAGATACCGGGTAAGATCTCGCGCCCCCTGATAATCATCGGGCTCGATAGACGGCAGGAGCTCCCTTGTTTGCGGCCGACAATTTATCATCACGGTTGGAATGCTGACATCGCCGGTCTCCGGATCCACAATGCGGCGGTACATGGTTACATACAAGACTCCATCAATGCGATGGGACTGGAACATTTTCCAGATTTCCACCTCTCGCTCGGACGAACCACCGGTGTTGGCTATCAGGATGGTTTTCCCATTCGCATTGGCCCAATCCTGAATTCCGCGGACAATATCAACCGAATAAGGCGTCGTGGAAACATAATCGGTGATAATCCCAAAGGTGTTGGAGCGGCTGGATCGTATGAGGCGCGCCGACATATTCGGGATATAGCCGAGGTCCCGAATAGCCTTTTCCACCCTCTCCCGGGTTTCCTCAGTCACGTAGGGCTCGCCATTGATGACGCGAGAGACTGTTTTATTCGAAACCCCTGCCGCTTTCGCGACGCTCACGATGCTTACCATTTCCGCCAATTCTCCTGATGCGGGTCTGTTGTAATCCACACAAATGACAACGTCGACATATTTTTCTGACAACGTCGACAATTGGAATTGACAACGTCGTCATAGCACGCCTATGGTCCTGACAATGGAGCAGCCTGAGGCAAGTGCTTCCGGCGGAACAAGGGAGGAACTCATGAAGAAACTGCTTGGCGCCAGCGCGCTCGCGCTCGTTTGCATTACGGCCTCCGCCAAGGCCGAGACCATCAATATCCTTGTGGAAGGCGGCGGCGAAATGCTGCAGAAGGCAGCCGCAGAGAAGTTCACGGCCGAGACCGGTATCAAGGTGGACTTCACCGTCGTTCCCTATCAAGGCGTCTTCGACAAGTTTTCGGCCGAAATCGCCTCAGGTTCGTCGGCGTTCGATGTGGTAACGATCGACGTCGTGTGGAACGCGAAATTCGCAAGCCATGTCGAAGACCTTGCGCCGCTTTTCACCGATGCAGTTCGCAAGGACCTGCCGCCTGCCTTGCTTGCCGACGCGAAGATCGGTGACAAACTGATCGGCATGCCTGCTTGGGCCAATGCCGAAGTTGTTTTTTATCGCAAGGACCTCTTCGACAAGCCTGAGGAACAGAAAGCGTTCCAGGCAAAATATGGTTATCCCCTCGCGCCGCCGAAGACTTGGCAGCAATGGCGCGACATCGCAACATTCTTCACCCGAGACACAGATGGTGACGGCAAGACCGACTTTTGGGGCACCGACACGATCGGCAGCTTCTCCGAAGAATGGATGGCGCATGTGCTTCAGGCGGGCTCGCCAGGTGTAATCCTCGACAAGGACGGGAAGGTGATCATCGACAACGAAGCGCATAGGAAGGCGCTCGAATTCTACATCGCGCCGCACTGCATCGATCATTCCGTGCCCGAAAACGTGAACGAGATCGGCTGGGGCGAGGCTCAGAACCTGTTCTATCAAGGCAAGACAGCGATGATGAAATTCTGGGCGCACGCCTACAAGATGACGCCCACCGATTCCAAGGTCAGCGGAAAGGTCGGCGTCGCCCCAATGCTGGCCGGCGATGCAGGAGTCGGGGCAATTCCGGGTCCTTGGTACAATGTCGTTCCGTCGACGTCCCAGCACAAGGAAGCGGCCAAGAAGTTCATAGCTTTCGCGATAGCCAACAATGCCCTGGGTATCGAAGCGCCGCTTGGGTTGGCTGCGACGAACTCGGCCTATAACGGCTATGCCAGCAAGCCCGGTTATGAGCATTTCACGCCGCTGCTTGAGACGTTGAGTGCTCCTGCGACGCAAGGCCGTCCGCTTAACGAAAAATATCAGGAAATTGTCGACGAAGCGGTTCTTCCAGCTGTGCAACAGGCCCTGACGTGCAAAGCGGATGTCGGCAAGGTCCTGGCGGACGCCAAGGAAACGATCGAAGACATCCTCGAGTAATCCCTCGGCGGCGAGGAGGCCGGGGTGGTCCTCCTCGCATCATCAGCTTTCGGAGAGCGCCATGTCGGGTGAAGACCGATTCGTGCTGTGCATGCTTGCGCCGGCCCTCGCCATCCTTGGCTTGCTGGTCGCATACCCGGTAGGGCTTTTGGTGTTCGATTCCTTTTTTAAGGTCGATACCATTACTCCCCACATACGAGAGTGGATCGGGCTCAAGAACTATATCGATGCGCTCACCTCGAAACGCGTCGCGGAAAGCGCATTCAGAACAATTCAGTACTCGATCTTTGCGCTGTTCTTCGAATTTACCTTCGGTTTCTGCGCCGCTCTGCTGTTCACGGCGCTCCCAGGCCAGTCGCGCTGGCACCGCACGATCTTCACGCTGCCATTAATGGTGCCGCCCATTGTCGCCGGCCTATTGTGGCGCTTTCTCCTGGTCGGGGACATCGGCATCTTGAATTACGGGCTCGTCCATCTGGGCGTCATCAGCGACCCCGATGCGATTGCCTGGTTGTCCGATGAAGATATCGTCATCTATTCCGTTTCTTTCGCCGATATCTGGCTAACGACATCCTTTGTCGCCCTCGTCTCCTACGCCGGATTGACCAACATTCCCAAAGACCTGCTCGAGGCCGCGCGGATCGACGGCGCGAACGCGTTCAAACGCTTCTGGCATGTCACGCTGCCGCTGATGCGCCCGGTGATCGCCGTTGTCGTCATCGTGCGTGGGGTGGATGCGGCCAAGACTTTCGACCTCATCTGGATTCAGACGCAAGGTGGTCCCAACCACGCTTCTGAAGTGTTTTCGATGAACATCTATCAGCGCATGGTGCGCTTCGGCGATCTCGGCGAGGCGTCGGCCTCCGGCACGCTGTTTCTGATCGTCATGATGCTTCTGGCTGCCGCTGCCTATTGGAAGATATGGAGGCCGGTCCATGCTTAGTGCGCGCCGCCTGAATCTCAACGGCATCGTGATCAATTCCGCCGCGCTCGTCCTCGTCCTGTCCTATGCGCTGCCCTACGTTTATCTGCTCATGACGTCGATCAAGCCGGCAGCGGATGTCCAGCAGATTCCGCCGAGCTTCTTTCCCGTCGTGACCTCTTTCCAGAATTTTCGCGAAGTCCTGCAATCATCGACCCTGCCGCGGGCCTTCGCAAGCTCGCTGACGGTGGCGGTACTGACAACCATCCTTTCCCTCGCTGTGGCGGTTCCGGCCGCTTATGTCGCGACCCACTACCGGCGCCGGATCACCACCCTGTTCCTGCTTTTCGCGCTGGTCACGCGCATGGTGCCCTCGGTGTCGCTCGGCGTGCCGTTGTTCCAGCTTCTGAAGTCGCTCGGTCTGCTGGATACCGTTCCCGGTCTGGTGCTCGCCCACACATCAGCCGCGGTACCTCTTGCGCTTCTTCTCATGGCAGCCTTCTTTGAAGGCGTTCCGAAGGATCTGGAAGAGGCGGCGCGCATGGACGGCTGCACCCGTTTCCAGGCTTTTCTGAAGGTCATTCTTCCGATCATGACGGGCGGAATCGCCGTCACCGCGCTCTTTACCTTCATCACGAGTTGGAACGAGTTCCTCTACGCTCTGCTGCTGACGTCAGAGGCGACCAAAACGGCACCGATCGTCATTGCTGAATACAACTCAGTCTATGGCCTTGCCTGGGGAGCGATGACGGCGGCGGCCGTGCTCTATTCGCTGCCCGTCATCATCGTAACACTCGCACTTCAAAAGCAGATCGTCGGCGGCCTGACTTTCGGCGCTGTAAAAGGATGAGGGAGGCGGAGACATGGCCGGTATAGAACTACGCAACGTCAACAAGATCTACGGCAACAGCTTTCATGCGCTACACGACCTGAATTTCAACATCAGGGATGGTGAGTTCATGGTGTTTGTCGGTCCCTCGGGATGTGGGAAATCGACGGCGCTTCGGATGATCGCCGGCCTTGAGAGCGTTTCGAGCGGCGAACTCAGGATCGGGGACAGGGTCGTCAACGATGTCGATCCCAAGGATCGCGACATCGCCATGGTCTTTCAATCTTACGCGCTGTACCCGCACAAGACCGTGCGCGAAAACATCGCCTTTCCACTGCTAATGGCGGGGTTGCCAAAATCCGTCATCGCCAGGCGCGTGGATGAGGCCGCGCGCATCCTCGAACTGACGGCTCTGCTCGACCGCAAACCGGCGCTGCTCTCCGGCGGCCAGCGGCAGCGCGTCGCCATGGGTCGGGCGATCGTCCGCCAGCCGTCCGCCTTCCTGATGGATGAACCGCTGTCCAATCTCGATGCAAAACTGCGTGTGCAGATGCGCGCCGAGATTGCCAGCCTCCAGAGAAAACTAAACGTCACCACCATCTACGTCACTCACGATCAGGTCGAGGCAATGACGATGGGTGACCGTGTCGCTGTCATGAAGGGCGGTGTGCTGCAGCAAGTCGACACACCGCAAAACCTGTACAGCCGCCCTGACAACGTCTTTGTTGCGGCTTTTATCGGATCGCCCTCGATGAACTTGTACGAGGCCGTTCTGAATGGAAGGACGGTGACCCTGGGCAGCAACAGTTTCGAAATTCCTGACCGGGTTTTCGAATGCCGTCCCTCGCTGAACGGTGCGTCTAACCGTCAAATTCTCCTCGGTATCCGGCCCGAGCACATGAACGACGCTGCAATCCGGCCTTCTCCCGCCGAGATCTCGGCCCCGGTCACTCTTGTTGAGGCGCTAGGTTCTGAATCCATGGTGCATCTGAATATCGATGCACCTTGGGTCGATGCTGGCGACCCGGACGCCATCGCCGACATCGGCGACGAAAAAGCTGCTGTAGCCCGTTTTTCCCCAAAGAGCACGGTGCGAGCAGGTGACATCGCGCGCATAGCTGTCGATGCCGAAGAACTTCACTTCTTTGACCCGGACACCCGCACCAGCATCTGGTGATGGCATAGCCAAAAGAAAACAAGATTACTCTCGCCGTCCGAGGAGGCATTACAATGATTAGCGAAAATTGTTACGACGTCACGAAGTATCCAGCAGGCAATCCTCGCGAGGATATTGGCGCCGTCATCAATAACATCATTGCGGATATTAAAAAAAGGCAAGCGGTTGTCGATGCAAATGACGGCGGAAAACCTGGATCAGTTATCTATATACCGCCAGGCGATTATCGTCTTGTCACTCAAGTCGTGATAGACGTGAGCTATCTGAAAATCGTTGGCTCTGGGCATGGTTTTACGTCGTCGAGCATCCGTTTCAACACACCCGCAAGCGAGCTAGCCCACTGGCACGAGGTGTGGCCGGGCGGAAGTCGTATACTTGTGGACATTTCTCCAGAGGCCGCAGACGGTGAGGCTGCTGGTGCCGCGTTTTATGTCAAGCGCGGCGGAAATCCTCGTATAAGCTCTGTGGAGTTTGCTGACTTTTGCATCGATGGCTTGCACTTCATCGATGATGGTTCGGGGCAAAACGACGCAGAAAACACATACAGGAATGGCAAAACGGGGATCTACGTCGGCAGCGCCAATGACTCATTCCGAATAACCGGGATGGGCCTTATCTATCTGGAGCATGGAGTTACTGTTCATGATGCGGATGCGCTCGCGATAGACAACAATTTCATCGCAGAGTGCGGCAACTGTATCGAACTGAAAGGTATGGGGCAGGCCTCAAGAATAGCAAATAATTTCGTCGGCGCCGGATATAGGGGACACTCAATTTACGCCGAGAATTACGCGGGCATTCTGGTATCCTCAAATAACGTATTTCCTCGAGGAGCGAGCAGTGTCCATTTCTCCGGCGTGGTGCGCTCCTCGGTAACAGGAAATAGATTCCATTCCTTTTATCCAGGAATGTTGGTTTTTGCTGCTAACTGCTGCGAGAATTTGGTCTCCTCAAATCACTTTCTGCGAGATCGCGAGCCATGGGCGCCGATGCAGAAGTACGACAACGGCTTGGATGATCTGTTTGGGCTTTTGCAGATTGACGGCAGCAACAATTCGCTGATCGCGAACCATATTTCAGAAACCATAGACGCTCAATATATCAGGCCTCCCGCAGCAAAACCCGTAATAATTAATGTAGTTTCCGGCAGTGGAAACTACATAGCCAACAATCACATTGTGGCAACCACCGAAATACCTCAAAATGACAGGAACGATGCGCCAAACAGCGCCTGTTTTTCAACACAAGTAACCGCATTGCTTTCGGTCGGGAATTCGACAGCGCTCGACGTAACGACAGTGCTGGTGCACAAGGACTCCGTACGGAATACAGTCCTAGACTCCGGAAATGTCGAACAAGTGGTGATGGACAGAACGGTAAATGCATTCAGGGGCAATCCGGTTCCTGGGCAATAGAACCCGCAGCCGCAAGGCCTCTTCCGCCGTCATGGGACCGAAAGTCCTCCTCCCCTGCATAATTTGAGCCAGTCTTCGGACCGGCCGTTCTTCACTCGGATTGCGTCTCCAAATGGCTAAAGCGACTGTCTCATTTGCTTCGGGCGAGCGTTTCGAATTCTGGGCAACTGGCCCTGGGGCCGTCACCATTTCACAATATGGTGAGACCCTCTGGCATGTGCCCGCTTTCGAAGCTCATCCATCATACTATTCCTATCACCACCGCGAGGCAGGCAGCGTTGTCGTTGAATGGGACCGGCCGGAAGCATTCCTTTGGGCCTACTCCTACGATCCGGCAACCGTTGCGGAGGCCGGCATAAAGCTATGGGAATTCAACACGGATGAAATTCTAATTCGCGCAGGAAGCGAAATTGGCACATGGCTGCGAAGCGATCCTCAGCGGCCTCGAATTCATTTTTCTCCTTGTCGCAACTGGATGAACGATCCCGTGGGTCTCTGCAGGATCGGCGACTGCTGGCACCTGTTTTATCAATTCCATCCATGCGGCGGCGACTGGGGGCCAATGCACTGGGGACATGCTACCAGCCCTGACCTGTTCACTTGGACACACATGCCGGTTTTCCTCCATCCGGAGCAGAACCTCTGGCGTCTCGGTGCAACCGGAGGCGCATTCTCCGGCAATGCATTTCAGGACAGGGATGGCAGCCTGATGTTCTTCTATACGGAACGCCTGCCCGCCTATGACCTTTTCAAAGGCTATCGAGAAATACAGAAGATCGCCCGGCCGGACCGGCGGATGATCAAGGCGGAAAGCATCTCGACCGTGCTCGAGCAACGACCCGAAGGAATTGAGCACGATTTCCGCGATCCAAAGGTGTGGTGGGATGAAGCCTCCGGCGCTTATCGCATGGTGCTCGGAGCTTCTATTCATGGCGACCCGGCAGTCTTGCTTTATGGTTCGGAGGATCTGCTTGAGTGGAAATACCTGGGACCGCTGTACCGTGCGCCGCCCTATTTCCGCGAGCAGGGCGCCAGGGCAGTTGAATGCCCTGACTTTTTTTCCATCGACGGCAAATGGGTGCTGATCATGGGACTTGTCGGACACTGTGATCCTGACAGCGGGCGACACAACCTGCTCTATGGGCTCGTCGGGAGTTTCGCCGATGACCGCTTCATTCCGGACTCCGATGCGCTGCAACTCCTCGATTTCGGCAGCGACTTTTATGCGATGCAGAGCTTCGCGGCGGGTGGCAGGCAGATCGCGTTTGCGTGGCTCTTCAATTGGGAGTTCCGCAAGCCTGCCGGATCGCCGTATTCCGGCGAGTTGTCGTTACCCCGCGAGCTATCGCTGGATGCGCGCAACAGGATATGTATGAGACCCGCCGACGAAGTGGAGGAGGCTCTCCCTCATGGGCCTCTGTCTTCCGCAGAGCCCGGCAGATATGTTCTGGAAGAAGCGTCCATCGACATCCGACTGAACGGGATGCTAGACGGTACAAGGATCACCGCGACCGAAGCCGGACGATTGTCATTTTCCATCCTGGTGGAAGATCAAAGTATCTCCGTGCATCTGCCACAAGACGACGGATCGATCCGCTACTCCGCGGCCATTGCCGATGCGACTGATCTGAGAGTCATCCACGACAAGGGCATCTTAGAGATTTTTGCTGACGGAGGAGCCGTCTGCGGCACGCGGCGCAACTATCTCAACGTCAGACCGGACAATCTTGTAATTCTATCGAAGGCACATGTGAGCGTTTTAAGGGAGTAATCGCATCGTGCTGAAGTCGCTCTAAGGGATAGTCGCAAAGCTAAGCTAAGTTGGAATGTGACACTCCCCGCATCTGATGATGCGGGAGATTGCGGACGGGACTGGTTGCATGTGCTTGATCCGAGACGTCGTTACCTATCGCACCTCGAATTCCGGATCTGTGGGAACCTGCATAGCGAGAGCGAGATAATTTGTCTGCGCGGCAAGCCCGATGATCGTTAGCAGTTCGCCATGCTGGGCATCGGTCATGCCGCGCGTGCGGGCGGCTGCGGTGTGGGATTGAATGCAGTACTGGCAGGCATTGGCCGTCGACACGGCGATGTAGATCATCTCCCGCGTCAACGGATCGATCGCGCCTTCGACCGTCATGACCGATTTGAGCGTCTCCCATACCCGCTTGAGATTTGCCGGATCGTTTGCAAGAGCACGCCAGAAATTGTTGATGAAATCGGTCTTGCGTGTCGCTCTGATGTCATCGAACACGGCTTGCACGGCTGGAATGGCTGCCGCCTCTTGGTCCGACAGAAGCTTGACTGTTGCCATCGAAAGTTCCTTTCCGAGCGCCGATCTACGGCCTCAAAGCATATTTTTCTCGGCGATCCCACTCTGCCGGGCGGAACATACGAAGAAATGACAATGGCCGCCAGCCTCCCTCCCGGCGAGGAAATCGAAGACAGCTGTTTCAGGAAAACAGGCAAAATTAGAAATTATTGTCTACAGATTTTATAGATTATACGGTTCCATAGCCCCGTCGACTTTCAGCGATGAGATTTCGAACGTCCGATGAACCTTTCTCCGGGCGCTGGCGACCTGCCGACTTCTTCCAATATCAACAGGAGATTTCCATGAGCAATCCGGTTCTCGTCAATCAGATCATTCCCGAATCCGATGTCGTCCCGCTGACCGGCCGTGTCGGAGCCGAAATTAGAGGTATCCGCCTTGGCGGAGATCTTTCGGATGCAACGGTGGCAGCCATCAACCAGCTTCTCCTGAAACACAAGGTCATCTTCTTCCGCGATCAGGGACATCTGGACGATTCCGAACAGGAAGCCTTCGCGCGCCGGCTCGGCGATCTCGTGCCTCATCCGACCCAGGGACCGGTCGCCGGCACGGCTTCCATCCTCAACCTCGATTCCAGCCGCGGCGGCGGCCGGGCGGACCAGTGGCACACAGACGTCACCTTCGTTGATGCCTATCCCAAATTCTCCGTCCTTCGCGGCGTCGTCATTCCGGCGGCCGGCGGTGACACGATCTGGTCCAATACCCATGCCGCATATGAAAGCCTGCCGGCGCCGCTCAAACTGCTGGCCGACAATTTGTGGGCCATTCACAGCAACGCCTATGACTATGCCGCCGTGCGCCCTCGCGCCACCGCCGAAGAGAAGAAGTTTTTCGAAGAGGTTTTCACCTCCACGATCTACGAGACCGAGCACCCGGTCGTGCGTGTTCATCCGGAGACCGGCGAAAGATCGCTGCTGCTCGGCAACTTCGTTCAGCGCCTTGTCGGACTGTCGAAGAGCGACTCCGCGAAACTGTACGAGGTGTTCCAGTCCTACGTCACCGCCCCGGAAAATACCGTGCGCTGGCGCTGGAGAGCCGGAGATGTCGCGATCTGGGACAACCGCGCAACCCAGCACTGTGCCGTCAACGACTATGGCGACCAGCACCGCGTCGTGCGCCGTGCCACGGTTGACGGCGATGTTCCCTTCAGCATCGACGGTCGCCGCAGCATAACCCATGTCAGGGCCGCCAAGCCGCAAGCAAAGGCGGCGTGATCCCACATACATGAGTGTTGGCCGGCACATGAAGCGACCAGAGCTTCATCTGCCGGTCGACACCTTCCAGGACAGACGGCGGACGGCCGGAGACCCCTCGCAAAGAAGCCCCCGGACAAAATGAGCCGCATGCCTTACGAGAAAGAAAGCTTCTCGCTTGGCCGGGTCAGCGTTTCCGGGCGCAGCACCGCATCCAGATGCTCCTTCTGCATAAGGCCGCGTTCGAGAAGGATTTCATAGACCCCCCGTCCCGAATGATGCGCTTCCAGCGCAACCTCCGTAGCATTGCGATAACCGATATAGGGGTTCAGCGCCGTCACGATGCCGATCGACTGCTCGACCGTCTGTCGCAGCCGGTCACGGTTGGCGGTAATGCCTTGAATGCAATTCGCCTCAAGCGTCAGGCAGGCATTGGTCAGGTGGCTGAGACTGCGGTAGAGGCTGTAGAAGATCACCGGCTCGAAGGCGTTCAGTTGAAGCTGGCCGGCTTCCGCGGCCATGGTGATCGTCACGTCGTTGCCGATCACTTCGAAAGCGACCTGGTTGACGACCTCAGGGATGACCGGGTTGACCTTGCCCGGCATGATCGAGGAGCCGGCCTGCCGCGCCGGCAGGTTGATCTCGTTCAGCCCGGCGCGCGGTCCCGAAGACAAAAGCCGCAGGTCGTTGCAGGTTTTGGACAGCTTGACCGCCACGCGTTTGAGGACGCCCGAAAGCTGCACGAAGGATCCGCAGTCCTGTGTCGCCTCCACCAGATCCGGTGAGGTCACCAGATCGACGCCGACGATAGCAGACAAGCGCTCGCGCACCAGCGCGGCATAGTGAGGATGGGCGGTGATGCCGGTGCCGATGGCCGTTGCCCCAAGATTGATCTCGCGGATCAGCGAGACGGCTTCGGCAAGGCGCGCCTCGTCCTCCGCGAGCATCAGCGCATAGGTTCCGAATTCCTGCCCCAGCGTCATCGGCACGGCGTCCTGCAGTTGGGTGCGGCCCATCTTGAGGACGTCGGCAAACTCGATCGCCTTGGCCTCGAACGACCGGCGCAAGACGGCCATGGCGTCGACGAGACGGTGAACGCCGATCCATGCGGCGAGCTTCAGCGCCGTCGGATAGACGTCGTTGGTGGATTGCGAGAGATTGACATGCTCGTTCGGATGCAGGTGCTGGTAATCGCCCCGCCCATATCCCATGATTTCGAGCGCCCGGTTCGCAATCACCTCGTTGGCGTTCATGTTGGTCGAGGTGCCGGCGCCGCCCTGGATGAGATCGACGACGAACTGGTCGTGCAGCGCACCGTCGCGGATCTCGATACAGGCCGCGATGATGGCGTCGGCGCGCGCCCGATCTAGAAGACCAAGGCTTGCATTGGCCTGAGCCGCCGCCTGCTTGATTGCGGCGAGCGACGCAATCAGATCCGCCGATTCACGCAGGGTCTGGCCGGTAATGGGAAAATTCTCGACCGCGCGTAACGTATGCACGCCGTAATAGGCCGAAGCCGGCACGTCGCGATCGCCGATCAGGTCATGTTCCACGCGGATTTTTGCAATATCGGAAATAGTCATGGCTGGACTTTCGAGAGACGGCGCTGCGGGGCTGAAAGACGGCGGCAGGCCAAAGAGATGATGGGTTGAGACGCGGCAGAAATTGCCGCGTCCTGATTGTGTCATCGGGTTAAAGCCGCAGGACTGGAATTCTCTCCGTCCGGCGTGTATCCGCGTAGCTCGAAAGGAAAGGACACGCCGCCGGTCGTGACACCCATGGTGTTCACGCGCTTGGGATGATGAAACTCCGCAAGCTGCTTGCGGCGTTCCGGCGAGCCGATGCCAAGCTGTTCGAGGATTTCCGTGACGACGGCGTAGAGGATTTCGACGTTGCCATCCTCGATCTTGACCGAGATGCCGAGCGCCCCATCCGCTCCCAATCGCCTGGTATCATCCGAGGCGCGCACACCGATTGCATAGCTGGCATCGGCGCCGAGCTTGCCGATTATCGCACCGCCGAATGCGCCCATCAAAACCGTGCAGTAGCGCCCCTCGCCCGCGACCATGTCGGGGTGGCGCGTCATCGCCTGGAAAATGCGAGCCAGTGCCGGGCCTCGCCTCGACGACCCCTCGCGCCACTCGCCTCCATCTGCTGCCGAAGCAAGCTTGGCATAGAGGCGCGCCAGGCGATCCAACGGAAAGGCGGGGGTCGGCAGATTGCATCCGTCGATCCCCCATTCGACGTCCTGCGGGTCCAGATCGCACAGCTCGGCAACCGTTCGCTTCACGATCACCTGCATCGGATGATCCGGCAGGTGATAGTCCTCCGCCCCCGCTCCGATGGCGCGGGCGCCGGCAATCATTCCGACGTGCTTTCCCGAGCAGTTGCTGCAGACCGCCGTCGGCGTATAGTCCTGCTTGATCCAGGCGCGGTTCACCGTTTCGGACAGGGAAGAATGGCCGCCGCAGCGAAGATCGGCCTCCTCGGCCTTGATCTTCGACAGCATGGCTCGCGTCCGTGCGATATGCCGCTCTTCGCTGCTGTGGGAAGCGCACATTAGCGCGAGATCCGCATCATCGAAGCCGTAGCGCTCGAACCCATTCGTCTCCAGGATGGCGAGCGCCTGGGCCGGCTTGGCGGCGGAGCGGGCAAGCGTCATGCGTGTCGGGTCCCCCAGCGTGTAAAGCAGCCTGCCCTTAGCATCGACGACAGCAACGTGGACGCGATGACGGTTCTCGACGATCCCGCCACGATCGGTGACGACGAAATCCTCACTGGGGGTCATTTTTCTCTCCATTGATGCGGTGCCCCGGCGGCGGCATGATGCGCCACCGGGACAGGTTCGATTATCCCTCAGGCCAGATCGAAGCCGCCGCGATCCTCGCCCTGTTCGGCGGCGAGCATGTGGATGCGCTCGCGCATCACGAGCCAGCCGACCACCAGCGCCGGAATGATCAGCAGCAGAGAGGCGACCGTGTAGGTTCCGACGGGATAATCGAGCGCCATCAGGATCACGACGACCGCCAGGAAGCCCAGCGTCAGCAGGCCGGTATAGGGCGCGCCGAACATCCGGAATTCAGGCCGGGCAAGCTTGCCCTGACGCGACAGGTGCCACAGCTTGAGCTGGCACAGGACGATGACGCCCCATGCAGCGATGATGCCGAGTGCGGCGACATTCAAGCCGATCTCGAAAGCTTCTGCCGGAACGACGGCGTTCAGCACGACGCCGAAGGCGGTGACGACAGCCGTCACCGCAATGCCGCCATAGGGCACGCCGGATCTGTTCATCTTCGCCAGCGCAGCCGGCGCCGAGCCCGAAATCGCCATGGAATGCAGGATGCGGCCGGTCGAATATAGGCCCGCATTGAGCGACGACAGGACCGCAGTCAGCACGACGAGGTTCATGACGACGTCGGCGCCCTGGACGCCGATCTTGCCGAAGAAGGTGACGAACGGGCTCTCGCCGCCCTTATAGGCGGTATAGGGCAGCAGCAGCGACAGCAGCAGAACCGAGCCGACATAAAAGACCACCAACCGCAGCACGACCGTTCGGATCGCGCGGGGCATGACCTTGCGCGCATTTTCGGTTTCGCCTGCGGCAGTGCCGATCAACTCGATCGAGGCATAGGCGAAGACGACGCCTTGTATCACGACCAGCGCCGGCAAGATCCCGCTCGGAAACATGCCGCCGAAGTCGGTGATCGTATCCAGCCCCGGAACATGGCCGTCGATCGGCGTGCCGGTGACGACGAAGTAGAACCCGACGATCAGGAAGACGACCAGAGCGAGAACCTTGACGAGGCTGAACCAGAATTCCAGTTCGCCGAAGACCTTTACCGACACAAGGTTCATGGCGAGAACGAGGACCAGCGCCGTCAGCGCAAACACCCACTGATCGATCATGGCGATCCATGGGACATATGCCTTGAAGAAATTCATGTAGAGAGCCACTGCGGTGACATCGGCGACGGCTGTCATCGCCCAGGTCAGCCAGTACAGCCAGCCGACCGCGAAGGCGAGCTTTTCGCCGTAGAATTCACGGGCATAGGAGACGAACGAACCCGAGGTCGGGCGATGCACGATCAGTTCGCCGAGCGCTCTCAGAACGAGGAATGCAAAAAAGCCGCATAGGGCATAGACGAGCACGAGCGCCGGACCGGCAGCGGCAAGCCGCCCGCCCGCACCCAGAAACAGGCCGGTGCCGATGGCGCCGCCGATGGCGATCATCTGGATCTGCCGCGGCTTCAGCGCCTTTTTGTAACCGAGGTCCTCCTCGGCGAAAACCTGGCCGTCGGCCTTCGTTCTGGTGGATTCCATGACTGTCATTTCTCCTCCCTATCTTGGGTTCGGCAGCCTCCCCGGCCGCCACACAAGGTGCCAATCTGCAATGCGGTCTGACAGGTTCGGGAATAACGGAGAAGCCGCGCCACGGTCAAGGGCCTTTCGTTCGATGGTGTGCATATATGGAAGCCGGTTCGGCCATCAGCAGCTGCCTATGCCCGGACGCAACGGTGTTGCGGGAATCGTTCGCAATTGCTTAACGCGGTGCGGCGCCGATGATGCGATTGACCGCCGCCTCGACCTTTTGGAGATGGACTTCCATCGCAGCCCTGGCCTCGATATCCGAGCCGGCGCGGATGGCTTCGACAATGGCGCGATGCTCTTCATTCGACTCCTGACGCCGCGGCCCCAACACCGTCAGCAGCCCGGATTGCTGCGCCATCGCCTCCCGAACCTCGTCGACGATATCGCGGAAGACGGCGTTCTTCGATACCGTTGCGATAAGCCCATGAAAATCCGAATCCAGCCGCACCCAGGCCTCGGTATTTTCCTCCTGCTCCATCTCGTCGCAAAGTCCGAACAACCGGGACAGCTCGTCATCGCTCCGACGCAGCGCCGCCCAGCCGGCGGCCGATACTTCGACGTGAGGCCGCGCCTCCATCAGATCACGCGCCGAATAATCGCCGTAACTGATATCTCCGTCGCCGGCAGCCGCAAGCACATATGTACCGCTGCCCGTTCTCGTCTCGGTCAGCCCCAAAATCTGCAGCGAACGCAGCGCTTCCCGCACGATTGGTCGGCTGACGCCATATTTTGCCGCCAGCTTAGCTTCCGACGGCAGCTTCGAACCGGCAGCAAATCGGCCGGAAAGGATGAGGCTACGCAACTCCTCGAACACAAGTTCCGAGGCGCTTTTGCGACTGATGGTCGCGGGATTGGACAGCCAGTTTTCTAGATCGTTCATCGCTTGCATTCGATCGGCCGCGCGGGATATCCGGGCGCAAATTTGAAATCATGCCTTCGCGGCAGCTCGACTGTCATCGGCAATCCCGATAATGGACCGCTTGACCTCCAGTAGGTGCTCCGCCATGGCTGCGCGCGCATCCTGCTCGCTGCCCGCGGCAATTGCCTCCAGGATTCGACGATGCTCGGCGTTCGACGCTTTGCGCCGGCCGCGAACATGCTCGACCAGTTCCGATTGCGTCGAAAGCGCGCCGCGAACATCGGCGACGACTTTGCGGAAGATCGCATTGCCGGAAGCCTCCGCGATTTCTCCGTGAAAGGCGGCATCCATCCGCACCCATTCCCGGACACCCTCTTCCTCATCCATCCGCTCGCACAAGGATGTCAGGCGGCTCAGCTGCTCGTCCGAGCGCCGCAACGCCGCCCAACCGGCAGCCGGAATCTCCACGCAGGGTCGCGCCTCCATCAGATCGCGGGCGGAATAGGCGCCGCCGCCGAGTTGTCGCGCGGGGCTCTCCGAAACGACGAAGGTGCCCCGGCCAGTCAGGGTCTGGGTAAACCCCAGTGTCTGCAGCGAGCGGAGCGCTTCACGGATGATAGCCCGGCTGATGCCGTAACGTTCGGCGAGCTGCACCTCCGAGGGAAGACGGATCCCGAGCGCCAGTTTCCGATCGACAATGGCCGTGCGGATATCCTCGAAGACCGCTTCGGCAGCGTTTCTTCGGCCTATTTCTTTCTTCTCCGACAGCCATGAATCCATATCCCGCATCGAAGGACGATGCGGGCAATCCAGAGAGCTGTCAAGCAACCGAACAGGCGATCCGAAGCGTGCCCCGCGAATGCCACGCGCGTCGCGAAAAGCGACTACCAGAGCTTCATATGGCGGTTGACGTCCTTGTAGAGCAGGTACCGGAAGCGCCCGGGGCCGCCGGCGTAGCAGGCCTGCGGGCAGAAGGCGCGCAGCCACATGAAGTCGCCGGCCTCGACCTCGACCCAATCCTGGTTCAGGCGATAGACCGCCTTGCCCTCCAGCACATAGAGGCCGTGCTCCATGACATGCGTTTCCATGAAGGGGATCACCGCGCCCGGCTCCAGCGTCACGATATTGACATGCATGTCATAACGCACATCGGCCGGATCGATGAAGCGGGTGGTGCCCCAGCGGCCGTCGGTGTCTGGCATGGCGCGGATCGGATGGTCGTCCTCATGCGTGACGATCGCCGGCGGCAGCTCCAGTCCCTCGACTTCCTGGAATGCCTTCCGGACCCAATGGAAGATCGCTGCGGTCGAACCGTCGTTCTTCAGGCGCCAAGCCGAGCCGGCCGGAAGGTAGGCGAAGGAGCCGGCGCGCAGCGCGTGGCTGACGCCTTCGAGCTCGATCGTCATGCCGCCTTCGACGACGAACAGCACCGCTTCGGCCCGCTTGTCGGGCTCCGGCCGGTCGCTACCGCCGCCCGGCTGAACCTCCATCACATATTGTGAGAAGGTCTCGGAGAAGCCGGAAAGCGGGCGGGAGAGAACCCATGCGCGCGTGCCCGTCCAATGCGGAAGGAGGCTCGTGACAATATCGCTCATGACGCCGCGGGGGATGACCGCGTAAGCCGTGGTAAAAACGGCCCGGCCCGAAAGCAGCTGGCTCTGCGGCGGCAATCCGCCGAGCGTCGAAAAATAATCTGTCTTGTTCATGGGCGCGGCTTTCGAAGCGTGTGTCTATCGCATCTGCTTTATGCGCCGCTGATCCGTTAGGCAACTCCCAAGCCGGACGAGCGATCGGCCATGACAAGATGGCCCGGCCCGACCTCGCGATAAGCGGCTATCGGAGGGGCATAGTCGATCGGGCGCATCGGGCTCTTGATCTCGTCGTTCGCCACCATGCGCTTTTCGTGGCGGCGGTCGGGATCGGGCACCGGCACGGCGGCGATGAGTTTCTTCGTATAGGGGTGCTGTGGATTTTCGAAGATGGCGGCCCGCGGGCCGACCTCGACGATCTCGCCGAGATACATCACCGCCACGCGGTGGCTGACGCGCTCGACCACCGCCATATCATGCGAGATGAACAGGAAGGCGAGGTCGAGGCTCTGCTGCAAGTCGAGCATCAAGTTGATGACCTGCGCCTTGATTGACACGTCGAGCGCCGAAACGCTTTCGTCGGCAACGATGACCTTCGGCTGCAGGGCGAGCGCCCGGGCGATGCAGATGCGCTGGCGCTGGCCGCCGGAAAATTCATGCGGATAACGCACGGCCATGTCAGCGGAAAGGCCGACCTTGACCAGCAGATCGGCGACGACGTCCCTGGCCTGTTTTGAACTGCCCATCCTGTGCTCGAGATAGGGCTCGGCGATCGCAGCACCCACCGTCATGCGCGGGTTGAGGCTGGCGAAGGGATCCTGGAAGATCATCTGCACGGATTTGCGCATCTCGCGCAGCTCCTTCCTGTCGAGGCCCAGCACCTCCCTGCCTTCGACGAGCACCGAACCGGCCTGCGGCTCGATCAGGCGCATGATCGCCCGCCCTGTCGTCGATTTGCCGCAGCCGGATTCGCCGACGAGCGACAGCGTCTCGCCGGCATTGAGATCGAAAGAGACGTTTTCGACCGCGTGCACGCGGCTTGTCAGCCGCCCGAAGAGGCCGGAATGGATGTCGAAGCGCTTGGTGAGGTTTTTCACCTGCAGGACTGGCGTTGCCGCCACCGTATCGGCAGCCTCGGCGGGGACGTCCGATTCGCCCGTCGCGGTGTTGACCACGGGAAAACGCAGCGGCCTCTGCCGGCCCTGCATCGAGCCGAGCACCGGCACGGCTGACAACAGCGCCCTTGTGTAGGGATGTCTGCCGCGGTGAAAGATATCGGAAGTGGCGCCGCTTTCCACCTGCTCGCCGCGATACATCACCACGGTCCTGTCGGCAATCTCGGCGACGACGCCCATATCGTGGGTGATGAAGAGAACGGAGGTTCCCTCCTCCTCCTGCAGCATCTTGATGAGATCGAGGATCTGGCCCTGGATCGTCACGTCGAGTGCGGTCGTCGGCTCGTCGGCGATCAGCAGTTTCGGCCGGCTGGCAAGCGCCATGGCGATCATCACCCGCTGGCGCATGCCGCCGGAAAAACGATGCGAATATTCGTCGAAGCGGGAGGCGGCCGAGGGGATGCGGACCTTCTCCAGCACCCTGATCGTTTCAGCCCTGGCGTCGGCCCGGCTCATATCGGAGTGGCAGAGCAGCGCTTCGGAGATCTGATCGCCGATGGTGAAGAGCGGATTGAGCGAGGTCATCGGCTCCTGGAAGATCATTGCCACCTCATTGCCGCGCACCTGCCGCATGGCATGTTCCGGCAGGGCCAGCAGATCGCGTCCGCCGAGCATGACGCGGCCTTCGATGCGGCTCGTCTCCGGCTGCAACAGCCGCATGATCGACAGCGACGTCACGCTCTTGCCCGAGCCGGATTCGCCGACGATCGCCACGGTCTCACCGGGCGCGACGGTGAAGGAAACGTCGCGCACGACCGGCTTCCAGGCGCCGTCGACCACGAAGGACGTGGTCAGCCGGTCGACGGAAAGAACGGGGCTCAATGTCTCGATCGGCTGGGCTTGGGCGTTGGCCATGTCGGCTCCTCTTGCGGCGGATGAGAACGGCGGATCAATCCGGCCAGCGCAGCAATCCGTCGAAGCGGTGCCTGCTGCGGTTTTCGATCGGAGTTGCAATGATCTCGTTGGAAGCGCGCACCTTGTCGAGCTCCTCAGCAAGACGGTTTGCGACGATCACCTCCTGGCCCGGATGCAGGTTGCACGGGTCGAGATAGAAATAGCGATGCTCCACTTCGTGGTCGCGCACGATAATCGGCGGACTGCCCCTCGCCAGCGCATCGGCCAGATCCCAGGCGGTGATATGCGCCTCTTCCGGATCGACGATCAGGCGAAGACGGTCGAGGGGGTTGTTGGTCGGGTCGGGCTCGATCAGCGCGGTGACGCCGGGACGGCCGTCGAGCGTCTTCTTCCAGAGATTGAGATAGCTGGTCTCACGTTCGCGGATCCCGGCATGGTCGCGGCTTTCCCAGGCTTCCAGCGCCGCCATGACCCCGAAAATGCTCTCCTTGCCGACCTTCATGCCGCGGCCGATGCCCATATTCTGCAGGAAGGCATGGCGCACCAGCCCCTTGCTGCCGGCAACGATGCCCGAGGTCGGACCGCCGAGGAATTTGTGGCCGGAATAAAGGGCGATATCGGCCCCCTGCTCCAGGAAAATCCTGAGGTCGTATTCCGAGGCCGCATCGACGATGACGGGCACGCCCCTGGCATGGGCGATCTCGACAAATTCCTTGAGGCTCAGAAGACCGTAATCGACGACATGATGGGAGATGACATAGACGGCAGCGGCGGTCTTGTCGGTGATCGCTCTTTCCATGTGGAAACGGTGTGTCGAGGTCGCCTGTCCCACAAGCACCACCTTCCCGCCGGCAAGCCGGATCGCCTGGTCGACCGGCGCACCGTAGCTCACCACATGGCCCATCTGCACCAGCACCTCGTTCTTCTCAGGCACGGCATCCGGCAGCCTCTCGATCGCCAGCAGATTGTCGCCGGTGATCGCGCCGGCGACGGCAAGCGAAATGCCGGCCGAGCAGGAGGCGGTGACGAAGCCGGCATCGCCGCCTGTCAGCCGGGCGATGACGCTGCTTGCCTTGCGCTGCAGGTCGTTGATCTCGACGAAGTGCGGCAGGATCGCCGTCATCGCGGCGATCGCCTCCGGAACGACGATCGAGGCGCCGAGGCTGGTCATCGTGCCGGAGACATTGATGACGGGGCGAAGGCCGAGCGAAGGTCTGATATCATCGGGCATGAAGTTCTCCGGAAGTCTGGGGCGAAGGGCAGAACATGGCGCGGTCATCCGGTAGTGTCGAGACGCCGGGCGAAAGACGCGGATTGAAATAGAAAAAGCTCATCCGAAGACCACTCTAAACATGAAAACACCTCGTCAGCCATGCAAGGCGACGATCGCCTCGATCTCGACGGTGATATTGCCGGGCAGCGAGCCGAAGCCGACCGCCGAGCGGGCATGTTCGCCGGCCGCGCCGAAGACCGCGATCAACAGGTCCGAGCAGCCGTTGATGACGCTTGGATGGTCCTCGAACTCCGGCACGGCGTTGACCATGCCGAGCAGCTTGACCACCCGCTTGACGCGCGAGAGATCGCCGAGCGCCTCATGCATGACGGCAAGCAGATTGATACCGGTCAGCCGCGCATGGCGGTAAGCCTCCTCGACACTGACGCCGCCGCCGACCTTGCCGGCATGCAGGAAGCCATTGGCCTCGCGCGGCCCCTGGCCTGAGAGATAGAGCATGTTGCCTTCCACCACATGCGTCACGAAATTGGCGATTGGTGGCGGTGGCGGTGGCAGCGTTATGCCGAGGGCGGCTAACCGTTGGTAAGGCGAATTCTCGACCTTGCCGGCGGCGGCGGGGAACTGATTCACGCGAACTCCTGTCATGCGAATTTCGATTGGCGGATTTGCATTGAGCCGACCGCTGGTCGGCGGATTAAAGGTCTTTGCGCAGTCTCGGGTCGAGCATGTCTCTCAGCCCATCGCCGACCATTTGCAGCGACAGCACCGAGAGAACGATCGCTACGCCGGGGAAAAGCGTCGTCCAGTCGGCCTGGCCGATATATTGCCGGCCGGCGGCGATCATCGTTCCCCAGGTGGGGATTTCCGGGCTGACGCCGAGGCCGAGGAAAGAGAGACCGGCTTCAGCAAGCATCGCGCTGGCAAAGAGGAAAGTAGCCTGCACCAGGATCGGCGACAGCAGATTGCGCAGCACATGCCGCGTCATGATATGGAAGGTCGAAATGCCGAGCGCCCTCGCCGCCTCGACATAGGGCAGCTCGCGAATAACAAGCGTCGAGGCGCGGACGATACGGGCAAGACGCGGCGCATAGACGATCGACAGCGCAATGATGACAGTCGTCAAGGACGGGCCGAGGGCGGCGACGAGGGCGATCGCCAGCAGGATATCGGGAAAGGCCATCATCGCGTCGATCATCCGGGCGATCGGCGTATCGAGCTTCTGGAAGAAGCCGGCAAGCAGGCCGAGCGTGACGCCGATGGCGGCCGACAGGGCGACGACCGCGGCACCAACCAGCAGCGACAGGCGGCCGGCGAAAATCGTGCGCGAGAAGACGTCGCGGCCGAACTCGTCGGTGCCGAAGAAGAAGGTGCCGCTCGGCGGCTTCAGCCGGTTGACGATGGAAAGCTTCGAAGGCGAATAGGGCGCGACCACAGGCGCGAAGGCCGCCAGCAGCACGAAGATCGTCAGGATCAGCAGCCCAAAGGCCACCGTCCTGCGCTTCATCAGCCGACGGACGAATTTGCTGCCTTCGCTTTCGGCGGGTTTAATTGCGATATCGGCCATCAGTAGCGCACCCTCGGATCGACCAGCAGATAGAGCATGTCGATCGCAAAATTGATCAGCACATAGAGCGCGGCGATGACGAGCAGCGCGCCCTGGATGACGGGATAGTCGCGGCGCAAAACCGCCGAAACGACGAGATTGCCGACACCCGGCAGACCGAAGACAGTCTCGGTGACGACGGCGCCCGAGATCAGCACCGCTGCCGTCAGGCCGAGCACCGTCAGGATCGGGATCAGCGCGTTCTTCAGCGCGTGCTTGAGGATGACCTTGCGCTCGATCAGCCCCTTGGCGCGGGCCGTGCGGATATAATCGTCGCCGAGCACATCGAGCATAGAGGCGCGGGTGAAGCGCAGGATGAGCGCAGAAGAGACGATGCCAAGCGCAAAGGCCGGCAGCGTCAGGTGATACATCCGGTCGATGAAGGTCGAGCCCGGGCCGCCATAGCCGGAGACCGGGAAGAGATTGAGCCTGACGGCGAAGAACTGCATCAGGATGAGGCCGAGCCAGAAGCTCGGAATGCTGGCGGCGAACATGGCGAGCGTCGTTGCCGCCTGATCAATGAAGGAACCGCGCCGATAGGCGGCATAGATGCCGATCGGCAGGGCGATGATGCTGGCGATCGCAAGCGAAAACAGCGTCAGGAAGAAGGTCGGCTCGGCCCGGTCGATGAGCGCCGATGTGACCGGCATATTGAGGAAGATCGACTGGCCGAGATCGCCTCTCAGCAGCTGGCCGATATAATAGACATATTGCAGCCCGAGCGATTGATCGAGGCCGAGCCGGCTTCTCAGATCGGCAATATCCTGCGGCGTCGCATCCGGCCCGAGCATTACGGCGGCCGGATCTCCCGGCGTCACGCGCACGATGACGAAGACGATCGTGACGACCAGAAACATCACGACGACCATGCCGAACAGGCGCTGGAGGATGTAGCGTATCATGAATGCCGGCCTTCAAGCCCTTACAGATGCGGCAGAAAAGATGACCGGTACCGGTCGCGAAGGACCGGCACCGGCGGTGATGCTTACTTCTTGATCGAGGCATTCCAGAAATACGGCCACGGTGCCGGATCGACGCCTTCGAGCTTGACCGATTTTGCCGAGACCGCATTGAAATCACCGACCTTCATGAAGGGCGCGTCTGCATAAACGGCGTTCTGGACGTCGGCCCAGAGCGCCACGCGCTTCTTCGGGTCGACCTCGGAGGTGAAGGCGTCGACGGCGGCCTTGCGGGCCGGCGTATCCCACCAACCGGGCGAGCTGGTCGAAAGCGAGCCGATGAGCGCCGGCTCCGGCAGGAAGGGGCTGTGGGTGATGTAGATGTCCCAGAGCTTCGGATCGGTGCGGCGCTGCGTCAGCGTCGCCCAGTCCACCACCTGCATATCGACGGCGAAGCCGGCAAGCTTCAGATATTCGGCGGCGACCTGCGCCATCTTGTAGTGGAACTCGTATTGGCGGCTGGTCAGGATGCGGATCGGCTCGCCATTGTAGCCGGCCTTCTTGGCGGCCGCAGCCGCCCCTTCCGGATCAGCGACATTATAGGCGCCCTCGACGCCGGCATCTGTCGACCAGGCAAAGGTCTTGGGGTAGATGGCGCCGTCGAGCGCATAAAAATCCTTGCTGCCGAAAGCCGCCGCCAGCATGTCTTCCATGCTGAGCGCCTGGCGGATCGCCTTGCGGACCTCGACATTCCCGGCAACACCCTCCTTCGTGTTGAAGACGAAGACTGGATAACCGAAGGGCTTCAGCATGACCGGCTGCGAGGCGGTCGAAGCCTTCAGCTTGTCGTAGGATTCGACCGGGATCGAGTCGACATAATCATACTGGCCGGAGATAGCGGCCTCGACGCGGGTGTTCGGGTCCGGCACCGGTACGAAGCGGATTTCATCGAGATATTGATGACGGGCGCCACCATAACCATCGCTCTCGCCGCTGCGCGGGACATACCCGTCGAAGCGGACGAGCTGAATATACTGATCTGCCTTGCGCTCTTTCAGCATATAGGGGCCAGTGCCGATGAATTCCTTCATCGGTTCGTCCTGCTTTTCCGACGGGATGATGATTGCCGCCGAATTGTTGAAGGCCAGCAGCGAGGTCAGCGGCGCATAGGGCTGCTTCAGCGTGATCGTCACGGTCGCCGGATCGGCGGCAGTGACCTTGTCGATGAAGCCGGCCACCTGCTTGCCGCGCGAGGCGATCTTCATCCAGCGGTTAAGGGAGGCGACGACATCCTCCGACGTCATGTCTGTATTGTCGTGGAACTTGATGCCGGTTCTGAGTTTGATCGTATAGGTTTTGCCGTCGGCGCTGATCTCAGGCAGGCTCTCGGCCAGCAGCGGCGTGACGTTCCAGCTCTTGTCGAAGGTATAGAGCGTTTCGAAAATATGCTGCGTGACGATGCCGACGAGATCGGCCGTCGACGACATCGGATCAAGCGTCGGCGGCTCGCCGATCGTCGCGACATTGATGACGCCGCCCTTTTCCTGGGCAGAGAGGGTCGAAGGCAGGGCGACGAGCGCGGTGCCGAGAAGGAATGCGACAAGCGTTTTCATGTAAGAGCTCCCGATTTCGTTCCACAATTATGTAATTCATCTTTTTGTAACAGAATAGAAGCTGGAACTATCGTGTCAAGCCGAAGCCGCGGATTATGTCTGCGGCGGAGGCTGAAATGCCTGAGAGAGCACAACATCGCCGGCCGAGACTGGCTGCCTGCGCGAAGGTCGCGCATGATACGAACATGGAGAATCGGCAGCGTCAGGACTTCAACAAAGGGAGGATCGAATGAGCATCGACTTCAACCAGGGACAATGGCTGAACGAACCGGCCAGCTGGCACGCCGACGAAACCGGCCTGACGATCACAACGGACGAAAAGACCGATTTCTGGCGCGAGACCTATTACGGCTTCACCCGCGACACCGGCCACTTCCTCGCCTTTCCCACCGGCGACAGCTTCACCGCACAGATCCGCGTCCAGGGCGAGTTCCGCACCCTCTACGACCAGGCCGGCCTGATGGTGCGCCTCGACGAGAGCCGCTGGTTGAAGACAGGCGTCGAATTCACCGACGGCGAAGCCTTCCTCAGCACCGTCGTTACCGACGGCAGATCCGACTGGTCGGTATCGCAGCCCTTCAAGGAACTGGAGGATTTCCACATCCGCGTCACCGTCGCAAACGGAGCGATGCGAATCCAGGCTTCACGCAATGGGCGCTTCTGGGCGTTGCTGCGGTTAGCGCCCTTCCCGGCTGCAGACCGTTACGAGGTGGGGCCGACAGCCTGCACGCCGGAGCGCAGGGGGCTGACGGTGCGGTTTGCGGAGTTTTCGATCGCGGCCGCGATCACGACGGGTCTTCATGATTTGAGTTAGGGGGATTTCGTCAGGATTGCGCTCCGAAGCACCGCAGTAACATCCACGCCCAAAGGTAGCCACTATACCCGAATTGTCATTTCTGAGTGACAGCCGCGCCCTTCTCTGCGAAAAGAGCACGATTGAGAGACAGGGGCGTTCGTCGACAGACGGGCTGAGAAGAACCCTTCGAACCTGAACCGGATAATGCCGGCGGAGGGAGTCGCTCGGGGCCCCGCCGTGAGAGGCGCGCCCCGCGGCCGCCCCGCCTGAAAGGGGCACCATGCAGAGCAAGATCACGTCGGGAGCCATGCTGAAGGCGATGCGCGAAAAGCCGCCGCTCGTCCAGTGCATCACCAATTATGTCGCCATGAACGTCGCGGCCAATGTCCTGCTTGCGTCGGGTGCCTCGCCCGCCATGGTACATGCCGCTGAAGAAGCCGGTGAATTCGCCGGCATCGCGAATGCATTGACCATCAACATCGGCACGCTTTCGACGCAATGGATCGACGGCATGCAGACGGCGGCGAAGGCCGCCAACGCAGCCGGCAAACCCTGGGTGCTCGATCCGGTCGCGCATTACGCGACGGCCTTCCGCCGCGCAGCGGTCGCCGATCTCCTGGCGCTCGAGCCGACGATCATCCGCGGCAACGCGTCCGAGATCATCGCGCTTGCTGGCGGAGAGAGCCGCGGCCAGGGCGTCGACAGCCGCGACCCGGTCGAACAGGCGGAGGATTCGGCACGGCGGCTGGCGGAGCGGCAGCAAGCCGTCGTTGCCGTCACCGGTGCGGTCGATTTCGTCACCGATGGTGAAAGGGCCGTGCGCATTCAGGGTGGGTCGGCCCTGATGCCGCAGGTCACCGCGCTCGGTTGCTCGCTTACCTGCCTCGTCGGCGCCTTTGCCGCGACCGCGCCCGAGGATATCTTCGGCGCGACTGTCGCCGCGCTTGCGACCTTCGCCGTTGCCGGCGAAGATGCGGCGCTGGGTGCCGCCGGCCCGGGCTCCTTCTCCTGGCGCTTCCTCGATGCGCTGGCTGCGATCGACGCCGAAACGCTCGATGCCAGGGCAAGGGTATCGGTCGCATGAAGCGCTTCGACCTTTCGCTCTATCTCGTTCTCGATTCCGATCTCTGCGCCGCGATCGGCATGATCGAGACCGCGCGCCTTGCCGTTGCCGGCGGCGCGACGATGGTGCAGCTGCGCGACAAACATGCGGGCACGCCCAGAATGATCGAGACCGGCCGAGCCTTGAAACAAGCGCTTGCGGGAACCGGCGCGCTGCTTATCGTCAATGACGATGTCGAGGCAGCGGTCGCCATAGGTGCCGACGGCCTGCATATCGGCCAGGAGGACATGGATGCGCGCACGGCACGGACAATGATCGGTCCCGACATGATCCTCGGCCTCTCGGTCGAGACAGCGCCGCTTGCTAGCGCCGTCGATCCCGGTCTCGTTGATTATACCGGCGTCGGACCGGTCTTTGCGACCCCGACCAAGGCCGACCACAAACAGCCAATCGGCTTTGACGGTCTTGCAAGGCTGGTGAAGGCCTCGCCGGTGCCGTCGGTCGCCATCGGCGGCCTCAAGGCGGAGCATGTGGCGGAGGTGTTCACAGCCGGCGCCAGAGGGCTTGCCGTCGTCTCCGCCATCTGCGGCACTGCAGACCCCGAGGCCGCCACCCGCCGCATCGCCGCAGAAATCCGAAAGGTCCGCCCATGATCCGCAACGTTCTCTCCATCGCCGGCTCCGATCCATCCGGCGGCGCCGGCATCCAGGCCGATCTCAAGGCCTTTTCCGCCCGCGGCGTCTACGGCATGGCGGTGCTGACCGCGCTGACGGCGCAGAACACGCAAGGGGTGAGCGGCGTGCATCTGGTGCCGCCGCAATTCGTCGCCGACCAGATCGATGCCGTCTTTGCCGATGTGCGCGTCGACGCCGTCAAGATCGGCATGATCGCCAATGCCGGCATTGCCGAGGCCGTCGCCACAGCGCTCACCAATCGACGTGGCATCCCCGTCGTGCTCGACCCGGTGATGATCGCCAAGGGCGGCGCCGCCCTGCTTGAGCCTGACGCGGTCGACGTGCTGACCCGGCGGCTGCTGCCGCTTGCCACGCTTCTTACCCCGAACCTGCCGGAGGCCGCTGCACTTCTGCACCAGCAGGTCGCAACAAATCGGGCCGAGATGGCTGCCCAGGCCGAACAGCTGCGTACCCTCGGTCCGACCGCCGTGCTGGTCAAGGGCGGCCATCTCGACAGTGACGAGAGCCCCGACGTGCTTGCCACAGCCGGCGGCCTGCACTGGTTCGAGGCCCGACGCGTGCCGACCAAGAATACCCACGGCACCGGCTGCACGCTCTCCAGTGCGCTGGCCGCCGAACTTGCCAACGGCGCCTCGGCTTCCGAGGCCGTTGCCATCGCCAAGGATTATCTCGCCGGCGCGGTCGCAGCCGCGGGAAAGCTCAGCGTCGGCTCTGGCCACGGTCCGGTGCAGCATTTCCACGCGCTGTGGAAACACACCGAATAAGCGCTGGCATCGGCAAACAGATGCAAATGTAAAACGGCCCGGCTTCTTCCGGGCCGTTTTGCATTGGACCCATACCCACATTGAAGGCGCAACGAGAACAGTCGCGTCCCATCTGAAAATCCCTGTTGACAAGCCTTCTGAGATGGCCAAGTCTATGACATTAAAAGGGGATATATTCCGCAATAGCGGAACATCTGGAGGAGAGAACAGGTGCCAGACCTGCTTGTGAGCTTATATTCCAACAGGCTCGCCGAACTGAAAGAACGGGCCGACGTCGTCGGCGCCTCCATCCGTCCGGCTCTTCCTCCGGAACTGCACCTCGTGGTCAACTGGGTTCGCGAACAATTCAGCGAGAACTGGGCAAGCGAGGTTTCCGTCGCTTTTTCCCGCCAGCCCGTCGCCTGTATGATCGCCGTGGAAGGTGGCAAGCTGCTCGGCTTTGCCTGCTACGACACGACTGCACGCGGCTTTTTCGGCCCGACCGGCGTCGATCCAGGAGCACGCGGCAAGGACATCGGCATCGCGCTGTTTTCCGCGTGCCTCCAGACCATGAAGGCGCTCGGCCATGCCTATGCCTTCATCGGTGATGCCGGTCCGGTCGATTTCTACGCCAGCGCCGCAGGCGCGATCGCCATCCCTGCCCCCGACAAAGGCATTTATGAAGGCATGCTGAGAAGCGCGCCGAGATGACCATCTGATACCGGAGTTACTGAATTGTCCCCGACCCCGCTCGCCCTTTTCGTCGGCCTCCCGAACCCCACGATTTCGGATGAGGAATTCGCGCTCTTTCGCGAGACCAATCCGCTCGGCCTTTTCGTCGGGCGGCGCAATCAGCGCGAGCCGGAGCAGACGAAGCGGCTCATCGACCGCTTCCGCGAAGCCGTCGGCCGCGACGATGCGCCCGTTTTCACCGACCAGGAAGGCGGCCGCGTCCAGCATCTCGATGCCGGCCCCTGGCCGCTCTTCCGCAGCTTCGGCCAATTCGCCGAGCTTGCCCGCCGCGATTTCGATCTCGGCAAAAGAGCACTGCGCCTTTCCTCCCAGGCCATAGGCGCGATGATGACGGAACTTGGCCTTTCCAGCGGCTGCTCGCCCGTTCTCGACCTCGTCTTCGAGACGACGAGCACGGTGATCGGCGCCCGCTCGTTCGGCCCTGATCCCGACTTCATCGCTGCCCTCGGCCGCGAGGTTGTCGACGGTCTGCTCGAGACCGGCAACATGCCGGTGATGAAGCACATTCCCGGCCACGGCCGCGCGACGCTCGATTCCCACAAGGAGCGCCCGGTCGTCGATGCCAGCCGTGAGACCCTCATCGCCACCGATTTCAAACCATTCGTCGCGCTGAAGGATACGCCCTGGGCGATGGTCGCTCATGTCGTCTATTCGGCTTATGACGCGGAGCTGCCGGCGTCGATCTCGCCTGTTATGCACGACGTCATCCGCAAGGACATGGGTTACGAGGGCGTGCTGATCTCCGACTGCATCTTCATGGAGTCGCTTGCCGGCACGCTGCCGGAGCGGGTCGCCCAAGTGCTCGATGCCGGCTTCGACATCGCCCTCCACAGCCATGGTGACGTCAGGGAAAGCGAAGCCGCCGCCAAGGCGGCCCGCCCGCTGACGGATGCCGCCCTCAAGCGCATCGCCGCCGGCAAGGCCCGCCTCGGCGATCTCAAGATCGATTATCGCGCCGCCCACGCCGAAGTCGAAGACATGTTTGCAAGCGCGCTTGTCTCCTGACCGGCGCGCCATCTCTCACTGTATAAAAGGGGAATAGAACATGAAAAAATATCTTCTTGCAGCCGCAGCACTCACGCTTCTTTCGGGATCCGCCATGGCGCAGACGGTCCTGACGGCGAATATCGAACCGGCGACGACCTGGGTGCGCAACTTCAACCCGTTCAACCAGACCTCGGCGCGCCAGTCGACGCTCGATTTCATCTATGAGCCGCTTGTTATTTTCAACCGCTTCGACAGCAACAAGCCTGTCTATCGCCTTGCCGAAAGCTTCAAGCTGTCCGACGACCTGAAGAGCATCGAGTTCAAGCTGCGCCCCGACCTGAGATGGTCGGATGGCAAGCCGTTGACCGCAGCCGACGTCAAATTCACCTATGACTACCTGAAGAAGTTCCCGGCGCTCGATTTCGTCAGCATCTGGACCTTCGTCACCGACGTGCAAGCCGTCGACGGCCAGACGGTGCGCTTCACCCTCGCCAATCCGAGCTCGCTTGCCGCCGAGCAGATCTCGCAGCTGCCGATCGTTCCGGAACATGTCTGGAAGGATGTCGCCGATCCCGTTACCTTCGCCAACGAGAACCCAGTCGGTAGCGGCCCGCTGACCGAGGTGCCGCGCTTCACCGGCCAGACCTACGACCAGTGCCGCAACCCGAACTACTGGGACAACGCGCATCTGAAGGTCGATTGCATTCGCTTCCCGCAGCTTGCCGACAACAACCAGATCCTGACGGCAACGGCCGACGGTACGCTCGACTGGGGCGTCTCCTTCATTCCCGATATCGACAATGTCTATGTCTCGAAGGACCCGCAGCACTTCCACTACTGGTATTCGCCGAGCAGCATGGTCGCCTTCCTGTTCAACCTGGAAACAGCGAATGAGAACAACAAGAAGGCCTTCACCGACGTGAAGTTCCGCCGCGCAGTCGGCATGGCGCTCGACCGCAAGACGATGATCGACGTCGCCGGCTACGGCTACCCGACGCTGAACGAAGACCCCGGCCTTATGGGCGAGCTCTACAAGAGCTGGGCGGATCCGTCCGTCAAGGCCGACTTCGGCAAGTTCGCCACTTATGACGCCGACGCCGCCAAAGCCCTGCTCGACGAGGCTGGTTATAATGACAAGGACGGCGACGGCTTCCGCGACAATCCCGACGGCAGCAAGATCTCCTTCTCGATCATCGTCCCGAACTCCTGGACGGACTGGGTCGACACCGTAAACATTGCCGTCGAAGGTATGCAGGCGGTCGGCATCGACGCCAAGATCGAAACGCCTGAGGAAGCCGTCTGGACCGGCAACCTCATCAACGGAACCTTCGATGCGGCGATCAACAGCCTGCCCGCTTCGGCCTCGCCGTATTACCCCTACAAGCGCGCCTTCAGCGCCTCGGACAAGGGCAAGACCCGCTTCACAGCGCAGCGCTGGTTCAATCCCGATGTCGAGAAGCTCGTTGGCGAGTTCACCCATACCGCCGACCTTGCCAAGCAGAAGGAAGCGATCAACAAGGCGCAGCGCATCGTCGCCGAAAACATGCCTGTCATTCCGGTGTTCAACAATCCAAACTGGTATCAGTACAATACCAAGCGTTTCACCGGCTGGTCGACCAAGGAGAACCCCTTCGTCAATCCGTCGATCTCGCGCACCAATCCGGCACGCCTCTTGAACCTGCTCGCCCTGGAACCTGTGAAGTAAGCATCATGATCTCCGGAAGCGGCATAGAAACCGCCGCTTCCGCCACGACGGAGTTCCCATGGCTTTTCTGCTTCGCCGCCTCGTCTTCTATATGGCAGCCTTCATCGCGGCAGCGACGATCAATTTCTTCCTGCCCCGGCTGATGCCGGGCGATCCGGTGCAGATCATGTTTTCGAGCGCCGGCGCCGAATTGCCGCCGGAAAGCCTGCAGGCGCTGAAGCTCACCTTCGGTTTCGTCGACGGCCCGCTCTGGCAGCAATATCTCACCTATCTCGGCAGTATCTTCACCGGCGATCTTGGCCGCTCGATCAAATATTTCCCGCTGCCGGTCACTTCGGTGCTCGGCCATGCTCTCGTCTGGACCGTCGGCCTGATGGGAACGGCAACGATCGTCAGCTTCGCGCTCGGCACCTTCCTCGGCATCGTCGCCGCCTGGCGGCGCGGCAGCAAGTTCGATGTCATCGTCTCCGTCGGCGCGATCTTCGCGACCTCGGTGCCGGCTGTCGTCACCTCGCTGATCGTGCTCTTCATCTTCGGCTTCACGCTTGGCTGGTTTCCCAATGGCTATGCCGCCGACCCGTCACTCGATCCGGCTCTCAGCCTGCAATATATCGGCAGCGTCGCCTATCACGGCATCCTGCCGATGGTGACGCTCTGCACCGTGCTGATCGGCGGCTTCACCGTCACCATGCGAAACAACATGATCAATCTGCTCGGCGAGGACTATATCGTCATGGCCCGCGCCAAGGGTCTGTCCGACCGGCATGTGATGCTCTGGTATGCGGCGCGCAATGCCCTGCTGCCGACCGTCTCCAGCCTTGCCATCGCCATCGGCACCATCCTCGGCGGCTCGCTGGTGACGGAGGTCGTCTACAACTATCCCGGCCTCGGCAACATTCTTTACCAGGCGATCCTCGCCCGCGATTACCCGGTCATCCAAGGCCAGCTCCTCATCATGACCGCGACCATGCTGATCGCCAATTTCATCGTCGACGTCAGTTATATCTTGCTCGACCCGCGGCTGAAGGGAGCATGAAATGAGAGCCCTGCTTCGAAACCGTAAGGCGCTCGCTGGCCTCGTCATCATCGCTTTCATCATCGCCGTCGCGATCGCAGCGCCGCTGCTGACGCAATATGATCCCGCTGCCCGCACCGGCAGGCCGCATCAGCCGCCGTCGCTCGATCATCTGCTCGGCACGACCCGCATCGGCCAGGATGTCTTCGCCCGTCTGCTCTACGGCGCACGCACATCACTTGCCGTCGGCTTCGGCGCCGGCCTGCTGATCACCTTCGTCGGCACAGCGCTAGGCATCATCTCCGGTTATCGCGGCGGCAAGACGGATGAGATCATCAGCTTCTTCACCAACATGGTGCTCGTCGTTCCCAATCTGCCGCTGCTCTTGGTGCTCGCCGCCTTCATCGGCCAGGCAAGTCCGCTGGTCATCGCCCTCATCCTCGGCGCCACTTCCTGGGCCTGGGGCGCGCGCGTCACCCGCGCCGAGACGCTCTCCGTCAAGCAGAAGGATTTCGTCAAATCCGCCGAGATGATGGGCGAGCCGCAATGGCGCATCATGACATTCGAGATCTTCCCCAACGTGATCTCGATCGTCGGCATCAATTTCATCGGCAGCGTCATCTTCGCGATTATCACAGAGGCGACGCTGGAGTTCCTCGGCCTCGGCGATCCCAAAGCAATCTCCTGGGGCACGATGCTCTACAATGCCCAGAAGGCCTCGGCCCTTTCGGTCGGTGCCTGGTGGGATATCCTCACCCCCTGCTTCGCGCTCGCCTTTCTCGGCATCGGCATGTCGCTGCTGAACTTCGCCGTCGACGAGATCGCCAATCCGCGCCTGCGCACCGGCAATCACCTGAAGCGCTGGTCGCTGCTCGTCCGTTCCGGGGAGGGCCGCCTGTGACGCAGCCGCTGCTTTCGGTGAGGAACCTCACCATCGACTATATCGGCGAGGAGAAGGATTTTCGCGCCGTCGATGATGTCAGCTTCGACGTCGCACCGAGCGAAGTCTTCGGCCTTGCTGGCGAATCCGGCTGCGGCAAGAGCACCATCGCATTCGCCATCAGCCGCCTGCACAGGCCGCCGGCACTGATCCGCAAGGAGAGCCGTATCCTGCTCGACGGCCGCGACGTGCTCGGCCTCGACCGGCAGGCGCTCGCCGCCTTCCGCTGGCGCGAGGTTGCCATGGTTTTCCAGAGCGCCATGAATTCGCTGAATCCGGTGCTGCGCATCGAGGCTCAGTTTTACGACGTGCTGCGTACCCATAAGAACATGAGCCGCGCGCAAGCCCGCGAGCGCACCGCCGAGATGCTGAAACTGGTCGACATCGCGCCGGACCGCATGCGCGACTATCCGCACCAGTTTTCCGGCGGGATGCGCCAGCGCATCGTCATCGCCATCTGCATGGCGCTCGATCCGAAACTCGTCGTCATGGACGAGCCGACGACAGCGCTCGACGTTGTTGTCCAGCGCGAGATCCTCCAGCGCATCAACGAACTTCGTCGCAGATTCGGCTTCTCCGTGCTGTTTATCACCCATGATCTCGGGCTCATGGTGCAGTTCTGCGACCGCATCGGCATCATGCTTGCCGGCAAGCTCGTTGAGCAGAACGGCGCCGAGGCGATCTACAAGACGCCGAAGCACGCCTATACGAAGAAGCTCTGGGCCTCCTTCCCCTCGCTTCATGGAGGCGTGCTGCTGTGAGCAATGCCATCCTCGCTCTAGACCAGGTAACGAAGACCTTCGGCCACGGCGCATCCGCCGTCCATGCTGCCCGCACGATCTCCTTTTCGCTGCATGCCGGCCGGGCGCTGGCGCTCGTCGGCGAATCCGGCAGCGGCAAGACCACTTGCGCCCGGATGGCGATGCGCGAGTATCAGCCGACATCGGGGCAGATCCTCTATAAGGGCCGCCCGGTCGAAGGGGCGAAATCCGCAGAAATCGCCCGGTACCGCCGTTCAGTGCAGATGATCTTCCAGGACCCCTTCGCCTCGCTGAACCCTGCTCACACCATCGCCCATCATCTCAGGCGACCGCTGAAGCTGCACCGGCCGGAGATCAAGGGAAGCGAGATCGACGCAACGATCCGCGGAATGCTGCAGCGCGTCAGGCTCGATCCCGATCTCGTCGCTCCGAAATACCCCCACGAGCTCTCCGGCGGCCAGCGCCAGCGCGTCAACATCGCACGCGCCCTTGCCGTCAAGCCTGAAGTCATCGTCGCCGATGAGCCGACCTCGATGCTCGACGTTTCGGTGCGCCTCGGCGTGCTCAACCTGCTGAACGAGATGAAGCAGGAGATGAATCTCGGGCTGCTCTACATCACCCATGACATCGCCACCGCCCGCTATGTCGCGGAGGACATCGCGGTGATGTATGCCGGCCAGATCGTCGAATGGGGCAGCACCGCCAGCGTGATCGACAATCCGCTGCACCCCTATACAAGACTGCTGCTTTCGGCCGTGCCCGATCCCGATATCCGCTTCGACGATCCGAAGGCACGCCTCAGGCCCGATGAGGTCGACGACGTCCGCCGCCGTTCCGCCGCACCGCAGGACAATATCGTCGAAGTGGAACCGGATCATTTCATGCGGATGATCTAAGGCCGGTTTGCTGGCTTCGCCCCTCGCCCTATGCTAGGGGACGATCCCTTTCATGTGAGGCGAAACCGTCATGCTGCCCTGGATCCAGCTCGATTCCGCGACCATTCCCGGCGAAGACGGCGAACTCAGGCTGAAGCGGCGCGGCAGCGAATTCTCGATCGTGCTCGGGGCCAACGAGCTGATGAACAGCCGCCTCAGCGGCTCGGAGGAGGCGCTGGCGACCCTTGCCTGGGAGCGGATCAAGGCGCATCCAACGCCGAGAATCCTGATCGGCGGGCTCGGCATGGGCTTCACCCTGCGTGCCGCCCTTGCCGTGCTTCCCGAGGATGCCGCCGTCACCGTCGCCGAACTGGTGCCCGCCGTCATTGCCTGGGCGCGCGGGCCGATGGCCGAGGTCTTCAAAGGCTGCCTCGACGACCCGCGCGTCGGCATCCATCAGGGCGATGTCGGCGAGGCGATCCGCGCCGGCAAGGTCGCCTATGACGCTATCCTGCTCGACGTCGACAACGGCCCGGACGGGCTGACCCGCAAATCCAATGATCGTCTCTATGATTTCGCCGGCCTGCGCGCCGCCCGAGACGCGTTGCGCCCCGGCGGCGTGCTCGCCGTCTGGTCATCCGGTCCCGATCCGGATTTCACCCGCCGTCTCAAGGACAGCGGCTTTGCCGTCGACGTCGTCAATACCCGCGCCAACCGCAAGCGCGGCGCCCGGCATGTGATCTGGCTGGCGGTTAAACCGGCCCGCTGAGACGAGCTCAGCCGCCGGAAGCGATCCTGCGCGCAGCATTGATCGCCCGGCGGGCGCCGGCGCGCAGTTGCACCGTCTCCGCACCGGCGATGACCAGATCGAAGCCGAATTTCAGCAGTTCGCCGGCCCGCTCACCGTCGCCGGCATAGGCACAGGCGAATTTGCCGTGGGCGCGGCAGCGCGAAACGGCGTGCTGCATGGCGCTGTCGATCTCGGCGGCGTTCGGCGCCACCTGGTCACCGTTGGACAGCGCGATCGAGAGATCGGCAGGGCCGACGAAAATGCCGTCAATGCCGGTCACCCCGAGAATGCCGTCGATCGCATCGAGGGCGGCGCGGGTCTCGACCATGGCGATGGCGACGGTGAGCTCGTTGGCGTTCTTGAGATAGGCATCGGCCGACAGGCCGGAATGGTTCAGCGCAAGAGATGGCCCCCAGCTGCGCTCGCCGAGGGGCGGATATTTCGTGGTCCTGACGAGCGCTCGCGCATCCTCGGCCGAATTGATCATCGGCGCGATGACACCGGAGGCACCGGCATCGAGCAGCCGCGAGGCCGAGGCGAAATCGCCGACGGGAATGCGCGCGATGGCCGGCTTGCCGGCAAGACGCGTCTGAGCGACAGCGTTTGCCGCCGACTGCATGTCCCACATCCCATGCTGCATATCCAGCACGACTGCATCGAAAGCTTCCTGCGCCAGATGGTTGACGAGCATGGCGTCGGGGATGCCGACCCAGCCGGAGATCATGCCGCCTTGATGCTTCCTGATCCGGTCCGCAAAGCCATCGATTTCAGCTGCGCTCATGCCATTCTCCTCATTTCGACAGGCCGTCAACGGCCGGATTGCCGCCAAACGGCAGCAGCAATTCATCCTCTGCGGTGCAGCCGCGAGCTGATGACCATCACGACGATGCCCGCAACCGCCAGAACGGCGCCCCAGAGCATCCAGATCTTTTGGGCAATCATGAAACTGGACGCCGGATAGGGAAAATAGCCGCTTCCCTGCCCGATCCAGATCAGGCCGAGCAGGACCATAAGCAGTCCGATGACATATCCGATCGCTCGCATGCGTCAGCCACCTTCTCCTTAGATGCGATCCCACAATGTCGGTCGCCATTGCCAATGACAAGGCTTCTCCCGACGAGAAATGCAACCGTTACCCACCATTTCTCTTCACCTCATCCGACAGCCAGGCGCTCAGCCTCTCGCTGTGGATGTTCGGAGATCGCGGCGGCACCAGCCAGTAACCGTGGTCGGGCGCCTCCAGCGGCGGGCCGGCTTCCAGCAGCATGCGTGCCGAAAGAAGCGTATCAACCAGGCCCATCCAGCCGATCGCCACCCCTTGCTCGCTCAGAGCGGCTTGAACGACCAATGAATAGGTATTGAAACTGATATCGCCGCGACCGGCATTGATGTCGCGCAGGACCGAGAATTCGGCAAAATAGCTGCGCCAGTCGAACCAGGGTGATGGCAGCGGCGCATCGAGATGAATGAGCCGCGCCTTGGCAAGCTGTCCTGGATCGTCGAAAGGGCCGTTGCGATCGAGAAATCCCTGCGTGCAGACGGGCACGATCCTCTCCGGCAACAGCAGCGTACCGACAGAGCCGAATTCCGCCCGCGTACCGAAAACCACCGCGACATCTGCCTCGTCGCGAAATCCGGCGGCAAGCCGCTGCGTCGCGACGATCTGCATATCCGTTTCCGGATGCAGATGGCGAAAGCCATCCATACGTGGGATCAGCCAGAGCGCCGAGAAAGCGTAATCGGTCCTGAGTCTGACGACCGGTCTTTGAGCTTCGACCCTGAAACTGCGGGCGAGGGCATCGATGTCGCCGATCGCTTTTGCGGTGACCTCAAGAAGCCGCTCGCCCTCGGCAGTGAGTTCGACCCCGCGATGCCGCCGGCGCAGCAGGGTGACGCCGAACTGCTCCTCCAGCCGGCGGATCTGGTAGCTCACGGCTGGCTGGGTCAGCCCGAGAAGAGTTGCAGCCGCTGAAAAGCTCCCGAGCCTGGCGATCTCGACGAACAGGCGCATCCATCCGAGCTCAGGCGGTCGTTCTGACATAAAAATCCCTTTGGGAAGCCATCGAAAAAAGCAGCCTTTACAGGTGAGATGATAGGCGTTTCAATAAAATCTTCAAATAGCAAAAGGCAATTCCAAATGGCGCGCCCTAACTTCCTTATCCTGATGGTAGATCAGTTGAACGGGACATTGTTTCCCGATGGCCCCGCCGATTTTCTTCACGCGCCGCATCTGAAATCGCTGGCTGAGCGCTCGGTGCGTTTCGGCAATACCTATACGGCAAGTCCGCTCTGCGCGCCGGCGCGAGCCTCCTTCATGTCCGGACAATTGCCGAGCCGGACGCGGGTCTATGACAACGCGGCCGAATTTGCGTCCGATATCCCGACCTATGCCCATCATCTGCGCGCGGCCGGATATCAGACGGCGCTTTCGGGAAAGATGCACTTCGTCGGCCCCGACCAGCTGCACGGCTTCGAAGAGCGCCTGACGACGGATATCTATCCTGCCGATTTCGGCTGGACACCTGACTACACCAAGCCCGGCGAGCGCATCGACTGGTGGTACCATAATCTCGGCTCGGTCACCGGCGCCGGCGTGGCCGAAATCACCAACCAGATGGAATATGACGACGAGGTCGCCTATCACGCCACGCGGAAACTCTACGACCTCTCGCGTGGCCATGACGAGCGCCCCTGGTGCCTGACCGTCAGCTTCACGCATCCACACGACCCCTACGTCGCACGGCGCAAATATTGGGATCTCTATGAGGACTGCCCGGCCCTCGATCCGGCGGTTGCACCGATCGCGTATGATCAGCAGGACCCGCATTCGCAGCGTCTGATGAGAGCCTGCGACCACGATGCATTCGATATCAGCCGCGAACAGATCAGGCGGGCAAGACGCGGCTATTTCGCCAATATCTCCTATGTCGATGAAAAGATCGGCGAGGTTCTCGACGTCCTGCAACGCAGCCGCATGGCCGGCAACACGATCATCCTCTTCGTGTCCGACCATGGCGACATGCTCGGCGATCGCGGCCTCTGGTTCAAAATGAACTTCTTCGAAGGTTCTGCCCGCGTTCCGCTGATGATTGCGGCACCAGGCTGGAAGCCTAACCGCATCGACCAACCCGTCTCCACCCTCGACGTGACGCCGACGCTCGCCGGCCTCGTCGGGATCGACATCGCTTCGCTGAGACCGTGGACCGAGGGCTGGGATCTTGCACCGCTTGCCCAAGGCACCGGCAGCCGCGGCCCCGTGCCGATGGAATATGCCGCGGAAGGCTCCGAAGCGCCGCTCGTCTGCCTGAGGGATGGGCGATATAAGCTATCGCTCTGCGAGAAGGATCCGCCTATGCTGTTCGATCTCGAGGCCGATCCGCAAGAACTCAAGAATCTGGCGGCCGACCCGGCGCATGCCGACACCTTGGCTCGGCTTGTCGAACAGGCCGGGCGACGTTGGAACCTGTCAGATTTCGATGCGGCCGTACGCGAGAGCCAGGCACGCCGCTGGGTGGTTTACGCAGCACTTCGCAACGGCGCCTATTATCCGTGGGATTATCAGCCGCTGCAGAAAGCCTCGGAGCGTTATATGCGCAACCACATGGATCTAAACGTGCTGGAGGAAAGCCAGAGGTTCCCGCGCCAGGAATAAGCGCGAAGTCCTTGGTATTTAAGCAATGCTGCGCGCCGGCGCCTCGCGCAGGAAACCCTCGATGAACTGCTTTTGCAGCAGAATGCCGTCCCATTCGTCGGCGAAGAACGGCGAGTCGTAGATCAGCGTGAAAGGACCGGCGTAACCGGCCTTTTCGCACATCTCCAGGCACTTGCGATAATCGTCCGCATCGAGGCCGGTGGCGCCGTAATCGGCCTTGGCGTGGCAGATTTCCGCCCAACCCATGATATCGGCCAGGCCTTCGTATTTGGCCGGTGCAGCCCAGTTGCCAAGGTCGCCGTTGAGCCCGACCCTCCCGTTCAGCCGGTCCAGCAGCCAGTTCACTTCGACGGGGGACGGCAGCAGATCGAACCAGTTTTCGACGACGACACGCACATTGCTGCCCTCCGCCTTTTCGGCCAGCCAGCCAAGGTTACGGGCGGCGCGGGCAAGGTTTTCCTGCACCGGCTTCTGCTTGCCGGCGATGACGCGCATCCTTTGCGCCCCGAGCGCAGCCGCAATATCGATCCATTCTGCCATCCATCTGACGTCGCGTTCGGCCGTTTCGGGGTCGCTTGGATCGCCGTCCTCGACGAGCAGGGTCTGGAACAGCACGTTCGACGACGCCATCGCGTCGCTGAGTTCACTCAAATAAGCGGCATCAAGGCTCGGCAGATGGAAGGAGCAGACTTCCAGCCGGTGTATACCGCGCGCGGCGAGCGCTGCCGGCATGTCGATCAGCGCCGCACCGCCGGGACCATATGGCTGTTTTGGCGCCGCGCTCTTGCCGGGATCGGGGCTATAGGCATAAACGGTGCCGAGCAGCCGATGCAGCGACCAGGTCGAAACCGCGAAGCGTCCGTTCTGCAAAACCTGCACGTGCTTTCCTCCAGGCTCTCCTCATCCATCAATGGCAATAAAAGCCCGGTGGTTCAATTGCCAATTTCAGACGAAATCGCCGCGGACCACCGCCTCGGCAGCAAGTGCCGCCCCCAGCAGCGCCTCGTCACGACTGGCGGTCGCCGAAAGCAGCAGACCGACCGGCATGCCTGCTACGCCCGTGCCGCAGGGGATGGAAACGCCGCACCAGTCTAGGAAATTGCCGAGCGCGGTGTTGCGCAGCGTCTTGTTATTCGCAGCGAAGAAGAGTTCATCATCATCCTCCAGCGGCGCGATCGGCGGAGCGACATGAGCGACCGTGGGAAAGGCGATCAGACGGTTACCGATAAGACGCTCCGCATCGGCGATCAGGCGGCTGCGTGCCTGCAGGATCGCGATGTAATCGGGCGTCGTGGTCCTGCTTCCCAAGCGGGTGCGCATGACGACGCGATGGTCCATCCGGTCTGCGTCCGGCCCCTCCAGACGTTCGCGGTGAAGGGCGAAAGCCTCCGCCGTTACCAGCGGACCATATCTCGTCATCAGGTCGAAGATTTCGTTGAAAGCGGGAATGGCGGTGCGGGAAACGGAGGCGCCCGCATTTTGAAAGCGCTCCAAAGCCGCCTCGAACGCGGCAATGACACCCGGTTCCGCCGCATCGAAAACGACATTTTCGGGCACGAGCAATTCCAGCCCCCGCAGCGGTCGCTGGACGACATCAGGCGCGGTCAAGCCGCGCATCGCCGCATCGATCCAGACGGCGTCCCTGACGCTGCGGCAGAGCGGCCCCAGGGAATCGAGGCTCTTGGCCAGCGGAAAGACGCCATCCATCGCATGACGGCCGCGTGTCGCCTTGTAGCCGACGATGCCGTTGAAGGCCGCAGGAATGCGCACTGATCCGCCGGTATCCGTGCCCATCGCGACCGGGACCAGCCCGGCTGCGACGGCGACACCGGCGCCGGAGGACGAACCGCCGGGAACGCGCGGGAGATCGGCGCCGCGTGGATTGACCGGCGTGCCGTAATGCGGATTGATGCCCAGGCCGGAAAAGGCGAATTCGCTCATATTGGTGCGGCCTATGGCGACCATGCCCGCCTGCCTGAGGAGACCGACGATCGCCGCATCGCAGCTGGCGGGCGCGTCGGCGGTCAGGACGACGGACCCCGCCGTCGTCGGCAACCCCTCGATGTCGAAAAGATCCTTCCACGCAATCGGAACGCCGTCCAGCAGACCCAGCGAGCGCCCTTCCCGCAGACGTTTGGAAGATGCGAGCGCCTCCTCCATAGCCCGGTCTTTGAGCAGCGTGGTGAAGACCGCCTTATCGGCATAATTTTCGATGGATTCGAACACCGTCTCGGCCACATCGACCGGATCGGCGGCACCGCCTTGGATGAGGACGGAAAGCTGGGCGACCGACATCGCACCGAAGGATTTGCTCATGGGACGGTCCTGATGAGAGATGCTGTCAAAGGACTAACCCGGATCATTCGAGCGAGCCAGAGCCTCACGGTCTTTTGCATCTATTGGTACGAATTTTTGAACACTGAGTTTGGATATCGCCCCTTCATTTGCCACGATTGAAGACACACATGCATGCACGCATGCCGAGCCGGTTCGGCGTGAGGGTGAGAGTGTCCTCTTCGACCGCCCCCGCATGTGTTGCAGGAGTAATTAAAATGATAGATTGTGAAACATTAAGCCGTCGCCAGGACATGGTGACCCTCCATGTGAAAGAGGACGAAACGGCCGGCCCAGGCGAGCACGACTATGTGGAACATGTCAGCGCCCAGAAGCTTTCCGGTTTCGAGCGCATTTTCGTGGTTGCGGCCTTGGTCGTCCTGAGCTTTGCAGGTTTTGCCGCATATTCTTCTGGTGATACCGATCCTATGACGACCTCGGCCATTGCCGCCACATCAGGCGACAGCGCGCCGCCTTACGGCCACTGCCGCGACAGCAGCCCTTATGCTGAAAGGGTTTGCTGAAGGCGACCGTGGCTCGCCTCTGCCAGCCTGGCGCCGGCTACAAGAACCGGTTCGCCGGGCAAGGAGATCTTGGGCCAGGCTGCTTGACAGCAAAGAGGAGAGACCATGGCCGGCAACATCGACTACAATCTTGGTCGTTTCATTGAGGCGCAAAAGGGCGTCTATGAACAGGCGCTTTCCGAGCTGAAGGCCGGACGCAAGACGTCTCATTGGATGTGGTTCATCTTCCCGCAGATTGCGGGCCTCGGCACCTCTGCGATGGCCGAAAAATATGCCATACGCTCGGCCGGGGAAGCGGCCGCCTATCTCGCCGATCCCACTCTCTCGAGCCGGCTGCTGCGCTGCGTCGAGGCGATTTTGTCGATCGACGGCCGATCGGCACATGACATCTTCGGTTCGCCTGATGATCTCAAGCTGCGCTCATCAATGACCTTGTTTGCCGCGATCAGCGATCACGGCTCGCCCTTCCACCGGGCGATCGAACGCTTTTATCAAGGAAAATTCGACGAGCGGACGATCGAAATCCTCAGCGCCAGAGACTAAAGCGTGAAGCGGCAGTTGGTGAAGACACGCGCCGCCAGGTTCTATGGCGCTGATTTTATCCGCTTGATGACCGTTAAATGGCAGCAAATGCAAGCCAAACAGACGGATACAAAAAGGACGACCCCAAGCGGCGAGTAGGATAGCGGCAGGAACGACCAGTCGCTTCGCTGAAGCTGAGGCATCGCAAAGCCGGAAAGGCCGGCTTGCGCGACTGCTGCCCGTCCCATAGTTAGCCCGGTCGCGATTAGCGCGATATGGGCATGGATGAAGCCCGACCGGTAGTGTCTTTGCGGCTGCAGGGCCACTCGAATCCCAAAAACCGATGCAAGCATCAACAGGACCGCGGCGCTCCAAATTCCAACGCCGGGTACCGCTAAAAGCAGATAAATGGGTTCGCGCATGACCGGAAGTATCGTCATATGGAGCCACCAGGCGAACGCACTTGCCGGATAGCTTTCCAAGAGCGGCATGCTGAGAACGAAGATCAATGCTGTCGCATAAGCGAGTGATGGTCCAAGTCGCATCAGCGTGAAAATAGCGGTCCGCATAAGGCGCTCCATCCTTTGACCTGCTAAGAGGTTAGGCGACGTTGATTAATTTTCTACTCTGAGAATCACCGGACACATGATACCAACCTTGAATGGTTGCCATCTACCACGCTGGTGTCTTTCAGCGTAGACCGCATCTGTCGCTTTTTTGCGACTATTCGCTCAAATTCTTGAGTTGTTAGCTTTTTTTTACGATGATTTCCGGTGAACGCATCCGGATCTTAGGTAAAAATGTCTGATGGGGGATCGAGTTGCAATGTTGCAGATCAGAGCTGGAACTAAATGCATTGCGTTTTTGATAGCGGCCGGAGCGGTTTTAGCTGGCTGCCAATCATCCAGCGTCGATGGTCTGGCTGCTTATGGAGATAGTGCAAAGACCCTTGAAGATGACGCAGCCGTCGCCTTCTATAAGAACGACGAGTTGATCACGACCGGCAAGCTGCAGTTTCAGGAAAAGAACTACGGAAAATCCTACGCCATTTACAAGCGGGCGGTTGACGTTTTTCCGCAGGATCCGGCCGCTTGGTTGGGCTTGGCAGCCTCCGCCGACATGGTTGCCCGCTTCGACACCTCTGACCGCGCCTATCAGCAACTCTCGCGGATGATCGGCAATACTCCGGTCTACTACAACAATATCGGATATTCTCACCTTTTACGCGGTGATTTGCGCAATGCCAGACGGTATTTCCTGAAAGCCTATGAGCTTGACCCCGGAAACGAGGTCACTGCCCGCAATCTCGAATTGATGAAGAACAGCGTCAATCACCCTCAGCGGGGCTAGGCCCCTTCAGCGACCGATCAATCCGCGTCGAGATAGAGCTGCTCTTGCCGCACTGCGAGCATCGGCGGGGCGTCCGCCGATTGCTTTGAAGGTTTCGGTGAGATCGGCGTTTACCGTGCCTTCCGAAGGATGAGCTGGCCTTCGGGCGAGAGTGTGCGTTCGTAACGCGGGAGGTTATCGACGGCAATACCCCCGGCTTCGATCGACGCAAGAGTGCTATCCGGAGTTTCGGTTTCCGCTGGCACGGCACGGGGTGCGAAAAATTGTGCCGGCTCCTTGCCGGGCGCGCTGAGGACCAAAGCTGAACCCATGCGGGTACCGCTTATGTCGGTGCGCATCCGTTCATTCATCGACAAGATAGCCTTCTGCAGGCTTTCCATCTCCTGGCGGACAAGTGCGAGTTCGTCGGCCTTGGCATTGTCCGCAATGTGGTGCGACTGCTTGTCTAATTGTCCTTTGAGGCCGTCGATGGACCTTTTGAGCGCGGCGATGGTCTCGCGGCTCTCGCGAACATCCGCTGAGTTCTTGGCGGTATAGATGAGAACGCCAGCATTCACTGGCAAGAGCATGAGGATCAAACCGACGAGCAGCGGGTTTCTTGAGCCTTTCGGCTCCGGTGCTCGCAGATGGCTTGGTTTTGCGCCGTCGACTTCGACGTCGATATTCGGGATGCCGGTCATGCGTTTACTCCCCCGTAAGTCATCACATCCGCTTGGACACATTGTCCAGGAAAAGGCCGCGATCAGCGCCAAGTCCGCACTCATTCCGACGTAAATACACCTTCCCACGCCCGTTCGAGCATATCGAGCGACGCGATTCTCGCCAAGCCGTTGAACTCGCAGTAAGAACCGACAAAATCGAGAAGATATTTGGGATGATAGCACGACGCTAGCACATCGCCGTTGTACTTGCGATCGTAGAACAGGCTCAGCTCTGAATCAGAGACAGCCAATCCGGTGCCGCTGGCATAGGATTTAAAAATTCTGATATATTCGTCGCGCGACGGCGTGTTGACAAAGATCTTGTATTTTAGGCGCCGCAAGCCCGCCTCGTCCGAGAGGTCCTTCGGTGCGATATTGGTCGAAAATACCACCAGTTCGTCAAAGGGAACCTTGAACTTCTTGCCGGTGTGCAGCGTCAGGAAGTCATATCCGCGCTCGAGAGGCACAATCCAGCGATTGATGAGCGCCTGCGGCGCCACTTGCTGGCGCCCGAAGTCGTCGATGATGAAAACGCCGCCTGATGCCTTCAAGTGTATGGGCGCTTCATAGACATTCGGTCCTGCGTTGAAGATGAGATCGAGCTGATCGAGGGTCAATTCCCCGCCCGTCTTGATCACCGGACGGCGGCATTCGATCCATCGTTGATCCGCTTTCGGATGGGCTTCGCTGACAGCCTCGGATACGGGGAGATGGACTGCTTCGTCATAGAAACTGATGACATGGCCGCCCACTTCGATGGCATAGGGCACCCAGATCGTTTGGCGAAACAGCTGCGACGTGCGCTCGGCGATGCTCGTTTTTCCGTTGCCGGGCGGTCCGTAGAGCAGGATAGAGCGACCGGAGTTGATGGCCGGCCCGAGCTTTTCGACCAGGGCGTCTGAAAGCACCAGCCCGTGAAGACTATCGGTCAGCCGCTCCGGGGTCACGCGCTCGTGATGGATGGACTGCAAACCCAGTTGCCGGCAGAACGCGTCGAGCGGCACCGGCGCCGGCCCGACATATTGGGATTGACGCGACGCCGCATGGGCATATTCGAACCCCTTCATCGACAGCGCGTATCGAACATCGGATCGAACATCCTCGCCGGCCAGGCCGCGAGCCTCGAGGTAGGCGAGTTTCACGAGCTCCTTGATCAGCATATTGACGATCACCTTCGGCAATTTCATCCGGTCAGCGAGATGAGATGCCGTGGTCGTATCCTGCTCGGCCGCACATTTTGACGCCAGCCGAAGCAGGAACGACGGGTCCAATCCCGCTTGTTCCATGCTTGCCGGTGCCAGTGGCATACGCGGATCGAGGGAAATGATTGCATCATTACGATTGTTTTCGAGCGAATACTGCATATGACCTCGCTTGGCTCAACCGCCGGGTTTCATGCTGACGAGAAGCATGACGACGCGGATAACAACAGGTACGAGAACGATGACGAGGCTCACCGGAAAAAGGAACGCGCCGAGCGGCAGCAGCATCTTGACCGGCAGGGCGTTCGCCTTCTCCTCCGCGCGAACAATCCGCAGATCGCGCATTTCCTTGCTGTAGACCCGCAGCGTCTGCGTTACGCTGGTTCCGAGTTCCTCCGATTGACGGAACAGAACCGAAAGGGCCCTGGCCTCGTCAATCCTCAGGCGGGTGGCAAGGTTGGAGAGCGCCTCGCGCAAACGCCGGCCGCCCCGCACTTCCAGCATCATGATCGAGAGATGCAGGCCGAAATCCTGCTGCTTGTCGACGAATTCCCGGGCCACGCGGTTGGCCGCCGCCTCGATGCTCATGCCTGCATCGAGGCAGACGATCAGCATATCCATAAAGTCGGGAAAGAGGCGGCGGTACTCCCGCTCCTTGGCGGCGCCACGCCGGTCGATGTAGATGTTGACGAGAATGAAGGTCGCACCCGCAGCAAACATGGCAACGAACAGGGTCGCCATTTGCGACATAGCAGGCGCGACCCGGTTCAGGGCCCAGACCGTCGCGACGAGCATGCTGATACAGACGACCGCGCGAACCACCTGGAAGGTGGTCACGGCGCCGGCAGCGAAGTACCCTGCCCTGATCAGCCGGTTCTGGGTGGAGTTCACATTGGTGTCACGCCGGGTAATCTCGAAATAGCGACGGATCAGGCGATTTTCCGCCTCGCCGAGATCGGCAATCGTCGCATCGCCAAGGTGGAACTCCTGGCCTGTTGCCGACGAGCTCTTCGACACCCGAACCGAGACCTCGCGTTGTCGAAAAAACAATTCCGATGCTGCCGCAGTAAATATCAGCACTGCAAAGAAGAGGATGAGGTAAATTCCATACTCACTCGACATGACCGCCTCAGTACTCGAAGTTGACCATCTTGTAGAGAATGACATTGCCAATCGCCATGACGGTGAGCAGCACGCTCACAATGGCGGTGCCGTAGCCGCTCTCCCAGACGGGATCGAAGTAGGTCGGCGACAATGCCTTGATCATCGCATAGAGCAGAAACGGATAGACCGACATGAAGATCGCCGTGATGCGTCCCTCTGACGAAATCGCCCTGACCTTTGCCTTCAGCATCGTCCGGTCTCGCAGCGTCTTCGAAAGGTTCTGCAAGATCTCCACGAGATTTCCGCCGGTTCCCGCCTGTACGCTCAGCGATATCGCCAAGAGGTTGAGATCCTCGGCGCCGACCCGATCCGCCAAGTTGAGGAGGGCATCGTCCAGGCTCACGCCGTAGGTGAGTTCATCCGAGAGCAGGCCGAACTCGGTGCCGATCGGATCAGGCATCTCGCGTGCCACCAAAGAAATCGCCGCCGGCAGAGGGTGGCCGGCGGCCAAGCTGCGATTGGCGACATCGAGCGCTTCAGGAAGCTTCAGTTCGAATTTCTTCAGGCGGCGCGCCCGTGCGCGCCAGACGACGAGTGCGGGGATGAGAAGGCAGATCAGGAGGAAGACGGGTATTTTGAGCAGTGTGCTCGGCACTAGGAACTGGACGACCAGCCACGTCAGAAGTGCACCAGCGATCGCGAAGAGAGCAAACCTCTTGGCATCGAACTTAATGCCCGACTGCGCGTAGAACCGCAGCAGCCGCTGCATTACGGGGATTTGCCGCCAGCTGCCGGCAACCCCGCGCTCCTTGAGCATGTCGCTATAGGTCTTGCGATGATCATCGCTGACCTCGAGCAATCTCAGCCGATGGTTTACAGCCCGGTGGCGTTCGGATGTCTTGAAGTAGCCGCGCATGACCGCTTCGACAGCAACAAGGGCCGCGGTGAAAACGGCCGCGTATAGCAGGGTCAGCATCATTGGACGGGTCCCGTTTGCAGCGGTTTACCGGGATCGAAAATCGCCACAGGGATCTCAATCCCGAGTTCGGCAAATTCCTCGACGAACCGCGGCCTGATGCCGGTGGCGCGGAATTCTCCATGGATCCGCCCGCCTTCATCGGTACCAATTTTCTTGAATTTCATGATCTCCTGCATCTGCACGACTTCGCCCTCCATGCCGGTGATCTCGGAAATCGAGACAACTTTGCGGCTGCCGTCGCTCAGGCGCTGGACCTGCACGATGATGGTGATGGCGGACGAGATCTGCGAGCGAATGCTCAACTGCGACATCGGCATCCCGGCCATGCCGACCATCTGCTCGAGCCGACCGACGGCGTCGCGGGGCGTGTTGGCGTGAATGGTCGTCATCGACCCCTCGTGACCGGTATTCATCGCCTGCAGCATGTCGAACGCCTCGTCGCCGCGTACTTCGCCAACGATGATGCGGTCGGGACGCATGCGGAGGGCGTTCTTCAAAAGTTCGCGCTGGCGGATCTCGTTGCGTCCGTCGAGCGTCGGCGGACGGGTTTCCAAACGCCCGACATGTGGCTGCTGCAGTTGAAGCTCGGCCGCGTCCTCGATGGTGATTAGGCGCTCCTTTGGAGAAATCTGCGACGAGAGAGCATTGAGCAAGGTGGTCTTGCCGGAACCGGTGCCGCCTGAGATCACCATGGACACCTTGCCCTTGACCGCGGCGCTGAGAAGGACGCGCATCGCATCGGCCATGGCGCCATATTGCACAAGGCGCTCCATTGTCAGCGGCTTGCGGGTGAATTTGCGAATGGAAACGAGCGGTCCATCGACCGAGATCGGCCTGATGGCGACGTTGACACGCGAGCCATCCTTGAGGCGGGCGTCAACCATCGGCGTCGACTCATCGACGCGGCGGCCGACCGCCGAGACGATCTTGTTGATCACCCGAAGGAGATGGTCCTCGTCTTTGAACCGCACTGCGGTGCTCTCGAGCTTGCCGCTCCGCTCGACATAGACGCTGTTGTAGCCGTTGATGAGAATATCTGCGATCGTGTCGTCGGCCAGCAGCGGCTCTATCGGTCCAAGCCCGAGCATCTCATCGGTGATATCGCGGATCAGATCGTTGATTTCCCTGGCGTTCAGCGGGAAATTGTTGCTCCGGATATAATCCTTGACCAACGGTCGGATTTCGGTGGCGATCTCCTCGTTGTCGAGCGTGTCGAGGATCCCGAGGTTGATGCGGTCGAGCAGGTAGCGGTGCAGATTGACCCGCTCGGAAACCATGTCCGGCCCGAGCGAGGCTTCTTCGCCGCTTGCCGTGGCGGTGTCAGAGACCGGTTGGGCAGGCATGTCCTGAACTGCGACTGGAGATGGTTCGATCGCCTCCGGATGTTCCCGGCTTTCAGGTTCCTGCTGATGCTTGTAGAAACGCCCAATGATTCCGGTCGCCATGCTTCCCACCCCCCGAACTATTTTACAATGACCGTGGAACCGATTTTCACCCTCTCATAGAGATCGATGACGTCGGCATTGCTCATGCGAAAACAGCCCGATGACGCAAAACCGCCGACCGTCGACTGCTCGTTCGTTCCGTGAATGCGGTAGAGTGTATCGGTGCTGTCCTTGTAGAGATAGATCCCGCGCGCGCCCAATGGATTGAGTGGTCCGGCAGGCACCAGGTCCGGAAGTCCGGCTGAGCGCGCCTTCATCTCGGCAGGCGGGCGCCAGTCGGGCCACTCAGCCTTGCGTCCAACCTTGACGATACCGCTCCAGCGAAATCCGTCTCGTCCAACGCCGATCTTGTAGCGGATCGCGCGTCCATCGGAGATGACGAGATCCAGCGTACGGTTCGCGGTGACGATGACGATTGTCCCAGCCGCGTAGCTTTTTTCGATCGTCACCACGGCGCTTGTCGTCGGCCCAAGGCTTCGTGGTACCAGCCCGCCTGCCCCGGCATCCCCGGCAGCGGCCAGAATTGCTAAAGCCACCCGGCTGACATCGGTGGCGCGGGGCCTTGTCCGCCCACTGTCGATCGCCTTCATCGCACCAGTGCCCCAAGTTTACCGACCGCGCCGCAGAAACGCGCCCTGGAATTCACCTGAAATGGCAGCACGCCGCGATTGACCGCCTCGCTCAAAGTATCCCAGTCATCTCCGATGACATGCGTCGGGATCTCCTTGAATATCTTCGCCGTTTGTTGCCGGCGCAGGCCGAGGCCGAAAAGCTTGCTGCGGTATTTGTTGATTACGATGAAAATCTGATCCGAATTGCCTCGCAGCCGTACCAGATTGGTAAACAAATCCTTGGCTTGAGAAAGCGCAGGGACAGTCATTTCGGTGACGATGCAGATGCTGTTGACCGAAGCGAGCACCTCGAATTTCCAGGGCGTGTCATAATAGGGAATGTCGATGATCGTGTGGTCGCTCTCGAAGGCGGCCACGTCGAGCATGCGCAGCACGAGCTCACGGCCCTTCGGCGCCAGAAGGACGGATGGCTGCTTGAAGGACAGCAGTGAAAAGCCCCCCGAATGACGCTTTCTGACCAGATCGATGAATTCCAGATCGACCCGGGAAGGATTGGCGATGACCGGTTTCAAGTCGTAGTCGTTGACAAGGTTGAGATAGTAGCCCAGCGCACCGGAGCAAAAATCCGTGTCGAACAAGTCGATCCGCGGCGTGGAATTCTTGGTCGGCTGGGCCAGCACATGCGCGAGCGACGAAGCGATCATACTGGCGCCGGCGCCGCCGACGGCTGAGACCACCGCATGCACGCGGCTGTCGCTCGCCCCTGTGCCTGGCGCATGGGTCGAAATCATGTCGATCAGTGCGCGGCGCTCGAGCGGTTTCTTCAGCCAGTCTTTGCCGTTCAGGCGAAAAAGCAGCCGCAGCATGTCGTCCGGCAGGTCTTCGGAAACGACGACGAGCGGGATGTCCCGATAGCTGGTGCGAAAGGTGAAGAGTTCCGGTTGCTGCAGCAATTTCCCGTTGTCGACGTCGAGAACGATCAGGTCGAACTGCGTCGGATCGAACCGGCCCTTTTCTCCGAGCGCCTTCAGCGAGAGATGGCGGACATCGTAGCGCGACAGCGACCCGAACGTATCGAGCATGAAACTTGCTGCAGCCGCGTCGTCGGAGAGAACCAGGATTTTGGTGGATGCGGCAATGTTCATGTGAGCTGTCATTTTCGCTTTCCTACGCGTAACAAGGGGTCAGCAGGTTGAACAGGTCTTCAGATCTTCGGTCGTGATCGTCACCGGATGAGCCGGAACGGTAACGTCGTTAAGTCCCAACAGCCCGCCGAGGATCGGCAGATCGAAGGTGACGTCGCGCACCTCCAGCCGCATCGTCAGCACGGGCCCGTCCGGCCGGCCCCAATAGCCCAGCCCCGATCGCTGGTAAGTAACCATCAGCTTATCCGGGGTGATGCGCCAGTTGAGGTCGCAAATGCCGGGGTGCGGATCAGTTCCCACATTGCAAGCGCCGTCGCTTCCCAGAACGATCCGGTTCAATGCCGCCGTGCAGTTGGCAAGAGCCGGTCCGCAGGTCGAGGATATTGTTGCATCGTTCGGCGCCGCTTTGCCGTTGTTGAGCGGGTTGGCAGCTTCGATCGGGAAAACGGCATCGAAGTTCGTCGTCACCGGGTCGGATACCGCCGCCAAACGGGCACCATATTGCAATGCCTTGACCGTCTGATTCCACTGCGACATGGCATAACCGAACTCGATGAAGGTGGCGAATACCAGCAGGACGATCGGAAAGGTCAGCAATGCTTCGACGAGGCTGGCACCACTGCTATCGCTCCAGAATGCCTTGATCGCCCGTAAGCTCACCATCCGATGTATCTCTCTTCGTGAAAGGAACTGATGGTGATGGCGTCGAGTCCGAGAAAGCCGAACACCGGCGAGCTCTTGTAGAGATGCGCAGTCGAAAGAGTGATGTTGCCGTCCGCATCCGGAGCTGTGATGATGATGTCGGCAGGGTCCTTCCAGTCGGGTACGCGGGGTTCAGCGTCTGCCGCAGGTGTTTGCGTTCCATAAAAGGCGATCGTCTTCGCAGTCGCCTCGTTACATGTCGGCACATAGGTTCCCGACACCGGTCGGCAGCGCGAAAGGTAACGTCCTGCATCCCGCAAGCCTGCGTCGATCTGCATGCGTTGCCAGAAGATGCTGCCAAACTCCAATATGGCAGCAGCAAAGAGCGTCATAAAGGGGACCGCGAGCAGCGCTTCGGCAAGCACTGCGCCTTCCTCCCGCCGCCAGAAGCCGAGGCAAAGCCGATGCCGGATGAAATTGCGGAGCGCCATCATCTGACCAGCTCCGCTTCTTCCCGCAGGAATTCGTCCAGCGTGCCGCGACCACCCTTGCCGGTGATGTCGATCATCTCCAGGGAAAGGTATCGTTCGCTGGCAACTTTTATCGCCGGCTTGGTCAGGAACATGCGCGCGAAGGCCACGGCGCGCGTAGCCTTATGGCCGTTTAGATGGCCGACGGAGGCTTCATAACCACAATTGACAATGGCTGAGAATATCTCGCGGCGATCGCCATATTCGTCCGCCGTATAGTTCGAAAGGTCCGGGCCGCTATAGCACTGGCCGCCCGTTGTCGGCGTTCCAGTCTCACCATTCGCCGAGGCATGGTTGATGAGAGAGGGAGTTGCGAGCTCGTAGCGATAAACATCGTAAGCGGACGGTTGGCTTGGTGTTCCCGTCGCCTGCGGGGGATAACTGGAGTAGTTGCTGAGGACCGTGCTCGTCGAGGGCGCTGCCGTTCCCTGCGCGACGTTCCAATAGGTCATGTACTGCCAATTATTGCCGCTGCTGATCTTGCCGCCGGCAAGTGAAGTCATGCCCGCCCCATAGCCGAGCGGCAAAGCCTTGGTTGCGTCGCCGACAACATCCCCGACCATGATCGGATCGTAAGTATCGCAGCTCTTCTTTCCGTTGCTGCTGATTGTCTGAGCGGAGCGTACGTTTTGGGCAGGTCGATAGCGGTAATCGCCGTTCACCTTGTTGAACGATGAGGAGTAAAAGCCGAAGCGCGTATTCACGCCATCCTCGACAGGCCCCGCCTTTGCGCCGGTTTCCGTATCGAGGCTGTCCTGTGTGTAGCAGGTACCGGGATTGCCGGTGGCAAGAGCCTCCGCCAGCACGGACGCTCCATTGCCCAAAGGGGTCCGCAGGAAGCCGAAATTGCCGGGGCCGGGATTGGACGCAGCGGTGCTGTGAAGTTCGATCTGTCGCCCATAGAGATTGCCGGCCGCAAAATTGGTGTGCAAGGCGGCAGCTGCGTCTTCGCTGGCGCTTTCACTCGTGTTCCCCACCGGCTCGAACGGATTGCAGATAAAGATCGGCGTCACGTCGCAGGCGCTGGCGTGGTATACCGCCACGGCGTCTGCAGCAATGTTGATCGTGTTGCGGGTGAAGCCGACCGGGATCGGAAAGATCGTCTGCATCGCCTGCGGCTTGGCGATGACCCAGGCGTAGGACGCTTCGCTGGCCGTTGTCGTTTCCATTGAAGACGGGATCGGCGTATCGTCGTCGGCCGGGATGTCCTTCAGGAAAAGCACGGTTACAGTGCTCCCCGCGTCGTTTCCGGCGTCATAGGTCACGATTATATTCGAGCCGAGGGACATGCCGGTCCCACCCCCGGAGAAAGCCGCGCTGTTGGCGATTTTCTCGATCGCCGTCTGCGCCCGCGAAATGGCATCATCGCGGCCATCGAGTTCACGGGCCCCGGCCAGCGCCATCGCATCGACTGCGTTCTGAAGATCAGTATGCAGGTTGCTGCTGCGGCCGACGTCGATGATGAGCAGCGAAAAACCGAGAAGCATTGGCATGGCGATGAGCGTCAAGGCGATGACATAGCCGCGATGATCGTTCCAGAACCGTCTGACAAGCCTGCTCAGCATTGGCATACCCCCATCACCGCGCTATCGCCGTGACGCCCCCCTTGCATTTTCCCTTCCGGCCCGCTGCCGCCGTTCGTGCCTTCCGCCAGTTACTGGCTGGCAGCCGCTCCGTTGGAGGCTGCATTTGCCCCCATGGCCGGCGACGACTGAACAACGCTCGGCCCGCCGTTCTGATATTGAGTGACCACCCTGCGAATCACCTTGCCGTCGCTTGCGATTCGAGTTCGCTGGGCTTCCGGCGGGAACGGGTCCTCGATATGGATGGCCTTGTTTGCCTCCATGGCATTGCCAGCCCCGAAGGTGATCGTGTCGCGATGATTCATGTAGTCGGCGCAGCCGGAAGCGAGGCCGGCGGCTGCAAGGACAAGAAGGAGGCGCTTAGCGTTTTGTAGCAACGGCTTGGCCTCCGAGGTTCAGATCGAGACGATGGCCATAGGGTCCAGTCACACCTACGCCATTGCGAAAGCGTCGAAGCATGTCCTTGTCGACTTCCATGACACCGAGTGCGAAAAGCTCGACGTCATTGGACGAACGCGTCTGATCGAGCGGACTGTAGAGATCCTCGCCGGGGCGCGCCGGTCGCACTATGTGCGGGGTGACGACGATAACGAGATCGGATTCTTTCTTCTGGAAACTCGTCGAACGAAACAGTGCGCCGAGGACCGGTATCTTCCCGAGCCCCGGCAATTGCTGGATGTCTTTGGCATTGATCGACTGCAGCAGGCCCGCCATCGCAAAGCTCTGGCCGTCGCGAAGCGCTACCGTGGTGCTGGCCGCGCGCGAGATAAAACCGGGATTTCCGTTGACGTTGATCGATGGATCCAGCTCGGAAACCTCAGGCTCGATCTCCAAATTGATGACGCCGTCGTCAAGGACCACCGGCTTGAAGGTCAGCCGCACACCGAAAGGGCGATAGTCCGTCTCGGTGGCCACCGTCGAACCGTTGTTCGTCGTCTTCAGGATCGGCACTTCGCCGCCGGCATGGAAGCTGGCGGTCGAGCCGCTCATGGCGATGAGGTTCGGCTGAGCCAGGCGACGCACCAATCCCTTCTGCTCGAGCGCATTGATGACGACGTCGATGTTACCGCCCGAGATTTGCAGCACCTTGGCGATCAACTGGCCGAAGGGCAGCGCGCCCGTTGCCGCACCCTTGGGGTCAAGAAGGGTACGCACGAGATTGCCGTCATCGTCCACGCCGATACCCTGGCTGGTCGTTGCCTTGCCGATACCGTTTCTGCCCTGCCCGGACCAACCGATTCCGAGGTCACGACCCGTCTGGCGCGAGGCTTCGATGACACGGACCTCAAGCATCACCTGCTGGCTGTCACCGACGCGCAGCTGGTTCAGCACCGGCTGGTCGGAATAGGACTGGGCGACTTCCATCACCCGCTGCAGTTCGATGCCGTCACGGACCATGCCCGTCAGGCGAATGCGATCGTTGGAATTGATTACCCTGACCCGCGCCGAGGGCGCGGCAGAGCGAATGGCGGCGGCGACCTCGGTGAAATCGCTGGCAACGCGGATGTCGATGACGCCGAGAAGCGACTTATCATCGCCATAGACCGAGATATTGGTGGCTCCGGTCTTCTTGCCGCGGATGAACAGCGACCGGTCGGAAAGCGGCACCACGTCGATCAAATCAGCGCTGCCGATGACGAGATCGCCGAAAGGCTGGCCGGTATTGAGGGTCAGCGTCTCGTTCGGAGGCAACGTCACATGCTGGACCGATTTGCCGAGCGTGACGAACTTTTCCTGTGCGTTGGCGCAGCCGGCAAATCCTGGCCCTAAACACACACAGGCCGAAAACACTGCCGCTAGTGCCGCAAGGCTTTTCGTCCTTGCGCTTCTTCCCTTGCCGTTCGCCATGCCTGTTTTAGCCCCTCCTTCGACCGGCCGCACCTGCGGCATGCCGCATCAATATCACTGGCCGACTCGGTGCTCCTCGCGCTTCGTCGTGTTCCAGACTCCCACTGTCACCCATTTTGGCTCAACCGGCAACACTGGCTCGACCTTCTGCTCCGCAATCTGCACTTGTTTTTCAGGTTCTGGCAACTTAATATTTTCCAGATCCTTGCTAAGCTCCGTCGCCATCGCCCCGCCACCGAGGTCGGCGACAGTGATCGGCCGGGTCTGTTCGATAGAGGAAGAGGCAACATTGCGAAGCGCCAGCGAGAGCGTGCCGATGCTGGAACCGAGGGTAAGGCGCTGGGCCTCATCGGTCGTGACCTCGAAAGTTACGGTTTTGACGACGGATGGTTCGTCCTTGCGTTCGTCTGCCGTCTGGTCCACCGCAAGGACCTTGACGCCTTGCAGCAACACGTCGACGAAGGTCTGGTCGTTGCCTGCCGGGCCGCGCACGACCCGAGTCAGAAGTACGTCGACGCGATCGGAAGGCCTGACGAAGCCGGCAACGCCGAGCACGTCGTTGACGCGGATGGAGATCGCCTTCATGCCCTGGTCGAGCGCCGCCGACAGCGTAGCGCGTTCGCCGGTGCCAGTGATTTTCGAGGATAGCACCGGTTCGCCAGGGTCGATTGCCGCCATGGCATAACGCGGCTGGGCATCGTTGCCGACAACCAGATCGATGCTGACAAACGAGCCTGCGGGTGTTTCATTGGAAGGCCAGGGAATGGCCCTGAGATTTTCGGAACGAACTCGATCACCGAAGCGCATTGGCGTGGCGGCGACAACGAGTGTTCTTTCCTCAGCCTTGATGCCGTTCATGGCCAGCAATCGGGCTTTCTGATCGGAGAGGTACGCGCGCATGCCGAAAACTGCTGCTGCTGCAAGTACAAACGCAACAACCAGACTTAAAATCGTGGAAGAACGCATCGCGGTTACTCGCTACACTGGACGGAACGCATCCATTCATTTTTGCTAATTTAGAAGGGAGGGGTTAACAAAGACCCCTCTCTTCTTCGAACGCCGAGTATCAGGCGCCGCCGCCGCCTGGTGCCGGGACAACTGGGGCCGTCAGGTTGGTGGTAAACCAACCAGCCCAGCCGTTCCAAACGGTAGCCAGATTGGTGCCGGCCAATGTCACCGCGCCGATCACACCGCCAACCAGCAAGGCAAGCAGAATGAGGTATTCAGTAAGTGCGACGCCATCTTCTTCCCGCGCGAAAGCGCGTACGCTGTTTACAAATGCTTTCATCGAGAATTTACCTCCCAGGTAAGTAGTGCGCCGTAATTTCCCCCGGCACCTTGTCGTCGAGACCGCCCCTTCGACTGGGAATATTAATAATCTGTTAAGTCTAATTTAGTCAAATCTTTTATAGGCGAACTGGCGATATCTATACTTTATGGTTAAAACGAAAATGGAAGAATCGACCGTAAACACCGACTTGTTCGCCGGAATCGAGTGCCCATAACTTACATAGCAAGACTAAAATAGCCCAAGAGGTTGTAGCCTATGCTGCTAATGGTCGATATTATTAGTTCGCTTACAGTATTTCTTTTTCTCTACGCCGCCTGGAGCGATTTCCGTACATGGAAGATCCCCAACGCCGTCGTGCTCGCGCTCGTAACACTTTATGCCCTGCGGGCGGCGGCCTTGATACTTGGCTCCAAGGATGTCGGCGCGGCGCTGTTTGCTTCGAGCGGAATCGGTGGCGACATAGGGGCCGGTCTGCTGATGTTCATGCTTGGGGTAGCGCTCTGGGCGTTCCGGCTGTTTGGCGCAGGAGACGCCAAGCTTTTCCTGCCGATCGGCCTATTTATAGGATGGCATGGAATGCTGCCGTTTGCGGTGTCGCTCCTTGTCCTCGGCATCGCGACGCTGCTGGCCCTGCGGCTGCCGGTTCCGCTGCCCGTTGCACATCTCGCCTTCTTCATGCGCATTGCGGAAATTCGGACGAGCCGGAAGATACCCTATGGCGTCATCATGGTTTTCGCCACGCTCCTGACCATGGCCTTGCCCATGATCCGACAGCAGCTGCAGTGAGCTGAATCGCACAGGCGCACCCACAGAAGCTGCAATCTAACCCGGAAAGGCTCTCGCCGTCCTGTTCTCCAGCGCGGCGATTTCATCGGAGACCTCGCTCAATCGCTGATGCAGGTCGCTGTCAGTGCCGTCATCGACCTCTTCCTCGCCGAAACAATAGCGTGCCTCGTGGAGCTCGAGCTTGGCTTCGAGCTCGGCGCGTCTGGCGTATAGGCGTTTGAGATAGGCGTAGTTCATCTCCCGGTCTCCGCATCGTCCGGTGATAGAAAAACGGTGTGGATGCAGTAAGGTTCCGATCAGGAGAAAGAAGCGATCGCTGCTCTGCAAGCCTTGGCGAAATGGCCGCAACAGCCGGCGGCGCCCATAGCCTGGCGACTGACGCGCGCGCCTTCGAGCAGCAGCGTCAGCGTATCGGCAAGAAGTTGAGGTTCGCGCGCACCGGCCGCCGAACAGAGTGCGGCGAGGTGATCGCGCTGCGCGGCCTTGTGCCGCTCGATCATTTCGTGGGCGGGATGGCCCTCCCCCTTGAGCTCGATGGCGGCGTTGGCGAGATCGCAGCCGGCCGGCTCGCCGTTCAGACACTGCGCCCGCATCTCCACCCAGGCGTCCAGCTGGGCGCGGGGATCGCCGGGATAAGCGGCCTCCAGATCGCGCCAGATGGCATCGGCCTTTTCGGAGGCACGCCGCAGCGTCTCGCAGACGAGTTCGTCCTTCGAGCCGAAATGGCGGTAGAGCGTCATCTTGTTGGTCAGGGCGGCGTCGGCGATGGCATCGACGCCGATGCCGCGAATGCCGCGCTCACGGAAAAGCTCCAGGGCCGTCGAGACGATGCGCTCCCGCGGCGGGATGCGATCTTCTGAAACGGCTGTGGAGATTTCATTCGAAGTTTCTGATTTTTTTGCGGACGAAGTCCTTGACATCAATGTGACCGATCGGTAACAACAGCATTGTTACTTACCGGTAACACCACGGGTCGCGAAAGTCAATGCCGAGGGCTGGCAGCGAAACGTGGAACACGGGCGACCGCCCACGAAAGGAGGACAAGCCATGAGAAAGACCAGAGACGACCTGACGATATCCGAAGCCCTTCGCGACCCCCTGATCGCCATGGTGTTGCGCGCCGACGGCGTGAAGCTTGAGGACTTCAAGCAACTCCTGGAGACGGCCGCCGGTAAACGCGAACCGCGCCCGACGCCGGTGGGCAAGATGATCGGAGCGCTTGCGAGCCGCGCCAATCTGCCGGCGATGCCCTGCTTCGGCTGAAAAGCCGCCTGAACACCGGGGGATCTCTCCCTGCCCCCGACAAGGGCTGTCGTCACAGAGAGGCGGCGGCCCTTGCTGCTTGATCGTAGTGTCCGGACAGCGTCCTGAGCGTGGCCGCGACCGCCGATGTCGCCCTGGCATCGAGCCCGATGCCCCTCATGGACTCCACCAGCAACGCCTCCCGCACCGCCCGGTATTTCAGACAGGTTTCAAAGCCCTTGTCTGTGGCGCTGATCAACTTCTCCTTGCCCGCCCGCGCGCTTTTCACGAGACCACGTTTTTCCAGCTTCTTCAGCGCATAAATCACCAGATGCGTATCGTCGACGCCGAGCACGCTGCAGAGATCGGCGAGCCGCTTCGGCCGCTGCCGGTGAGCCACCGAATGCAACACGAGCACGTCGATGGCGGCGCAGCCGGGCTCGCCCGCCGCCGTCATGCAGCGCACCATCCAGCGGTCGAAGGCGTTGCCGGCGAGGATCAGGCCGAACTCCAGCTCCGAAAGGGCGGGAAGCGCGCCGTCGGCCAGATGTGCGGAGGAGACGATCGGCCCGATTGCCGGCTGTATACGCTCACCTGCCATTCCCTTTCCTCCATGAACAAGAAGCCAACGTTGACATTTTACCGATAAATCGTCAATAAATTTCCAGGAACCAGGAGGTTGGAAGATGAGCAGACAGTGGGATTTCTGGATCGATCGCGGCGGTACTTTCACCGACATCGTCGCCCGTCGTCCCGACGGTTCGCTTGTCGCCCACAAGCTGCTTTCGGAAAATCCGGAAGCCTATCGCGACCCGGCGGTGCACGGCATCCGCGAATTGCTCGGCCTTAAGCCCGGTCAGCAGATCCCCTCCGATCTTGTCGGCGCCGTGAAGATGGGAACGACGGTCGCCACCAACGCCCTGCTGGAACGCAAGGGCGACCCCACCCTGCTGGTGACCACGAAAGGTTTCCGCGATGCCCTGGAGATCGGCTACCAGGCCCGCACCGATATTTTCGCCAAGAAAATTATTAAACCCGAACTGCTCTATGCCGATGTCATCGAGGCCGACGAGCGCGTTCTGGCGGATGGCACGATAGAACGCCCCCTCTCGGAGGACGATCTGCGACGCGAACTGGAAGCAGCCTATGAGCAGGGGCTGCGCGCCGTCGCCATCGTTTTCATGCACGCCTACCGCTATCCCCGGCACGAGCAGCAGGCAGCCGCCATTGCGCGCGAGATCGGTTTCACGCAGGTCTCGCCCTCGCACGTCGTCTCGCCGCTGATCAAGCTGGTTGGCCGCGGCGACACCGCCGTCGTCGATGCCTATCTGTCCCCGGTTCTCCGGCGCTATGTCGATCAGGTCGCCGCAGAACTCGGCGCCGTCGAAGGAAAAGGTCCGAAGCTGATGTTCATGCAGTCTTCGGGCGGGCTGACCGATGCGCATCTTTTCCAGGGGAAGGATGCAATCCTTTCAGGCCCCGCGGGCGGAGTGGTCGGCGCGGTCGAGGTCTCGCGCATCGCCGGTTTCGAAAGGATGATCGGCTTCGACATGGGCGGCACCTCGACGGACGTTTCGCATTATGACGGAGAGCTGGAACGCGCTTTCGAGACCGAAGTCGCCGGCGTGCGCATGCGTGCGCCGATGATGAAGATCCACACCGTAGCAGCCGGCGGCGGCTCGATCCTGAGCTATGATGGGTCACGCTTCCGCGTCGGCCCGGAATCGGCCGGCGCCTCGCCCGGCCCGAAATCCTATCGCCGCGGCGGACCGCTGGCCGTCACCGACGCCAACATCATGACCGGCAAGCTGTTGCCGGAATTCTTCCCCGAGATCTTCGGGCCGGAGCAGGACGAGCCGCTCGATGCCGAAGCGGTGCGTTCCGCCTTTGCCGAGATGGCGCAGCATATCGGCGGCGGACGGACGGCTGAAGAGGTCGCCGACGGCTTCCTCGCCATCGCCGTCGAGAACATGGCCAATGCCATCAAGAAGATCTCCGTCCAGCGCGGCTATGACGTCTCGGACTATGCGCTCACCTGCTTCGGCGGCGCCGGCGGCCAGCACGCCTGCCTCGTCGCCGACAGCCTCGGCATGAAGACGGTGCTGATCCATCCCTTCTCCGGCATCCTCTCGGCCTACGGCATGGGGCTCGCCGATATCCGCGCCACACGCCAGCGCGCGGTGTTGACGGAACTCTCAACGGCCTTGACGGCGATTGGCGGCATCAGGACCGAGTTGGAGGAAGAGGTGCGCGGAGAGTTGATGCTGCAGGGCGTCGAAGCTGGCGACATGGAAGTCGTCACCCGCCTGCACCTGCAATATAAGGGCACCGACACGGCCCTGCCCGTCGCCTTTGGGCCGCAGGAGGAGATGGCGCAAGCCTTTGCCGTCGCCCATAAGAAGCAGTTCGGCTTCACCTTCGACGACCGGCCTGTCGTTGTCGATTCCATCGAAGTCGAAGGCATCGGCGGCGGCGCCGATATCGAGGAGGCAGACTCACAGGCGGCGATCTTCGCGCCGGAAGCGCTTCGCACGACCCGCTTCTATTCCGGCGGAACCTGGCACGAGGCCGGCATTTTTACGCGTGATGCGCTGAAGCCGGGCGCCGTCGTCAAGGGGCCTGCCCTCATCATCGAAGCGCATCAGACCATCGTCGTCGAGGCCGGCTGGCACGCACGCCTTACCGGCCACGACCACATCGTTCTCACCCGTGAGACCGCACTTTCCCGAAATGCCGCGATCGGGACCAGCGCCGACCCCGTCATGCTCGAAGTCTTCAACAACCTGTTCATGGCGATCGCCGAGCAGATGGGCGTGACGCTGCAGAACACCGCCCATTCGGTCAATATCAAGGAGCGGCTCGACTTCTCCTGCGCGGTTTTCGACCGCACCGGCGCACTAGTCGCCAATGCGCCGCATATGCCGGTGCATCTCGGCTCCATGGACCGCTCGGTCGAAACGATCATCCGCCTCAATGAAGGCCGCATTCGTCCGGGCGACGTTTTCGCGCTAAACGCGCCCTATAATGGCGGTACGCATCTGCCCGACATCACCGTCGTCACGCCAGTATTCGACGATGCGGGAGAGACCATCCTCTTTTACGTCGCCTCGCGCGGCCATCATGCCGATATCGGCGGCAAGGCGCCGGGTTCGATGACGCCGCGGGCGACTGTCGTCGACGAGGAGGGCGTGCTGATCGATAATTTCCTGCTGGTCGACAAGGGGCGTTTCCGCGAAGCCGAATTCGCGGCGATGCTCAGAGACCATCCCTATCCCGCCCGCAATCCCGCCCAGAACCTCGCCGACGTGAAGGCGCAGATCGCCGCCAACGAAAAGGGCGTTCAGGAATTGCGCAAGATGGTCGCCCATTTCGGGCTCGACGTCGTCGAAGCCTATATGGGCCATGTCCAGGACAATGCCGAGGAAAGCGTTCGCCGGGTGATCGCCCGCTTGAGCGACAGCGAATTCACCTATCGCACCGACCAGGGTGCCGTCATCAAGGTGAAGATCACCGTCGACAGGACGGCGCGCGAGGCGACGGTCGATTTCACCGGCACGAGCGCTCAGCAACCGACCAATTTCAATGCACCGGAACCGGTGACGCGCGCCGCCGTGCTCTACGTCTTCCGCGTCATGGTCGAGCAGCCGATTCCAATGAATGCCGGCTGCCTGCGGCCGATCCGGATCATCGTGCCGGACGGTTCGATGCTGCGCCCGGCCTATCCGGCCGCCGTCGTCGCCGGCAATGTCGAGACGAGCCAGCATGTGACGAATGCGCTGTTCGGGGCGCTCGGGACGCTCGCGGCGGCCCAGGGCTCGATGAACAACCTGACCTTCGGCAACACTGTTTATCAATATTACGAAACGATCTGCTCCGGCGGCCCCGCCGGCCTGCTCAACGACGGCACCGGCTTCAGCGGCGTCGACGGCGTGCATACCCACATGACCAATTCGCGGCTGACCGATCCCGAGGTGCTGGAATTCCGATTTCCCGTCGTGCTGGAAGATTTTCACATCCGCCGCGGCTCCGGTGGCAGAGGACAATACAGCTCCGGCGGCGGGACCGAGCGAACCATCCGCTTTCGGGAAATGATGGATTGCAGCATTCTCTCCTCACACCGAACGATCCGGCCTTTCGGCCTCTCCGGAGGGGAAGACGGACAATTGGGGAAAACCGAGATCCGCCGAGCAGACGGTAAGCTCGAAAGGCTGGAAGGCTGCGACCAGGCAATGCTCGCCGCCGGCGACGCCGTGATCATCACGACGCCGACCGGCGGTGGCTACGGCAAGCCTCACTGAAGCGCCCATCCTACCAGAACGTGATTACGCGCTTCAGCTCCTTGTTTTCATGCATGCCTTTGTCCCGGAACCGCCAATTCCGGGCGACATTCACTAAAGGATCGGCTTGCCGCCTGTGACCGCGATTGTCGTGCCGGAGACATAGCTCGACAAGGGATCGGCCAGCATGACATAGGCTGTGGCCAGCTCGGCCGGCTGGCCTGGCCGTTTCATCGGCACCTGCTTGCCGAAATTGCTGACGCTGTCTTCGGGAAGCGTCGAGGGGATGAGCGGCGTCCAGATGGGGCCTGGGGCCACGGCATTGGCGCGAATGCCCTTTTCGGCCAGAAGCTGGGCCAGACCGGCGGTGAAATTCTGAATCGCGCCCTTCGTCGTTGCATAGGCAAGCAGCGTCGGGTTCGGATTGTCCGAATTGATCGAGGCCGTATTGATGATGGCGCTGCCGGGCTTCATATGGGCGACGGCAGCCTTGGTGAGATAGAACATGGCGTGGATATTGACCTTGAAGGTCAGTTCCCATTCCTCGTCGCTGATCTCATCGATGCTCTTGAAGCTTGCCTGATGCGCGGCGTTGTTGACGAGAATGTCGATGCCACCGAGCTCCTTGACCGCCGTCTCGACGATCTGCCGGCAATGGGCGGGATCCTGAATATCGCCGCTGACGAGCACGGCCTTGCGGCCGGCCTGTTCGACGAGCCGCTTCGTCTCGTCGGCATCCTCATCCTCGTCGAGATAGGAGATCAACAGATCGGCGCCTTCCCGGGCATAGGCGATCGCCACAGCCCGGCCGATGCCGCTATCGCCGCCGGTAATGATCGCCCGCTTGCCCTTGAGCCGCTCGGATCCGCGGTAGCTTTTCTCGCCGTGATCGGGAACCGGATCCATTTGCGCCGTGAAGCCAGGCATCGGCTGTTTCTGGGATGGGAAAGGGGGTGTTGGATAATTCGTCATCGTAGCCTCCTGAGTTGAGGGACAAACTCAGGCTGCGGCTCGTTGTTCCAGCCAGATTCCATGCAGCCACCTACAAAATGTTGGGATTTGCCACAGCGCCCGCTGTCCCATAATAATGTAATATGGTCGCAGTGTTCATGAGGTGCATGGAATTGGACGGAAAGACATCGCCCGCAGTTTACTCCGAAGATGACAGCCTTGCCGGCGAGGTCGGCGGCAAGGGCGCGCGCCGCGCGCGCGTCAGCGGCATCGACCGCGCCCTTCAGGTGATCGATCATCTCTACGAGACGGGATCGCCCGCCGGCGTCTATGCCATCGCCAAGGCGGTGAAGGCGCCGCTTTCGACCGTCTACGTCATCGTCGACGACCTCGTCGAAAAGAATATGCTGACACGCCAGGCGGACGGCTCGATCTGGCTTGGCGCCCGGCTCTACCATTACGGCCTTGCCTATGCCCGGTCGCTGGATTTCATGAGCATCGCCACCCACGAAATGCATGACCTCTGTCGGCAGGCAGGCGAAACCGTGCAGGTTTGCGGCCGCGACGGCGATTACATGCTGGTGCTTGCCATGGCCGATGGCCCGAGCCACTTCCAGGTGGCCTCTCGCGTCGGCACCCGGGTGCCGCTCAACTGGACGGCGTCGGGCCGCCTGCTCGTCGGCCACCTGCCCGAGGAAGAGCGCATCGAGCTTTTCAAGCGCTGTGCCCGCTCGTCGCCGACCGGCCGCGCCGAGATCGATCCGCGCACCCTCTCGGAAGCAGCCGGCAAGGCCTTCGAGTCGCGCCTGTCGATCCAGGCAGGCGAATCCGACTATGCGGTCGCCTGCATCGCCTCGCCGATCTGCGATCGCGACGGTCAGTGCGTCGCCACGATTTCGATCGTGCTGCCGGAGCAGAAGGCGTTTTCCGACGAAAACCACTATACGGCGCATGTGCGCAGTTCGGCGGAGCGGATCGAAAAACTGATGGGCTGGCGCAACCGATGACGCCTGCCGTTAGCCCGATCTATCTGTAGGAATAGCCGTGGCTGTGACGCACAAGCTTGCGCGCCCGCGGCACATAACGGCTGGCGGCGAAGGCCTCGGCACCCATTACAGCATAGCGCGGTTCGAACAGCTTGCTAAGGACGGAGATGTCGCCATTGGAATCCGTCGCTTCGAGCTCGGAGTCGACGAGGTCGAAAATGGTAAACTCGGCTTGCGCGCCGACGGAAAGCCGGCCCTCCATCGGCAGCTTGATGATGGAGGCTGGCGCGTGGGTGACGGCTTCCACGACCTTTTCGAAGGGCATGCCGACGCTCAGCAGCTTCGACATCGTCGTCGCCAGATCCCAGACCGGAAAGTTCATCGAATGTCCGTGCAGGTCCGTCGAGATCGAGAACGGCAGAAGCCCGCGCGCGATCGCCGCTTCGGCGACCTTGAAGGAGAAGGAAGCGCCGCCATGGCCGATGTCGAGGCGGATGCCTTCCGACGCGCAGCGCTCGGCGAGATTGAAGAGATCCTCGTCCTCCATGATGCTCGAGCCGGCCTTGCCGTTGAAGCAGTGGGTGACGACGTCGCCGGGGCCGAGAATTTCGAGCACTTCGTCATAAAGCGCCGGCGGTTCGCCGACATGCACCATCATCGGCACCTTCAGGATCTTGGCGATCTTCTTGCCGAGTTTGACAGGAGTGACGCCCCAGGAGCCGGTGATGACGTGGCTGGCGCGTACCTTGATGCCGACGATGTGCTCGCTGTTTTCGGCATAGACCTCAAGGATTCTGTCGAGATCGATATCCCTTATATCCCTGAGTTCGGCGACGCGGTTGCAGGCGACGAGACCGATCGAGCCGAGGTTCAGGAAGGCCTTGATACGCTCGCGCGAGGGCTCGATGATATATTCGCGGAAGCCGTGGAAATTCGCCTCGCCGGCCGAACCGGCATCGACCAGAGTGGTGACGCCGCGCTCGAGACCGCATTCGGAGGGGCGGATGGAGATATCGGTGCCGCCATGCCAGATATGCACGTGCAGGTCGATCCAGCCCGGCGAGACGAAAGCACCCTTGCCGTCGATGCGTGTTGCCTCCTCGGAGACCACAATTGACGGACCGATCTCGGCGATCCTGCCATCGGGATCGACGAGAATGTCGATCGGCCCCTCGCCTGAACCGACGCCGAAAGCGATCGGCCTGACGTTGGTGAGGAGAAGCGGCTTCTTCGCCTGTTCGCCGGACATGTGATGCTATCCTTTCGAAGACGCGGGAACCTGTCTGCAGGTTATCATGGAAGGTGATAGGGAGGCCGTGGATGGAGCCTCACCCTACAATTGGTCAATTCCACAACTGTGATAGATAAAGCTTTATAATAGAATAAAGGCAGCAGCCTCGCTGTCAAGGAGTGTGACACCGGCTTGCCGATCAGCAGCCGGCAACCGGCGCTCGCTTCGCAATAGCTTAGTTTCGAAGATCGGCGCCCACTCAGTCGTCAAGGACCGAAAATTCGATCTGTTCCAGGTGATCCGGATCGGCGACGGCGTCGATTGCGGCAATCCGGCCCTCTTCGATCGTCAGCGACACCGCCACGCGAACTTGGCCTCCGACGAGCACGACAAAGCCGAGCTCACCCTCGACGATGGCCATTTGAGCCGCCTGCGCCCGGCCCTTGAAGGCTTCGGCCACGGCGGTCGCGCCGCGTATTGCGCCGATGCCGTATCGGGCAGCCGTCGCATCCGGCCGGAAGACGACGTCTGGGGCGAGCACCGCAACCAGCGCCCCCAGATCGCCGTTGCGCGACGCCGTCAGAAAGGCCTCCGCGATCGTCCGCTTGCGGCCGAGGTCTACCTCCGGCGCTTCGCCCGTGCCCTGCACGCGGCGGCGGGCGCGGCTTGCGAGCTGCCGGGTGGCGGCGGACGAACGGCCGATGATCGGAGCGATCTCGTCGAAGGGCAGATCGAACATGTCGTGCAGCACGAAGGCGACGCGCTCGGCAGGCGCCAGAGTTTGCAGCACGACGAGCAGCGCCAGACCGACCGAATCGGCAAAGGCGGCTTCCCGCTCCGGGTCCTTGGCGGGATCGACAATCGCCGCGTGCACAGGCATTTCCAGCGGCTCCTCGCGCCGGCTCTTGCGGGCGCGCAGCATGTCGAGGCAGATGCGCGCCACCACGGTCGTGAGCCAGCCTCCGAGATTGTCGATCCCTGTCGTGTCGGTGCGGTTGAGGCGCAGCCATGCCTCCTGAACGGCATCCTCCGCCTCGCTGCGCGAACCGAGCATACGGTAGGCCGCCGCCCTCAAATGCGACCGGTTCGCCTCGAATTCGTCCGCCAGCCATCTTTTCTCGTCCACTTGTCACATTCCTCCGCTGGGTTGCGTCAAGGCCATGACGAATGAAATCCGGCCGGTGTGACAGGGCCGGCGGATCGTCGAACACGAAACGCATCAAGGAGACATATCATGCAGGAGAGAATGGGAAATCCCGCCCTTGTCCTTCCCGCGGCCATGCAGGCGCTCAATGCACTCGGCAAGGTACCGGCCGAAGCAGGCCTTTCGCCAAAGCTGCTCGAGCTCGTCAATCTGCGCGCCAGCCAGATCAACGGCTGCAGCGTCTGCATCGATGGCCATTGGCGCATTGCCCGCAAACACGGCGAGAGCGATGAGCGTCTCTTTGCCATCGCTGGCTGGCGCGATGCCCCCTACTATAGCGATGCCGAGCGGGCAGCCCTCGCCTTGACCGAGGCGGTGACTCGCGCCAGCGACCGCGCCGACCCCGTGCCTGACGAAATCTGGGACGAGGCGACCCGGCATTATGACGGCCGGAGCCTTGCAGCTCTCGTCATCGCCATCGCGAATATCAATGTGTGGAACCGGCTGAACATCGCCACCCGCCAGATTGCCGGCGCCTGGAAACCGTAGAGTTCGGTAGCCGGCAGCGCTTTAGCCAGCGCTGCCGTCAGCAATGCTTTCACCCGGGCGGGCAGCTCAGATGATGCCGCCGCCACCGGCAACCGACGCCGGACGCTCGTCCGACACCTTCTTGCGGTAGCCGCTGGCGCGATAGGCGGCGATCGGGTCGATTGCGCCGCCGGCCCGGCGGCGCGCTTCGGCAAGGATTGGCTCCACATCGGCGCGATAGGCGCGCTTCAGCGTTTCCGACGCCATCAGCGCGTCATTGTCGTGCTGGTAACCCTCGAGCGCCTTACGGTCGACGAGGAGCGCCTGCGCATAGGCGCGGCGGATTTCGTTGGAGCTATTGATCAGGCTCTCGATCGGGTCGGTGACATTGTGCGACTGGTCGATCATATGGGCCGGGTTGAAGTCGTTGACACCGCGCTGCTCGGCATCGACCAGCTCGTTGAAGACGAGGAACAGCCGGTAGGGATCGATCACGCCGGCATCTAGATCGTCGTCGCCATATTTCGAATCGTTGAAGTGGAAACCGCCGAGCTTGCCGAATTGGATCAGGCGGGCAACGATCATCTCAATATTGGTATTCGGCGCATGGTGGCCGAGATCGACGAGGCAATATGCCTTCGGGCCAAGCGTCTGGGCGATCAGGTAATTGGTGCCCCAATCCTGAACGATCGTCGAATAGAAGGCCGGCTCATACATCTTGTGCTCGGAGAAGAGCTTCCAATCGTCGGGCAAGGCTTTGTAAATGTCAGCCATCGAGGCGAGGTAACGCTCGAACGCCTTGGTGAAATTGCTCTGGCCGGGGAAGTTCGAACCGTCGCCGATCCAGACCGTCAGCGCCTTGGAGCCGATCGTCTTGCCGATCTCGATGCATTCGAGATTGTGCTCGACCGCCTGTGCCCTGGTTGCCGCATCGGTGTGACTGAGCGAGCCGTATTTGTAGGAATGGGCCTGGCCCGGCGCGTCGGAAAAGGTGTTCGAATTCATTGCGTCGAAGCCGAGGCCGAGCGCATCGCCCTTGGCCTTCAACTCTCGTGCATCCGCCTTGTCCCAGGGAATATGCAGAGAGACATTCGGCGTTGCCTGGGTCAACTGATTGATGACGGCGCAATCGTCGAGCTTGTCGAAGATGCCGCGCGGTTCTCCGGTGCCGGGAAAGCGGGCAAAGCGCGTGCCTCCAGTCCCCACGCCCCAGGAAGGAACCGCGACGAAGAACTCAGCCACCTTGCCGGTGACAGTTTCGATATCGACGCCGCGGCGCGCAAGCGTCGCACCCAGTGCTTCGTAATCGGCTTTCAGCGCCGCTGTCCGTTTTTCATTTTCCGTCGCCACCAGATCCGGCGCAATCCTGAATTCAGCCATTGTTTCCTCCCACGTCGCGAACCATAGAACGGTGGTCTGCGTTCTAACCCTTACATGTCTTCAAAACTCAGGAGCTACGATGGACGTCGTCCGCATTCTTCTTGCGATCATCCTGCCGCCCCTTGGCGTATTTCTGCAGGTCGGGATCGGCCTGCATTTCTGGCTCAACATATTGCTGACGCTTTGCGGCTATGTGCCTGGGATCATCCACGCAATATGGGTGATCCTGAGGAAGTAGCTGCCCGTTTGCTTTGACGCAAACCGCTGCACTATTGCTGAACTGCTCTAGCGCGTGAAGCTCTGGACATTGCCGGCATCGACATTGATGATATTGCCGGTCGATTTGGCCGAAAGATCAGACGCCAGGAAATATACCGCCTCGGCAATATCTTCCGGGAACACGTTGAGCTTCAGCATCGACCGCTTGCGGTAATGTTCCTCCAGCTCGTCGACCTCGATCTTCGAGGAGGCCGCACGCTGTTCGCGCCACTCGCCGCTCCATATCTTGGAACCGCGCAGAACGGCATCCGGGTTGACCGTGTTGACACGGATGCCGACATCGGCTCCTTCCAGCGCCAGGCAACGGGCGAGATGGATTTCTGCGGCCTTCGCCGTGCAATAGGCGGAAGCGTTCGGTGACGCGGCGAGACCGTTCTTCGATGCGATGAAGACGACGTTGCCGCCGAGCGCCTGACGACGGAACAGGCGGAAAGCTTCACGCGAGACTAGGAAATAACCGGTCGCCAGAATGTCGATGTTGCGGTTCCACGTCGACAGCTCGGTCGTTTCGATCGGCGCCGAGGAGGCAATACCTGCATTCGAGACGAGGATATCGACGCCGCCGAATTCGACGCAGGATTCGGCAAAGGAAGCGATAACGGCATCCTCCTTGGTGACGTCGAGCTTCACCGTGCGCACGGCGTCCGCGCCGTACTTCTTCACGAATTCGGATTCGGTCGATTCAAGCGCTGCCTGATCGATATCGGCAAGCACCACGCAAGCGCCTTCCCCGACCAGGCGCGCGGCCGTCGCCCGGCCGATGCCGCCGGCGCCACCGGTGACGAAGGCGACCTTGCCGGCAAGGCTCTTCGGCTTTGGCATGCGCTGCAGCTTGGCCTCTTCGAGCAGCCAATATTCGATATCGAAGGCTTCCTGCTCCGGCAGGCCCTGATATTCCGAGACCGTCGAGGCGCCGCGCATGACGTTGATGGCATTGACGTAGAATTCGCTGGCGATACGGGCAGTCGCCTTGTCGCGGGCAAAGGACAGCATGCCGACGCCGGGAACAAGGAAGATGACGGGATTGGCGTCGCGCATGGCGGGCGAATTGTCATGCTTGCAGTCGTTATAATAGCGGGCGTAGTCGGCGCGGTAATCTTCCAGCGCCTTGTCGAGACCGGCAACGATCGCATCGACATCCGGCTTGGCGGGATCGAATTCGACGATCAGCGGACGGATCTTGGTGCGCAGGAAGTGGTCCGGGCAGCTGGTGCCGAGCGCGCCGAGCGGGCGCAAGCTCTTCGAATTGACGAAGTCCAGAACCGCATCCTGATCGTCGAAATGGCCAAGTTTGCGCTCCTGCTTGCCGATACGGCCGCGAATCTCGGGCATCAGCCGGGCGGCGATGGCGCGGCGTTCGGCAACCGGCAGGCTCTGAACGGCCGCGCCGCCGAAAATCGTCTTGCCCTCGGTCTGGCCGGCGAACCATTCGATCGCCTTATTGATGATATCGAGCGTCAGCTCGTAGCAAGCCTTGGCGTCGTTTGCCCAGGTGAAGAGGCCGTGACTTTCGAGCACGACGCCCTTGGCGTTGGGGTTGGCCTTAACGAAGGCTTCCAGATCGAGGCCGAGCTGGAAGCCCGGACGGCGCCATGGCAGCCAGCCGATCTCGTCGCCGAAGATCCGTTTCGTCAGTTCCCGGGAATTCTCCGACGCGGCGATCGCGATGATCGCATCGGGATGCATGTGGTCGACATGGGTGAAAGGCACGAAACCGTGCAGCGGCGTGTCGATCGAGGCGGCGCGAGCGTTCAGGTTGAAGGTGCAGTGCGGCAGGAAACCGACCATGCGGTCCTCGTCCGCGACGCCCTTGTAGATGCCCTTCAGCGCTTCCAGCTTGTCCTGGTAGAGCGTCGCGAAACCGTCGAGACTGATGGTGCCGACATCGCCGCCCGAGCCCTTGACCCAGAGAACCTTAACTTTCTCGCCGGTCAGCGGATCGGTTTCCATCACCTTGGCCGAAGTGTTGCCGCCGCCGTAATTGGTGATGCGCTTGTCGGCGCCGAGCAGATTGGAGCGATAGAGCAGCTTGCCCGGTTCGTCGAGGCCTGCCGCGTAACCATCATCCCACCGGTTTTCCAGAAGCCGGACGTTCGCCGCCATGTCATCCTCCCATGAAATCGTCATCGGGTCGCGAGGGTTCGCGCCCTTTTCGTCGACCGGTATCGCTCATCAAAACGGAGTTTGTCAATCGAAAACGATCAAATTCGATTATTGTGCAGCGCAATATGAAAATTTATGATCGTTTGTGATTGACAGCTTTTAATGGATAAGAAATAAATATGACAAGAGGAGGAGCCCAATGCACGAACGCGAACGTCATCGCATCATCTTAAGCGCCGTTCAGGAAAAGTCCGTCGTCACGATCCAGGATATTTCCGAGCTGACGGAAGCTTCCGAGGCGACAATCCGGCGTGATATTGCGGCTCTTCACGTGCAGGGCAAGATCCGCCGCGTCCGCGGCGGCGCCGAAGCGGTGCATCCGCCGCAGCTCGGCAACCTGGCTGGCCGACCCTTCCGGGTTTCAGAATCGGTCAATATCGATAAAAAGCGTGCAATTGCGCGCGCCGCGGTCGATCTCTGCGAGGCCGGCGACGCCATCATCATCAATGGCGGCACGACGACCTTCCAGATGGTGCATTATATGGCCGGCCATCGCATGCAGGTCATGACCAATTCTTTCGCCATCGCCGAACATCTGGTGAAGCATTCGAAGAATACGGTGACGGTGCCCGGCGGCGCGATCTATCGCGAGCAGAGTCTCATCCTGTCGCCTTTCGACAATGATGCGATCCGCAACTTTTATGCGCGACGCATGTTCATCGGTGCGCAGGGCGTCGGCCCGCTCGGCATCATGGAGGCGGATGCCCTCATAATCCAGAGCGAGCAGAAGCTGATGCACCAGGCCGACGAACTGGTGGTCATGGTCGATTCAAGCAAATTCAATCGCCGGTCGAGCCTCATTCTCTGCGCGCTCGACCGCGTTTCTGTGGTCATCACCGATGACGGCATCTCGGAAGAGGCGGCTCGCATGGTCGAGAATGCCGGCGTCCGGCTCATCGTCGCCAGCCCGGTGGCCCAGCTTGTGAAGGAGGATTCCTCGTCGGTCGCCTGAGGCGCCGCCGAGGTGTGGAAGTCTAATCTTAACGGGAGGAAAGTGACATGAAACTCGCAAAGACACTTGCGCTCGGCGTAGCGCTCGCGGTCGCCATGATGGCCGGCACCGCAAGCGCCAAGGACATCAAGATCGGCCTCGTCGTCAAGTCGCTCGGCAACGGCTTCTTCGACGCCGCCAACAAGGGCGCACAGGAAGCCGCCAAGGAACTCGGCGGCGTGGAGGTGATCTATACCGGTCCGACGTCTACGACGGCCGAAGGCCAGATCGAAGTCATCAACTCGCTGATCGCCCAGGGGGTTGATGCCATCGCCGTTTCGGCCAACGATCCCGACGCGCTCGTTCCGGCCCTGAAGAAGGCCACCCAGCGCGGCATCAAGGTGATCTCCTGGGACTCCGGCGTGGCACCCGAAGGCCGCATCCTGCAGCTCAACCCGTCCTCCAACGAGCTGATCGGCAAGATGTGCCTGACGCTCGCCAAGAATCACCTCGAAGGCGGCAAGGGCGACTTCGCCATCCTTTCGGCGACCACAACCTCGACCAACCAGAACATCTGGATCGACCAGATGAAGAAGCAGCTCAAAGACTTTCCGGGCCTCAACCTCGTCACCACGGTCTACGGCGACGACCTCTCCGATAAGTCCTATCGCGAAGCCGAAGGCTTGCTGAAGTCGAACCCGAACGTCAAGGTCATCGTCGCTCCGACGACCGTCGGCGTTCTGGCCGCCTCCAAGGTCGTCGAGGACAAGGGCCTTGTCGGCAAGGTCTACGTCACCGGTCTCGGCCTGCCGTCGGAAATGGCCGGCGCGATCAAGTCGGGCGCCACGAAGGAATTCGCCATCTGGAACCCCATCGACCTCGGTTACTCCGCAACCCAGATCGCCTATCGCCTCGTCAAGGGCGAAACCGATGGCAAGCCGGGCAGCGAAATCGAAGCCGGCCGCATGGGTAAGATCAAGGTCGGCGAAAACGGCGAAGCCGCCATGGCCGATCCCTTCGTCTATAATGCCTCGAACATCGACCAGTTCTCCAAGGTCTTCTGATCTGGAGCACAAAAAGAGCCCGGCGGCTGCGCGGCCGCCGGGATTCCCATTCGACACTGGTAGAAATCTGATGAACGCCGCCTTTCAACAACCCATCACGGACAGCAATACCGGCGATGCGCCCGCCATTCTGGAAATGCGCGGCATCTCGCAGATCTTTCCCGGGGTGAAGGCGCTCGACAATGTCAGCATCGCGCTTCACCCGGGCACGGTGACGGCGCTGATCGGCGAAAACGGCGCCGGCAAATCCACCCTGGTCAAGATCCTGACCGGTATCTACAGACCGAACGAAGGCGAGATCCTCGTCGATGGTCAGCCGACGAGCTTTGCCAGCGCCCAGGCCGCCATCGATGCCGGAGTTACCGCCATCCACCAGGAAACCGTACTTTTCGACGAGCTGACGGTCGCCGAGAACATTTTCCTCGGCCACGCGCCGCGCACGCGCTTTCGCACCATCGACTGGCAGACGATGAACAGCCGCTCGAAGGCGTTGCTGACCGCGCTCGAAAGCAATATCGATCCCACCATCCGGCTGAAGGACCTGTCGATCGCGCAGCGCCATTTGGTGGCGATTGCGCGCGCTTTGTCGATAGAAGCCCGCATCGTCATCATGGACGAGCCGACGGCCGCCCTTTCCCGCAAGGAGATCGACGATCTCTTCCGCATCGTCCGAGGGCTGAAGGAACAGGGAAAGGCGATCCTCTTCATCAGCCACAAGTTCGATGAGCTTTACGAAATCGCCGACGATTTCGTCGTCTTCCGTGACGGCCGCGCCGTCGGTCGGGGCAAGCTCAAGGAAACGCCGCAGGACGAGATCGTCCGCATGATGGTCGGCCGCGACGTCGAGAACGTCTTTCCGAAGATCGAGGTCGCCATCGGCGGCCCGGTGCTTGAAGTCGAAAAATACAGCCACCGCACCGAATTCCGCGATATCTCGCTGACGCTGCGCAAGGGCGAGATCCTCGGCATTTACGGCCTGATCGGCGCCGGACGTTCGGAGCTCGCGCAATCGCTGTTCGGCATCACCAAGCCGCTCTCCGGCAGGTTGACGCTTGAGGGCCGGGAAATTTCGATCCATTCGCCGCATGATGCCATTAAGGCCGGCATCGTCTACGTGCCGGAAGAACGCGGCCGCCACGGCCTGGCGCTGCCGATGCCGATCTATCAGAACATGACGTTGCCGTCGCTGGCGCGCACCTCGCGCAAGGGCTTTCTGCAGGCAGCGGAAGAATTCGCGCTCGCCCGCAAATATGCCGAGCGGCTGGATCTGCGCGCCGCCGCGCTCTCCGTGCCGGTCGGCACGCTGTCGGGCGGCAACCAGCAGAAGGTGGTCATCGGCAAGTGGCTCGCCACCATGCCCAAGGTCATTATCCTCGATGAGCCGACCAAGGGCATCGACATCGGCTCGAAGGCCGCCGTGCATGGCTTCATCAGCGAGCTTGCCGCAGAGGGCCTTTCTATCATCATGATCTCTTCCGAACTGCCTGAGATCATCGGCATGTCGGACCGTGTGCTGGTCATGAAGGAAGGCCTGTCGGCCGGGCTGTTCGAGCGCGATCAGCTTTCGCCGGAAGCGCTGGTGCGCGCGGCGACCGGAAATGCATGAGGTGATGGGCATGGCCAGACTGATCAGAAAGCGTGAAACCCTGCTCTTTGCCATCATCGTCGTGATGATTGCCGTCTTCTCGACGCGGGCCGCCGATTTCGCCACGCCGGACAATCTCGCCGGCATCTTCAACGACACGGCGATCCTCATCATTCTGGCGCTTGCCCAGATGACGGTCATTCTGACGAAATCGATCGATCTTTCGGTGGCCGCCAACCTTGCCTTTACCGGCATGGCGATTGCGATGATGAATGCCGCATTTCCGGGCCTGCCATTGATCGTGCTAATCCTTGCCGCGGTCCTGATCGGCGCGGCTCTCGGCAGCATCAACGGTTTCCTCGTCTGGCGCCTTGAAATCCCGCCGATCGTCGTCACCCTCGGCACACTCACCATCTATCGCGGCATGGCTTTCGTGCTGTCGGGCGGCGCCTGGGTGAACGCCCACCAGATGACGCCGACCTTCCTCTCCGTCCCCCGCACGCCTATCCTCGGCCTTCCGGTGCTGAGCTGGGTTGCGATTATCATCGTCGCGCTGATGTACATGCTGCTGCGCTACAGCCAGTTCGGCCGCTCGGCCTATGCGACCGGCGGCAATCCGACGGCTGCCGTCTATGCGGGCATCGATACCGGCCGCACGAAATTCCTTGCTTTCGTGCTGTCGGGCGCTCTTGCCGGCCTTTCCAGCTATCTCTGGGTATCGCGTTACGCCGTCGCCTATGTCGATATCGCCAACGGCTTCGAGCTCGACAGCGTCGCGGCCTGCGTCATCGGCGGCATTTCTATTGCCGGCGGCGTCGGCTCGGTCGCCGGCACGGTGCTCGGCGCGCTCTTCCTCGGCGTCATCAAGAACGCTTTGCCGGTGATCGGCATTTCACCCTTTACGCAGATGGCGATCTCCGGAACCGTCATCATTCTCGCCGTCGCCTTCAACGCCCGGCGTGAGCGCAACCGGGGGCGCATCATCCTGCGCGACCGCGCCGCAGCCGAAATCAGAACGGAGGCCGCAGCATGAGCACCCTGTCCAAGCGCGAAAAGCGCGTCATTCCCGACCGCCTCGGCACGCCCTTCCGCCGCATCGTCGCAAGTTGGGAAGTGCTGCTCTTCGGTGTCGCGGTCCTGATCTTCATCTTCAACTCCCTGGCCTCGCCCTATTTCCTCGATGCCTGGAACCTGTCGGACGCCACCTTCAACTTCACCGAAAAGGCGATGATCGCCTTCGCCATGGCGCTGCTCGTCATATCAGGCGAGATCGACCTTTCGGTCGCCGCCATCATCGCGCTTGCCTCGACGGCGATGGGCGCGGCGGCGCAGGCCGGCATCGGTGCGCCGGGCCTGGTGCTGATCGGCATCGGCACCGGCCTTGCCTGCGGCATCTTCAACGGTCTGCTGGTATCGGTGCTGAAGCTGCCGTCGATCGTCGTCACCATTGGCACGATGAGCCTGTTCCGCGGCATTTCCTACATCGTGCTCGGCGACCAGGCTTACGGCAAATATCCCGCCGACTTCGCCTATTTCGGTCAGGGTTATGTCGTCTGGGTGTTCTCGTTCGAATTTGTACTCTTCATCGTGCTGGCGATCCTTTTCGCCATCCTGCTGCATGCGACGAATTTCGGCCGTCAGGTCTATGCGATCGGCAATAATGATTTCGCCGCCCGCTTCTCCGGCATCCCGGTCGAGCGCGTCAAATTCATTCTCTTCCTGCTGACCGGCGTCATGAGCGGCATTGCCGCCGTCTGCCTGACCTCTCGCCTCGGCTCGACCCGGCCTTCGATCGCCCAAGGCTGGGAACTCGAAGTTGTCACCATGGTCGTTCTCGGCGGCATCTCGATCCTCGGCGGCTCCGGCACCATCGGCGGCGTCGTCATCGCCGCCTTCGTCATGGGCCTCGTCACCTTCGGACTCGGTCTCTTGAACGTGCCGGGCATCGTCATGTCGATCTTCATCGGCCTGCTTCTCATCATCACCATTGCCATCCCGATTATGGCCCGCCGCATCAAGCTCATGAGCTCCCGATGACCCTGGAAAAACACGCCTTCAAGATGCAGCTCAATCCCGGCATGGAAGCCGAATATCGCAAGCGCCACGACGAGATCTGGCCGGAACTGGTCGATCTCCTGCACCAGTCGGGCGCCAGCGACTATTCCATCCATCTCGACCGCGAGACCAATACGCTCTTCGGCGTTCTGACGCGGCCGAATGACCACACGATGGCGAGCCTGCCGGAGCATCCGGTGATGAAGAAATGGTGGGCCTATATGGCCGACATCATGGCCACCAATCCGGATAATTCGCCAGTTCAGAGTGACCTCGTCACCGTCTTTCATATGCCATGACCGCCAGTTCCTTCGGCCGCATCGCCGTTCTCGACATCGGCAAGACCAATGCCAAAGTCGTCGTCCTCGACAGCGGAACCGGCGCCGAAGCCGCAGTTCTGAAGCGGCCGAACATTGCGGTTAAAACCGGCCCCTATCCGCATTACGACATAGAGGCGCTCTGGGCCTTCGCTCTCGATGCGCTGAAGAGCCTGGCGCGGGACCCCGGCTTCGACGCCATTTCGATCACGACGCATGGCGCCGCAGCCGCACTGCTCGACCGGAATGGCGCGCTCGCCATGCCCGTGATCGATTACGAGCACGAATATCCGGAGGCAATCCGCGATGCGTATACGGCGTTGCGCCCCTCCTTCGCGGAAACCTTCTCGCCGCGCCTGCCGATGGGCCTCAATCTCGGCGCGCAGCTGCACTATCAGAAGAGCGTCTTTCCGGAGCAGTTTGCCGCGGTCGAGACCGTTCTCACCTATGCCCAATATTGGGCGGCGCGATTGACCGGCGTGGCCGCCAATGAACTGACGTCGCTCGGCTGCCATACCGATCTCTGGAACCCGAAAAGCGGCACCTACTCTTCGCTCGTCGACCGGCTCGGCATCCGCGCGCAGATGGCGCCGATCCGCTCAGCCTTCGATGCGCTCGGCCCTGTTCTGCCCGCAATCGCCGCCGGGCTCGGCCTTTCCGCGCCCGTGCCGGTTTATTGCGGCATCCACGATTCCAACGCATCGCTGCTGCCGCATCTGGTCCGTCGCGAGGCGCCCTTCGCCGTCGTCTCCACAGGCACCTGGGTGATCAATTTCGGCGTCGGCGGCGATCTCGATCATCTTGATCCGAGCCGCGACACGCTTGCCAATGTCGACGCCTATGGCCGCGCCGTTCCCTCATCGCGTTTCATGGGCGGGCGGGAATTCGAGATTCTTTCCGCCGAGATCGGTCCGGTGGACGACGAAGCCGCATGGGCAGCCATCGGTGCGGTGCTTAGCAAGGATATGATGCTGCTGCCCAACGTCGCCCCGGGCTCCGGACCCTTTCCGGGAAAGTCATGCCGTTGGATCGGCATGGAAGGAGCAGGCCGGGAGGCGCGCCATGCCGCAGCCTGCCTCTATCTGGCGCTGATGACGGATGCTTGCCTCGGATTGATCGGCGCCAAGGGCCCTATTGTCGTCGAAGGGCCTTTTGCGCTGAACGAGCCCTATCTGAAACTCCTTGCCGGGCTTGCGGGCCGCGAGGTCATGGCCCTCCCCGGCACAACCGGGACCAGCCAGGGTGCCGCACTGCTTGCCGGCATCCGGCCGGTGCCCGGTGCGCAGAGGCACTTTGCACCGATCGATATCCCCGGCCTGAGAGGCTATCGCGGTCTTTGGTACAAGGCAATGGAATAGGGGCTTTTCCCGAAACGGCACTTGTTCGCTCCGGCCTCGCCGTTACTGTGCACCTCGAAAATCATTCGAGGAGAACAGCATGGCAGAGATATTCGACCCGGGTGCCCTGGCCGCCAGGCTTCACAGCCTCCACCAAGCCGTCCGGCAGGAGGCAACAAGCACCTTCGCATTGCCGGGGGATCTTCAACAGGCGATGGAGGCGCAGAATTTGCTGGCCGCGGCCGATGGCGTGTCCGGCAATGCGTGGAAGGTGACGGTATCGCCGCAGGGCCAGGCCGTCACAGCTCCGCTGCATCCCTATGTCGAAGCCATCTCAGGCGCTGATCTCCCGTGGTATCCGGGGCTGAAGTTCGAGACAGAAATCGCGGTGCGCCTCGGCAAGGACCTGCCGGTCCGCTCGGACAGCCCTTACAGCCGCGCGGAGGTGACCGAGGCGATCTCAACCGTCCATCTCGGCGCCGAATTGTTGGTGAGCGCGATCAAGGAAAGCGGCAGCGTTTCCTTTCTGCTGTTCCTCGCCGACCGCCTCGGCAACAGCGGCTACGTGCTCGGCCCGAAGCTGGACAATAGCGCCGTCGACACCGCCGCCGGCTCACCGCTTAAGGTCACCCATGCCGGCCGCACGATCTATGATGGCCCGGCGCAGCATCCGAAAGGCGACGTTCTTACCTGGCTCGTTGAATACGCCAATGATGGGCTGCGGCCTCAAACATCGTTGAAGGCGGGTGCCCTGATCACGACAGGCACTTTGAGCGGCGCGATCGAACTGAGCGAGCCGGGCGAAGTCGACATCCTTCTCGCCGAGAACAGGCTACGCTTTTCGGTCGTAAAAGTCTGATCTCAAGGCCGGCTTTCATCTTGGCTCTGCTGCCGGATTGAACGTTGTCACGCGCTTCCGACTGATGTAATAAACTTGATATTTTCAAGAAGGTTTACTTCCGGCGCGTGGTCGGAGGGGAAATGAGAATGACGTTTCAACCACGGATGCAGAACAAGATCCAGGGCTTTTCCGTTATTGGCGGCGTGCATCGCCGCCTGTGGAACGGCATCGTCGCCGATGTTTGGGACGTCGAATGCGCCTCTTATGCCGGCGGCTATTATGTCTCGCGGGATCCGCGGCTCTTCATCATGCTCGATAAGCGAGGGCCGGGCAATTCGCGCATCAAGCTGTCGCCAAGGGTGGAAGGCGCTGTTCAGGACACGGAAAAACGGCCGATCTCCTATGTACCGGCCGGCATGGAAGTCTGGGCCGATCTGACCGACGTGCACGCGGTGCGCCACCTGGACCTTCATTTCGACGCCGACACCATCAGCCGCAGGCTGACGGAGAAGATCGATCCGCGCCGCCTGGAAAGCCCACGGCTTCTTTTTTCCGATGAGCGAGTGCTGGCGCTGGCGCAGCTGGTCGCTGCCGAATGCCTCAATCCGGAGCCGCTGCACGATCTCTATGGCGACGGCATGGCTCTGGCTTTGATCATCGACGTGCTGAAGCTTTCCAAAGCCGTTCCGCGCAAGCGCAGCAAGTTGGCCTCTTGGCAGCTTCGCCGCGCCACAGACTTCATCGAGGAAAATTGCCTGCGCAATATCCGCCTCGAAGAGCTCGCCGGCCTGACCGGGCTGTCGCAATCGCATTTCAGCCATGCCTTCAAGGCCTCGACCGGAATCGCGCCTCACCAGTGGCAGACCAATGCCAGACTCGCTAGGGCCAAGCGCCTGCTTGTCGAGAGCGACTATGCATTGACGGCGATCGCCGCCGAAACCGGCTTTGCCGATCAGGCGCATTTTACCCGCGTCTTTCGCAAACATGTCGGCACCACCCCGGCGAGCTGGAAGAAGGCTCAACTTGCCTGACAGCAACGCTCACTGAGCAATTCTTTACACTACGGAGAATTGCCCAAAAACGTTCAATTTTCCCCGATCGAGACAAGCCGTTCCGTTAAAACTGAGTTAAGCACTCATCTTATTCAAGGTTCTTCGCCGCGCGTCATTGCCGCGGCGCGAGTGGGGTATAGAAGACATGCATGGGCAGACCAGGGGTCCCATTTTCAAGGCAAATCTATTGGCAGGCGTGGCGATCGCCGGCCTGATAGCAGGCTCCGCCGCGGCGCAGGATGCGACGTCGACCGAGCTCGCGCCGATCGTCATTCAGGGCGGCAGCGATACAGCGACCAGCCCGGTTAAGGGGTATGTCGCCAAGAACTCCTCCACCGGCTCGAAGAGCGACACCCCCCTCAACGAAATCCCGCAATCCGTCTCCGTCATCGGCACCGACGAAATGGATGACCGTGGCATCACCAATAAGATCGACGAAGTGCTGCTTTATACGCCCGGGGTGACCGCGCAGCCCTATGGCGGCGACGGCGATACGGATTGGTTCTACATTCGCGGCTTCAACGCGACGCAGACCGGCGTCTTCTTCGATAATCTGACGCTCTTCAGCTACGGCTTCGGCGGCTTTCAGCTCGATCCTTTCATGCTGGAGCGCGTCGAGGTGCTGAAGGGTCCGGCCTCCGTACTCTACGGCGGAGCCAACCCCGGCGGCATCGTCAATCTCGTCCGCAAGCGCCCGCTCGACGAGCCGCTCTTCTATACGGACATCGGCATCAACAGCAACGGCAATGCCTTCACCGGCTTCGACGTCTCCGACAAGGTCGGTTCCAGCGGAACGATGAGCTATCGCATCACCGGCAAGATCGCAGGCGGCGATAATTATTCGGACTTTTCCGAGGACTTCCGCGGCTTCATCATGCCGCAGCTCACCATTTCGCCGGATGACAGCACGAGCTTCACCGCCTGGGGTTATCTAGCCGGACTCGATCAGGTGCATACGGGCAATGGCTTCTTCCCCTATGTCGGCACCGTCGAGGACGCGCCTTTCGGCAAGATCGACCGCGACGCCTTCTATGGCGAGCCCGGCATCGATGACGGCAGCTATGTGCAGAAGATGATCGGCTACGAATTCGAGCATGAATTCGACAATGGCATCAACTTCTCGCAGAACTTGCGCTACGGTCACCTCGATAAGCATGAAATCGGCCCCTATCTGAACGGCTGGGTCGGCGGCATACCGACAGGCCCTGACTATCAGTTGGCCCGCATCGGCTTCGAAGGCCGCTCAGCCGTCGATTCCTTCGGTATCGACAATCGGCTTGAAGGAGAAGCGGAACTCGGCGGCGCCACGCACAGCATGCTTGTCGGCCTCGACTACAAATATTACCGCCTCGACCATGTTCAGAAATGGCCGACATGGCCGACAACCGCGACGCCGATCAGCGCCACCGATCCGATTTACGGCGCCATTCAGCCGACAAATGACGTCGCCATCGATCAGGTCGTCACGCAGAAGCAACTCGGCATATATGCGCAGGATCAGATCCACTTCGGTGACGGCTGGCTGTTGACGCTGAACGGCCGATACGACTATGTCGACACCGATGCCGACGCAGTCGTCGGCACGAGCTATACATCGAACGACAGCGCTGTCAGCGGCCGTATCGGCCTTGCCTACGAGTTCGATAACGGCCTGACGCCCTATGTCAGCGCCGCGACTTTCTTCAATCCGCTGATCGGCACCGGTGTATCGGGCGCGATGGAGCCGGAGGAGGGAGAGCAGTTCGAAGGCGGCATCAAATATGAGCCCACCTTCGTCGACGGTTCGCTGACTGCGTCATTCTTTCACATCACCAAACGCAACAATACGGTCACCAATCCGGCGACCTTCGCCCAGAGCCAGCTTGGCGAGGTCGTTTCGCGCGGCGCCGAACTCGAAGGCAAGGTCAACATCAACGAGAACTGGAAGATTCTCGCATCGCTTGCCTATACGGACATGGAAGTAACGGAGAACGAGGCCAATCCGGCGCTCGTCGGCAATTCGCCTTATCTCATCCCAAAGGTGACCGCCTCTCTCTGGGTCGACTATACGCTGACGACGGGCGCCTTCGAGGGCATGAGCTTCGGCGCTGGCGTGCGCCATCAGGGTTGGTCGTGGGCCGATGAGGCGAATACCGAGAAGGTTCCCGCCGCGACCCTCGTCGACGCGGCGATCCGATACGAGCGGGAAAACTGGGGCGCCGCCCTCAACGTCACCAACCTTTTCGACAAGGAATATGTCAAGGGCTGCGGCGGCCTGACCGTCTGCGGTTACGGCGATGCCCGCACCGTCACATTCAAGCTCAGCAGAAAGTGGTAAGTTGACAATCTAAGTTTAGTTTTGCAGGAACTTGCTGGAAAGGAGGGCAAGCCCTCCTCAAGCCGTTGCAGCGCCGAACCTGGAGCAGACTATGACTTCGCCTTTCCTTTCCCTGTCGGGAATCGACTATGCCATCGGGCCGAAATCCATCCTGTCCGGTATCGACCTGACGCTCGAGCACGGCCGAATTTACGGACTGGTAGGCCCGAATGGTTCCGGCAAGAGTACGCTCCTGAAGATCATCGCTCGCCAGATCGCGCCGAAATCCGGCGCCGTCTCCTTCGGCGGCAAGCCGGCAAGCGATTGGGGCGCCCGGGAATTTGCCCGCCACGTCGCCTATATGCCGCAATTCACGCCGGCGACCGACGGGATGAGCGTTCGCGAACTGATCGCCCTCGGCCGTTTCCCCTGGCACGGCACGCTCGGCCGCTTCACCGCCACCGATCGCCGAATGGTCGAGGAAGCGATCGTCCGCACCGAGCTCGAGGATTTTGCCGATCGCCTCGTCGCCGCCATGTCCGGCGGCGAGCGCCAGCGCGCCTGGATCGCCATGATGCTCGCGCAGGACGCACGGTGCCTCTTGCTCGACGAGCCGACCTCGGCGCTCGATCTTGCCCACCAGGCAAGCGTACTTTCGCTGGTGCAGGAACTCAGTCACGAACGCGGGCTAACGATCGTCATCGTGCTGCACGACATCAATCTCGCCGCACGCTACTGCGATGCCATCATCGCGCTCAATCGCGGCCGGATCACTGCCGAAGGCACGCCCGCCGAGATCATGCAGGCCGACAGGCTGCAATCGATTTTCGGCGTCGGCATGGGCGTCTTCCCGCATCCGGTTCGAAACGAGCCGGTCAGCTATCTCTTGTAGCTCATGGCTTCTTTCTCTCGCAGACAGTTTCTGGCTGGCGCGGCAGCCTCGCTTTCCGCGCCCGCGCTGTTGCGGGCGGCGGAGGGCATACGCGTCGCCACGCTCGACTGGGCGCTGCTCGAAACCCTGCTGGCAGCCGGCGCTAACGTCGTTGCAGCAACGGAGCTGCGGCAATTTCGCGCCGCGGCCGTCACGCCTGAAGTGCCGGCGACGGTGGCTGATCTCGGCTTGCGAGGCACGCCGAATTTCGAGGTGCTGCGGCTTGCGCGGCCCAGTCTGATCTTCAACTCGAACTTCTATGCCTGGGCGGACGAGCGCATGCGGCTGATTGCACCGGTGGAAAGCCACGCGATCTACAAGCCTGGCGAAAGCCCCTTCGCGCTGGCCGAACAGGTCACGCTTGCGATCGGCGAGCGCCTGCAGCTTTCCGCTGCCAGGGAGCTGACCGAAGGGCTTTCAGCCAGGCTCGACCGCTACAGGTCTCTCTTCGCCGCCGGCGACGGGCGGCCGGTCATCCCGATCAATCTCGGTGATGCCAGGCATTTCCGCGTCTTCGGCTCCGACAGCATGTTCGGCGAGGTGCTGAAGCGCGTCGGCCTGACGAATGCGTGGCAGGGTGCGACCAGCTACTCGGCCGCTGCTCCCGTCGGGATCGAGACATTGGCATCGATGCCCGACGCCTGGATCGTCATGATCCCGCCGCATCCAGCCGATGCGATCGCCAGACTTTCCGCCAGCAGCTTCTGGAACGCGTTGCCGGCCGTGCGTGAGAAGCGCGTGCTGATGCTCGGCGCTGTCAATCCCTATGGCGCGCTGCCGGCCGCGGGCCGCTTTGCCGATCTGCTGGCGGAGGGGCTTGAGCATGCATGGAATGGTTAACCGGCCCGGCCCGGCGCGAAGCGCAAGCGTGCTCGTTCCCGGACTGATACTGGCAGCGCTTTGCCTCGCTGCCTTCGCGCTCCTCGTCGTGACGCGTCCCGAGATTGCACATAGCGACGCCGATGCAGCGCTGCTGAACAGCGTGCTACTTTGGGACGGCATCATGCCCCGCGCCATGTTGGCTCTGATCGCCGGCGCTGCGCTCGGCCTTTCCGGCGCATTGCTGCAGCGGGTGCTGCGCAACCCAATCGCCGATGCCTCCACGCTCGGCATCGCCTCCGGGGCGGAACTGGCGATGACGGCGGCTATGAGCGTCTCGCCGCTGCTCATCGGATTGTCTCGCGAGATGACCGCCTTTGGCGGCGGCGTCGCGGCGGTCGCCGCCGTTCTGGCTTTGAGCTGGCGGCGCGGGTTTGATCCGGTAACCGTGGCTCTTTCCGGCATGATCGTCAGCCTCATCGCCTCGGCCCTCAGCGTCACGCTAATCCTGGCGCGCGGCGAATATGCCATGTCGATCTATATCTGGGGCGCCGGCTCGCTCAGTCAGCAGGATTGGAACGCCGTCTCCTCGCTCGCCCCCCGGCTTGTCCTCGGTTTCTTCGCGGCCCTGCTGCTGGTGCGGCCGCTCCGCATTCTCGCGCTCGACGACAGCGGCGCCCGGAACCTCGGTCTTGCCCTGCATTCCACGCGCCTCGCGATCGTCGGTCTCGCCGTCTGGCTCGCAGCCTCGGTGACATCGGAGGTCGGCATAATCGGTTTCCTCGGCCTCGCCGCTCCGGCGATCGCAAGGCTTGCCGGCGCGCGCGGCACGGACAGGTTGATGATAGCAGCACCGCTGACGGGCGCCGGGCTTCTCTTCCTGACCGATTGCCTCACCCAAATCCTCGGCCCCGACTTCACCGATCTCGCGCCGACGGGAGCGGCGACCGCTTTGCTCGGCGGCCCGCTCCTGCTCTTCCTGCTACCGCTCGTGCATTCCGTTTCAGCCGTTGCCGCCCAGTCGTCCGCAGCGTCGAAGCGGCTGGCAAGGCCGCTGCAAACGCTTGCGATCCTCCTGATTGCGCTCGCCCTGCTCTTTGCCCTCGTCCTCACCCTCGGCCCTGTCGATGACGGCTGGCACGTCGCAACCGGCACTCTCCTGGCCGACCTCATGCCCTTCCGTCTGCCGCGGACGATCGTGGCCGCCGCCGCCGGCGCCATGCTGGCGGCATCAGGCTTCATCATGCAGCGCATCACGGGCAATCCGATTGCGAGCCCGGAGGTTCTCGGCGTCAGCGGCGGGGCCGGGGCGGGCCTGACGGTGGCGCTCTTCCTCTTCGGCTTCCCCTCGCCAGCCATCATGCTCGCCGCCATGGCGATCGGCGCACTGGCAGCCTTCGTCGCGATGATCGCCATTTCGGCGCGCGCGCAATTCTCGCCGGAACGCATGCTGCTGGCCGGCGTCGGCATCGGCGCCTTTGCCATGGCTGTTGTAACCATGGTGCTCGCCCAGGGCGATATGCGCGGCTACATCCTGCTGACCTGGCTTTCCGGCTCGACCAACCGCGCCGGCGCCTTCGAAGCCTGGACGGCCGCCACTTCGCTCGTCCTGTTGGCTGCGCCGCTACCCTTCCTCAGCCGCTGGCTGACGATCCTGCCGCTCGGGGCCGGTTTGAGCCGCGCCGTCGGCCTTCCCGTCGGAGCAAGCCGCCTGGTGCTCGCCATCCTCGCCGCGCTGATGACAGCAATCGCCTCGTTCCTTGTCGGGCCACTCAGCCTCACCGGCCTGATTGCGCCGCATCTGGCGCGGCTCGCCGGCTTCCGCACGCCAAACCACCAACTCGCCGCGAGCCTCATCTTCGGCGCCGGCGTGCTGACGGCGGCGGACTGGCTGTCGCGCGTTGTCATCTATCCCTATCAGGTGCCGGTCGGCTTCTTCGCCGCGCTGATCGGCGGCCCCTATCTGATCTGGCTGCTCTCTCGGCGGAGCACGCCGGGACAGTGAACAGCGCTTACGCCTTCTCGCGGAACATCTCGATGATGGCGGAAAAGTCCCTTCCGCCATTGCCCTGCTTTTCGAACAGTGCATAAAGCTGGGCTGCTTCCGCACCCATGGGCGTGGACGCGCCGCTTGCCAGCGCCGCCTCCTGCGACAGCCTGAGATCCTTCAGCATCAGGGCTGCGGCAAAGCCTGGCTTGTAACCGTTGTTGGCGGGAGATGTCGGCACCGGCCCAGGCACCGGGCAATAGGTATTGATCGACCAGCACTGGCCTGATGACGTCGAGGCGACGTCGAACAGCGCCTGATGGGAAAGGCCAAGTTTCTCAGCCAGCACGAAGGCCTCGCAGACGCCGACCATCGAGATGCCGAGGATCATATTGTTGCAGATCTTCGCCGCCTGGCCCGCACCCGCCTCGCCGCAGTGGACGATCTTCTTTCCCATCGCCTCGAGGATCGGCTTTGCCCTGGCGAAAGCCTCATCCGAGCCGCCCGCCATGAAAGTCAGCGTACCTGCGCTTGAGCCGCCGGTCCCGCCGGAAACGGGGGCGTCGAGCGACTGGCAGCTTGCGGCTTTTGCCATCTCATGCGCCTTGCGGCTGCTCTCGACATCGATTGTCGAGCAATCGATGACAAGCGTTCCCTGCGCGGCTGTCTGCAGGATATCGGTCCAGGCCGTCAGCACATGACGTCCCTGCGGCAGCATTGATATGACGATCTCGGCGTCCTTGACTGCCTGGCTGGCATGGCCGGCCGGTTTGACGCCGCTCGCCTCGGCCGCCTTCAGCACGGAGGCTGCGAGATCGAAGCCGAGGACCTCGTGACCTGCCTTGACGAGATTGGCCGCCATCGGCCCGCCCATATTGCCGAGCCCGATGAATGCGATCCTTGCCATGGTCTTCTCCTATCGGTTGTCTTCGAGGATCATCGCCGCTGCCTTTTCGGCGATCATGATCGTCGGCGAATTGGTGTTGCCCGAGGTGATCGACGGCATCACCGAAGCGTCGGCGATCCTGAGCTTGCCGAGCGCCCTGAGTTTCAGCCGGGGGTCGACGACGCTGTCCCTGTCGACGCCCATGCGGCAGGTGCCAACCGGATGAAAGATCGTCGTGCCGATATCGCCAGCCGCCCGCTCCAGATCGGCCTCCGTCTGATAGAGGGGGCCTGGCTTGAACTCCTCCGGTTTGAAACGGGCAAAGGACGGTTGGGCGACGATCTTGCGCGTCAAACGTATTGAGCGCACAGCTATGTCACGATCGCGCTGCGTCGAGAGGTATTTCGGGCTGATCGTCGGCTGGGCGGCAAAATCCGGGCTCGACAAGTGGACCGAGCCGCGGCTTTCCGGCCTCAGATTGCAGACGCTCGCGGTGATCGCCGGGAAAGGGTGGACGGGATCCCCGAATTTCTCCAGCGATACCGGCTGTACGTGATATTGCAGATCCGGGGTTTCGCGGTCGGGGCCCGAGCGGGTGAAGATGCCGAGCTGGCTCGGTGCCATCGCCATCGGCCCAGAGCGGCGGACGAGATATTCGAGCCCGATCGCGGCCTTGCCGATCAGCCTCGTCGCCTTCTCGTTCAGCGTAGGAACGCCCGTCACCTTGTAGGCCAGGCGCAGTTGCAGATGGTCCTGCAGGTTCTCGCCAACCCCCTTCACCTCGCTGACGACGTCGACGCCCGCCTGCCGGAGTACTTCGCCCCTGCCGATTCCCGACAGTTCGAGAATATGCGGCGAACCGATCGAACCGGCCGAAAGCACCGTTTCTTTCGCCGCATAAGCGCGCTTCGCAGCGCCTTGGTGCTGGAATTCGACGCCGACAACTGCCCCCTCCTCCACCAGCAGCCGCCGGACCTGCGCCTTGGTCAGGACCGTCAGGTTCGAGCGCCGCATTGCCGGGCGCAGAAAGGCCTTTGACGTGTTCCAGCGAATGCCGGAGCGCTGGTTGACATCGAAATAGCCGGATCCTTCATTGCTGCCGCGGTTGAAATCCTCCGTCTCCGGAATGCCGGCTTCCCTGGCGGCCTGCTGGAAGGCATCGAGCACGGCCCAACGCACGCGGGCCTTCTCGATGCGCCATTCGCCGCCAGCCCCGTGCATTTCGTCGGCGCCGCGGTAAAAATCCTCGGACTTGCGGAAGAATGGCAGAACGTCATCCCAGCCCCAGCCGGTGCAGCCCATCTGCCGCCAGAGGTCGTAGTCGCGCGCCTGGCCGCGCATGTAGATCATGCCGTTGATCGACGAGCAGCCGCCGAGCACCTTGCCGCGCGGATAGCTGAGCGCCCGGCCGTTCAGCCCCGCCTCCGGCGCGGTGGTGAAGCACCAGTCGGTGCGCGGATTGTTGATGCAGTAGAGATAACCGACCGGGATATGAATCCAGTGGTAGTTGTCGCTGCCACCGGCTTCGAGCAGCAGAACGCGGCTTCTGCCATCGGCCGACAGCCGGTTGGCGAGTACGCAGCCGGCGCTGCCTGCCCCGATGATGATATAGTCGTAGCGATCCATGCCCCTCACGAAACTCCAGATGCTTCTCGCCTCCCTTCCCCGTGAGTCGGGGAGAGGGAACGTCGCGACGCCGCCGCCTGTCTCAAAGGACGCCCGTTAGCGGCGATAGACGAAGCCCAGCTTCCGACCCAGTCGCGAGGCGTAGAATTCGCCGATGATGCCGCGGCGGAAGATCAGCACGCAGATCATGAAGACGACGCCGGTGATGATCGTCACCGGGAATTCCGACGTGGCGAAATAATTTTGCAGCGCCACCACAAGCCCCGCGCCGAAGAGCGGCCCGACCAACGTGCCAATGCCGCCGAGCAGCGTCATCAGGATCACCTCGCCCGACATCTGCCAGGCGACGTCGGTCAAGGTCGCGAACTGAAAGACGAGCGACTTCACTGCGCCCGCCAACCCGGCAAGAGCCGCCGACATGACGAAGGCGCCGAGCTTGTAGCGAGCGACGGAATAGCCGAGCGAAGTGGCGCGGTTCTCGTTTTCGCGGATCGATTTCAGGATCATGCCGAAAGGCGAATTGATGAATCGCCAGATGATCAGGATGCCGATGAGGAAGACGGCCAGCACGAAATAATACATGTTGGTCGAGTTGTTCAGGTCGATAAAGCCGAAGAGATGACCACGCGGCACCGACTGGATGCCGTCCTCGCCCTCCGTGAACTCGGCCTGCAGGCAGAAGAAGAAGAACATTTGCGACAGGGCCAGCGTGATCATCGCAAAATAGATGCCCTGGCGGCGGATGGCGAAGAAGCCCATCACCAGCCCGAGAAAGGCCGCCCCCGCCACGCCGATCAGGATGCCAAGCTCCGGCGGCAGGCCCCAGGATTTCACCGTATAGGCGGTGAAATAGGCCGCCCCCCCGAAGAAGGTGGCATGGCCGAAGGAAAGCAGGCCGGTATAGCCCAGCAGCAGATTGAAGGCGCAGGCAAAGAGTGCGAAGCAGAGAAGCTTCATCAGAAAGATCGGATAGAAGAAGAAGGGCGCCAGCAACAGGAACAGCAGTCCCGCAAGAAGGAAGCCCGCCTGCACCGACAGGGCGGTCCGGCTCTTTTCCGTTCGGATGGTTTCGGTGATGTCAGCCATGTCAAGCATCCCGGCCGAAGAGGCCCGCGGGCCTGATGAGAAGCACGATCGCCATGATGACGAAGATCACCGTGTTTGAGGCCTCGGGATAGAAGACCTTGGTCAGGCCCTCGGCAATGCCGAGCACGTAACCGGTTACGATCGCGCCCATGATCGACCCCATGCCGCCGACCACGACCACGGCGAAGACGACGATGATCATGTTCGAGCCCATCAGCGGCGAGACTTGGTAGATCGGCGCCGCCAGCACGCCGGCAAAGGCAGCGAGACCGGCGCCGAGCGCATAAGTGAATGTCAGGAGCATCGGCACGTTGACGCCAAAGACCTGCACCAGCACGGCGTTCTCCGTGGCTGCCCTCAGATATGCCCCGAGCTTGGTCTTCTCGATCAGCAGCCATGTGCCGAGGCAGACCACGAGCGAGACGACGACCACCCAGCCGCGATAGATCGGCAGGAACATGAAGCCGAGATTGGCGCCGCCGGCAAGGGCAGCCGGCGTCGCATAAGGCTGGCCGGATGAGCCGTAGAGATAGCGGAAGGTGCCCTCGACGGAGAGCGCCAGCCCGAAGGTGAAGAGCAGGCCGTAGAGCGGATCCAGGTCATAGAGCCGGCGCAGGAACAGCCGCTCGATGACCGCTCCGGCAAGACCGACGATAACAGGCGCCAGGATCAGCGACGGCCAGTAGCCGATGCCGGCATAGGTCAAGAGCAGATAGGCAACGAAGGCGCCGAGCATATATTGCGCGCCATGGGCGAAATTGATCACCCTGAGCAGGCCGAAGATGATGGCGAGGCCGAGGCTGAGCAGCGCATAAAACGAGCCGTTGATCAGGCCGATCAGCAACTGGCCGAGCAGCGCCTGCAGGGGAATGCCGAAGATCATCGTCATCTGGTCACACTCCCAGAACCTTGTGCAGCGTGTCCATGCGCTGCGGCAGTTCGCCCACCGGGAATTCCGACACCATCTGCCCATGATCCATCAGATAGAAGCGATCGGCAATACGGCTGGCGAAACGGAAGTTCTGCTCGACGAGCAGGATCGTCATGCCGCGCTCCTTGAGTTTTTTCAGCACCTCGCCGATCCGCTGGACGATAACCGGGGCAAGCCCTTCCGTCGGTTCGTCGAGAATGAGCAGCCTGACGCCGGTGCGCAGGATGCGCGCGATCGCCAGCATCTGCTGCTCACCCCCGGACAGCTTGGTGCCCGGACTGCCGCGGCGCTCGTAGAGATTGGGAAAGAGCTCGTAGATTTCGTCCAACGTCATGCCGCCCTGCGCCACGACGGGCGGCAGCAGCAGGTTTTCCGAGACGGTGAGCGTGGAAAAGATGCCGCGCTCCTCCGGCACGAAGCCGATGCCCCGGTGTGCTGTCTTGTGCAGCGGCACCTGCATCAGGTCGCTGCCGGCGAAGCTGACCCTGCCCTTGCGGGCGCGCACGATGCCGGTGATGGTGCGAAGGGTCGTCGTCTTGCCGACGCCGTTGCGGCCGAGAATGGTAATCGTTTCACCCTCGCCGACATGCATGTCGACGCCGTGCAATATGTGGCTTTCGCCATACCAGGCGTTGAGGCCCTGGACCTCGAGGAGAGCGGCCATCAGTGCTGCTCCTCCGTGCCCATATAGGCCTCGCGCACGCGCTCGTCCTGGCTGACGGTGGCATAGTCGCCCTCGGCAAGGATCTCGCCGCGCTGCAAGACGGTGACGTGCTGGCAGATATTGGCGACGACGGAAAGATTGTGCTCGACCATCAGCACCGCCCGGTCACGCGCGACGTCACGGATGATCGCGGAGACGACGCCGACATCCTCATGGCCCATGCCGGCCATCGGCTCGTCGAGAAGCAGCACCTTCGGATCGAGTGCCAGCGTCGTGGCGATCTCAAGCACACGCTTGCGACCATAGGAAAGATCGGCGGCGAAATGGTCGCGCTCCTTGGAAAGGCCGACGCTCGCAAGTAGTTGCTCGGCGCGCTCGTTCAGCCGGTCGAGTGCCGACAGCGGCCGCCAGAACTGCGTTGACAGATGGTTCGGCCGCTGTAGCGCCACGCGCACATTGTCGAGGACGGAGAGATGCGGGAAGACCGCCGAGATCTGAAAGGAGCGCACCAGTCCCATGCGCGCCACCCTGTCGGGCGGCGTTCCGGTGATATCGGTATCCAGCAGGGTGATCGTGCCTGCCGTCGGTTGCAGGAACTTCGTCAGCAGGTTGAAGACCGTGGTCTTGCCGGCCCCGTTGGGGCCGATCAGCGCATGCACGCTCGCGTCGTGCACATCGAGATCGACGTTTTTCACCGCCGTGAAGCCGCCGAAATCGCGGCGCAGGCCGCGGGCTGACAATACCGCCCGCGGCTTGGCTTGAGTTTCAATCGCGGAAACCGCCATCGTCCTTACTTCACCAGATCGCAGCCGCTCTTGGCGGGATCGATATAGGCTTCCTTGCCGGGAATGGTGGCGAGAACGTTGAAGTAATCCCAGGGCTCCTTGCTGTCGGCCGGCTTCTTGACCTGCAGCAGATACATGTCGTGAATCATCCGGCCATTGGCGCCGACGGTGCCGCCGCGGCCGAAGACGTCGTCGACCGGCATTTCATGCAGCTGCTTGGCGACGGCTTCCGTCTCGTCGGTGCCGGTTTTCTGAACCGCCTTCAAATATTGCGTCACCGCCGAATAGGTGCCGGCATGGACCATGTTCGGCATCTTGCCGGTGCGGTCGAAGAACTTCTTGGCGAAGGCGCGGCTTTCGTCGTCGCGGTTCCAGTAGTAGCCCTCAGTCAGCGTCAGGCCCTGCGCCGCCTCGAGGCCGAGGCCATGGACTTCGGCAAGCGTGAAGAGCAGCGCCGCCAGATGCTGCCCGCTCTGGGTAATGCCGAATTCGGCCGCCTGCTTGATGGCGTTCGAGGTATCGAGGCCGGCATTGGCGAGGCCGATCACCTTGGCGCCCGATGACTGCGCCTGCAGCAGGAAGGATGAGAAGTCCTGGCTCGACAGCGGATGGCGGACGGCGCCGACGACCGTGCCGCCGCTCGTCTTGACATATTCACTGGTCTGCTGCTCCAGCGAATAACCGAAGGCATAGTCGGCGGTCAGGAAGAACCAGCTGTCGCCGCCCTGCTTGACGAGCGCGCCGCCGGTACCGACGGCCAGAGCGTGCGTATCGTAAGCCCAGTGGAAGCCGTAAGGCGAGCACGCCTTGCCGGTAAGATCGGTCGTCGCCGCGCCGGTGACGATGTCGATCTTCTTCTTCTCCTTGGCGATCGCCTGCACAGCGAGCGCTACGGAGGAGGTCGTCAATTCCATGATCGCATCCACCTGCTCGGTGTCATACCATTGGCGGGCGATGTTGGAGGCAATATCCGGCTTGTTCTGGTGGTCGGCATCGACGATTTCGACCGGCACATCAAGCACCTTGCCACCGAAATCCTCGACCGCCATCTTGGCAGCCTCGACAGAAGACTTGCCGCCAAAGTCGGCATAGACGCCTGACTGGTCGTTCAGGATGCCAATTTTGACCTTGCCGTCGGTCGCGCTCTGCGCGAGCACCGCCGTGCTGCTCGCAAGCAGAAATGCAACTGATGCAATGAGATTCTTACGCATATTCTCTCCTCCCAGAGATGAGCCAGATTGCGGGTCTGTTCAGATTTGGCCGGTCGCACTCCTCAGAACCACCGCCCCTCGTCCTACGATCATGGAAATTCTCGCCTGAAGCAACGGGTGGTTTACAACTAATTCCAAACAGTATCTGTTCATTTTTGCACAGAAAGAAAGCTGCACGATTTCGATCCAAAGCTCAGGAAGCGCCAGGAGTCAGCGCTCAGCGCTAGAACTAGGGCAGTTTGCGCGATTGTGCAGGCATGGACGAACGGAACAATCATCCTTCGGCCGTTCGGCTCCCGGCGGGATTTCGGCGCGTTCAGGCTGCCCTCACTTCCATTGCGTCCCATTGTCAGCCGCGCAGCCATAGGGAGGCAAGGCGCCGCCAAAGCTTTCCTTCAGTTTGGCGCAGCCCCAGGCATTGATCGGGCTAGGCATGGCCGTGTTGAGCGTGATGCCGACTTCGTCATAGGGACTGTCGGTGTTGGTGACGTAGCGATACCAACGAAAACCGATAATCACGACGAAAGCGAGAGCAATTGTCAGCAGCAGGCGAACCAATTTTTTCATCATTATTTCCTCAGGATGCAAACGCGGCCGTGTAGCATTCACGCATGGAAGCTGAAAGCGCTGCCGCCGACGGATCAACGGAGTTGTCGCTGCCGAGGCCTCGGGCTCATCAAGACCAGGGCTTCACCCGAACCCGTCGGCCGCGACTCCACTTATTGAAGGTAAAAATAGAAATAAAACAACGAATTGTTTCAATCGCGGGGGATCATGTTATTTGTTGCCGGTTGTTGAACGAAGGGAATGGCGATGAGCAATTCATCACAATTTACCTGGGACGATCTGCAGTTTTTTCTCGCCGTTGCCCGCACCGGCCAGCTCTCGACGGCCGCCCGCCAGCTGCGCTCCAGCCATGCCACCGTCTCGCGCCGCATCGACCGGCTGGAATTTGCCCTCAAGGTCAAATTGTTCGAGCGCAATCCGCGCGGTTACGTATTGACCGCCATGGGCACGCGCTTCATCGAGACGGCCGAGCGGATGGAGCAGGAAACCGAGCGGCTACGCGCCGACCTCGCCGACGGTTCGATGGCGCAGCGCGGCCTCGTGCGCCTCAGCGCGCCGGAAGGCTTTGCCAATTTCTTTTTCGCGACCGTGCTGCCGCGGTTTGCCGCCCAGCATCCGCATCTCTCGCTCGAGCTGGTGACGATCCAGCAGATCATGTCGCTGTCGCGCAAGGAGGCCGATCTTTCCGTTGTGCTCGACGAGCCTAAAGGCGGGCCTTATTTCGCGGAGAAGCTGACAGACTATCACCTGCAGATTTACGGCTCGCGCGACTATCTGGCAAAGGCGCCTGCCATCACCTGCCGCGACGATCTGCTTGAACATCCGTTCGTCAGCTATATCGAGGAAATGATTTTCGCGCCCGGCCTGGATTATCTCAGCGATGTGCATCCGCGCATCAAGCCGCAGTTCCAGAGCTCCAGCATCTTCGCGCAGCTCACCGCCACCCGAAATGGTCTCGGTCTCTGCATCCTGCCCTATTTCTTCGCCAGCCGTTATCCGGAGCTCGTGCGTGTGCTGCCCGAGGAGATCGACCTCAAGCGCCACTACTGGATCACCTGCCATCGCGACCTGAAACAGGCGCCGCGCGTGCGCGCCGTCATCGACTTCCTGCGCGAGGCCGTGCGTAGCGAAGATGCGCGCTTCGTGCCGCCTTATATCGTCGCCGGAAATTCCACACGCAGGTCGGAATCCGAAAGCTGACTACTTGAGAAACTCGGCCCGGTGCGGCGTGAAGGTATCGATCAGCCGGCCCCTTTCCAGTGCCTTGACGCCATGCACTAGATTGGGCGGCACAATGAAACTGCCACCCTGCCGCAGCACTTGGGTCCGCCCATCGATCGTCACCTCGAAGCTGCCTTCTGCGACATAGCTTGCCTGGATGTGCGGGTGCGAATGGGCAGCACCCACGGCGCCGCTTTCGAACGCCACTTCCACCATCATCATCTCGGGCAGGTAGGTCATGATGCGTCTGGTGACGCCGGGCTCCGGAGTGACCCATTCGGCGCCTTCGGCCGATACGAACAGATCGCTTGATGACATTTCCGCCTCCTCATTCCAGAATCGAACGCGGGCAAAGTGGATCATGCCGCAGCTTTTGAAAAGATGGTGGCCCCCTTCTTTTCCATCGAACCGCCCTCTGTTGACGCGGTCGATGGGCGGGTCTATGGCCAGTTGACGAGGCAGCCTGATGAATGGTGAGGAGACGCCGCCATGCAGCATACGCGCGAGGTTTTCGACTGGGCCGACCCATTGCGCCTGGTGGAGCAGCTGACCAACGAGGAGCGCATGGTGCAGGATACCGCCCATGCCTATGCGCAGCAAAAACTCGCCCCCCGCGTACTCGACGCCTTTCGCAATGAAAGGACCGACCCGGCCATCTTCCGCGAAATGGGCGAACTCGGCCTGCTCGGCCCGACGATTTCACCCGATTATGGCGGCGCCGGTCTCGGTTATGTCGCCTACGGCCTGATCGCTCGCGAGGTCGAACGGGTCGACAGCGGCTACCGTTCAATGATGAGCGTGCAGTCCTCGCTGGTCATGGTGCCGATCGAAACCTTCGGCTCCAAGGCACAAAAGCTGAAATACCTGCCGAAACTGGCGACAGGCGAATGGATCGGCTGCTTCGGCCTGACCGAGCCCGACCATGGCTCCGACCCCGGCTCGATGGTGACGCGCGCCAAGAAGGTCGACGGCGGCTACAGCCTCACCGGCTCGAAGACCTGGATCTCAAATGCGCCGATCGCCGATGTATTCGTTGTTTGGGCAAAGACCGAGGATGGCCTCATCCGCGGCTTCATTCTCGAAAAGGGCTGGAAGGGGCTCTCGGCGCCTGCCATCCACGGCAAGGTAGGCTTGCGTGCTTCGATAACGGGCGAAGTCGTGATGGATGGGGTCTTCGTGCCCGAGGAGAACCTGCTGCCCGGCGTTACCGGCCTCAAAGGCCCATTCACCTGCCTCAACTCCGCCCGCTTCGGCATTGCCTGGGGCGCGCTTGGCGCGGCCGAGGATTGTTATGCCAGAGCCCGGCAATACACGCTCGAGCGCAAGCAGTTCGGCCGGCCGCTCGCCGCCAACCAGCTGATCCAGAAGAAGCTCGCCGACATGGCGGCGGAAATCGCGCTCGGCCTCCACGGCTGCCTGCGGCTCGGCCGCATGAAGGAGGCAGGCCATCCGCCGGTGGAGCTGACCTCGATCCTCAAGCGCAACAGCTGCGGCAAGGCGCTTGACATCGCGCGCGCCGCCCGCGACATGCTCGGCGGCAACGGTATCTCCGACGAATTTGGCATCGCCCGCCATCTCGTCAACCTCGAAGTGGTCAACACCTATGAGGGCACGCACGACATCCACGCGCTGATCATTGGCCGGGCGATCACCGGCATCGCCGCCTTTGCGAACTGAAAATCGGCGGGTGCCGGCGAATTGCCACGCGCCTGACAATATGCAACCTTCCCTGCTGCGGCTCAAAGGCCGGCAACGAGGGGATCGCGCATGTTTTTGCTTCTTGCATTGCTGATCGGCATTATTGCTGGCCTTCGCGCCATGACCGCGCCAGCTGCCGTCGCCTGGGGTGCGGCGCTCGGCTGGATCGACGTGTCGCAGACGCCGCTTGCCTTCATGGGCTACCGGTGGACGCCGTGGATCTTAACGGTTCTCGCCGTCGTCGAACTGATCACCGACCAGCTGCCGTCGACGCCGTCGCGCAAGGTGCCGGTGCAGTTCGCCGCCCGCATCATCACGGGAGCCCTTGCCGGCGCCACGATCGGGGCAGCCAGCAGCCTGCTTTTCGGCGGGCTGATCGCCGGCGTGATCGGCGCCGTCGTCGGCACCTATGGCGGCGCCGCCCTCCGCGCCAGGATTGCCGCCGCCTTCGGCAAGGATCTGCCCGCCGCCCTCATTGAAGATGCCGTTGCAGTTGTCGGCGCCGTGTTGATCGCGGGAGCCGTATCATGAAGAGCTTCGACGCCATCGTCATCGGCGCCGGCCAGGCCGGCCCGTTCCTCGCCGCCCGCATGGTCGAAAAGGGCATGAAGGTAGCGCTCGTCGAGCGCAAATATCTCGGCGGCACCTGCGTCAATGCCGGCTGCATGCCGACCAAGACGCTGGTCGCCAGCGCCCGCGCCGCCCATGTCGCAAGAACCGGCGCTGCCTACGGCGTCAATATCCCGGGCGACATCGGCATCGACATGAAGGTGGTGAGGGCCCGGGCCGAAACGGTGACGATGAATGCCCGCAACGGCCTGATCGGATGGTTTGATAGCATGGACGGCATGAGCGTGATCTACGGTCATGCCCGTTTCGAAGACGCGAAGACCATTCGCGTCAATGGGGAGACACTGACGGCGCCGCGCATTTTCCTCAATGTCGGCGCCCGGCCCGTCATCCCCGAACTGCCTGGTATCGACGAGGTCGATTACCTCACCAGCACGTCGATCATCGATCTCGACACGCTGCCGCGGCACCTTGCGGTGATCGGCGGCAGCTATATCGGATTGGAATTTGCGCAGATGTATCGCCGCTTCGGCGCCGATGTCAGCGTCATCGAGCACGGCCCGAAACTCGCGTCGCGCGAGGACGAGGATATATCGGACGCCATCGCCGACATCCTCCGCTCCGAAGGCATCGACGTCTATACCGACGCCGCCGACATCGCCTTCGCTCGTAATGGCAGCGGAATAAGCGTCACCGCCGGCGCGGCGAAGATCGAAGCAAGCCATGTGCTGATCGCCACCGGCCGCAAACCGAACACCGACGACCTTGGTCTCGACGCCGCCGGCGTGGCTACTGATAAGCGCGGCTATATCACCGTCGACGACAAGCTTGCCACCAATGTTGAGGGCATCTTCGCGCTCGGCGACTGCAACGGACGCGGGGCCTTCACGCATACCTCCTACAATGATTTCGAGATCGCCGCCGCCAATCTTCTCGATGGTGACGACCGCAAGGTCTCGAGCCGCATCCCGGCCTATGCGCTCTACATCGACCCGCCGCTCGGCCGTGTCGGCATGACGGAGAAGCAGGCGCGTGCCTCCGGCCGCAGGATCATGGTCTCGACCCGGCCGATGAGCCGCGTCGGCCGGGCCAATGAACGCGGAGAGACCAAGGGCTTCATGAAGGTGATTGCCGATGCCGAGACCAAAGAGATCCTCGGCGCCGCGATTCTGGGCATTGAGGGTGACGAGGTGATCCACGGCCTGATCGATGCGATGAACGCGGGAACCACCTATCCCGCGCTGAAATGGTCGGTGCCGATCCACCCGACGGTGTCGGAGCTGATCCCGACGCTGCTTAGGGATTTGAAGCCGGTTTAGCTCCGACCTCTGGGCCAGGAACGTGTCCATCGAACTGCTGATCGAGAATTATGGCCTGCTTGCGATCTTCCTGGGCGCGGCCTTCGAAGGCGAGACGGCCGCCTTCCTTGGCGGCGTGATTGCCCACCGCGGATTGCTCTCTTATTGGCCGGCGTCGCTCGCGGCCGTCGCAGGCTCCTTCGCCGGCGATCAGTTCTGGTTCTTCGCCGGCCGTTATGCTGGCCAATGGGCTCCCGTCCGCCGGCTGATGGAGCGACCTGCCCTTGCCCGGGCAACCCGGCTGCTGGAAAAATATCAGACCGGTTTCATCTTGGCGTTCCGTTTTCTCGTCGGCTTGCGGACGATCAGCCCGATCGTCATCGGCACGACGCGGATCCAGACCGCAAAATTCGTCGTCCTGAATGCGGTAGCCGCGCTGGTATGGGGGCAGCTTTTCACCGCACTCGGTTATCTGTTCGGCCACGGTATCCAGCAGACATTGGGACACCTTCCCCTCCACCGACATCTGCTGATCGCGCTCGGAGCCGCGGCTGCAGTCGCGGGCGCGGCTCTTGTCTTTCGCAGAATGAAGCTCAGCGGCCACCCATAGCAGCGCTGCAGCGCCCTATTCCATGACGATCTGCAGCTTCACGTCGTTCGGCCGGGCTTCGACCGCGCGATCGAACGCCTTGATCGAATCGTCGAACTTGAACGTCTCCGATATCAGCGGTTTCAGATCGACGCGGCCCGAGGCGAGCAGGGCGATCGATCGCTCATATTGATGGGCATAGCGAAACACCGTTTCGATGCGGATTTCCTTGGTGGATGCCGTCGAAACGTCGAAGCCGATCGGATTGACCGGCAGGCCGACGGCGACGATAACGCCGCCCGGGCGCGGCAGCGTTATGATCGTCTCCCAGGCCTTGGGCGACCCCGAGCATTCAAAGACGACATCCGCACCCCAGCCGTCGGTCAGCCGGGCGACTTCTTCGACCAGGTTCTTCTCGCGGATGTTGACCGGAATGACGCCTTGGTACTGGGCGGCGATATCGAGTTTCGGCTGCGCTAGATCGGCGAGGATCGCCCTGGCGCAGCCGCCGGCGAGGGCGGCAATCGCCACCATCGTGCCGATCGGCCCGGCTCCCAGCACGACGGCGGTATCGCCGGGCGCGATATTCGCCTTGGCCGCAGCCTGCATGCCGACCGCGAAGGGCTCGACCATGGCGCCTTCGGCGAAGCTGACATTGTCGGGCAGCTTGAAAGTGTAATTGGCTGGATGCACCACTTCGGGCGTCAGCACCCCATGGATCGGCGGCGTCGCCCAGAAGCTGACGGCGGGATCGATATTGTACATGCCGAGCCGGCTCGCCTTGGAGTTCGGATCGGGGATGCCGGGCTCCATGCAGACACGGTCGCCTACTTTCAGATGTGTGACACCGGCCCCCACCTCGACCACCGTGCCGGCCGCCTCATGGCCGAGCACCATCGGCGCGTTGACGACGAAGGGGCCGATCTTGCCGTGGGTGTAATAATGAACGTCCGAACCGCAGACGCCGACGGTATGAATCTTGATCTTTACCTGACCCGGTCCCGTTTCCAGGGGCAGATCGATATTGCGGAGCGCAAGCTCATGCTGGCGCTCCAGCACCAGCGCACGGACTTTGGTCATTGTCGATTTCCTTCTCGATGGCCCCGGAGATTCAGGGGGTGCCGTTGAGGCGACTATAAGATGGTAAGGCGCTTCAATTCAATCGCCGGCGCAAGCTTTTGCCCCCGCGCGACGAAATGCTCAGATGCGTAGCCCGAAAGATAACTGCCGATAGACCTCTGTATGATTCCGGAAGGGCACAGCGCGGAGTACAGTCTTAATCATCAGCCACCGGCAGGCTAGAAGGGCGATAAAGCTATGAAGCATGACAACGACAATGTTCGCGTAGACCGGCTTTCCCCGAGGATCTTGAGACCGCTCCGAAAATTCTGGCGCAGATTGGTGGCCGATTGGAACGCCGCCCTTCAGAGGGACAACCCGGGGCTGCCAATGCGCGTCATTCTGCGGACGCGGGATCGAAATCGCCCCCGGCAGCATTACTAGCATGCAGCCCGCATGGCGCGCCGGAAGCATGACGGCTCCCGGCGCCAGTGGAACGGCAATATAGGAAAGCCATCATGAAGTCGGTCGTGTCATTCTGCCTGTTCGCATCGCTGCTGTTGGCCGCCAACCAGGCGGCCGCGGCGCTGGAACAAGCATCACTGCCCTCACAGCAGCAGGAAGAAGAGCTCGTACCGGCCAATGTCGAGCTAACCTTCAGCGGTCCCGTCGATCTTGCCCGCTCGACCGCCACCTTGCTCGATCCTCAAGGCAGGACGCTTCCCCTGGGCAAGCCGTTCCTCTCCGGCCCCGACCGATCCATTTTCAAGATCCCGCTCGATCCCGCCATGGCGCCTGGCCTCTACACCCTCGACTGGCGCGTCCTCTCGATGGACGGCCGCAGCGCCGAAGGCCGTTACCAGTTCCGGGTCGAGCCTTGATTTTCAAGATCGCGCCAGGTTCTCGTTTCCGCTCTAGCCGCCTGAAAGCATTTATAAGATTTTTATATTGATGGCGTTTCGGCCGTCTCGAACCTTTATGCGCTCCGGCTCCATATTGGTGCCCGAGAGATCCAAGGATCATCTCCACGCCAGAAAGCATGAAAGGCAGTCTCCAACGGCGGCCCTTTGTCTTGTCTGACTCCAACAGAACAACAGGAGTCACGATCATGATGGATACCATTCTGCTCGGCACCGCGTTCCTATTTTTCGCGCTGTGCTTTGCCTATGTCGGAACCTGCGACAGGCTCTAAGGAGAAACGACGATGACCCTCGATTATGTCCTGAGCGGCGCCGTAACCGTGTTTCTCACCGTTTACCTCACTTACGCTCTCTTACGCCCAGAACGCTTCTGAAAACCGGCGCTTTCGAGGCCGCGCACGTGCGACCGAGAACTAGCCGGCTATTGAAAGTTTAAATCCATGACCCTCAACGGATGGCTTCAGATCCTGCTCTATTGCGGGATCGTCCTTTTGCTCGTCAAACCGCTCGGCGGCTACATGACGCATGTCTATAACGGCGAGCGAACTTTCCTCTCGCCCGTCCTCGTACCAATCGAACGCGGGCTCTACCGCATGGCCGGCACCAGCGAAGGAGAAGAACAGCATTGGACCTCCTATGCCTTCGCCATGCTGATGTTCAACCTGCTCGGCGTCCTCGTCCTCTACGCGCTGATGCGCCTGCAGGGCGTTCTGCCCTACAATCCGGCCGGCATGGCCGCCGTCCCGCCGGAGCTTTCCTTCAATACCGCCGTCAGTTTTCCCACAAATACCAACTGGCAGAATTACGGCGGCGAAAGCACCATGTCCTACCTCACGCAGATGGCGGGTTTGACGGTGCAGAATTTCCTTTCCGCCGCAACCGGCATGGCCATCGCCGTCGCCTTCATTCGTGCCTTTGCACGGTCGTCCGGCAAGGCGATCGGCAATTTCTGGGTGGATATGATCCGCGGCACGCTCTACATCCTGCTGCCGATCTGCATCGTGCTGACGCTCGTCTTCGTCTATCTCGGCGTGCCGCAGACGCTCGGCCCCTATGTCAATGCGACGACGCTCGAAGGCACACAGCAGACGATCGCGGTCGGCCCCGTCGCCTCGCAGCTTGCCATCAAGATGCTCGGCACCAACGGCGGCGGTTTCTTCAACGCCAATTCCGCCCATCCTTTCGAAAATCCCGACGCACTCTCCAATTTGATCCAGATGGTCTCGATCTTCGCGATCGGAGCGGCTCTCACCAACGTCTTCGGCCGCATGGTCGGCAATCAGCGCCAGGGCTGGGCCATCCTCGCCACCATGGGTGTCCTCTTCATTGCGGGCGTCATCGTCACCTATTGGGCGGAAGCCGCCGGCAATCCACTGATGCATGCTTTCGGTCTGCAGGGCGGCAACATGGAGGGCAAGGAGGTCCGCTTCGGCATCGTGCTGTCCTCGCTCTTCGCCGTCATCACTACAGCTGCGTCCTGCGGCGCGGTAAATGCCATGCATGGCAGCTTCACCGCACTCGGAGGCCTTATCCCGCTGATCAACATGCAGCTCGGCGAAATCATCGTCGGCGGTGTCGGCGCCGGCTTCTACGGCATCCTCCTCTTCATCACCGTCGCCGTCTTCGTCGCGGGCCTGATGGTCGGCCGCACGCCGGAATATCTCGGCAAGAAGATCGAGGCGAAGGAAATGAAGATGGCCGTCCTTGCCATCCTCTGCCTGCCACTCGCCATGCTCGTTTTCACCGCGATCGCTACGGTCTTGCCAGGCGCCGTCGCCTCGATCGGCACCGCCGGCCCGCACGGCTTCTCCGAGATCCTCTATGCCTATACCTCGGCCGCGGCCAATAACGGCTCGGCTTTCGGCGGCCTCACGGGCAATACGCCCTGGTACAACATCACACTCGGCATCGGCATGCTTGCCGGCCGTTTCCTGGTCATCATCCCGGCCCTTACCATCGCAGGTTCGCTGATCACCAAAAAGGCCGTTCCGGCTTCAGCAGGTACCTTCCCGACGGACGGTCCGCTCTTTGTCGGTCTGCTCGTCGGTACGATCCTGATCGTCGCTGGCCTGACCTTTTTCCCGGCGCTGGCCCTCGGCCCGATCGTCGAGCATCTGGTCATGATTGCCGGCCAGACCTTCTGAGGTGATGCCGTGACGCTCCGTAACAAGTTTGCACCGCCATCCCCGTTTTCGAAGCTGGAGTCTCTTATGAACCAGGCAAAGACCGCGAGCATCATGGATTCTCGCATTCTCATTCCGGCCGTTGGCGCCGCCTTCAAGAAGCTCGACCCGCGCGCCCTTGTCAGAAATCCCGTCATGTTTGTCGTGGCCACCGTTTCCGTGCTGACCACCGTCCTCTTCCTGCGCGACCTCATCGCCGGCAACGGCAATCTCGGCTTCTCGTTCCAGATCAACCTTTGGCTCTGGTTTACCGTGCTCTTTGCCAATTTCGCCGAGGCCGTCGCCGAAGGCCGCGGCAAGGCGCAAGCGGATTCACTGCGCAAGGCACGCACCGAAACCCAAGCCAAGCTCATCACTGCCAACAATGGCACCGACTACCGCATGGTGCCCGGAACCAGCCTCAAGATCGGCGATATCGTGCTCGTTGAGGCCGGTGACATCATCCCCTCTGACGGTGAAGTCATCGAAGGCGTGGCCTCCGTCAACGAAGCGGCCATCACAGGCGAATCCGCCCCCGTCATCCGCGAATCCGGCGGCGACCGTTCGGCGGTGACAGGCGGCACCCAGGTGCTCTCAGACTGGATCCGCGTGCGTATCACCGCGGCCGCCGGCTCGACCTTCCTCGACCGGATGATCTCGCTTGTCGAAGGGGCGCAGCGCCAGAAGACACCGAACGAGATCGCACTCAACATCCTGCTCGCTGGCATGACGCTGATCTTCGTGCTTGCCACCGCGACGATCCCGAGCTTTGCCATCTATGCCGGCGGCTCGATCCCGATCATTGTGCTCGTCGCGCTTTTTGTCACGCTGATCCCGACGACGATCGGCGCGCTCTTGTCGGCGATCGGCATTGCCGGCATGGACCGCCTCGTCCGCTTTAACGTGCTCGCCATGTCCGGCCGCGCCGTCGAGGCAGCCGGCGACGTCGACACGCTGCTGCTCGACAAAACCGGCACGATCACCCTCGGCAACCGCCAGGCGACGGCCTTCCACCTGGTGCGCGGCGTTTCCGAGCAGGAACTCGCCGATGCCGCCCAGCTTGCCTCGCTTGCCGACGAAACGCCGGAAGGCCGCTCCATCGTCGTCCTCGCCAAGGAAAAATATGCGATCCGTGGCCGCGACATGGCGAGCCTCAAGGCTAGCTTCGTGCCCTTCACCGCCCAGACCCGCATGAGCGGCGTCGATCTCGAAGGCGCCTCGATCCGCAAGGGCGCCGTCGATACCGTGCTTGCCTATGTCAACGGCAACGCGCCTTCGAAGAACAGCGGCGGGCTCGTCCGCGAGCTGCAGTCGATATCAGACGAGGTAGCCAAGTCAGGCGGCACGCCGCTCGCCGTTGCCCGCGACGGCAGGCTGCTCGGCATTATCCAGCTGAAGGACGTCATCAAGGGCGGCATCCGCGAACGCTTCACCGAACTGCGCCGCATGGGTATCCGCACGGTGATGATCACCGGCGACAACCCGCTGACGGCAGCGGCCATCGCCGCAGAGGCCGGCGTCGACGACTTCCTCGCCCAGGCAACGCCGGAGATGAAGCTGGCGCTGATGCGCGAGGAACAGGCCAAGGGCAAGCTCGTCGCCATGTGCGGCGACGGCACCAACGATGCCCCAGCGCTTGCCCAGGCCGATGTCGGCGTCGCCATGAACACCGGCACGGTCGCCGCCCGCGAGGCCGGCAACATGGTCGATCTCGACTCGGACCCGACGAAGCTGATCGAGATCGTCGAGATCGGCAAGCAGCTGTTGATGACGCGCGGCGCGCTGACGACCTTCTCGATCGCCAACGACATCGCCAAGTACTTCGCCATCATCCCGGCGATGTTCCTGGCCTTCTACCCGCAGCTCGGCACCCTCAACATCATGGGATTGTCGACGCCGCAGAGTGCCATCCTCTCGGCGATCATCTTCAACGCCCTGATCATCATCGCGCTGATCCCGCTGTCGCTGAAGGGTGTCCGCTACCGGCCGATCGGCGCCGGCGCGCTCTTGTCGCGCAACCTGCTGATCTACGGCCTCGGCGGCATCATCGTTCCCTTCATCGGCATCAAGGCGATCGACATGGCCGTCGCGGCCCTCGGCCTGGCCTGAACACGTCAAGGAGCAAGAACATGTTGAAAGAACTTCGCCCGGCAGTCGTGATGATCGTCGCCACCACGGCCATCACCGGACTTCTCTATCCGCTTGCGATGACAGGTGCTGCCCAGGCGCTCTTTCCCATTCAGGCAAACGGCAGCTTGATCGAGAAGAACGGCCAGGTGATCGGGTCGACGCTGATCGGCCAGGCCTTTAATAGCGACCAATATTTCCACGGCCGTCCCTCGGCCGCCGGCGACGGCTACAATGCCGCCGCCTCCGGCGGCTCGAACCTCGGTCCGACCAGCCAAAAGCTGATCGACCGCGTGAAGGGCGATTATGAAGACGCCAAGGCGGCGAACCCGAACGCCGAAATGCCCGCCGACCTCGTCACCGCCTCGGGCAGCGGGCTCGATCCCCATATCTCGCCCGAGGCCGCTTACTTCCAGGTGCCGCGCGTCGCCAAGGCGCGAGGCCTTGATGAGGCGAAGGTCAAGGCGCTGGTCGACCACGCCATTCACGACCGCGAACTCGGCATCCTCGGCGAACCCACCGTCAATGTTCTGGCGTTGAACCAAAGCCTTGATAATTCTATGACTGAGTGAAGTTTGGCAGGTTTAGTGTGGCTTGACGACAAGGCCAACTCTCCGTCATCCCTCGGGCTTGACCCGGGGATCCATGCCGCAGCTACCGGTGGATGCGGCAGTGGATGCTCGGCTCAAGGCCGAGCATGACGGAGGGTGGGGCGGGCGTGACGCACCGCTTACGGTGAAGACACTTGTGTCAGGAATTTCGGCCCGCCAGCTGAACCAAACAATGCCGGCACCTCGGCTGCACTGAGTTGATGAGGGTACGGACGTAACGCATTCTCGGTGGCCATCTGCAGAAAGACCACACACATGCCAGACGACAATCGCGACCAGGCCGGCAGGCCCTCGCCCGATGCCCTTCTCGAAAGAGCCCGGGCAGAGATGCGCGGCCGTCTGAAGATTTTCCTCGGCGCCGCCCCAGGTGTCGGCAAGACCTACGAAATGCTGATCTCCGGCCGTGCCAAGATCGCCGACGGTCTCGACGTCGTCATCGGCGTCGTCGAAACCCACGGCCGCAAGGAGACCGAGGCGCTGCTCGCCGGTTTCGAGATCATCCCCCGAGTCAAAATCGACTATAAGGGCCGCCCGCTCGAGGAAATGGACCTCGACGGCATCCTCGCCCGCAGACCCGATCTCGTGCTGGTCGACGAACTCGCCCATACCAATGCCGAGGGTAGCCGCCATCCGAAGCGCTACCTCGATGTCAAGGAATTGCTCGATCGCGGCATCGACGTCTACACGACGCTCAACATCCAGCATGTCGAAAGCCTGAACGACGTCGTCTCTCAGATCACCCGGATCCGCGTGCGTGAGACGGTGCCGGATTCGATCATCGACCTTGCCGACGACGTCGAGATCATCGATCTGACCCCGGACGATCTGATCAAGCGGCTGCATGACGGCAAGGTCTACGTGCCCCGCACCGCCGAGCGGGCGCTGACCAACTATTTCACCCCGGGCAACCTGACGGCGCTGCGAGAACTGGCGCTGCGAAAGACCGCCCAGCGCGTCGACGATCAGCTGCTCACCCATATGCAGGCTCATGCGATCTCCGGCCCATGGGCGGCAGGTGAACGTGTCCTCGTCTCCGTCGACCATCACCCACGCTCCGCCTCGCTGGTGCGATATGCAGCCCGCATGGCCTCGCGCCTGCGTGCGCCCTGGGCCGCCGTCTATGTCGAGACCAACCGTTCGGTCAATCTGACCGAAGTCGAGCGCGACACCGTTGCCGCGACGCTGCGTCTTGCGGAACAGCTCGGCGGCGAGGCGATTACCATTCCCGGCCGCGAAGTGGCCGAAGAGCTCGTCCGCCATGCCACCGCCAACAATGTCACCCACATCGTCATCGGCGCTCCCAAGGCGGCGACATGGCGCGACTGGTGGAGCCGTTCGATCACCGACGAGCTGATCGGCAAGACCGGCGAGATCAGCGTCCATGTCATTTCAGGCAATGAGAAGGACGGCACCACCGCACGCGGGGTCCGGGCGGCGGCCTCCGCTCCCCAGTTTGATTTCAGAGCCTATCTGCTGGCGACCGTCTATGTCGCCGTCGCGCTCGCTGTCAGCATCGTGCTCGACCAGGTGCTCGACGTGCGCAACCTCGCACTCGTCTTCCTTATGGCGGTTCTGACCTCCGCCGTCCTGCATGGGCTACGGCCGGCGCTCTACAGCTGTATTCTCGGTGCACTGTCCTTCAATTTTTTCTTCCTGCCGCCGCGCTACACGCTGACGATTAGCGATCCGGAAAGCGTGCTTGCCCTATTCTTCTTTCTGGGCGTCGCGATCATTGCCAGCAACCTGACCGCGACCGTTCAGCGTCAGGCTGCCGCCGCCAGGCAGCGGGCGCGCACGACGGAAGATCTCTATCTTTTCTCAAAGAAGCTCGCCGGCACCGGCACGCTTGACGACGTGCTCTGGGCGACCGCCTTCCAGCTCGCCTCGATGCTGAAGGTCCGCGTCGTGTTGCTCTTGCCGGAAGAGGGCAGCATCGCCGTCAAGGCCGGTTACCCGCCCGATGATACGCTCGACGATGCCGATATCGCCGCCGCCCGCTGGGCCTGGGAGCACAATCACGCCGCCGGCCGCGGCGCCGATACCCTGCCCGGCGCCAAACGCCTCTATGTGCCCCTCAGAACGGGCCGCACCGCAGTCGGTGTCATCGGCCTCGACAGCGACCGCCGCGACGGGCCGCTGCTGACGCCTGAGCAGCAGCGGCTGCTCGACGCGCTGGCCGACCAGGCGGCCCTCGCAATCGAACGCGTCCAGCTCGTTGCCGATGTCGACCGGGCAAGGCTCGCTGCCGAAGCGGACCGGCTGCGTTCGGCCCTGCTCACCTCAATATCGCATGACCTGAAAACACCGCTTGCCGCCATCCTCGGCGCCGCCGGCACATTGCGTAATTATTTTGCCGCCATGCCGGAGGAGGATCGCAGCGATCTGCTCTCCACCGTCGTCGACGAATCCGAGCGCCTCAACCGTTTCATTGCCAACCTTCTCGATATGACCAAGATCGAATCCGGTGCGATGGAGCCGAATTTCGCGCTGCATTATCCCGGCGATATCGTCGGCAGTGCGCTGCGCCGCGCCGGAAAGATCCTCGAGCACCACAAGGCCGAGACGAGTTTTCCCGCTGACCTGCCGATGGTGCGTGTTGATGCCGTCCTGTTCGAGCAGGTGATCTTCAACCTTCTCGACAATGCCGCGAAATATGCCCCTGAGGGATCGGTGGTCCACATCGAGGGCTGGGCCGATGCCGATAACGTCGTCCTGCAAGTCACGGACGAGGGCCCGGGCATTCCGGCGGCCGATCTCACCCGTCTCTTCGACACCTTCTACCGTGTGCGCAAGGGCGATCAGGTGCGCGCCGGCACCGGCCTCGGCCTGTCCATCTGCCGCGGCTTCATCGAGGCGATGGGCGGCACGATCACCGCCGGAAACCGGGCGGGCCGCCCCGGCGCGGTCTTCACCATCCGTCTGCCGAAACCCAACGACATACCGAAACTGGATTAACTCAAATGACCGGTTCAGCCGTCAAAATCCTCGTCGTCGACGACGAGCCTCCGATACGCAAACTGCTCCGCGTCGGCCTGACCGCACAAGGCTATGAAGTACAGGAGGCGCCGAATGCCTCGAGCGCGCGTCAGGCGGTCGCCGACTCCAGGCCCGACCTCATCTTGCTCGATCTCGGCCTGCCGGACATATCGGGCCATGACCTGCTGCAGGCATGGCGAGACGAAGGGCATTCCATACCCGTCGTCATCCTGTCCAGCCGCACCGATGAGGCAGGCATCGTCAAGGCGCTGGAGAGCGGCGCCGACGATTACGTCACCAAGCCCTTCGGCATCAACGAACTTGGTGCCCGCATCCGCGTGGCGCTGCGCCATCGCTTGCAGCAGCAGGGCGAAAAGGCGATCTTCCAGACTGGCGGGCTATCGGTCGACCTCGTCAAGCGCATCGTCAAGGTTGACGGCGAGGAGATTAAATTGTCGCCGAAGGAATATGACATCCTGCGCGTGCTCGCCCAGCATGCAGGCAAGGTGCTGACACACCAGTTTCTCTTAAAGCAGGTATGGGGGCCGGCAGCCGATGTGCAATATCTGCGCGTCTACATCAGGCAGCTCAGGCAAAAGGTCGAGCAAAGTCCCGACCAGCCGCACTATATCACCACCGAGACCGGCGTCGGCTATCGGCTCAGGGAACCGGACTGATCTCTCTCTCCCGGTGTTCGACAACACTTATCGAGAATGCCATGAACCTTCCCAACATCATCCGGCCGGAGCACACTTTCATCGGCGTCTCGGCACCGACGAAATGGCGCGCGCTGCAGATTATCGCCGAAAAGACCGCCAGGGCCTTCTCCGTCGACAGCCAAATCATCCTGAAGGAGCTCGAAGCGCGTGAGAGGCTCGGCTCCACGGGCATCGGCAACGGCATAGCCATTCCGCATGCCGCCATCGAGGGCATGACGAGCCCGCGCGGCGTCCTCATCCGTTTCGCGCAGCCACTGGATTTCGAGGCGATCGACGATATCCCGACCGACATCGCCTTCGTGCTGCTTTTCGGGGAGAACAACCGCGGCGAATATCTGAACGTGCTGTCTGCCATTGCCCGGAGGCTGCAATCGGATGGCTTGCTGGCCGCCATACGCAAGGCAAGGACGGCGGACGAATTCTATTCCGGCTTCATCGCCGATTCACGGGCATGAAAAAGGCGCGGCCCAAAGGCCGCGCCCCACTCGCTGCAATCAGACGATCTTAGAAATCGCGCTGGAAGCGCAGGAAGCCGAACACTTCGTCGTCACCTTCGTCCTCATCGTGATATTGCACGCTGAGCTTCGAACGCAGGTCTTCGACGATCTGGTAGTCGATCGTCACACCGGTCGTGTAGGCGCTTCCGCCGGTGAAGCCATTGCCGTCAGCTTCGAGAGCGATGTTCTCGAAGTACTGGAAGCCGGGAGTGATCTTCCACTTATCGTTGATCTTCAAGGCATATTCTGCTGCGATCGTCCATTCGGACTCTTCGTAGTAGTAGTTGGCGCCGCTTGCCCAAATGCCGGCAATACCGAGCGTGCCTGGGCCGATATCGGCATAGACGATACCGCGGACCGCGACTTCGCTGGTGTCGGTGTCATAACCGGCGAGCAGGTAAGCGCTGATAGCGCCGGCCTTGTAGGAGACCTGGCCTGCCACACCGAAGTTGTTCGGGCCTTCGCCCGGCTTGGTGGCGTAGTCTTCTTCCAGCTCGTCGATCGAGAGGCCGGCCGCGAAGGCACCATTCTCGTACTGATAACGGATCGAGTTGTGGGTCGTCTCGTTGCTGGCAAGCGTGTCGGTCTCGCCGCTCATGTCGTCGTCCCACCAGCTGTACAGCTTACCGACGCGGAAACCGGCGATATCGAGGTAGCCTTCATCCAGCAGCGCTTCCTGATCGGAGGCATTATTGACGTTGTAACGCAGCGTCATGACACCGGTAAGCGTGCCGTACTCGGTGTCGTTCTTGGCCTGGAAGGTGACCTGACCGCGAGTCCAGAAGTTTACGTCGGAATCGCCGGCAATGTTGTCACCGAAGCGCACTTCGGTACGGATGTAACCGCCGATCGAAAGGCATGTTTCCGTTCCCGGAATATAAAAATAGCCGGTACCGTAGGCGTCGCAAACACGAACATATTCCACGGGCTCGGGTTCCGCCGCCACGATGGCGTCGGCTGCGCGTGCTCCGGAGGCCGCGGCAAGGGCGGCAACGGAGGCAAAAAGGATAGTTCTGATATTCATTTTGAATGGCCCTAACAGGTTTGGAGTGTGAGGCGCATTTCAAGGGATGCCCCCACGTAGCGGCCGGCGATACGACCGCACCGCCGCCATATAGGAATCCGCAAGCGTCATCGCGGCAAAACATGGGCAAAAATCAGCATTGCCCGCGTCTGATGTGGAGGAACTGTGGCGAAAAAAACACGGTTCTGCGGCAAGGCGGCGGCGGCAGTGCGATTGGCCGCGGCCAACTCTGGCGCGTCCATTTCAAAATCGACCCTCAAATGGAATGACATTCTAAGCGACCCCCCAGAACCGGAAGATGTTTCGTTTCATTATACGACTGACTTGATAGAGTTAAGACAGAAACAGGAGGGTTCCCATGCAGACAATACGGCTCACCCGGCTCCTCGCAGCCGCGGTCATGGCAGGCAGCTTCGTCATCGCGAGCGTTGCGCCGTCATACGCGGATCAGGCGCTGCTTAACGTTTCCTATGACCCGACGCGCGAATTGTACAAGGATTTCAATGCTGCCTTTGCCGCCAAGTGGCAGAAGGACACTGGTGAAACCGTTACGATCAAAGCCTCTCATGGCGGCTCCGGCGCCCAGGCGCGTTCTGTCATCGACGGCCTCGACGCGGATGTCGTCACGCTTGCCCTTGAAGGCGATATCGACGCCATCGCCAAGGCAACCGGCAAGATTCCGGCCGATTGGAAGAGCAAGCTCCCGAACAATTCGACGCCCTACACCTCGACGATTGTTTTCCTCGTCCGCAAAGGCAACCCGAAGGGCATCAAAGATTGGGGCGACCTGATCAAGGATGACGTGCAGGTCATCACGCCCAATCCGAAAACCTCGGGCGGCGCCCGTTGGAATTTTCTTGCCGCCTGGGCATGGGCCAAGCAGGCGAATGGCGGTGATGATGCCAAGGCGCAGGACTATGTCGGCAAGCTGCTGCAGCACGTTCCGGTTCTCGATACCGGTGCACGCGGCGCCACGACCACTTTCGTCCAGCGCGGCCTCGGGGACGTGCTGCTCGCCTGGGAAAACGAAGCTTATCTCTCGCTCGAAGAGCTCGGCCCCGACCAGTTCGAGATCGTGACGCCGACCTTCTCCATCCGTGCCGACCCGCCGGTCGCCGTCGTTGACGGCAATGTCGACAAGAAGGGCACGCGCAAGGTCGCCGAAGCCTATCTCAACTACCTCTATTCCGATGAAGGCCAGAAGATCGCCGCCAAGCATTATTACCGGCCGATCAAGCCTGAAGCCGCCGATCCGGCCGACATTGCCCGCTTCCCGAAGCTGACGCTTGCCACCATCGACGATTTCGGCGGCTGGAAAGAGGCGCAGCCGAAATTCTTCGGGGATGGCGGCGTATTTGACCAAATCTACAAGCCGGCACAATAATAGACTTCATGAAAGCACATAGCCCCACGCGGTGGCGGTTCAAACGGCCGAGCGTCATTCCGGGTTTCGGAATGGCGCTCGGCCTTACATTGACCTGGCTCACCCTTCTGATCCTCATCCCGCTCTCGGGCCTCGCCGTCCGGTCGAGCGCGCTCGGCTGGGAGAAATTCTGGTCGATCGCGGTCGATCCGCGCACTTTGAACGCGCTGCGCATCAGCTTCGGCAGCGCCTTCATCGCCGCTATTGTCAATGCCGTCTTCGGCATCATCCTCGCCTGGGTGCTTGTGCGTTACCGGTTCCCCGGCAAGCGCATCATCGACGCCATGGTCGATCTGCCTTTCGCGCTGCCGACCGCCGTTGCGGGCATCGCGCTGACGACGCTCTATGCGCCGAACGGCTGGATAGGCCAGTTCCTGACGCCGCTTGGCATCAAGATAGCCTTTACTCCGGCCGGCATCGTCGTGGCGCTGATCTTCGTCGGCCTTCCCTTCGTGGTGCGCACCGTGCAGCCGGTCATGGAGGAAATCGACAAGGAGGTGGAAGAGGCTGCGGCAACGCTCGGCGCCAACCGCCTACAGACGATTTTCCGCGTGCTGCTGCCGGGACTGGCGCCGGCCGTGCTCACCGGCTTTGCGCTCGCCTTTGCCCGCGGCGTCGGCGAATACGGCTCGGTCATCTTCATCGCCGGCAACCTGCCGTTCAAATCGGAGATCGCCCCGCTGCTGATCGTCATCAAACTCGAAGAATATAATTATGCGGCGGCGACCGGCATTGCAGCGATCATGCTGATCATCTCCTTCGCCATGCTGCTGGTCATCAACCTCATTCAGAGCTGGAGCAGGCGGAGGTACGGCTATGGCGCTTGATGCGACCGTCCAACCGGCAAAGCTGCGTTCGGTGACGACCGAAAACCGGATCGCGCGCTACAGCCTGATCGCCGTTTCGCTCGTCTTCCTGCTGCTGATCCTGCTGCTGCCGCTCGCCGCCGTCTTCGTCGAGGCTTTCCGCAAGGGCGCCGGCCCGTTTCTCGAAGCGCTGATCGATGCCGAAACCTTCTCGGCGATCCGCCTGACACTGATCGTCGCCGGCATTAGCGTGCCGCTCAACCTCGCCTTCGGGGTCGCCGCTGCATGGGCGATCGCCAAGTTCGAGTTCAAGGGCAAGGCCTTTCTGACGACGCTGATCGACCTGCCTTTCTCGGTTTCACCGGTCATATCGGGTCTGGTTTTCGTGCTTCTATTCGGCGCCAATACCTGGCTCGGCCAATGGCTCAGTGCCTATGACATCAAGATCCTGTTCGCCGTGCCGGGGTTGGTGCTCGCCACCATGTTCGTCACCTTCCCCTTCGTCGCCCGCGAGTTGATCCCATTAATGCAGGAACAGGGAACCGCCGACGAGGAGGCCGCCCTGTCGCTCGGCGCCAGCGGCTGGCAAACCTTCTGGTACGTGACGCTGCCGAACATCAAGTGGGGTCTGCTCTACGGCGTGCTGCTCTGCAACGCCCGCGCCATGGGTGAATTCGGCGCCGTGTCGGTCGTCTCCGGCCATATTCGCGGCCAGACGAATACCATGCCGCTGCAGGTGGAAATTCTCTACAACGAATATAATTTCACCGGCGCTTTCGCCGTCGCCACGCTTTTGGCCTTGCTCGCCCTCGTGACTCTTGTTTTGAAGACACTGCTGGAAATGCGCTACAGCGCCGAAATCTCCGCCAGCCGGCGGCACTGAAGGAATTGGAATGGAAGTACGCGTTCAAAACATCCGCAAGGAATTCGATCGTTTTCCGGCGCTGCACGAGGTCTCGCTCGACATCCGCTCGGGCGAGCTGATCGCACTGCTCGGCCCTTCGGGCTCAGGCAAGACGACATTGCTGCGCCTGATCGCCGGCTTGGAAAGCCCGACCGAAGGGCAGATTTTCTTCGGCGACGAGGATGCCTCTAAGAAATCAGTACAGCAACGCAATATCGGTTTCGTCTTCCAGCATTATGCTCTCTTCCGCTACATGACGGTGCTCGACAACGTCTCCTTCGGCCTGAGAGTTAGAAAGGGCGCGAGGCGTCCAGCGAAAGCAGACATCCGTCGGCGGGCGCTGGAACTGCTCGAACTCGTCCAGCTATCAGGTCTCGAAAAACGATATCCCGCCCAGCTTTCCGGCGGCCAGCGCCAGCGCGTGGCGCTCGCCCGCGCCATGGCCGTCGAGCCGAACGTGCTTCTGCTCGACGAACCCTTCGGTGCGCTCGATGCCCAGGTGCGCAAGGACCTGCGCAAATGGCTGCGCGAGATCCACGACCGCACCGGCCACACCACCGTTTTCGTCACCCACGACCAGGACGAGGCGCTTGAGCTTGCCGACCGGGTCGTCGTCATGAGCCAGGGGGCGATCGAACAGGTCGGAACACCCGATGAAGTCTACGACAATCCGAACTCGCCCTTCGTCTTCGGCTTCATCGGTCAATCGAACTGCCTGCAGGTCGATATATCAGGCGGCGACATCCTCTTCGAAGGTCGCTCGCTCGGCCTCAATGCCGCTGGCGAGCCGGATGGACCGGCGCAGCTCTACTTCCGCCCGCATGATGTCAGGCTCTGCGAATCAGCCGAAAACTGCATTGCCGGTCAGCGCGTTTCCAGCCGGCGCGTGGCCGGTACGCGCCATATCGAGCTCGATATCGGCAATGACCGCCCGCATATCGAAATCGAGCTACCGCCGAGCGAGGCTGACCGGCTCGACCGCAATCGAGTCGCCTTCAAGCCGACCCGCTGGAAGCTCTTTCACAGCTGATGTGAAGTACGCCACACGTGCCTTTCCGGCGCGCACATCGCGCAGTAACAGCTTGAATTGTCTGCGATCCCTCAAACCTGAGGGATAATGCGGCGGGTGGCAGCGGGGATCATCGCAGGAATCGCATATGGCGAGAGTCCCCGGGGCTTTTTGTGATCGCAGGTTGTTTGTATTCTTGTAACATGCCGGGTAAAACTTTTCGCGTTAATCATAAAGGGCTGGACTAATCCAATAGGAGGCACCTGGCGTTGAGGGCGGAGATTTCCTTTGGAAAATCCCTGGTCGGGATTTTATTCGTAGGACTGGCGGCTGCAGGCTGCACCACAACACCAAAGCCGGCGACGACGGCGGCAAAAACCAAGACGACGCAGGTTCAACCGGCGAAAGTGACTTTCAATTATACCGCCAAGGATCGCGACTGCCTGAAGCGCGCGATGTATTTCGAATCACAGCATTCCGACGAAGACGGTTATCTCGCCGTCGGCACCGTCGTCATGAACAGGCTGACTTCAGGCGCCTACCCGCCGTCGATCTGTGGCGTTGTCGCCCAGGAGAAGCAGTTTGCGCCCGGCGTAATGACGCGCGAAGTCAAGCCGCAGGCCGAACCGCAGCTTGCCACCGCCGCCGATGCGATCCTCCTGAAGGGCGCGCGCCATCCCGCGGTGAAGGATGCGATGTTCTTTCACACCGAAGGGCTGAAATTCCCCTACAACAACATGCATTATGTGACGGTCGCCGGCGGCAACGCCTTCTACGAAAAGCGCGACTCCAACGGCACGCTTCAAACGCCGCCGCCGCTGCCTTCCTATGAGGTGGCGATGAATTATGTGCCCGGCGAGAGCATGCTGCCGCCGCAATTCGAGGCTCTGATACCCTCGGCCGTCCCCGTTCCCCTGCCGGCTCCCGATCCCATGGCCACGGCGAGCACGGCACCGATGCAGATAACGGCGCCGGTAACCGCGCCGGAACCTTCGGCCGGACCCGAGCCGGGAATGCGGATCGCGATTCCGACCCCCCGCCCCGCCTATGACAGCGTCATGTTGCGCGGGGACATTCCGGCAAATGGCGGCTGACATGTCGTTCAGTGAGGAAGAGCGTCTTAAGCGCGCTCTTCCCAGACCTTCGCAAGTTCTACGATCGTTTGAACGGCCTTTTCCATATCCTGTCGGCTCACCCATTCGAGCGGCGAGTGGAAGGCATGGCCGCCGGCGAAAATGTTCGGGCACGGCAGCCCCATGAAGGAGAGGCGCGAGCCGTCGGTGCCGCCGCGAATGCTGCCGCGCACCGGCGTCATGCCGGCACGGCGCACGGCTTCAAGCGCGTTAGCGACAATCTCCGGATGGCGGTCGAGCACCGTCTTCATGTTGCGATATTGTTCCGTCACCTCAAAATGATAGGTCGAGCCGGGATAGCCGGCCATGACCTCCTTCACCATCGCTTCGAGCAAGGCCTCCTTTTCCGCCAACCCCTCGTCGGTGAAATCGCGGATGATGAAGCTCAGCGACGCCTTTTCCATCGAGCCGGTCACGCCGACTGGATGGATAAAGCCCTGCTTGCCTTCAGTCGTCTCCGGCGCCAGGTCCTTCGGCAGCCGGTCGATGATGGCGCCGGCGATCTTGATGGCATTTTCCATACGGTCCTTGGCAAAACCGGGATGGATCGCCACGCCTGTTATGCTGATCTCGACGCCGTCCGCCGAAAAGGTTTCGTCCTCAATGTGGCCCGCCGTCTCGCCATCCATCGTATAGGCGAAGTCCGCTCCGAGTTTGACCAGGTCGACCTTGTTGACGCCGCGACCGACTTCCTCGTCGGGCGTAAACAGTATCTTGATCGTTCCGTGGCGGATATCGGGATTGTCGACAAGAATCTGGGCCGCGGTCATGATTTCTGCCAGTCCCGCCTTGTCATCGGCGCCGAGCAATGTCGTTCCATCGGTCGTGACGATGTCGTTGCCGATCTGGTTGTTCAGCTCCGGATGCTCGGCGACACGGATCACCCGACCCGAATCGCCACTAAGCCTGATATCGCCGCCGGCATAATTCCGGACGATCTGCGGCTTGACATCGGTGCCGGTGAAATCGGGCGCCGTATCCATATGGGAGCAGAAACAGATGACCGGCACCGCCTTGCCGCTATTGGCCGGAATGGTGGCATAGACATAGCCGTGTTCATCGAGATGCGCATCGGAAAGGCCCATTTCCAGCAGTTCGTCCACCAGCTGCCGTCCGAGATCCTTCTGCTTCTCGGTGGTAGGCTGCGTCGATGAGGAGGGATCGGATTGGGTGTCGATCACGATATAACGGAGAAAGCGGTCGAGAACAGTGTCAGTCATTTCAATCCAGTCCATTGAGATCACTCGAGGATATAGCCCTCCCGGGCGAAGCGGCAAAAGATTTTTCAGCTCGGCGAATCATTCCAGCACGACAGCCGTTTTGTTGAGGGAGACGGGTTGATCTGGCTGGCCCGGGCAAGTCCAGCCGAGGAGCTGTTGCGCTCTTTCTCACGCATCCGACAGCGGCAGGCGGAATTTGTCTGTAGTCAGCGTCCGACATACGCCATTTAGGTGATATCGCTGCGGTCTTGAACAACCGAAGGCCGTTTCCAATATTTTTGCGGGATCACGCTGGCATCGAAAGGAGGAAGAAAATGCCGCTGAATGATGTGCTCTGGACTCGTCCAGTGACGGTCCGGCTGCAGTGCGGCCTGGAACGAACTTTTACGGGCGTCTATGACGCCTTGGATTTCCTGGAAAATGAATGGCCATTGGGCCATGGGGAGCGCCACAAGCGCGCCGTCAAGACCTGTCGCGGCGCCCTTAACCGGGTTATTGCGCCGTTGATTGCACGGGAGGCTTTCCTGGCCGCGTGCGTCGAAGCCGGCATGCCGGCAGTCGTGGGTCCCTGGCAGGCGCAGGCCACCAACCGTCCGATGCGACCCACGCGTGTCGCTGCACTTCGCTAGAGCCGGAGTCTCCGGAGGTCACGTCCGACGCGGAGTTCGAGATACCCCCGCGGCCCCGGAAGGAGCCGCGCCAGCTCAAAAGCGACGTTAGCGAACCGATTTGAAAGCAGCCCGCAATTCTTCCGCAAAGAGTTGGGGTTGCTCCCAAGCAGCAAAATGTCCGCCGCGCTCCACCTGATGGTAGTAAACGAGGGAAGGATAAGCCTGTCGGCTCCAGCTCTCCGGCGCTTTATAGATCTCTTTTGGAAAAACCGTGATGCCGACCGGGATTTTGATATCCTTCGTCTTCTGGGCGTCGGAGCTGAAGTTATTGTTGTTGTTTTCCCAGTAGAAGCGCGACGACGACGCGCCGGTATTGGTCAACCAGTAGAGAGTGATATCGTTCAGCATTTCGTCTCTGGTCAGTATGCGTTCAGGAACGCCGTCACTGTCGCTCCATTGGACGAACTTTTCATAAATCCATGAGGCCAAGCCGGACGGTGAATCCGAGAGCGAGTAGCCGATAGTCTGCGGCCGCGTGACCATCATAGCGCCGTAGGCGGCGTTGCGGCCGAAAAAGGCGCTCAGAGAATCGTAAGCTCCTTTTTCCGCCGGGGAGAGTCCGGCGGGCGCCGCGTCGCCACTGTTGATCGCCCGCATGAGAGCGCCCGGGACGGTTGCCGGCATGTTCAGGTGGATCGCCAGCAAGCCTTCCGGTGCTTGCCGTGCCAAGGCATCTGAGATCACCGAGCCGTGGTCGCCACCCTGCGAAACGTAATGTGTGTAACCCAGGCGCTTCACCAGGACGTCCCAGGCCCGGGCAACGCGGTCAGGTCCCCATCCCTGATCTGTCGGTCGGCCGGAAAAGCCGTAACCGGGAATTGAAGGAATGATCACATCGAAGGCGTCTTCCGGCTTGCCACCATAGGCCGTGGGATCGGTGAGAGGCCCGATCGTCTTGATGAACTCGAAGATCGATCCCGGCCAGCCATGCGTCAAGATGACCGGGAGAGCGTTCGGATGGCGAGAGCGAACGTGAATGAAATGAATGTCGACGCCGTCAATCGTCGTGACGAACTGGGGCAAGGCATTCAGCTGTTCTTCGGCTTTGCGCCAGTCGTAATCCGTCCCCCAATAGCGAACAAGGTCCTCGACACGAGCCAACTGGATGCCTTGCGAGATGTCGCCGACAGTCTCCTTATCAGGCCAACGTGTTTCTGCTATGCGTCGCTTGAGATCATCAAGCTGGCTCTGGTCGACGTGGATTCGAAAGGGGCGGATGCTCTCGTCCGACGCCGGTCTTGCTTGGGCGGTCGTCACACCGCTTTCTTCTGCGCGTGCGGACTGCACGTAAGAAACGGTTATCAGCGATCCGACCGCAATGGCGATCGCGCGCCCTAGCAGCGGGCGCGACGTGGAAAACTTGGCAATATCGATCATGGACAGACTCCTTCGCGTGTCGTTCTGCGACTGTCTCGCGAGCGGAGTGCTAGGCGGTCGAAGTATCACATATGTTTCCGATCGGGGTCTGTTCTGTTACAAAATGTGGCTTAGCAGTGGTTAGATACGTGATCATACAATTGGCGCGGGGACAGGTAGTTGCTGTCCTGGCAGCCCAAAATGATGAATGCCGCCGGATCGATTTGAATTTATGACCGTTCCCCTTCCCTTTCAGGGATCCGGCCGGTCGCCCGGCGTTGGAACAACGATGACCGCAATTTCGTTTGTGGATCGAATGTCCGGGAACAGTCATGGCCAGCGACAGTCTATCGAGCTACCGATCAAAACGCGATTTTCAGCAGACTGCTGAGCCCAGCGGTGAGCAACGCGTCAAAAAGAGCAACCGCCGCCGCTTTGTCATCCAGAAGCACGATGCGACACGTCTGCACTACGACCTGCGGCTCGAGCTCGACGGCGTGTTCAAGAGCTGGGCTGTCACCAAAGGTCCATCGCTCGATCCGCACGACAAGCGCCTGGCAGTCGAGGTCGAGGATCATCCGCTCGATTATGGCGACTTCGAAGGCACGATTCCGAAAGGTCAGTATGGTGGCGGCACGGTCATGCTCTGGGATCGCGGCTACTGGGAGCCGGAGGGGCGGAAGAGCCCTGAGCAAGCGCTTGCCAAGGGCGACTTCAAGTTCACGCTCGTAGGCGAACGCCTGCAGGGGAGCTTCGTGCTGGTGCGCATGCGCAACGATCGCGAGCGCAGCAAGCGGACCAACTGGCTGTTGATCAAGCATCATGACGAGTTTTCCGTGGAGGAGAACGGCGCTGCCATCCTCGAGGAACACGACACCTCGGTGGCGTCGGGCCGCAGCATGGAAACGATCGCAGCCGGAAAGGGGCGCAAGCCAAAACCCTTCATGGTCGAAGGCGGCAAGGTGCAGGCGGATGCCGTCTGGGACAGCAATCACGGACTGGCCGCCGAGGAGCGGCAGTCGGAGGCGAAAGGCGGACGGCGCGCCAGCACGGCGACAGCAGTTGATCTTCCGGATTTCATCTCACCGCAGCTTTGCGAGAAGCTGGAGCGGCCGCCCGTTGGGGACGCCTGGGTCCATGAGATCAAATTCGACGGATACCGCACCCAGATGCGCGTGCTCGATGGAGAGGCGACGCTGAAGACCCGGAAAGGTCTCGACTGGACGGCCAAGTACCCCGAAATCGCTGAAGCGGCGTCCGCACTTCCAGATTGCATTCTCGACGGCGAAATATGCGCTCTCGATGAGCACGGCGCGCCCGACTTCGCCGCCCTTCAAGCCGCGCTGTCGGAGGGCCGGACCGGCAGCCTCGTCTACTTCGCCTTCGATCTGCTTTATGACGGCGGCGCGGATCTGCGCCTCAACCCCCTGATCAAGCGAAAGGCGCGATTGCAGGAGCTCCTCGCTGACGCCGGTGACGACCCTCGCATCCGCTACGTCGAACATTTTACAGGCGGCGGCGACGCCGTTCTCAGGTCGGCATGCAAGCTCTCGCTGGAAGGCATAGTGTCAAAGCAGGCGGACGCCGCTTATAAATCAGGTCGAACGGAAAGCTGGGGGAAATCGAAATGCCGGGCGGGGCACGAGGTGGTCATCGGCGCCTATGCCAAGACTAACGGCAAATTTCGTTCCCTTCTCGTCGGCGTCTTCAGCGATGATCATTTCGTCTATGTCGGCCGTGTCGGGACCGGCTACGGCGCCAAGAAGGTCGAAACGCTGCTTCCTAAACTGAAAGCCCTGGAGACGGCGACATCGCCTTTCACAGGCGACGGGGCTCCGAAGAAGCAGGTTGAGGTCGTCTGGGTGAAGCCGGAGCTTGTCGCCGAGATCGAATTCGAGGGTTGGACCGCGGACGGTCTCGTCCGGCAGGCAGCTTTCAAGGGATTGCGCGAAGATAAGCCCGCCAAGGAAGTCGAGGCTGAGCCACCGCTGCGCCCCACTAAAGCGGAGGTTACGGAGCCGACTCCGAGGGCCAGACAAAAACCAGCGCGTCGCAAGGGCCAGAAAGCCGATGTCATGGGAGTGCTCATTTCGAACCCGGACAAGCCGTTGTGGCCGGATGAGAACGACAGCGGACCGGTGACGAAGGAAGAATTGGCCCGCTATTACGAAGCAGTTGGCGACTGGATGATCGACCACATCAAGGGCAGGCCCTGCTCTATCATACGTGCCCCGGATGGAATTGGCGGCGAGCAGTTCTTTCAGCGCCATGCGATGCCTGGACAATCGAACCTGCTCGAACTTGTCAAGGTGTTCGGCGACAAGAAGCCATACCTGCAGATCGATCGCATCGAAGGCCTTGCCGCCGTCGCCCAGATCGCGGCGGTGGAGCTCCATCCATGGAACTGTGAGCCCGGTCAACCGGAGGTGCCTGGTCGCCTGGTATTCGACCTCGATCCGGGGCCTGACGTTGCCTTTTCCACGGTTGTCGCCGCTGCCCGCGAAATGCGCGATCGACTGGAGGACCTCGGACTGATCAGCTTCTGCAAGACGACGGGCGGTAAGGGCCTGCATGTCGTGACGCCGCTTGCGGTCAACAAGCGCAAGCCCTTGTCATGGCCGGAGGCAAAAGCCTTCGCGCATGACGTCTGCCAGCAGATGGCCCGAAACAACCCCGATCTCTACCTCATCAAAATGACGAAGAGCCTGCGGGGCGGTCGCATTTTCCTCGATTACTTGCGCAACGATCGCATGGCGACGGCCGTCGCTCCGCTCTCCCCTCGAGCCCGGCCGGGGGCGACCGTATCAATGCCTCTAACCTGGACGCAGGTGAAATCAGACCTTGACCCGAAAAGGTTTACGGTGCGAACCGTGCCTGCCTTGCTATCGAAGTCGACAGCCTGGGAGGACTATTGTGAGGGGCAACGTCCCCTAGAGCAGGCCATCAAGAGGCTGGCCCGCACCGGCAAGCATGCCGCGTGACACTGCAATGGCGGGACAGGGTGCAGGTGGGTTTACGGGATCTCAATCGCACCGGGTCATATCGAAGACGGCGGCGTTGTCCTGGATCTCGCGGAGACCCTTGTACGAGGGGTGGCGTAGGCTGCCCTCATGCGTCCAGCCGCGAAACTCGATTTCGGCGATGAGGGTCGGCTGGGAAAAGACAAGGCGCTTTCCTTTCAGCGGCACAACAGGCTTTTTCGTCTGGAGGCTGTTCAACGTCTTCCGCAGATACTCCGCCTCCGTTCGGTTGAAGCCCGTGCCGACGGATCCGACATAGATCCAGTCGTGACCCTTTCGACCCGCAAGCAAAAGACTCCCGAGCCCACCGCGGGTGCTGACGGATTCCTCGTAACCGACGATCATGAAACTGGCGCTCTGAACGCACTTGATCTTCTGCCAATCCCCGAGGCGACCACTTCGATAAGGGCTGTCCCTACGCTTGGCGATGATGCCTTCCAGGCCAAGCTGGCATGCGTGCTCAAGCAGTTCCTCGCTGCCGAGATCGAGTTCTTGCGAGAACCGAATGGCAGCGTCGTCGGTCTCGGGGATCAGGTCCTCCAGAAGATGACGGCGCACCGACAGTTCCGTGCGCGTCAGGTCGTGACCATCGAGGTACAATAGATCGAAGGCGCAAAAGATAGATTCGGTTGAGACCCGCTTGCCGCCCCTGCCGCCGAGCGAGCGCTGCAACGCTCCAAAGTCGGAGCGACCCTCTTCATTTAGAACGATGGCTTCTCCGTCGAGAATGCAGGTCGATACACCGAGTTCTCTTGCACCTGCGCCAATCGTTGGAAATCGATGGGTCCAGTCATGGCCGCCGCGGGTGAGGATGCGAATACTCTTCGGCTCGATGTGGATCGCCAATCGGTAGCCGTCCCACTTCACCTCATAAAGCCAATCGGGACCGTGCGGCACCGTTTGCTTGAGCAGCGCCAGGCAGGGCTCCACTCTGGACGGCATTGCGTCGAACGGCAGGCTTGGCTGGTCGGCATCACGGCGACGGACAGGTCGCGATTGTATGGAGGCATTGGAGTCGCGAAGGAGGGGGACGGAGGGCCGGCGTAGTCTCGTCATCGCTCAATGCCTGCCGGACCGGTTCTCGGCATCCACGGATTTGCGCAGGGCGTCCATGATATTGATGACATTGCTGGGTGTCGGCTCTGCCTTTTCCTTGCCCTTGGGTTTTGTCTTGGCAGGCTTCTTCATCAGCTTCTTCTTTGCCTCGATGATGTCGAGCAGCCTGTCCTGCACGGGGTCGGAAGCCATCTTTGGGTTCCAGTGCTGCGTCTGCTTCTTGATGAGTTGCTGGACCAGCGGCATCATTTGGCTGTCCGCCGGTTGGTCGTCCACCCGTTCAAAATAGCTCTCCGCGTCGCGCACCTCGTCACCGTAGCGAAGAGTCCAGAGGACGATGCCCTTGCCGCGTGGCTCCAGCATGACGGCGCGCTCGCGGCGCGCAATCACGAGCCGCGATATGCCAACCATGTCCTCAGCCGCCATGGCGTCGCGTATCACCGAGAATGCCTCTTGGCCAACCGGATCGTCGGGTGAAAGATAGTAAGGCGTGTCGAGCCAGATCCATTCGACGCTGTTGCGCGGCGCAAAGACCTCGATGTCGATTGTCTTTGTACTTTCAAGCGCAACGTTCTCCAGCTCCTCGTCTTCGAGCATGACATATTCGTTCTCACCGCGCTGATAGGCTTTCACCTCGTCTTCATCTTTCACGTCCTTGCCGGTGACGGCGTCGACATAATGGCTGATGACGCGGTTCTGGGTCGCGCGATTGAGCGTGTGAAAGCGCACCTTCTCGTTTTCAGACGTGGCCGGCATCATCTGCACCGGGCAGGTGACGAGCGATAGCTTCAGGTAACCTTTCCAGTATGGCCGGATTGCCAAGACAGCCTCCGATCACCCGGCGCGGCGCTGGTGAGCGCCGCTTGGGCTGCGTGATTTCGGAGCCGATGCGCGCGCGACCTTCTGCCTGCTCTTGCCAGCATTGGCATTTGCAGCCGTGCGCTTCGTCTTTGCTGGCGCCGCCATGCCGGCGCTTTCGCGCAGTGCCTGTAAGAGGTCGTTCGGCTTCGCAGCCGGCGCCGCCTTTTTCTTCGGTAGGGTGCGACCTTCCATCTTGGCCTTCACGAGTTCAGCGACGGCCGCTTCGTAGCGGTCGTCGAATTGCTTCGGATCGAACTTGCCCTTCTTGGTGTTGATGATGTGCTTGGCGAGCTCCAACATCTCGCCTTCAATCTTGAGATCCGGCATCTCCTCGAAAGCCTTCTCGGAGGAGCGGACCTCATAGTCGAAATTCAAGGTGGAGCCGACCAGCCCTTTGCCATGCGGGCGAATGAGGAGCGTTCTCAGGCGCCGGAACAGCACCGTCCTGGCAATGGCCGCGACCTTGGCTTTCTTCATGCCATCCCTCAGGAGCTTGAAAGCGTCGCCGCCCATCGTGTCAGGCGCCAGATAATAGGGCTTGTCGAAATAGACGTCGTCGACCTCGTCACAAGGAATAAACGCCTCCACCTTCAGCGTCTTGTCGCTTTCGGGGATGGCGGCTGCGACCTCTTCGGCCTCGAGCACGACGTAGCGACCGTCCTCGATCTCAAAACCCTTGACCTGATCCTCGCGCTCGACCGGATCGCCGGTCTCGCCGTCCACGAATTCTCGGCGAACCCGATTGCCGGTCTTCCTGTTCAGCGTATGAAACGCGATCCGCTCGGATGTGGAGGCGGCGGTGTAGAGCGCCACCGGGAAAGCCACCTCCCCGAATTTGATAAAGCCCTTCCAATTCGCTCTCGGCCCAACCATTTTGCACGCGCTCCTGACGCAACCAGTGCGAGTCAACCGAATCAGTTTGCCATTGGTTCCGAGTCAAAACGAATCAAATTTCAAGAGCTTAGCCAGAATGATTCACGCCTTTTCCGAGTCTCTCGTTCATCCCCTTGAATCTGATCGATCTTTTTTCTCACCAGGTGCTTTTACGGCGGAAACAACCAGGAGATAGGGACGCCTGAGGAATGGATCCTGTTTCGACTGCTCAGCCGACGCGCTTTCCCTCGCCGTCGAACACATGCAGATATTCGGCGGGGAAGGCCACATTGACCTTCCGCCCCGCCTTCAACGCATCGCGGTCCAGCGTGAAGATCTTGAAGGGCAGCCCGTGCAGGGCAAGGTGCAGGATGATGCCGAAGCCTGTCGGTTCTATGAGTTCCACATCCGTGGCAAGGCCAGCTCCGTCATTCGTCATCAGCACATGCTCCGGCCGGATGCCGAGCGTCACCTTCGCACCGTCTGATAGCGGCAGCGGCTTTGCCAGCGGCACGATCGTTCCGTCCTGCAGCCTGACGCCGCCGGCGGTATAGCTGGCCTCCAGGAAGTTCATCCCCGGCGAGCCGATGAAGCCGGCAACAAAGAGATTGGCGGGGCGGTCGTAGAGCTCGAGCGGACTGCCGACCTGCTGGACGACGCCGCCATGCATGGCGACGATCCGGTCCGCCAGCGTCATCGCCTCTATCTGGTCATGGGTGACATAGATCGAGGTCGCCTTCAGCTCGCCATGCAACTTCTTGATCTCGGCGCGCATCTGTTCGCGCAGCCGGGCATCCAGATTCGAGAGCGGCTCGTCGAACAGGAAGGCCTTTGGCTGGCGCACGATGGCACGGCCCATGGCGACGCGCTGGCGCTGGCCGCCGGAAAGCGCCTTCGGCCGCCGTTCCAGCAGTGGGTCGAGGCCGAGCTTGGCGGCGGCGGCCGCCACGGCGCTCGTGATTTTCTCTTTGGTAGTCTTCCGCAGTCTCAGGCTATAGCTCATATTGCCGGCGACATTCATGTGCGGATAGAGCGCATAGGATTGGAACACCATGGCAATGTCGCGGTCCTTCGGATGCAGCTCGTTCACTCGGCTGCCGGCGATGCGGATCTCGCCTGATGTGACATCCTCCAGTCCGGCGATCATGCGCAGAAGCGTGGACTTGCCGCAGCCGGAGGGGCCGACGAGCACGACGAATTCGCCGTCCCTGATTTCGAGGTCGACGCCGTGCAGCACCTGCACGTGGCCATAGGCTTTGCGGATATTCTGGATATCGATCGATGCCATTCTGTTTAACCCTTGACCGCGCCGGCCGTCAGGCCCTGGACGAGATAACGCTGGATGAGCAGGAAGAAGAGTCCGGCCGGTATGAGCGCCATGACGCCCGCCGCCATCATCTGTCCGAAATCCACCGAGAATTTCGAAACGAAGGTGAGAAGCCCCACAGGGAAGGTCGCCGCGTCATTGCCGTTGATCAGCATCAGTGCGAAGAGCAGTTCGCTCCAGGCGGCGGTGAAGACGAAACCGAGCGTGGCGGCTATGCCCGGCAGCGTCAGCGGCAGGATGATCTGGCGGAAGGCCGTGAACTGCGTGGCGCCGTCGATCATCGCCGCCTCTTCGAGGTCCTTGGGTATGCCGTCGAAGAAGGACTGCATCAGGAAGGTGGCGAAGGGCACGTTGAAGGCGGTATAGACGATGACGAGCCCGGTCAGGCTGTTGGTCAGATGCAAGGGCGAGAGGATCTTGAAGATCGGCGCGACCAGCATGACGAGTGGGAACATCTGGGTCAGCAGCATCAGCGCGACGATCCAGTATTTCGCCCGGAAATTGAAGCGCGACAGCGCATAGCCGGAAAGCGAGGCGCAGATCGTCACTGTCACGGCTGTCGAGGCCGAGACGATCAGGCTGTTCTTGAAGAAGGTCGGGAAGGCGCTGTGCTGCAGCACGAAGGCATAATGATCCCAGCTCGTGCGCGACGGCCACATGCGCACGCCCTCGGTATAAAGCAGATCGTTCGGCGTCACCGAAACCTTGAGCAGCCAGAACAGCGGGAAGAGCGCGAAAGCGATATAGCAGAGGATCGCCAGACGGTGCGCGATCGTGGGGATGACGGATCGTTTCATGTCTCAATCCTTGTTCAGCAGCGTCTGCCGCAGCAGGATGATCAGCATCGAATAGGCAAGCAGCAGCGCGAGCAGCACCAGCGCGATCGCTGAGGCGTATCCGAAATCGAGCCGCTTGAAGGCGGTCGTGAAGATGTAGCTCGCGACGATCTGCGTGCGGTCGGCCGGACCGCCATTGGTCATGACGACGATCAGATCGGCGAAATTGGAGATCCACACGGTGCGCAAGAGCACGGTGATGGCGATTGTCGGCGCGAGAAACGGCAGGGTGATCGAGCGGAAGCGCTGGAACCAGCCGGCGCCGTCGATCGACGCCGCCTCGTAAAGATCACGCGGGATCGCCTGTAAGGCGGCAAGCAGCGTGATGGCGAAGAAGGGGATTCCCCACCAGACATTGGCGACGATCGGGCCCCACATCGCATAATTTGGATCGGAAAGGATGTTGCCCGGCTCATGCATCAGCCCGAGCCCGAAAAGCCAGTGCGGGATCGGCCCGATCACCGGATTGAACAGCCAGGCCCAGTTCAGCCCGGCGAGAAATGAGGGCACGGCCCAGGGCAGGAAGACCAATGCCTGCGCGATCGCCCGCCCCGGGAATGGCTTGTCGAGCAGCAGCGCCAGGATCAGCCCGAAGACGAATTGCAGAGCGACCGAGGCGCCGGTCCACCAGAGCGTATTCCTGAGCGCTCCGTAGAAGGCAGGATCGCTTGAAAGCTCGCGAAAATGTTCGAGCCCGACGAAACCGCCGGAAAAAGGATTGAGCAGCTGGATATCGCGGAAGGCGTAGGACAGTCCGAGCGTCAGCGGCACCAGCATGACAGCGACGATCAGGATCAGCGAGGGTGCGCTATAGAGATAAGGCTCCGAAGCATCGGCAAGGCGACGCAGCCACGGCCTGCGGTCGCGACGCATGTCGAGCGTATCGGCGGAAATGGTCATCGGATTGCAGTTTCCAAATGTAGATCAAGGCTTCGAATGCGTAGGCGGCCCCTCATCCGACCCTTCGGGGCCCTTCTCCCCGCCGGGGAGAAGAGCAATGAGGCGCCGCCACGAGTCTCTTCGCCCCAGCGGGGAGAAGGTGCCGGCAGGCGGATTAGGGGGCTCGAATCTCGAAGCCCCTTCTATCTTCACTTCTTGCTCAGGAACTTCTGCTGCGCCTTGGTCAGGTACTCCGCCCACTGGTCGGCCAGATCCTTGGCCGAGATGTCGCCGAGCAGGGCCTGCTGCGAAGTCTTGATCGCCAGCGAATCCTTGAAGAAGGCGAACTCTTCCAGATAGGTCGGCATGACCGTCGGCACCGTGTTCGGGTCCGCCAGCTCCTCGAACCAGCCTTTGAACTGATCACCGGCATAGAAGGGATCCTTCTCCGCGGACGTATAGGCCGGCAGGGCGCCGATGCGCTTGTTCCACTCAAGATTGCCTTCCGGCCCTTCGAGCGTGGCTATCAGCTTCCAGGAAAGGTCCTTGTTCTGGCTCGTTGAAAACATCGACCAGCCGCCGTAGCCGATGGTCGGGAACGACTTGCCGTCAGGACCCTTGGGCAGCGGCGCGACACCAAAATCCTCCTTCTTCATACGCTCGGCGATCGCGATCAGCGCATCGGGATCCTGGTCGAGGAAGGCGCAGGTGCCCGAATAGAAGCCGGCGACGACTTCGTTGAAGCCCCAGTTGACGCTGTCCTTGGGCGCATAGCCCTTCTTGTAGAGATCGACCATCCACTCGATACCCTTCGCCCAGCCTTCGCTGTTCATAGTCGAGGTGCCGTCTTCCTTGAAATACTTGTTGTCGCCGGCCATCGTGGCGGCAAAGATCATCCAGCCGTTGAGGCCGCCCGGGCCGCCGCGCATGCAGTAGCCGTATTTGCCCGGTAGCTTGGAGACCTTTTCCGAAGCGGCGGCAAACTCCTCAAGCGTCTTCGGCGGCGCGTCGACACCAGCCTCCGCAAGCAGCTTCTTGTTGTAGAACATCGCCCTCAAATAGAAGCCGTAGGGCAGCATATAGGCGGTGTTCTTGACGTCGCGGCCGAGTTCGAGCGCACGCGGCGTCAGTTCCTTGGTGTGTTCCCATTTTTCGAGATAGGGCTCGAGGCTTTCCAGCATGCCGTTATTGGCATAGAGCGACAGCCAGGTATCCGGCATCTCCATCACATCGGGCACGTCGCCGGCCGACACCATGGTCGCGAACTTTTGGAAGGCTTCGTTCCAGGGCAGCGAGATGATGTCGACCTTGGTGCCGGGATTGGCCGCCTCGAACTTGCCGACGATCGATTTCAGCGTTTCGGTCCGCTCCGGGCTGGTGATGACTTCGACAAGCTTCAGCGTCGTATCAGCGAGCGCGGTACCTGCCATCATCGAAGCGAAGAGCGTCGAGATTATTAGTTTTTTCATGCTCAGTTCCCCCTTTTAGGTCTCTCGGGTTTCAGGATTGTGAGGCGGCGAGCGCCTCCTCGATGTCCCTCCACAAGGCCTCGGTTCCTTCGAGGCCGACATGGAGGCGTACGGATCGCGGGTGAATGCCGAAGGTTTGCGCGGAATTCGGCTGTGCCTTCTGCTGAAGCACCACCTCGCCCGGTACGATCAGGCTTTCATGTCCACCCCAGCTTACACCCAGTTTGAACAGCTTGAGACGGTCGGCAAAGGCGCGGATATCGACGCCGTCGCGGAAGATGAACGAGAACAGGCCCGAGGTGCCGTTGAGCCCGGCCGGCAGACGATTGGCGAGGCCTGGATGACAGACCGCCTCCACCACCTCGAGCTTCTGCAGGCGCCTGGCGATTTCAAGTGCGGACGCCTCATGCGCCTTCATGCGCAGCGGCAGCGTCCGCAGCCCGCGGATCAGCAACCATGCGTCGAAGGGCGAAAGCTTGCCGCCGAGATAGGGATAGGCCTCGGCCTTGACACGGGAGACCATTGTCTTCGAGCCGGCGATGACGCCCGCCACCACATCGCTGTGACCGCCGAGATATTTCGAGGCGGAATGGATAACGAGGTCGACGCCGAGCGTCAGCGGCCGCTGAAAGAAGGGGCTCGCCCAGCTGTTATCGATCATCGACACGACTCCATGATGCCTGGCCAACGCCGCGAGCGCCCCGACATCATGCGCTTCCATCACCCAGCTCGTCGGGCTTTCCAGGTACAGAACCTTGGCGCCGGGCAGCGCCTTCGCGACGGCCTCTTCGTCGCGCCCGTCGACATAGGTCACCTCGATCTTCATCCGCTTCAGGATAGTGCCGAACAGACGGAAGGCATCGGGATAGACATGCTTGACGGCGACGATGCGGTCACCGGGCTCGACGAAGCTCAGCACCGCCGAGGAGATCGCCGCCATGCCGCTCGCAAAACCGAGTGCATCCTCCGCACCCTCGAGCTTGGCCAGCATTTCCTCGAAAGCGCGCACCGTCGGGTTGAGCCCGCGCGTATAGGTCGGCCGCACCTTCTCGCCGCGATAGGCGGCAATCATCTCGTCGTAATCGGAAAAGGTGAAAAGCGAGGTCTGGAAAATCGGCGGCACGACGGCGTCGGCGAAGTTGCCGTCGTCGTGAGCGGTGATGAGGGAAGCAAGATCGAACGGATCTGCGCCGTTGCTCATTTGGACATTTCCTTGATGTCTTCCTCGACGATGTCGAGAATTTTCAATGTTTCCGCCCGCGCCGCCTCGGCATCCCGCGCAGCGATCGCGTTGAAAAGCGTGCGGTGAAAGGGAAAGGACCGGCGGGCGAAATCCTGCCGATCGAACGGATGCTCCCAGAAGCGCTCGAAGGTTTCGCGCATCTGCTCGAGCAGCTGGCGAAACAGCGGATTATGGGTGGCGTCGTAGACGGCGAGATGGAAGGCGAGATCCTCCGGTCCGGAGGTGCCCTTCTCCAGGTGCACCCGCTCCATCTCGTTGAGCTTCTCCTCGATGACGACGAGATCCTTCTCGGTGCGCCGCCTGGCCGCGACCATGCCCGCCTCGCATTCGATGCCGCGGCGGACCTCCAGCGTCTGCAGGAGCGCGTCGCGCAGATGCACCGCATCGAAAGACAGCGGCATATGGATCGTCGCCCTGGAAACGGGCTTCAACAGATAGGTGCCGCTGCCCTTGCGCGTCTCGATGACACCGAGCGCCTGGAAATGCCTGATCGCTTCGCGAATGGTCGAACGCCCGACGGCAAGCGCCGCCATCAGCTCACGTTCGGCCGGCAGCCGGTCACCCGCCTGCAGCCGCGCTTCCTCCACATAATCCGCCAGCGCGTCGGTCACCTGACGCGCGCGGTCCATGACGGGAAGCGGCCGTATCACCGGCCTGTCGCTACGATTTGCCTTCATGGTTCCCCATATTTCTTCTAGGCAGTCGCGGAATTGGTCTGACATCTTAGCATTTCGCAAACGGGGCGAGCCGTCAAGCCGGCGACGGCGATTTCTGATCCCGCCCCTCCACTATTCCCTTTGTCTCTCCGAAATCGCACTCGTACCTTTTCTCAGGAGCCTTCGCCGCCCTTGGACGCGGACTGACCGTAGTTCCGAAATAACCGCTTTGCTTAGCCATCACTTCGTATCTGCTCACGGCGATGAGCCCCCGGAGAGGGTGCGCAATTTTCCATCTGAGCTCTGAAGGTCGTGGTCGGCCTGCTAGCGGATACGTCCGATTCGCGAGAGCAAGATGGCCGGCAGGATGCCGATCAGCACAATGGCAAGAGCTGCAATCGAGGCTTCCTCATAGGTGCCTCTGGCAGCCTCTCCATAAAGGTGAGTTGCGAATGTCTCGACATTGAGTGGCCGCAGGAGGAGCGTCGCCGGCAGCTCCTTCACACAATCGACGAAGACCAGTAGCGCGGCAGCCGAGATTGCCGCCTTCGAGAGCGGCAAATGCACGTAGCGCAAAGTGCCTGCGGTGGATTGCCCCAGCGAACGCGACGCATGATCAAGCGACGGGGAAATGCGCGAGAGACCGGCTTCTATGCCGCCGGCGGAGATCGCCAGAAACCGCACGACGAGCGCATATATGACGGCAGCACCCGATCCCATCAGAAGCAGACCGGTGGACACATCAAACAGGGAAAGTACCGTGCGGTCGATAAACTGATCGAGCCCGCCAAGGATGATCAGCACGCCGATGGCGACCACGGTGCCGGGAGCCGCATAGCCCATCGTGGAACAGCGCAGGAGCCAAGAGGACGGCTGGCCCGGGCGCAGGCGGGTGGCGTAGGCGGCGAGAAGGCCAAGAATGACGGTTGCCACTGTCGCGAGGGTAGCGATAACGAGCGTATTTACGGCCTCGTCGATGATGCGAGGAGATATGCCGGCGAACCGGTAGCGTTTTGCCGCTTCGATCAAGAGATAGAGCGCGGGCGCGGCGAAGCCTAGGATGACCGGCAGAAGACCGCCGAGAAACAGCAGTATGCCTTTTCCCAGGGGTACCCGCCGCGGTTGGAAATTCCGCATCCGGCGTACATCGATCGCGTAGCGCTGCTTGCGCCGCGCCCATCGCTCCAGCGCAACAATCGCGACGACGATCAGAAGAAGGGCAAGAGCGATCTGCGACGCGCCCGATAAATCGGAGCGGGTGATCCATGTCGTGTAGATTGAAACGGTGATCGTCCGGACGCCGAGGAATTCGGCCGCGCCGATATCGTTCAACGTTTCCATCAGGGCAAGGCTGATACCCACGGCAACAGCCGGGCGCGCGAGCGGCAGGGCGACCCGCCAGAAGACCGCGCGGCGAGTTGTGCCGAGAGTGCGTGCCGCATCGACGAGATTACCGGATTGGGTGAGGAACATCGCGCGGGTGGGGATGTAGACATAGGGGTAGAGAACGATTCCGAGAAGCAGGATGCAGCCGGCCATGGAACGGACGTCCGGAAGGCGAAACTGGCGCGGGGTCTCGTATCCAAGCAACCACCGCACGGCATCCTGCACCGGACCGATTGGATGCATTATGTCCAGATAGGCATAGGCGACGATGTAGGTCGGAACGGCAAGCGGCAGAAGCAGCATCCATTCCAGCGCATGCCTGCCGGGAAAATCATAGGCGGTCACCAGCCATGCCGTCGTCGTGCCAACCACGGCAGTGATGACGCCGACCCCCGCAAGCAGAATGACGGTGTCGAGAAGCGCCACCGGAAGGATGGTCGAGAAAAGATGCCCCCAAAGACCCGCCGACCCCTTCGAAGCTTCCAGAATCAATCCCCCGATTGGCAGAATGGCGATGAGGGCGATAGTGGCAGCAATCGTCAGCCATACCCTGCCAGGGCGCTTTGCAGAGCGGGCGGGCGCCGGGCTGGAAAACATCATTCGATCCGTTCTCGGGGAGGAAGGCGCCTGTCAGCGGCGCCTTCCCTTTCCTTAGTTGTCGAAGCCGACCTTGTCCACGAGTTCACTCGCCTGCTTGCGATGGCTGACGATTTCGGACAGGGGCTTGCTGTCGATCTTTAGTTCGCCGAAGGATGCGATGATCGGATCGGCCGCGACCCCCGCCTTCACGGGATATTCGTAATTGCCCTCGGCATAGATTTTCTGCGCTTCGTCGGAGACGAGATATTCGAGAAGTTTGACGGCTTCAGCCTTGTTTGGTGAATGCTTGGCGATGGCCGCGCCGCTGATATTCACCTGCGTCCCGCCGTTCTTGAAAGTCGGCAGGACGACCTTGATGCCGTCGCCCCATTTGACCTGCTCTTCACCACCCTTGCCGGACCGCATCAGGCCGACATAATAGGAGTTGGCGATACCGATATCGCAAATGCCGCCGAGGATGTCCTTGGCCGCATCGCGATCGCCGCCGGCTGCCTTACGGGCGAGATTGGCCTTGACACCTGTCAGCCATTTCTCGGTTTCTTCCGCGCCGTAATGAGCGATGTAGTCAGCAAACAGCGCCGTATTATAGGGGTGCTGACCCGAGCGTATGCAGATCTTGCCCTTCCACTTGGGATCGGCGAGCTCCTCGTAGTTGAACGTGCTGATGTCGATATCCTTGGCCGCGTAGAGCACGCGCGCGCGCATCGAAAGTGCAAACCAGTTGCCCTTGGCATCACGCAGCTGTTCCGGGATAGCCGAGTTCAGAACAGACGATTCCACCGGTTGCGTTACGCCTTTGTCGACCAGATCGACAAGGTTGCCCGCATCGACCGTCATCAGGATGTCAGCCGGCGAGCTGGCGCCCTCGGAGGCGACACGCTCTGCCAGGCCGTCCTTCAGGAAAATGGTATTGACCTTCGTTCCGGTCGATTTGGTGAACGCTTCCAGAAGAGGTGCGATCAGAGCCGGTTCTCTCGTCGTGTAGAGGTTGATTTCTGCGGCGGCAGCGATGCAAGGCGACATCAGCGCCGAAGCGGCAAGCAGCAAGGATGTGAGGATGGAGCGCGAATTCATTATGTCCCTCCGAATGAACGCGCATTCCTTGCAGCAGTTCATGACCCTGAAAGTCAAGTTTTCCCTGGGACTTGATGCCAAATATCACGGAAACTTGATGAAGAGGTCAGCAGAACACGCTTGCGCAAGTCAGCTGTCAAAAAGCCAGCAGCCGCTCGGGGAGGATTGATATCTGAATATTCTCGGCGCCCGCGGGCAGCCGCTCCAAAGCCCTCGTCTTAAGCGGCTCCTCGAGGCCATCAACCTTCAAGGTGATCTGCTCGAATTCGCCATGCAGAACACGGTTCTCGATACGAGCGGCGATTCCCGAGCCGGGAGAAAGCGCAATTGCATGCGGGCGGATATAGAGGGTCACCGAGCTCGCGGGCGGACGATCGAGCCTATAGGCGAAGTTACCGATCGCGGTCTCGATTAATCCGCCACGGTAAACGCCGGGAACTTTGCTGGACGCGCAAAAGAACTCTGCCGCATAGGCATTCGTTGGACGGTCGTGCAGATCATAGGCGGAGCCGGACTGGACGATTTCACCTGCCCGCATGAGAACCACCTGATCTCCGACGGAAAGTGCTTCCTGGGGATCATGCGTCACGATGATCACGGTCGTGCCGAGTGCCCTCAAGAGGTTCAAGGTGTCGCTGCGTACCTTACCACGCAGGCCCTGATCCAGATTGGAAAAGGGTTCGTCCATCAGGACGATACTCGGCCGGGGCGCCAGGGCACGGGCTAGCGCGACACGCTGCTGTTCGCCGCCGGAGAGGGTGTGCGGATAGCGATGGGTCAGATGTTCTATTCCGACCTTGCTGATCATCTCCTCTGCCTGCGCGATTGCTTCACCCTTCGGATGTCGCTTGAGACCGAAGAGGATATTGTCCCGTACAGTCAGATGCGGAAAAAGAGCATAGTCCTGGAAGACGAAACCGACGCCACGCGCCTCCGGTTCGACGAAAGTGGCCGAACTTGCCACCTCGCGGCCTTCGAGAAAGATGCGGCCCGATTCCGGTGTGTCGACACCGGCGATCATCCGCAGGAGCGTCGACTTGCCGCAACCGGAATGGCCCACGAGCGAAAGCGCATCTCCGCGCCGAATGTGAAGAGAAAGATCGCGCACGGCTGCAGTGATGCCGAAGCGACGGGTAACGTTTTCCAGTCGTACTGCGATTTCGCTCATTTCAGCTTTCATGCTCGCCGGTGGGTTCCAGTGCAAGTCTCCAATCACCCTAAACATACCGAGGCGAGCGGGGACAAGCGCAATCTGTCCTCAAGGGCGGCGAGAAGTCTGCTGTTCAAAATCGCGGTAAAACCTCCTTCGGGAAATTCGAGGCGCTATGCGTTTCAGTCGCGGTCGGCATCTTCAGACTGCACAGGATGGCGGAGCGGCGGATCTTGGCGAACACCGCCATGGTATTTCTGCGGTACTGGCGCCACAGAAACGACGCGAAGTTCTGGGAGTCCTTGGTTGCAGTTGAAAATCTGGCACGATCAATGTAATCGACAGAGCATGGTCAGGATGTACCGAATCGCACTGAGCAGATTGCTCTTCTTTGTGCGGCTGGCGATCGTCGTATCGCTGGCGGGGTACAACGTGTCCAACGTAAACGCAGCCATGCACGGTCCTGCCTCTCAAATCGAGAAGACAGCGTCGGGCATTGCCGCGCACGCTGAGCACGATTTGGCCGGGGTCTCGGACCATCAGCATTCGCATGGCGATAGGGCCGACGACGCCGGCCCCTCAAAGATCGTCAAACAAGAATGCTGCAACGACTTTTGCGGCGGCTTCGTATTGCTGTGCACAGGTCAAGTCATGGGCGGGCCTGTCGTGTCCTCGATCCGGCAATTTGTCAACGACCAAGCCATGCTTGGTGAGTTGCCGCCCCTGCATCGGCCTCCGAATATCTGAATAGGGATCCACCCGTTTCGAACGGGCCCGTACGGCGCGCGAACTTTGCGTGCGCGCCGCCCGTAGCTTGATATTCGGATTCTTAAAAAATGAGACCTTTCCTATTGGCGCTGGGGTTGCCGCTGATTGCGGCCGCCTGCGCGTCCACTCCCCCTAACGTCGTCGCATTGGACGAGGTGCAGCAGGCGCCGATAGCCCCTGCCGCTCGATATCGATCGCCTATTTCGGATTATGTCGCCCGCCAGCCGGCCGATCCAAAGCCATGGCGACAACAGAACGACCGACAATCTCCAGCGGATGGAGATGCTTCATGACTTCGATCAGGAAGCTCGCAATGATGGCCCTATTGCCGATCGCCCTCGGTGGCTGCGTCAGCGGCGCTGAATATTCGAGCAAGCAAGCAGGCTTCGCCTCCGTGGCGGACAAAACCGCGATCGCGACCGCGAAGCAGACGGTCTGGATCCAGAACCAGAACCAGGCCCGGTCTGCCTCCGCTGAGGTCAAGAGTCTACTCGCGAGAAAGAAGGTCCTCGACGCCGAGACGGCCGTCCAGATCGCCCTGCTCAACAATAAGGGCCTCCAGGCCGCCTACGCCGATCTCGGCGACAGCGCGGCGGATGCCTGGCAGTCGACGATGCTCATCAACCCGACCGTTTCCATCGGTACGACAGGTATCGGCACACCTGAACTGGAGGCGTTCAAGACGATCGAGGGAATGATCACGACGAACATCCTGGCCCTTGCAACGAGAAACCGCGACATAGCGATCGCCGATACCCGCTTCCGACAGGCGCAATTGACCGCCGCCGTAAGAACGCTGGAGGTGGCCGCAGAGACGCGGCGCGCCTGGATCGGCGCGGTGGCGGCCTGGGAAAACGTCGGGCAGCTGCAACGCGCCCAGGCGACGGCGGACGCCGCTTCAGAACTTGCGGAGAAGCTTGGCGAGACCGGTGCAATGACCAAAGGCGCGCAGGCACGCGAACATGTGTTCGTCGCCGAGCTCGCCGGTGAGACCGCGAAGGCCCGTCTGGCGGCACGTCTTGCCAAGGAGGACCTGACGCGGATGATGGGTCTCTGGGGATCAGACCTGGATTACCAAGTCCCGAACAGCCTGCCGCCGCTGCCCAGGGCCGTCGTCAGACGCGACACCATCGAGTCGGAGGCTCTGAGGAACCGCATCGACCTTCAGGTGGCGAAGCTCGAACTAGAGGCGACAGCCAAGTCCTACGGGCTCACCGAAGCGACACGCTATGTGACAGATCTCGAAATCCTGACGGGCTTCGAAACGGAACGGGAAATCGAGGACGACGAGAAGAAGACCAGAACGACCGGCCAGGTCGAGCTGGAATTCATGATCCCGATCTTCGACACCGGCAAGGCGCGGATGCGCAAGTCCGAGCTCGCATACATGCGGGCGGCGAACCAGCTGGCGGAAAAGGCCGTCAATGTCCGCTCGGAAGCACGTTCGGCCTACGAGGCGTACCGTTCGAACTATGACATCGCGCGCCACTACCGCAATAATGTCGTGCCGCTGCGTACCAAGGTCGAGGAGGAATCCCTGCTGACCTACAACGGCATGATCACCAACACCTTCGAGCTGCTCACCGACACGCGCGACAAGATCAACTCTATCCTGCTTTCCGTCAACGCGAAGCGCGACTTCTGGCTCGCGGAGGCCAATCTCGCGCCTGCGATCTACGGCGGCGGCGCGACCAACGCATCGGCAGAGACCGAAGTCGCCGCTGTCTCCGGCGACAGCGGTGGCGGCCATTGAGAAAGGAACCCACCATGTTCAACAGACGACAACTGTTCGGTGCGAGCGCAGCGCTGCTGGCGGCGGGCGCATGGACGAAAACCTCGGCGATGGGTCTGCCCGATGCCCCGACAATGGAATCGGCGGACATGCAGCCGCCGCTCCACCCGACCTCCGGTCCGGACTATCAGCCGGTCGTCACCCTCAATGGCTGGACCCTGCCCCATCGGATGAACAACGGCGTCAAGGAGTTCCACCTCGTAGCCGAGCCGGTCGAACGCGAGATGGCCGACGGCATGACCGCATATCTCTGGGGGTATAACGGCCAATCTCCGGGTCCGACGATCGAGGCGGTCGAAGGCGACCGGGTGCGCATTTTCGTCACCAATAAGCTGCCGGAACACACGACGATCCACTGGCACGGTATGATACTTCCGTCGGGCATGGACGGCGTCGGCGGGTTGACCCAACCGCACATCCCTGTTGGCAAGACTTACGTTTACGAGTTCGACCTCGTGAAATCGGGCACCTTCATGTACCACCCGCATTCCGACGAGATGGTGCAGATGGCCATGGGCATGATGGGCTTCTTCGTCGTTCATCCCAAGGACCCGACGTTCATGCGCGTCGACCGCGACTTCGTCTTCCTGCTCAACGCCTACGACATCGATCCCGGCTCCTACGTGCCGCGCGTCATGGAAATGACCGATTTCAACATGTGGTGCTGGAACAGCCGCGTGTTTCCAGACATCAGCCCGCTCGTCGTTTCCAGGAACGATCGAGTGCGCGTGCGCGTCGGCAACCTGACGATGACCAACCATCCCATCCACATGCATGGCTACGACTTCGAGGTAACCTGCACGGATGGCGGCTGGGTCCGCCCGGAGGCGCGCTGGCCGGAAGTCAGCATCGACATCCCCGTAGGCGCCATGCGCGCCTACGAGTTCGACGCCAAATACCTCGGCGACTGGGCGATCCATTGCCACAAATCGCATCACACAATGAACGCCATGGGTCACGACATCCCGACCTTCATCGGAGCGGATAAGTCGAAGGTCGCCGAGAAGATCAGGAAGCTTCAGCCGGAATACATGCCTATGGGCACCAAGGGCATGGCCGACATGGGCGAAATGGAAATGCCCATTCCCGAGAACACCATTCCCATGATGACCGGCTGGGGGCCCCATGGCCCGATCGAGATGGGCGGCATGTTTTCGGTCGTGAAGGTCCGCGAGGGCATCTCGGCGGACGATTACTCCGATCCGGGCTGGTACGAGAACCCGCCCGGGACGCAGGCCTGGGAGTGGACCGGCGAACTGCCGGACGCGACCAAGGCGAAAGACGCGAAGACGCAAATCACGCCGAAGCCGACGAATGGCTGAGGTTCAACATCCCACATCAAAAAGGATCTACACATGAAGAATTATGTATTGGCACTGGCGCTTGCAGCGCTCGCAACTCCTGCCCTCGCCTCCGGCAATCATGCCGGCGGTCACGGTGAAAAAATGGCGGTCGGAGAGCCTGGGGACAAGGCCAAGGCAACACAGACGATCCGCGTCACGATGAAGGAAACCGACGACGGGAAGATGTTGTTCACGCCCGCCGTCTTCAATGTCCGCAAGGGACAGACGGTCAAGATTGCGATCAAGAACGCCGGCACCGTCGACCACGAGTTCGTGCTCGATCAAGAAGACAAGATCCTGGAGCACAAGAAGGTCATGGAGAAGTTCCCGGAAATGGAACATGCCGATCCCAATTCCATCCGCCTTCCGGCCGGTCAATCCGGCGAGATCGTCTGGAAATTCACCACCGACGGCGAGTTCAAATTCGCCTGCCTGATCCCCGGTCATTACGAAGCCGGCATGCACGGCGACGTCAGCGTCGCCGGGAAATAATCCCAACAAGGAGCCACGAATATGAAAACTACGATGATCAAAATCAGTCTAGCCGCCCTGCTCTCCGTCAGTGCGGCCTTCGGTGCGTTTGCTGAGGAGTTCACCAAAGGCGTCGTCAACAAGGTCGACGCCAAGGCTAAAAAGGTCACCATCAAGCACGAGGACCTGAAGAACCTCGACATGCCCGCGATGACGATGGTCTTCCGGGTCGAGGATCCAGCTATCATCGACAAGCTGAAGGAAGGCTCCAGCATCGAGTTCGTCGCCGAACGCGTGAACGGTAAGCTGACGGTCACCGAAGTTAAATAGTTTAACTCCTGCCGCCCGGATCCGCGTCCGGGCGGCAGCGGAAGAGGAGTGGAGACGATGCATAGGAGAAGCTTCATTGCGATGGCGATTTCCGCGCTGGCATTGCGCAGCGGCTAGGCCTTCGCCGCCGCGCCGGCAAAGATGATCGTCTACAAGGATCCGAACTGCGGTTGCTGCCATGAATGGTCGAAGGCAATGGCGGCGGCGGGATTTTCCGTCGAGGCCCGCGATACAGACGACCTTGCCGCGGTCAAGGCGCGGCTGGGCGTGCCTGTCGACCTGGAGGGATGCCACACGGCCGTGGTCGAGGAATATTACCTCGAGGGACACGTGCCGCTCGATCCTGTCCGGCGCCTGCTGTCGGAGCGACCGCCGCTCCGGGGGCTCGCGGTGGCGGGCATGCCGCCCGGCTCCCTGGGGATGGGTGACGACCCGCAGGCGTCCTATGACGTCTATGCTGTTCCCTTGGGAGCTGGCGCACCCTACCTGTTCATGGAGGTTCGTCCGCGAAAGGGTTGATGCCGCGACTGGCCGGCCGTACGAGAGCGCGCGGGTCCATTCGGGGCGCAGAAGCGACGCTCTAATTTTTCAATCCCGAACGTCAGGCTTTCCGACAATCGATACGAATTACGGGGATGCTCTAGCGCTCAGGAAGCAGGGGCGGTGCAGAGCGTCGCCCAGAGATCGTGCTTCCAGTCGGTCCCCGGCAGGGCGGAAATATCGACTGCATATTCGGCAGAATTCACGCGCACCGTGGCAGGTGAAACGCAGCGCACACTCGCGCCATGCCTTCCTTCGTCCCGATAGAGCACCGCTCCGCCGCCGTCGATTTCTGACAGCGTGATGACGACGTCGAAGTCGAAAGCGGGATCGTCGGCCGGTCCACCTTCCGTCAAACTGAGGCTCACCGACCGACCGCCCTCGAACGCAGTCGTGTGGAAAACGCCTGATGCGGCCGACATCGATGCGGAGTGGACGCACAATATCAGAGACAGAAGGATGCGGCGCATCTTCCCCTCCCGTGGTCAATGCCGTTTTAAACTATCATATTCCGGGAGGCTCCGCGACTGCTAGTAAACCACCTACGGTCGCCAGAAAGCCTGCATCTCCTCGCGTGTGACCTTGCCGTCGCTGTTGGCGTCGACGCTGTCGAAAATGCGCTTGTGGATGGCCGTAGCCTCCTCGAAGGACAGCGCCCCATCCCCATCGCTGTCAGCGATCGCGAACATGATCTTCATCATCTGTCCGCGCATGCCCATCGGTGGCATGCCGCCCGTCATGCCGGGGTGCATCATCATTCCCTGGCCCATCATTTGGCTGGGCATCGAGCCGGCATCGGGCATGGCCTCCTGGCCTTGTCCACTCGTCTGCTCCGCTCCCGCAGGAGAGGCGCCCTCAGATCCATTCGCAGGATGATGCGGATCGGCCCCGTTCGTCTGCGCGAACGCAAACCCGGCATTGCCGGCGGCAATAGCCACGACCAGTAGGCCCGCGCCCGCAAGTCTTCTCGTTCTCATGTCGTTTCTCCTTTTGCTTGGTTGTATCCGCCCGTCCCTGACCCGGGACCGGCGGAATCCGAATGCCCTGCCCGGCGAACCGGGATTAGTCGAGCTAGTCGATCGATAAACGGCGCAGCCTGAGAGAGTTGGCAATGACGCTTACCGAAGATAGCGCCATGGCGGCTGCGGCAATAATCGGCGACAGCAGCAGTCCGAAGCCGGGATAGAGCACGCCCGCCGCGATCGGCACGCCAGCGGCGTTGTAGATGAAGGCGAAGAACAGGTTCTGACGGATGTTGCGCATGGTCGCGTGGCTGAGCTTGCGCGCCCTCGCGATCCCCAGTAGGTCGCCCTTCAACAGCGTCACGCCGGCGCTTTCAATCGCGACGTCAGTCCCCGTGCCCATGGCGATGCCAACGTCGGCTGCGGCAAGCGCCGGGGCGTCATTGACGCCGTCTCCCGCCATGGCGACGACACGTCTTTCGCTTCGTAGCCGCTCGACTACCTTGCCTTTGTCCTCCGGCAGGATCTCCGCCTCCACCTCGTCTATGCCGAGCCTTCTCGCCACCGCTTGTGCCGTCGTCCTGTTGTCTCCGGTCAGCATGACCACGCGGATGTTTGCCTCCTTTAGCGAACGGAGCGCCGCCGGAGTTGTCGCCTTGACCGGATCGGCGATGGCGATGAGGCCCCCGAGATTGCCGTCGACAGCAACGTAGATCACGGTCGCCGCCTCGCCGCGCAGCGTCTCGGCGTCGGCCATCAGCGCCGACAGATCGATACCCGCCTCTCCCATGATGCGGTGGCTTCCGATGACCAGCTTTCGGCCATCGACAACTCCGGTGACGCCCTTGCCGACGGGACTGTCGAACTCGCTAGCCTCGCCGAGCGTGATATTTCGGTCCTTGGCTGCGGCGACGATGGCTGCAGCAAGCGGATGCTCGCTGGCGCGCTCGAGGGTGGCGGCCAGCCTGAGAAGCTCAGTCTGCTCAAAGTCGCCGACGGTCTTCAGCGCCGTGACCTTTGGCCGGCCCTCAGTCAGCGTGCCGGTCTTGTCTACCACTAGCGTGTCGATCTTCTCAAAGCGCTCCAATGCCTCGGCGTTCTTGATGAGCACGCCCATCCCCGCCCCACGCCCGACACCCACCATGATCGACATCGGGGTGGCCAGCCCCAGAGCACAAGGGCATGCGATGATCAGCACGGCGACGGCGGCGACGAGGCCATGGGCGAAGCGCGGCTCCGGCCCCCATATCCCCCATGCGACGAAGGCCGCGATGGCAATGAGGATTACGACCGGGACAAACCAGCCTGACACCTGGTCGGCGAGACGCTGGATCGGCGCGCGGGAGCGCTGAGCGTCCGCAACCATTCGTACGATCTGCGCCAGCATGGTGTCGCGCCCAACCTTGCCCGCCCGCATGACAAAGCCGCCGCTTTGATTGAGCGTACCGCCGATCAGCTTCGCTCCGACCTCCTTGGTGACCGGCATGGATTCGCCGGTGATCATGGATTCGTCGACTGAACTGCGTCCCTCGATCAGCTCGCCGTCGACCGGCACCTTCTCGCCGGGCCGGACCCGCAGGCGGTCGCCGACCGCGATGACCTCGAGTCCGACATCCTCGTCCGAGCCGTCCTCCCTCACTCGGCGGGCCGTCTTGGGCGCAAGATCGAGCAGCGCTCGGATGGCACCGCCGGTCTGCTCCCGCGCCCTGAGCTCCAGCACCTGCCCCAGCAGCACGAGGACGGCGATGACGGAGGCCGCCTCGAAATAGATTGCCACCGAACCATCGCCGGCACGGAAGGTGGCCGGAAAAACGCTGGGTGCGACCGTGGCGACAACGCTATAGATCCAGGCGACGCCTGTTCCCATCGCGATCAGCGTAAACATGTTGAGGCTGCGGTTGACGAGCGATGCCCAGGCTCTTTCAAAAAACGGCCATCCCGCCCAGAGCACGACGGGAGTCGCGAAAACGAGCTGGATCCAATTCGAAAGCTGCGGGCCGAGCAACATGTGCAGGTTGGTGAGATGGCCGCCCATCTCAAGAGCAAGCACCGGCAGGGTCAGCACGAGGCCGGTCCAGAACCGCCGCGTCATGTCGACGAGCTCGGCGCTCGGCCCGGACTCCATGGTCGCGACCTCCGGCTCCAGCGTCATGCCGCAGATCGGACATGTGCCGGGGCCGAGCTTCCTGATCTGCGGATGCATCGGGCAGGTATAGATCACGCCTTCCCGTGGCTCCGGCCTCACGCCCGCCCCTGCGATGGGCGCCTTCTCGCCGTGGAAAGGATGCCCACCGTGGGAGCGCGCTGGCCCTTCGTTCATGTGATGATCAGTCATGGACCGTTCCTCCCCGACGAGTTCCGGCGGCGTCCGTTCCCCGGTCGAATTTTGGAAGGAACCGGGGGACCGCCCTGGCATAGGCCTCCCACCTCGTCCCGAACTCAGCCCGAGAAGCCTCCTCCTCCCGCTTCGCCAGCCTCACATAGATCCAGACTAAAAGCGGGAACATTGCGAGCGTCACCAGCGTCGGCCACTGCAGCAGGAAGCCGAACATGATCAAGACGAAAGCATCGTATTGCGGGTGCCGGACGCGAGCATAGGGACCGGTGGTCGCGAGGCGATGCTCGCGCTGGGCGGCGTAGAGCACATGCCAGCTCGAGGCGAGCAGCCAGAAGCCGGCGATGATCAGCACGGTGCTTGCGAGATGGAACGGCCCGAAATGCGGGTTGACCCGCCAGCCGAACATCATTTCCAGCAGGTGACCAGCGTCATGCGACCAAAAGTCAACGCCGGGGAACTGCCGCCCTAGCCAACCGGTCAACAGGTATATGGTCAGCGGGAAACCGTACATCTCGGTGAAGAGCGCGACGATGAAGGCGGAGAAGGCGCCAAGGGAACGCCAATCCCGTTTTGTTTCGAGTTTGGTGAAGCTTGCTGCAAACACGATGAAAACAACGGAATTGATGATTACGAGGCTCCAGAGCCCGTATGCCGAGGTGTCAGACATCGCCCGTCTCCTTGTTCGGTCGTACCGTACCCGCCCGGTGACGGGGATGGTCATGCCCGGGATAGCCGCCATGGCCATGATGGCCGTGATGCATGAACAGGTGCATCAGCGGGCAAGCCAAGATCAGGAACCAGGGCAGGATGCCAAGAAGGTGCACGCGGTGCTCGTAGGCGATGAGCCCCAGAGCGATCGCGGCGAAGGCGATGAAGACAATCCGGCTATATGTGCTCCAGGCGGATGAGGAATGATTGTCGCTCATGATAGGTGTCTCGTTCGCAAGAGTTTCGGGAAGGCGCGCGGTCTGTGGACTGCGTCAGCCGATGCCGCCGTAGGTGACGTAGGCCATATGCCCGTTGCCATGTGGTAGACGACATGAGTTCCGGAAGGCTCAGGTCGAAAGGCGGGGAGGGCCAAGTGTTGGGGGGAGCGCTAGACCACGGCCGGTCTGATCACCCCGTACAAAATGCAGGAACGAACCGATGGCTGCGGGCGCTTCCGTGTCGTCAATGCTTGAGGTGAAGACGCAAACATCACATTGCGCGACGCAGCAAGCCACATGATTGGAGTTGTGAAATCCGCCTTGAGCAGCGTGAAGATCGCCTCTCAATGCGAGGGCATGCGCGACGCCGCTCTGGTCATGGGTCGGATGTTCGCGGCATTGCATCGCCTGCACGCCCGGCACCGGCGCAAAGACGACCGCAAGTACGACGACGAAGGTCAGCACTGCGATCGTCCCTGCTTTCTTGCGCCAGTCGGCGATCATAAGTTTGAATCCCCGTCTTTTTGTTCAGCCGAGACGCCGGCTGATGAAGTTGAAGATCGCGGCGATCAATGCTCCCGCATAGCCACCGAAGACGACGCTTTGAACCGTGCCCAGCAACAGGCTCGCAGGATCGAAACCTGTGACGCCCACGTAGAATTGCAGCCAGGGTTTATGGAGGCCCCATTCGGGAGCGACGAAGCCCAGGAGCATGCAAAGCAGGAACGAGATGGCCGCAAATACGGCCAGCGTCGCGCCAAGGACTGGAACCGAGACATGCGAGGGCGTCGCCGTCAACGCGTCGGAGCGAGTGTGGAATGTTGTGTTTGCCATTGTGGTTCTCCTTTGGAGCTGCTGATTGCTGCACGACCACAGGGCGATACTGCGCCTATCCTCCGCAAATTCCTTGATCCACATCAAAAAGCCCTAGCCGGTTGCCACGGGATGATGTCAACTCAGCCAGATCTGGAACCGATGCGGCCAGTCTCGATGCCTAACCGCCCACCCGTTTCAGATCGACAAGCGCCTTGATCGGCAGGTGGTCGGATGCGATGCGCGCCAGCGGCGTATCATGCGCTTCGACCTCCGTGATAATGCCCTTGCGGTTGGCGATGATGCGGTCGAGCGCGAGCAATGGCAGGCCGGAGGGAAAACTCGGGACCGCGGGCGGCAGCTCGCCGAAGGCGGATTGGAAGGTGTTGAGTGAGGAACGGTCGCCGAGCCGCCATTCGTTGAGGTCGCCGAGCAGGATGGTCGGCATTTCGTGCCGGTTCTTGATGAGCTCGACCAATGTGTGGGCTTGCTGTGCTCTGCTATGGCGCAACAGGCCGAAATGTGCGGCAATGATGCGCAGCACCCCGCCCTGCTCGAGCTCGATCTCGGCGACCAGCGCGCCGCGCGGTTCCAGACCCGGCAGCTTGACCTGGTGCACATCATGCACCAGCCCCTTCTTGAACAGCACGACATTGCCGTGCCAGCCATGCGCCTTCGCCATGCCGGCGACCGGCACAGGGATCAGCCCCGTCTCCCGTTCCAGCCGGCCCAGATCAAGAATGCCCGTGCGCTCGCCGAAACGCGTGTCAGCCTCCTGCAGCGCGATCACGTCTGCGCCAATTTCATGGATCACCCGGCTGGTACGCTCCGGATCGAAGCGGCGGTCGGTGCCGACGCACTTGTGTACATTATAGGAGGCGATCAACGTTCCGGCGCTACGCGGCCTTGCCTCCATATGCGCCGCGTCGAGCCGTTTCTTCCTGCTCTTGATCGAGTCGAGAATGCTGGCGGGGAGGCTGTCTTTCCTGGCGTGCATCGGCGGCGCACTTGTTTCGTTGATCAAAGAGGCTACTCACTCCGCAGTATAGGCGGACGCGCAGAACTTGCCATGTCGGAATGCAAAAAATCCGTCAGAGATAGGGCGATCCCAGCCACAACACCTTCTCAATCAGCCGCACCGGGAAGGGCCGCGCGCGTAAGCCGTCCAGCGTCACCAGCGTTGCCGATTTCAGGATTTCCTCGATACGCTCATCGATCTCGGCGGCAAAGCCCTCGTTCAGCACTTCGAGATCGACCTCGAAATTCAGCCTGAGCGAACGCGGATCGAGGTTGGAAGAGCCGACATAGGCCCAGGTGCCGTCGATCGTCAAAAGCTTCGAATGGCTGAAGCTGCCGGTCGAGCGCCAGATGCGGCAATAATTCTTGAGGATCTGATCGAATTGTGCCGTCATCGCCCGGTCGACCAGCATGAGATTGTTAACATCAGGCACGACGATATCGACTTCGACGCCGCGCCGCGCCGCGGTCACGAGAGCGCTGATCAGTTCGCGATCCGGCAGGAAATAGGGAGACATGATGCGGATCGATTGGCGCGCCACGGAAAAGGCGCCCATCAGCATCTTATGATTGGTTTCTACGCTGCGGTCGGGCCCCGACGCGACCACGCGCATCAGGATTGGGTCGCCGGGGCTGCGCTGCGGCGACTCGATGCGCCAAGCCTCGTCGTTCAACAGTTCGTCAGTGGTGAAGCGCCAGTCTTCGGCGGCAAGGTCGAAGAGGTCGGCAACGACCGGGCCGGTGACGCTGAAATGCGTATCATGGGCAAAGGTCTCGCCCGTCGCCTCCTCGCTAAAGCCCGCCCTGATATTCATCCCGCCTGTCAGCGCAATGCGTCCGTCGACGATCAGGATCTTTCGGTGGGTACGCAGATTGGCGTAGGGCAGCCGCAAACCCATGATGACATTGCCGTTGAAGACGGCGACGGTGACGCCGCCCTCCTTGAGGTAACCGAGAATGCTCGGCACCGAATAGCGCGCGCCGACGGCGTCGATCAGCACCCGGACCTTGACGCCGCGCTTCACCGCGGCAATCAGCGCATCGGCGATCCGAATTCCGATGACGTCGCGGTCGAAGATGTAGGTTTCGAGCAGAATGCTGCGCCTCGCTTCGTCGACGGCCGATTTCATTGCGGCATAGGCCTCGTCGCCGGTCTCCAGCATGTCGATGGTATTGCCTGATGTCAGCGGGTTGCGTGTCACGCGGTCGCCAAGCGTCTGCAGCGCCGCAAAACGGCGGCCGAACTGGCTGATCACCGTCTCGGCGTCGGCGTCGAACGTCTCCAGCTCGTCGATCCCGGGCGCAAGCAGCAGGGCGTCGCGGCGAATGCTCAGCGATTTGCGGCGGATACGATTGATGCCGGCAATTGCATAAAGCAGCGCACCGACAACAGGAGAGAGGATGATGACGCCGACCCAGCCGATCGCCGCGCGCACCTCCTCCTTGGTCATGGCGGCATGAATCGCCGCCGCGGCCCCCATGGCGATCGAAACGACAAAGAGGATATGCGGCCAGTAGGTCGACAGCAGATAGAACATCGCTCGCCAATATAGCCGCGAAACGGCGGCGTTCAATTGCGCCGCCACTCTCCCATGACGCGAAATTTTTCGCCGTGTCCGTTCTCCCAATCGTCGGTTCGACCGCGGGAACAATCCCGATTGAGATCGATTCCTTCACAGGAGATGAGGATCGCCATCAATGAGCATCGCCGCAAACCTCGGTCCCGCCCTGGCGCTGGAGGTCGCAGATGCCGAAAGCATCGCCGAACTCCGGCATCAGGCCGAAGGCTGCACCCGCTGCGACCTCTATCGGAATGCGACGCAGATCGTGTTCGGTGAAGGGTCGGAAACGGCCGAGATCGTGCTTGTCGGTGAGCAGCCGGGTGACCGGGAAGATATCAGCGGCAGGCCTTTCGTCGGCCCAGCCGGCCATCTTCTCGACGTCTGTCTCGAGGAGGCCGGTCTCGACCGTCAACGGTGCTACGTCACCAATGCCGTCAAGCACTTCAAGTTCACGCCGCGCGGCAGACGGCGCCTGCATGCAAAACCCAATGCCGGCGAGATCCGGCGTTGCTCCTGGTGGCTCGGGGCGGAGCTCAACATCCTGCAGCCGAAACTCGTCGTGGCGCTGGGCGCAAGCGCTCTTTATGCGCTGCTCGGGCCGAAGGCGAAATTGACACCCGAGCGCGGCCACATCCTGCAACCGGCAAACCATCCGCCGGTTCTGGTGACCATCCACCCCTCCTTTCTCCTGCGAATCCGCGATGAGGCCGAACAGCACCGGCAACGCCGCGCGTTCGTCTCAGATCTGCACAGGGCGGCGGTATTTCAGTCTCGGTGAGTGCCGATTCTCAACCTTGATATGCTGCAATGCGAAATATTTGCGGTTGCAGCTCGATTTCACTTGAAACCGCGCCCCTCCTCTGGAACCATCCAAGCAGTATCGCGTTCGAACGACGGCATAATGTGACTGGAGATCAGCGATGGCAGAAACTCGGGAAGAGTGGATCAAGAAACGTGCATACGCCCTTTGGGAAGAAGAGGGCTATCCGACAGGGCGAGATTCCATCCATTGGGAACAGGCACGGCACGAGCGCGAAGCGCTCGAAGGCTCTGCTGCCTCGTCCAACGGCAAACAAGCCAAACCCAAACCGAAGAGCGCCGCAACGGCCACGAAACGTGCAGCACCAGGCGCCAAGACGAACGGCGTCGTCACGCCGGCGCCTAAGCGGACGGCAAGCCGCAAGACGGCGCCCTGAAAATTGGAATACCGATCGCATCGATAGGAAAGGGCGTCGCGGTGACGCCCTTCGGCCGTTCTTTGTCATATGGCTGAATTAGTTGTGATTTATGGAAATTGCAGGCGGGTTTTCCGCGCGGGGGCGAATAAAGGCCGGGATGACGCTGCAAGCTCTGAGGCTTCCCAAAAAACTTATTCTTCGCCCACAGGCCGGGAACAAGACCATGCAAAAACGGTTTCTGGCGAAACGAGGGAAGCAGCCATGAACGACCGTATCGAAATGTTCTTCGTCACGCCTCTTCCGGCCTGCAATCGTGCCTCCAGCGCGGTCGTGTGAGCCATGGAAATATCGCTCCTGCTCATCGCCGCACTGCTTTATCTCGGTCTGGCACTTGGGTTCATCCTGGTGGTCGACAATCTCGTCGGGCTGGTTTTCCGCGATCCCCGTTCGCCGCTGCAACTGCCCTCCTTCGACATCGCGCGCGCCTTCGCGGCGTCGCAAAAACTCTACCGGAAATAACGGTTGTCAGCCCGGCTATCGGACAGAGCGCGAACCACGGGCTGATAACGATATTTCGCCCAACCCTTACCTGCCTTCGCTAGCGTCTATGTTGAGGATGGTGAGCCGGAGGCGGCGACCTTGGCCGAGTTCAGGCTGCAGTCGGCTTCATTGCAGGCGGCCAGCTGTGTGTCTCGGTTTTGCGCCGCGAAGCCCACGCATAGAGCGCGTCATAAATGACGAAGCCGTGCTTCAGCACCTCGTGATCGTCAGGCGTCACGTCCCGAAGCCCCATCGAGATTGCCAGCAGCCCTGCCGATTGCGGCGTGAGGTCGTGCCGGTCTGTGTCGGCGCCGCGGACGATGGCGGCGATGGTGACGATTGCCGGATCGCTGTCCAATCCGTGCTTGTCGACGAAGCTGTCGAAACTGCAACCCTCGCCCACATGCGTGTATTCGACGCCGGGCACATCGTAAGGCGTGGCTCCGGTCTCCTCTGCCACCTTGAGCACCTGTTCCGGCGGCACGAACAGGAATTCCGGGTCGTTGTCGATGAACCGCGCGATCAGCCAAGGGCAGGCGATACGGTCGATGACCGGACGTTCGCGGGTAACCCATTTCATCGTACTCACCTCCTTCAGCGGTTTTCAGCAGTTGTGTACGGGACGGTCGGGCCGCCGATCGCATGCCAGGCGGCAATTCCGCCGGCGAGCGCTCGTGCGTCCAGGCCGCGACGGCGGAGTTCGGCGACGGCATTGCCGCTGACCTGGAAGCCGTAGATGCAATAGACGACGATCGGCTTGTCCTGCGGCAGTTGGTCGGCCCAGCCTGCAATCGTCTCGGAAGGACGGGCGATGGCGTCCGGCAGCATATCGCTGCGCTTCGGCAGATCATCGGCGAGACAGACGTCGAGCACCACGAGGTCTTCCTTGCGTTGAAGTCGAGCGAGCAGGTCCTCCGGCGCGACGTCGTCCTGCCCCGCGGTTTCAATCTCAGAAATGTCGGCCAGCCGCTCGGTCAATCGCCGGAAACGAGCGCCGACACGCTCCCAATGGATGTTCTTCATGTAGGCATCGACATAGGCACCCGCCTTGGCGCCAAAATCGATATGATAGGCGTGCTCATACATGTCGAGCGCCAGGATCGGTACACTGCCGGCGAGGCAGTTGGTGTGGTCAGCTCCCCATTGGATCATGAGGCGCTGATGACGCTCCGACCACGCAAGAAGCGTCCAGCCGGAACCGCCCGCCTGCGCTTTGGCGCAGGCCGTGAAGCGGGCGCGCCAATTGGCAACACTGCCAAAATCGCGCTCCAGCGCTTCGGCGAGACCGCCCGCCGCATCCCCGGAACCACCAAGCCCGTCGAAATATATCTCGTGAAGGATTGCGGAGTTTGCCGCAATCAGCTCCTCCCGCTTCAGCCCATTGATGTCGAAGACCGGCGCCGCACTCCAGTCGAGCTCATCCAGCCGGCGCTCGATCGCATTCAGGCGTCGCACCGCGCCGCCGTAATTGTTCTCGTAGTGGCTGGCCAGCAGCCGCTCGGACAGCCCGTCGAGACGCGGCGGCTTGAAAGGTAGTGGCATGATCCGGTGCATGACGCGTCCTCGCTCGGGGTAATATGACCGCCCGCAACGCTACGCCTGAACTTCGAATGATACAAGTGTTGCTTTTTCAGTTTTCGATGATACGGTATGAACATGATCGACCGCACCTCACCGGCGGAGCAACGCTGGCTGCTTCTGATTCACCAACTTCCGAGCAAGCCGGCCTACTTCCGGGTGAAGATCTGGCGTCGTCTTCAGCGCATAGGGGCGGTCGCCGTCAAAAGTACAGTCTATGCGCTGCCGGCAAACGCCGAGACGCAGGAGGATTTCGAATGGCTTTTGAAGGAGATCCTCGAAGGCGGTGGCGAGGCGATGGTTTGCGAGGCGCGCCTGATCGACGGCCTCTCCGACGCTCAGGTGCACGCACTGTTCGATGCGGCCCGCGACGAGGACTACGAGGCAATCGCCAACGAGGCACGGACGCTCTCAGCGCGGTTGGAGGCGACTAGGACAGCAGAGGAAAAGGCCGAGCTACGCTCGCAGCTCGGCCGTCTGCGCAAGCGGCTCTCCGACGTCACGGCGATCGATTTCTTCGGAGCGACCAGCCGCCTCTCGGCGGAAAGCTTGATCGTGGAACTTGAGAGCAGACTTGCAGAGGATATGGAGATGGTCAAAGAGGTTCCGAAAATGAGGCCGCTGACCGCGGCCGATCTGAAGGAACGCGTATGGATTACTCGTAAGGGTGTGCACGTCGATCGAATTGCCTGCAGTTGGCTGATCCGCCGTTTCATCGATCCCGATGCGGTCATTCGCTTCGTGCCGGGCAAGGGCTATATCCCGAATGCCGGCGAAATTCGCTTCGACATGTTCGAGGGCGAGATCACCCATGAAGGCGATCGCTGCAGTTTCGAGGTCCTCCTCGCCAGGGCTGGGATTACGGATCCGGCACTCCAGGCGATCGCCGAGATCGTTCACGACATCGATCTGAAGGATGCGAAGTTCGGACGCGAGGAGACGACCGGCATCGCCAGCTTGATTGCCGGGATCTGCGCAGCCCAGCCGCAGGACGAGCAACGGATCGTCCACGGCGGGCCGGTCTTCGACAACCTCCACCAATATTTCCGCGCAAAGCGTGGCTGACACACGGAAAGCAACCATGAATAAGATCGAGAGCGTCGACCCCACCCCCGTTCACCGCGTTGATGGGCCCTCGCATGGGATTTCATTTGGCGAAGCAGTTCGCGTCTGGGCGCGCGTGGCCGCCCTGAGCTTCGGCGGTCCCGCCGGACAGATTGCGATGATGCATCGCATCATCGTCGAGGAGAAGCGCTGGATCGGCGAAACGCGATTCCTGCACGCGCTGAACTATTGCACGTTGTTGCCCGGGCCGGAGGCACAGCAGCTTGCAATCTATATCGGCTGGCTGCTGCACAAGACCAAAGGCGGCCTGGTGGCGGGGACCTTGTTCGTGCTACCCGGCGTCGTGGCCATTATGGCGCTGAGCTGGATCTATGCCATTTTCGGCAATGTTGGGGCCGTCCAGGCGCTGTTCTTCGGATTGAAGGCCGCGGTGCTGGCGATCGTGCTCGAGGCCGTCCTGCGTATTGGCAAGCGGGCCCTCAGGAACAATGTGATGATCGGTCTCGCCGTTGCCGCGTTCCTTGCTCTCTTCCTGTTTCACGCCCCCTTCCCGCTTGTGGTCCTGGTTGCGGGCGTCGTGGGCTATATCGGTGGCCAGGCCGGCTGGAAAGCGTTCCAGGCGGGCAATGGCCACGGTAAGGTCGGGAGCAAACAGGTGGCCGACGCCGATAGTCTTCTCGGCGAAGACACCCCCGCCCACGCCCGCCCGCCAGCCAGCTGGTCTCTCAAGGTGGCCGCGGTCGGGTTGCTGCTCTGGGGCGGGCCTGTCTTTGCCCTGCTGCTTTTTCTCGGACAGGGCAACGTCTTCACCGATATCTCGATCTTCTTCTCGAAAATGGCGATGGTCACGTTCGGCGGCGCCTATGCCGTCCTGTCCTACGTCGCCCAACAGGCGGTGGAACAATACCACTGGCTGAAGCCCGGTGAGATGCTCGACGGCCTCGGCATGGCCGAGACCACGCCCGGCCCGCTGATCATGGTGACGCAGTTCGTCGGTTTCATGGGCGCCTATCGCGCGCCGGGTTTCCTCGATCCGTTGCTGGCCGGCACGCTGGGCGGCCTGTTGACCACCTGGGTGACCTTCGTCCCCTGCTTTCTCTGGATCTTCCTAGGCGCGCCGTTCATGGAGACGATGCGCAACAACAAGGCGCTCTCCGCAGCGCTGGCGGCAATCACCGCGGCCGTCGTCGGGGTCATTTTGAACCTTGCGGTATGGTTCGCGCTGCATGTGCTGTTCGGCGAACTCCAGGCAGCGCGTGGCTTAGGGATGGCCGTCGATCTCCCGGTGCTGAGTTCCGTCAACGTCCCGTCACTGATCCTGACAGTTGGCGCCGTCATCGCCGTGTTCCGCTTCAAGGTCGGTATGCTGACCGTGCTCGCAGCCTGCGCGATCCTCGGGCTTCTCTACGGTCTGTTCGTCGGGTGGGTGTAAAGCGCGAACTAGAGCCTTTACGGGTTAGATTGAAGCATTCTGCCGGAGCAGGTTTTCGTCAGGGCAAGGGCGATTGGCGAAGGGCATACCCCAAGGTACGTCCGAGCCGATCGCCTTTGATCCCGGCGGAAACATGCCCGGCCCTCCGGGTTGGCTGAAACGGGCCGGCTGATCGACCATCCGACTCCGTTTGAGCCAACAGAATGCTTCAAGCTAACCCGGAAAGGCTCTAATTGAAGCAGGTGAGGAATGCGCAGCACTCGGCCGATCACATGGCTCTTCGCAGCCCGCTCTTTGCGCGACTTCGGCGACGGGTTCGTCGCCATCCTGTTGCCGGTGTATCTGCTGGCTCTCGGATTCTCACCCTTAGAGGTCGGCCTCATCGCCACGGCATCGCTTTTTGGCTCTGCGCTCCTGACCATCGTCATTGGATTTCTTGGCGCGCGTCATGATCTCCGCCACCTGCTTCTGGCGGCCGCTGGCCTGATGGTCGCCACCGGTATCGCCGTGCCGATGATCAACGATTATGGGTTGCTGCTGGTGGTCGCGTTTGCCGGCACGATCAATCCTTCGGCCGGCAGCGTGAGCATCTTCGTGCCCCTTGAGCATGCAGTCCTTGCCCGCGAAGCGACCAGCGCGGATCGGACGAGGATGTTCGCCCGTTACAGCCTCGTCGGGGCGCTCGCAAGTGCCGGCGGCGCACTCGCCGCGGCGCTGCCTGACGCAATGACTCGGTTAGGGATTGCGCAACTGACTTCGATCAAGCTGATGTTCATTGCCTATGCGCTGGTCGGCATTCTCGGTGGCCTTTTCTATGCTCGCATTCCGCCTCGCCCGGTGAAACACGACGCCGATAATCCGGCGGCACTCGGACCTTCACGCGCCATCGTCCTGAAGCTTGCAGCCCTCTTCAGTCTCGATGCTTTCGCGGGAGGTTTCGTGGTGCAGTCCCTGCTCGCGCTGTGGCTGTTCGAACGATTCGATCTCTCGCTCTCCGAGGCCGGACTGTTTTTCTTTTGGACCGGAGTGCTGTCGGCGTTCTCGTTTCCTGTCGCCGCCTGGCTGTCGAAGCGGGTTGGACTCGTCAACACCATGGTGTTCACCCACATTCCGTCCAGCATTGCCCTTGGCCTCGCCGCATTCGCACCCACCTTGCCCCTCACCATCACATTGCTGCTCATTCGAGCGGCGCTCTCGCAGATGGATGTGCCGACCCGCTCTTCCTACGTGATGGCTGTTGTCACCGAGGCGGAGCGGGCCGCGGCCGCAAGCTTCACGTCGGTGCCCCGAAGTTTGGCCGCGGCGGCCAGCCCTGCCCTCGCAGGCGCTCTCTTCGCTGCATCCTATCGGGCTTGGCCGCTCCTTATCTGCGCCTCACTGAAAATTACCTATGACCTGCTGCTGCTATGGCAGTTCCGGCACCTCAAACCGCCTGAGGAAGGTTAGCCGTCCGCGCTGCCGCGGCTGGCGGGCGTCGAGATTGACGGGCCTTCCCTTTCGGATGCAAGAGCCGGAAGGGCATCATCACCGACTTGTCCCGGAGGCGGTCGTCGGCGTAAAGTCAGCCACCTTCCCCTCGGAAGGCTCGAGACATGAACACAATGACCGAACCGCAGACCCACGACACCCATCCGGAGATCGTCAAGCGCCTGACGCGGGCCGAGGTCACCCGGAGAGCGTCATCGATGAATGAGAGAGGCAAGCCGTGCCTCGAGATCGCGCAGCAACTGCCTGCCGTCGAGAAGGCAATCGTCAACACCAAGCGAACACTGATCCAGGACCATCTCGACCATTGCCTCGAGAAGACCCTCGGGGCGCTTCCGCGCGACACGCGGCAGTCGATCGACGGGTTCAAGACGATCACTAAGTATCTCTGACGGCATGGCCGACCTTTTGGCCTATTTGGGATTGTTCGCGACGGCTTTTGGAGCTGCGACTATCCTTCCAATGCAGTCGGAAGCTGTCCTTGTCGGCCTCCTCCTGTCCGAGAAGTTCTCCGCCTTCTGGCTCGTTGTTGTTGCCAGTATCGGCAACGTCCTGGGGGCGCTGGCGAACTGGCTGCTCGGTCGCGGCATCGAACGCTTCCGGGAGAAACGCTGGTTTCCCGTCGGTCCGGTGGCACTTGACCGGGCGCAGCTATGGTATCGCCGCTTCGGAAAGTGGTCGCTGCTCGGAAGCTGGCTGCCGATCGTCGGCGACCCGATCACTGTTGTGGCTGGTCTCCTGCGAGAGCCGCTGTCAACATTTCTGCTGCTGGTGACCGTCGCCAAGGTCGGACGCTATCTCGCGCTCGCAGCCGCCACCACCGGGCTAGCCTGATGTTCCAGCAGATCGTCGACATCCAGCGGGAAATCTATCTGACCTTCGCAGGCCATATAAAGGACTACGCCGCTGGCGGCGGGTGGCAGTCGTTCCTGGCATTCCTGCCGATGGGAATTGTCTTCGGAGCCGTCCATGCGATGACGCCCGGCCACAGCAAGTCCGTGCTTGCCACCTATCTCGCTGGATCCTCGACCCAGGCGCATAAGGCTCTTCTGGTGTCGCTCGCGCTTTCCTTCACCCACGTCACGATGGCGGTCGTGATCGCGCTGTTCGCCCTTCCCTTGGTCTCTCACTCCTTCGTCGACGCTGGATCGTCTAGGGCGCTCGAAGTCGTCAGCCGCGGACTGCTGGGCATCATCGGCGTCTGGATGGTGCTGACCGCCGTCATCAGGCACAGTCACGCGCATGCTGAGGGCGAAGGCCTGCTGATGGGATTTGCCGCCGGCCTGGTACCGTGCCCGCTCACCCTGTTCGTGATGACGTTCGCGATGATCCACCAGGTCGTCGTTACGGGCCTGCTGTTTGCCGCCACCATGATGATGGGCGTCGCTCTGACCTTGTCCGCGGTCGCTCTCCTCACCGTGGTCTTCCGCGACCGCATCTCCTATTTGATGAGAAAGCATCCGCAATTGCTGGCCTTCGTCTCGCGGGCGACGGGCGGTCTGGCTGGCCTTGTGCTTGTGGCGATCGCGGCGGTCGAGATAGCGAACTGGGGGGCAGTGCAATGAGGATAAGAGCGATGCGAGGACTTCCTATTTTGCTTGGCTTCGCGGCAATCGTGTTCGCGCCTCTCGGCGGCGCCCTTGCGGACGACGGTCGGTCTTCGTTCGACCGCTTCGCCGACCGCTGCCTTGACCGCGGGCCGCAGTATGATCGCGCCGTCGCTCTCGCCCGTCGAAACAACTGGCCGGCGCTTGCTGCCGACTTGGTACTGAGCATCCTTCCTCTTTCGGAACCCGTGGCATTCGAGGGCTGGAGCATCGGGGCGGGCAGCGAGGCGCCCTTCGAGGCCCTGGTAGTCGGGAGGGGAATGATCGGCGATAAGCTAGTCGAGAGTTGCACGACGGCTTTCGCGGGGGCCGATGCCGCAAGCTTCGAGCGCAGCCTTGTTTCGACAAGGGCGGCAAATCCATCCGGCGAGCAGAACGGCGAAGGACGTGTCCGCAAGTTCTTCACGATCGAGCGCGATGGGTTTAAGGAGGCGGTGACGCTCGACCTTCCCATCTACCCTAACGGCAGCGACGAGGTGCTCGCGAGCGTCGTCGCAGAGCAGCAGATCGAGAACTGAACTTTTCCGGGCTTGACAGAGCGGTCGTGCTTTAAGGACAAGGGGCTGCGTTTCTGGCCGAAAGTGGCTCTGGGCGCTTGGACGCGATCTATTCAGCATGCGACATCGGCCGCGCCTTCGCAGCGTCGCAAAAAGGAAGCCGGTGCCCACGTTAGGCTAGAACGTGTGGGCGACAACGATATTACGGCCGAACCCTTTCCCTGCCATCGCAAGCCTCTATGTTGACGTTGGACGAACTGAACCCCTACGGCGGCGGCGCCATCTATTCGGAGGCGCAAAGGATGCTGTAGAACATTGATTTGCTGCCGCTCATACCGCGCGGCGGGCGACAGGGAAGCGGTTTCGAATGAGAAGCGTCGGCAACGGCTGGCCAAGAGGCGGCGGCGAAATCGGCGAATTGTTGCGGCATCCGGCCTTTGACGCCGTCGGTCTCGGACCGGTCGAAAGCTGGCCAGCTTCTCTCAAGCCTATCGCCGAGATGGTATTGAACTCGCGCCAGCCGAAATTCGTTGCCTGGGGTCCGGATCTCGCCTTTCTCTACAATGATGCCTACGTGCCTGTTTTCCCTGACCGGCATCCTGCCGCATTGGGAAGACCCTTCCGCGAGGTTTGGGCGGATATCTGGGAGCAATTCTCGCCGATCGTGGCCAGCACGCTCCAAGGCAGGCCGCAGCTCTTCAAAGAGCTGCTCATCCCGATGCGTCGCGACGGCCGCACCGAGGATACCTGGTTCACCTTCTCGTATACGCCGCTGCGCGACGATGACGGCACCATCGCCGGCATACTCTGCGCAACCCTCGACGTCACCGACCAGGTGGCGGCCAAACGGGGCGAGAAGCTGGCGCTGGAAGAACTGCGCGCCAAATCGGATGCGCTTGCAGTCGTGAACCGGGCCGGCGCCGCTATCACTGTCGAGCCTGATGTCGAACGTCTGACCCAGATTGTCGTCGATGCCGGCGTGACGCTGACAGGCGCCGAATTCGGCGCTTTCTTCTACAATGTCGATGATGGCGAGGGCGGCAGCTATATGCTTTACGCGCTCTCCGGCGTCGACCGTAAAAACTTCGAGAAATTCCCGATGCCACGAAATACCAAAGTTTTTGAGCCGACCTTCAGCGGCCAAGGCATCGTGCGCTCCGACGATATCCTGCTCGACCCGCGCTACGGCCAGAATCCCCCGCATTCCGGCATGCCGAACGGGCATCTGCCGGTCAGGAGCTACCTTGCCGTGCCGGTGAAATCGCGCGACGGCAGCGTCATCGGCGGCTTGTTCTTCGGCCATTGCCAGCCCGGCCGGTTTTCCCAGGCAGCGGAGGCAAGCCTCGTGAGCCTCGCCGGCCAATCGGCTGTCGCGATCGACAATATCCGGCTCTTCCGTGCCGCCAAAATCGAAATCGACCAGCGCCGTCACATGGAAGATCAGCTGCGCAAACTCAACGAAATGCTTGAGGTCCGGGTCGCGGCCGAGATTGCCGACCGCCAGCAGGCCGAAGCGGCGCTCCAGCAGTCGCAGAAGATGGAATCGATCGGCAAGCTCACGGGCGGCGTTGCTCATGACTTCAACAATTTGCTGCAGGTGATCTCCGGCAATCTGCAGCTTCTCGGTAAAGACGTGGCGGAGAACAGCCGGGCCAAGGAGCGCATTTCGAATGCACTGGCCGCCGTCGAACGCGGCTCGCGGCTGGCAAGCCAGCTGCTTGCATTCGGCCGCCGCCAGCCGCTGGAACCGAAGGTCGTCAACATCGGCCGCCTTGTCACAGGCATGGATGATATGCTGCGTCGCGCGCTCGGCGAGGAAATTGAAGTCGAGACGATCGTTTCCGGCGGCCTCTGGAACACCTTCGCCGATCCAGCCCAGATCGAGAACGCCCTGCTCAACCTCGCGATCAACTCGCGCGACGCAATGGATGGCGTCGGCAAGCTGACGATCGAGGTCGGCAACGCCTTCCTCGATGATTCCTACAGCCGCACCCATCCCGAGGTGAAGGCCGGCCAATATGTCGTGCTCGCCGTCACCGATACAGGTTCCGGCATGACGCAGGAGGTGATGGAGCAGGCTTTCGAGCCATTCTTCTCCACGAAACCGGAAGGCAAAGGCACCGGTCTCGGCCTGTCTATGGTTTACGGCTTCGTCAAGCAGTCCGGCGGTCACGTGAAGATCTATAGCGAGATCGGCGAAGGTACGACCGTCAAACTCTACCTCGCCCGCTCGTTCCGCAGCGAGGATCGCGCCACGGCGGCCGACGCCGCGCCGGCAACCGGTGGGACTGAAACCATCCTTGTCGCCGAGGACGACGAGGGCGTTCGCGCCACGGTCATCGAGATGCTCTCGGATCTCGGCTATTACGTACTGAAGGCGAAGGATGCGCAAAGCGCCCTCACCGTCATCGAGAGCGGCGCGCATATCGACCTACTCTTTACCGACGTCGTCATGCCCGGACCCTTGCGAAGCCCGGAGCTTGCTCGCATGGCACGACAGCGCCTGCCCGACATCGCCGTGCTCTACACCTCGGGTTATACGGAAAACTCGATCGTCCATGGCGGCAGGCTCGATCCGGGCCTGGAGCTGCTCTCCAAGCCCTATACGCGCGAGGAACTCGCCCGCAAGATCCGCCAGGTGCTGGCCAACCGGCCGCAACGCGACCAGGCGGACGCCAATGTACCGGTGTGGAATGCAACGCATTCTAATCCGAAGCTATCAGGAACAGGCAGAAAGCTGAAGCTGCTGCTCGTGGAAGATGACGCCTTCATTCGCATGGATACAGCAGAGATCCTGCAGGATCTGGGTTATGACGTTATCGAGGCCGATAGCGGCGAACTCGGCGTGGACATCCTCGGTCACACGATCGTCGACGTCATCGTCGTGGATGTCGGCCTGCCCGGCATGTCAGGGTCGGCCTTTGCCGCCAGGGCTCGGGAGGCTTTCCCATCCATCGGTCTCGTCTTCGCCACCAGCGATAGCGACCTGCCCGACGCCGATCGCTTCTCCGGCTCAGTGCTGCTGACGAAACCATATAATAGCGCTGCGCTCGACAGAGCGGTCAAGACCGCCATCCAGCAGCAGTTTCCGTGAAAAGCTGAACCGCTCTAAACCGCGGCGTCAAACTCGGGATATTTGCGCATCAGGTCGCCCTCGCTGGTGCAGCTGTCGTCGCGCGCCGTCAATTCAATCGAGATCGCGTCGGAGGTATCGAGACGACCGCCGTGATGATCGACATCATCGTGATGACTGCCGCCATCGTGATAGACGGGAATGCGGGCGCCGCTCTGGCTGACAAGCACCGCATCCCTCTTGAAGCCCCTCTGCAGCAGCCAGTCGCGAGGCGCCATTAGGCGGATATCGACCTCGTAGGAGTGTCCCCTCCCTTCCTTGAAGCTGACGGTATAGGTGACCGGCGATACCTGGCCGTTCACGTCGATCGCGCCGTTTCCATCGGCTTTGACGATGTGTTTTTCCATGTCCTCGGCTCCTTGCTGTATACAGCTTATGCAGACTTTTGCAGCGAAAACCTGACAAAACGGGCTTTTGTTCCGAAATCCGGGACAATGATCCTCAGGGAACTTTTGGACTTCGCACCGGTTGGATTCTTTTACAAACCGCGTTCGATCGCTTTGCAAATGACAGGAGGCGAAGATGCCGCGAGGAGACAAATCCGACTATACCGACAAGCAGAGGCGCAAGGCCGAGCATATCGAGGAAAGCTACGAGGAGCGCGGCGTCTCTGAGAAGGAAGCCGAAAGGCGTGCCTGGGCGACGGTCAACAAGGAAAGCGGCGGCGGCAACAAATCCGGTTCCGGCCGCGGCAAGAAAGATACGCATGAATCTTCCAAAAAGGGCGGCAAGGCCGGCGGCGCTGCGTCCGCGGCACGCTCGAAGGAGGAACGGTCCGCTTCCGCCAAGAAGGCGGCCGCGACACGAAAGCGTAACGAGCACCACAGCCATCATTAGGATCGGCAGGCATCAGCGGATCGCCAGCCTGATGCGGCAAGGGGATTTCCGATATGGCCAAATCGAAGAAGAAATGGTCGCAGGACATTACTGAACGCAGCGACGCGATGGACCTGAAGGAAGGCGTATTCAAATCGGACGATCCGAAAAAGATCGCCCGGTCGATCAAGCGTTCCGCCGAAGAGAGCGATCGCCGCAAGTCGAGCCCGTTTCGCGCTGCCATGTCGATGCTGACCTTCTACATCAACCGCGCCGGCGAGCAGCTGTCGAAAAAGCGGCGCGGCACCCTTGAAAAAGCCAAGGACGAACTGCGAAAAGACTTCGGTCGTCAACCGAGGCATTGAGCATGGCATATGAGCTTTATTATTGGGACGGCATTCAAGGCCGCGGTGAATTTGTGCGCTTGGCGCTGGAAGAAGCCGGCGCCGACTATATCGACGTCACGCGTCAGCCCGGCCGGGGAACAGGCGCCATGCTCGAGATCATGAAGAGCGAAGCCGAGCCGCACATCCCCTTTGCTCCGCCCTTCCTGAAGGACGGCGACCTCCTAATCTCGCATGTCGCCAATATCCTGTTTTACCTCGGGCCGAAGCTCAGCCTCGCGCCAGAGGACGAAAGCCTCCGCTATGTCGCCAACGGCCTGCAGCTCACCATCACCGACTTCGTGGCCGAAGTGCACGATACGCACCACCCGATCGATGTCTCGCTTTATTACGAAGACCAGAAGCAGGAAGCCAAAGCCCGCTCGGCCGCCTTCATCCGGGACCGCATTCCAAAATTCCTCGGTTATTTCGAACGTGTGCTGACGCGCAATACGAAAGGGACCGAACATATGGTCGGCAATGCGCTCACCTATGTCGACCTCTCGCTCTTTCAGGTAATCGAGGGCCTCACCTACGCCTTTCCGAATGCCATGGCGAACAGCATGGCGGAATACCCTGCTCTCCTTGCCCTGCATGATTCGGTGGCCAAGCGCCCGAACATCGCCCGCTATCTCGCCTCTCCTCGCCGCCTCGCCTTCAATGAGGAGGGGATTTTCAGGCATTACCCGGATCTAGACGCCGCGAGATGAGGTCCCTCGGTCTCGCGTATGAGGAAATCAAGCAGCCTGTTTTCTTCGGCCCGCAGCCCCCGCAGCGGCTCGTTGCCGCCTTCGATCAAAGGATGATCATTGCCGGCCAGAGCGATGATTGCCGGATGGATATAGCTCGAGCGTGAGATCGCAGGCGTATTGTGCAGCGCCTCGGCCGCAGCTTCCGACATCTCCTTCACAGTCGGGCGGCCGCCGCTGACGATCCTTTCGCGGGCCGCACCGAAGGCTGCCAGCGATCCAGCCCAGGTGCGGAACGTCTTGGCGGAGATCGGAATGCCCGATATTTCGGCCAAATAGGCATTCAGCCGGCCGGAATCGACCGGTTTCAGCGCGCCGCTTTCATCCTTCCAGACGAAGAGCTGGCGGCCGGGCAGGTCGGAAATCTCTTCGAGGATTTTCTGCAGCCTGGGATGCTTGAGGCTTCGCTGGACGCGCTTGCCGCCCTTGGCGCGGAATTTGAGCTCGATCCGCCCGTCGACGATCTTCAGATGCCGTTTCAGCAGGGTCGTCGCCCCATAGGTGCCGTTCTCCCTGACATAGGCCTGGTTCCCGACGCGCAGATGCGCCTCATCGAGCAGCGTCGTCAAAGCCGCCAGCACGCCGTTGACATCCTCAGCACCGGTGTCCAGATGGCGCAAGACGGCGCGGCGGATCTTCGGCAGTGCCTGACCGAATTCGATCAGCTGGTAGAACTTCCCGGCACTGCGGAACGATTGCCAGTCCTTGTGATAGCGGTATTGTTTGCGCCCGCGAGCATCGATGCCGGTCGCCTGCAGATGACCGTTCTCGTAGAGACAGATCCAGACGTTCTCGTAGGCCGGCGGCAGGCCGAGCGCGCCGATGCGCGCCCGCTGCACCTCATCGGAAAGCGTTGTTCCATCCGGCATCACATAGCTGAAACCCTTGCCTTTCCTTCGCCTGCGGATGCCCGGTTCGGTATCGCTGACATAGATCAGGCCAAGTTCGGTGATGGCGTCGGCGTTCATGCTGTTGGCGACCTGCTATTTGCCGCGGCGGCCGAACTGAAACCACCTGCGGCGCTGGGCCTTGGTCGCCCCTTCCGGCGGTTGGGTCTGGCCTGTCGGTGCGAAGACGGCCAGGCTCTGCGTGTAGACCATCACGGGATTTTGCTGATCGTGCACCTCGAAGGCGCCGGTCTCCGCCCCGGTGTCGAGAACCCGTGACCACTGCGTCAGTCCATTCACCTCAGGCAGATGAACTTCGCAATCACCGCCGGCGTTGAAGACGAGGAAGAGATCGTCCATCTTCTCGGTATCGAGCGCGTGCGCGCTCTTCGAAACGTAGACGCCAAGCACCTGCAACCCATCGTCATTCCAGGCCCCGTCGTCCATGAAACTGCCGTCCGGCTTGTACCAGGCGATCTCGATGCGCCCGTCTTCGCTGGTCTCGCCGGTCAGGAATCGCTCCTGGCGCAGGACCGGATGGGCCTTGCGGAAAGCGACTGCCTGCCGGCAGAAATCGAGGAAGGGATCGTCGAGACCGTCCCAGCCCGTCCAGCCGATCTCGTTATCCTGGCAATAGGCATTGTTGTTGCCGCCCTGGCTGTTGCCGAGCTCGTCGCCAGCCAGGATCATCGGCACGCCCTGCGAAAGCATCAGCGTCGCCATCATGTTGCGCCGGCGCCGCGCCCGCGCCGCATTGATGTCGGCATTATCGGTCGCGCCCTCGGCGCCCATATTGTCGGAATGATTGTCCGAATGGCCATCCCGGTTATCCTCGCCATTCGCCTCGTTGTGCTTGCCGTCGAAGGAAACCGTATCCATCAGCGTGAAGCCGTCATGGGCCGACAGAAGGTTGATCGAGGAGGTCGCTCCCCGATCGGAGTGATTGAATTGCGGCGCCGAACCGGTGATGCGGGCCGCGAGCTCCGACACCATGCCATTGTCGCCCTTCCAGAAGCGGCGCACGTCGTCGCGGAACTTGTCGTTCCACTCGCGGAAAGGGTGCGGGAAGCCGCCGACCTGATAGCCGCCATCGCCGATATCCCAGGGTTCGGCGATCAGCTTGACGCCGGCAAGGATCGGATCCTGACGGATCGCGCCGAAGAACAGGCCCTGACGGTCGAATTCCAGATCCTGGCGGCCGAGCGTGCTGGCGAGATCGAAGCGGAAGCCGTCGATATGCATGACGCCCACCCAGTAGCGCAGGCTGTCGAGCACCATGCGCATCACCATCGGATTGGCTACGTTCAGCGTGTTGCCGGTGCCTGTGGTATCGAAAGTGTGGCGGGGATCGTCGGGAGAGAGGATATAGTAGCTCGCATTGTCGAGCCCGCGGAAAGACAGCGTCGGCCCCTTCTCGCTGCCTTCGGCCGTATGGTTGTAGACCACGTCCATGATGACCTCAATGCCGGCGGCATGGAACCGCTTCACCATGGTCTTGATCTCGGTGATCTTGTCACTCGAGAGGTAGCGCGCCTGCGGCGCGAAGAAGCCGAGCGTCTGATAGCCCCAATAATTCCTTAGCTTCTTTTCGACGAGATAACGGTCGTCGAGGAAATACTGGATCGGCAGGAGCTCGATCGCCGAAATGCCAAGCTTGACGAGATGGTCGATGATCGGATCGCTGCACATGCCTAGAAAAGTCCCGCGCAGCCGGTCGGGCACTTTTGGATGCGTCATCGTCAGGCCGCGCACATGCGCCTCGTAGATGATGGTCTCGGGCCAAGGCCGGCGGATCGCCTCTTCACCCGCCCAGTCGAAGTCGGGATCCTGCACTATGCCCTTGACCATGAAAGGCGCACTGTCACGGTCGTCGAAGGAAAGATCATCCTCACCGATCCGATAGCCGAACAGCGCATCATGCCACCGCAATTCACCCGTCACCTGCTTGGCATAGGGGTCGAGCAGCAGCTTGTTAGGATTGAAACGGTGGCCGGCGCCGGGATCATATGGGCCATGGGCGCGATAGCCGTATACGGTGCCGGGTCCGATGCCGGCAATATACCCCGACCAGATGTCGCCTTCGCGCTTGGGCAAGGGCAATCGGGCGATCTCATCCTTTCCGTCGGGTGAAAACAGGCAGAGCTCGATCTGTTCCGCATGAGCCGAGAAGACGGCGAAATGAGTGCCGGAACCCGTATACTCCGCCCCCAGCTCCGGCTTGAGGAAGTCGAGTTCCGAAAATGAAAAGCTCATGGCGCCCCGCTAGATGAAAAGACCAAGCGGGAAACGTGAAGATGGTTTGAAAGTTCCCTCCCCAAGGAAATGGAAGAGGCACGGCGCGCCGGGCGGAGGCGTTTATGGCATTAGCTGTCCGCCATTGACCTCGATGATCTGCCCGGTGATATAGCCCGAGAGCGTCGGCGAAGCGAGGAAGAGATAGGCGCCGACGCAATCCTCCGAGGTGCCGACGAAACCCATCGGGATCGACCTGCGCTGCAGCTCCATCTGATCGTCATCCGTATAACGCTCGTGGAAAGGTGTGGCGATGACGCCCGGCGCCACGGCATTGACGCGGATCCTGTCGGCAACGAATTCCTTGGCATGGCCACGCGTAATGGTCGAGACGAAGCCCTTGGACGCCGCATAAAGGATCGCGCCGTTGCCGCCGCCGTTGCGGGCCGCGATCGAGGTCGTGTTGATGATGAAGCCGCCCTGTTTTTTCAGCCAGGGATGGGCCGCGCGCGTGGCTGCGAGCACCGAGCGGGCATTGAGGTCCATGACCGCAGCATAATGCGCGTCGGTATATTCCGAGGTCGGCTTGCGTCCCAGCATGCCGCCGGCATTGTTGATGAGCCCGTCGAGATGGCCGAAGGTCTTGGCCGTCTCCTCGACGACGCGGTCGGTCTCCCCTTCCCTCGACACGTCGCCCTGGATCAGATGCACCGTGCCGCCAGCAGCGCGAATTTCCTCGGCGAGCCTCTCCGCCGGTTCGCGGCTGGCATTGTAATGCACCCCGACCTTGACCCCTTGAGCCGCAAAGGCGCGGGCAACGGCCGCGCCGATCCCGGTCGATGCGCCGGTGATCAGCACGGCTTTGCCGGAAAGATCCGGCAGTTTGATGGATGCGAGCAATTGAGCAAGTTCTGCCATGGCCAGACAGCCTCCCGAAAACCAATGACATAGGTGATGAAACAGACGGGGGAAGTCTATCAGGCGAAATCAGCCATGGGCAATGCACGAAAGCGGGAGAACTGCATAGCGGGGATGCCACGGCCGGCCAGGCTCGGACCTGCCCAAGACCCCACTCCACGAGAGGGCGAGGCTAACTTGGCACACTGTATAGTGCCAAGAAGCAAGCTTTCTGCAGATGAAACGGTGAAGGGATGTTGACGCAGCACGCTAGCCCCTCCCCCTTGTGGGACCCTCGTGAGGAGGGGGTTTCTTATGCTGACCTCACCGATCTCCAACTCCTCAAGAAGACACGCCCAAGACCGCCTCCTGCTGCCGGCGGGCAAGAGGCGGGAAAGCGAGCGCAATTGCCGCCGCCCCGAGGCCGACGATGGCAGAGCCGATGAACAGCCAGGAATAATTGGCGAAAGTGTCGAAGATCCAGCCGCCGATCAGAGGGCCGAAAGCCATGCCGAGGCTGGAGAGCATCGTCGCCGCCCCCAGGACGGTGCCGATGATGCGCTGGCCGAAATATTCCCGCGCCAGCACCGCATAGAGCGGCATCACGCCGCCATAGGCGCTGCCGAAGACGATGGCGAGCGCATAGAATTCGGTCAACTCGCTGACGAAGAGATAGGTCGCGAGTGCGCCCGCCTGCACCAGCAGGCCGGTGACTAGGACCGGCTTCACGCCGAGCCTGTCGGCGAGGCTGCCATAGAGCAGCCGGCCGCCCAGCCCTGCCAGGCCTTCGACGCTGTAGATGCTGACGGCTGCCATCGGGGCGACGCCGCAGATCGTCGCATAATTGACCATGTGGAAGATCGGGCCGGAATGGGCCGCACAGCAGGCAAAGAAGGTCAGGCCGAGGACGATGAATTGCGGCGACCGGAAGACTTTCAACAGCTGTGGCGGGGCGCCTTCCGCGGCAAACTCGGTGCCGGCATCGACGCTCTCGGCAGGCGGGCGCCTGACCAGCAGGGCGGCCGGCACCAGCAGCACCCAGGTGGCGATGCCGATGATCAACATGGCCGGCCGCCATTCGTAGGCCGAGATCAGCCAGCGCGCGAAAGGCGAGATCGTCATCGGCGCCACCCCCATGCCGGCGGAGACGAGCGACACGGCAAGACCACGGTTCACGTCGAACCATGCGGTGGTCGCCGCGATCATCGGCGCGAAGAAGGCGCTGGCGGCCAGTCCGACCAGAATGCCGTAGGTCAGCTGGAATTCGATGAGCGTCCCGGCTCGGCTGGCGAGCACCAGCGCCAGGCCGAGCAGCACGGACCCTACCAGCACGACGAGGCGCGGGCCGAAACGGTCGCTTGCCGCACCCCAGAGGAAGCCGCCGACGCCCATGACGATGAAATTCAGCGTCATGGCGCTGGCAATCCCGACATGCGACCAGCCGGTGGCGGTGGCGATCGGCTCCTGGAAAATCGCCAGCGAGAACATTGCGCCGATGGCGACGCACGACATCAGGGCGCCAACGGCGACGATGACCCAACGATAGGAAACACTCATGGCTTCATACCTCCATGCCGACAGAGTGATCGCGACGCGTGCAGCAGATCGCTGCTTTTCCGCGCCTTGCGATTAAAGACGTTTGAACCGCTGCGATTTCGACAGCGCCCTCACATCTTTTTACCACCGTGCCGTTTAGAGAGTGCGGAACATCACCAGGGCGTCAACATAGCCCTCGGTCGGATGAAGGAAGACGCCGGGCAGCCGGCCGACGATTTCGAAGCCGAGGGATTGCCACAGCGCGACGGCGCGGCGATTGCTGCTGACGACGAAATTGAACTGCATGGCTTGAAAACCCCGCAAGCGCGCATGTTCGAGCGAATGTTCATGCATGCGGCGGGCGACACCGCGGCCGCTGGCGGCGGGATCGGTCATGTAGCCGCAATTGCAGACGTGGCGCCCGCCGCCCGCCTGATTGGCCTTGATGTAATAGGTGCCGAGGATAATGCCATCCACTTCCGCGACGAAGGTCTCGCGGTCTGCGCCCATCCAGTAGGCGAGCGCATCGGCTTCGGAGAGGTCGCGGTCGAGCGCATAGGTCTCGCCGGCGCGGATCGTCGGACCGATGATCCCCCAGATCGCGCTTCGGTCATCGTTGTTTGCTGGTCGGATCAGCATGCGGGTTTTTATCGAAGTAGATCGCGGCACGCAACGTTGCGCGCGCGCAGAGATCGCGGCCAGTTATAAAGTGCTGGTTACGATGCACCCTGCCGACAGCGCGCGGTCTGCACAAGCTCAGTGCCATTGTGCCGGCGATGCGGCCTGAGATGGAGAGCGGAGAGGGCGAATACGGCGCAAATGTCAGCAACCAGGATCAAGCACCCCTTCAGACCCCATGGCAGAACAGGCGTACTGGCAGTCCACCCACAGGAGGTTTATCATGAACGCCAAGACCCTTTCCGCCCTTTGCGCGGGCAATGACGGCGCGCAGCGTTGTAAGTATGAACATTATGCAGGGCATTCTGCCTTTAGCGCGCCCGGCCGCCATTCTGCGCTCCTCGATATACTGCCGTCCGATCCGGCCGGCGTTGCCCGCACGGCGCAGGCTTTGCTGATCTATGAGCACGCCGCAGAACCATTCTATGGTTACAAGGTTCCCGAAGCGCGGCGCGGCGAAAGCCACATCCGGCCGATGGAGAAGATGCTTGATGCGTTGCTGGTGCTCGACGACCGTCCGCTCTCCGTCGCCCGGCTGCCCGAGAAGCGTCTGGTCGGAATCTGCCGCCATTACATGTTGCTGTCCGTCGCAATCCTTCGGCAGCACGGAATTCCCGCCCGTGGCCGCGGAGGCTTCGCCACCTACTTCAATCCGGGCAAGTTCGAGGATCATTGGGTATGTGAGTACTGGAAAGCGGCTGATGGGCGCTGGGCCCTGCTGGACAGCCAGCTCGACGAGGTTTTCATCCGCAAGCTCGGAATTGGTTTCGACATCCATGACGTGCCGCGTGCCCAATTCCTGACCGCTTCCGAGGCCTGGCGCAGATGCCGCAGCGGAGAACTCGATCCAAATCTGTTCGGCGTCGAATTTGAGAAGCTTCGTGGTCTGTGGTTCATCGCCGGTAACCTGATCCGAGATCTCGCCACTCTCAGCGGTCGCGAAGTCCTGCCTTGGGATGTTTGGGGAGCACAACCAGCATTGAATGCGACGCTTTCGCATTCCGAACTGGATTTCTTTGACGAGGTCGCTTTGATTACGGCCGATCCAGATGCAGATTTCGACGCGTTGAGCCGGCGTTTCTCCGAGGATAACAAACTACGGCTTCCCCAAACCGTCTTCAACTCGCTGCGACGGCGTCAGGAAAGCGCGTTGGAGGGCTGAGGCGCGACACCTTCATCCGGAGATGCGGCGCCTCTCAATATTTGGCGTTCAGTTTGCGCTCAAACCCTCTCGAGCGCGATCGCAATCCCCTGCCCGACACCGATGCACATGGTCGACAGCGAATAGCGGCCGCCGGTTTCGGCAAGCTCCAGTGCCGCCGTGCCGGTGATGCGGGCGCCCGACATGCCCAAGGGATGGCCGAGCGCGATCGCGCCGCCATTGCGGTTCACCCGCTGATCGTCGTCGGCGATGCCGAGTTCGCGCAGCACCGCCAGTCCCTGGCTGGCAAAGGCCTCGTTGAGTTCGATCACATCGAACTGCTCCTGGGTCATGCCGAGCCTGGCCATCAGCTTGCGCGAAGCCGGGATCGGACCGACGCCCATCACCCGTGGCGGAACGGCGGCTGCCGCGCCGCCGAGGATGCGGGCGATCGGCGTCAGGTCATATTTTCGCGCCGCCGCTTCCGAGGCGACGATCAGCGCCGCCGCCCCGTCATTGACGCCGGAGGCATTACCCGCCGTCACCGTGCCCCCTTCCTGCTTGAAGGGCGTGCCAAGTTTCGCCAGAGCCTCGATCGTCGTCGCGCGTGGATGCTCATCCCGGTCGACGACAACCGGATCGCCCCTGCGCTGCGGGATGGTCACCGGGGTGATCTCCTTCGCCAGCCGTCCGCTCGCCTGGGCGGCCGCTGCCTTCGCCTGGCTGCGAACCGCAAAGGCGTCCTGGTCCTCGCGGCTGACCTTGTAATCCTCGGCGACGTTCTCGCCGGTCTCCGGCATGGAATCGACGCCATATTGCTTCTTCATCAGAGGATTGACGAAGCGCCAGCCGATCGTCGTGTCGTGGATTTCGGCAGCCCGCGAAAAGGCCGTCTCGGCCTTCGGCATGACAAAAGGCGCGCGCGACATGCTTTCGACGCCGCCCGCGATCATCAGCTCGGCCTCGTCGGCGCGGATGGTGCGCGCCGCCGTGATCACCGCATCCATGCCGGAGCCGCAGAGCCGGTTGATCGTCGTGCCCGGCACCGCGATCGGCAGGCCGGCGAGCAGGGCCGACATGCGCGCGACGTTGCGGTTGTCCTCGCCCGCCTGGTTGGCGCAGCCGAAGATCACGTCGTCGACGGCTTCCCAGTCGACGGCGCCGTTGCGCGCCATCAGCGCCTTCAGCGGGATGGCGCCGAGATCGTCGGCGCGCACCTGCGAGAGCGAACCGGCAAAGCGGCCGATCGGCGTCCTGATATAGTCGCAGATAAAGGCTTCGGTCATGGCTTTCCCTTTAGAGTTTCGGAACGACGAGATCGGCCACCGGCCCATCGACGTTCAGTCGCGCCCCGGTCATCGCCTGCAATTCCTCCAGAGACATGGCGGCGAGCTTCTCGCGCAGCACGAAACGCCCCTCGACGATGTCGATGACGGCATGGCTCGTATAGACGCGGGTGATGCAGGCGACGCCGGTCAGCGGGAAGGTGCATCTCTCCACCAGCTTCGGCTCGCCGGTCTTGGTGACATGCTCGGTGATGACGCAGACCTGCTTGGCGCCATGCACCAGGTCCATGGCGCCGCCGACCGCCGGCACGCCCTTGCTGCCGACCCGCCAGTTGGCGAGATCGCCATTCTCCGCGACCTGATAGGCGCCGAGGATCGCGACGTCGAGATGGCCGCCGCGCACCATGGCGAAGCTGTCGGCATGGTGGAAGAATGCCGCACCCGGCTTCAGCGTCACCGCCTTCTTGCCGGCATTGATCAGATCCCAGTCCTCTTCACCTTCAACAGGCGGCTCGCCGAAATTGAGAATGCCGTTTTCGGTGTGGAAGATCGCCTGGCGGCCGGGCGGCTGATAGCGGGCGACCATTTCGGGAAAGCCGATGCCGAGGTTGACATAGGCGCCGTCGGCGATGTCCTGAGCGGCGCGCCAGGCGATCTGCGCATTGGAAAGCTTGATGTCGTCCCTGATATCGATCGTCATGCGTAGGCCACTCCGGCTCGGATGAGCTCTTCTTCCTGCTGCGGATCGGGGACGGCGACGACGCGATCGACGAAGATGCCCGGCGTCACCACATGCTCGGGATCGATGCCGCCGGCCGGCACGATGGAGGAGACCTGGGCGATGGTCTTGGCCGCGGCCATGCACATCAGCGGATTGAAGTTGCGGCCGGCCTTGTTGTAGGTCAGGTTGCCGTGGACGTCGCCGACCCGAGCCTTCACGATCGCGAAGTCGGCCTTCAGCCAGCGCTCCTGCACATAATGGCGGCCGTCGAATTCGGCGATCACCTTGCCCTCGGCAAGTTCGGTGCCGTAGCCGGTCGGGGTGTAAAAAGCCGGGATGCCGGCGCCGCCGGCGCGGATGCGTTCGGCGAGCGTGCCCTGCGGCACCAGCTCGAGTTCGATTTCGCCGGCGAGATATTTGTCGGTGAAAGCGCGTGGATCCGAGGAGCGCGGAAACGAGCAGATCATTTTCCGGACCAGGCCGGCATCAATCATTGCGGCGATGCCGATGCGGCCGTTGCCGGCATTGTTGTTGATGACAGTCAAGTCTTTGGGCGCCTTGTCGATCAGGGCGTGGATCAGCTCGATCGGCGCGCCGGAGCCGCCGAAACCGCCGATCATCACGGTCGCACCGTCGCCGATCTCGGAAACGGCCTCCGCCGTGCTGCCGATTGTCTTGTCCATGGGGATCTCCTCAGCCTGCCCTTTGCATCAGAAATAAAATGTTACAGGCGCAGCGGCAAGATAGTTTGTGCGTTATTTGACTTTTGTTCATATATCGCACAAACTGGTACATAGAGTGGAGGATCGTACCCATGCGCGAAACCGATTTCGTCAGCGGCTTTGCCCGCGGCCTGAAAGTCATCGAAGCCTTCGGCGAGACACGGCAGCGGCTGTCGATCGCCGAGGCCTCGAAGCTGACCGGGCTCGACCGCGCCACCGTGCGCCGTTCGCTGCTGACGCTCGCCGAGCTCGGTTTTGCCGATTACGACGGCAAGTTCTTCACGCTGACGCCCAAGATATTGCGGCTCGGCCATGCCTATCTCCAGGCAACGCCGCTGCCGGCGCTGTTGCAGCCGCATCTCGACCTTCTCTCGGAAAGAGCCGGCCAGAGCGCCTCGGCCTCGGTGCTCGACGGCACAGAGATCGTCTATATCGCCCGCGCCGCGCAGCGCCGCGTCATGTCGATCAATCTCACCCCCGGCAGCCGCCTGCCCGCCTATTGCGCCTCGATGGGACGGGTGCTGCTATCAGCCCTTTCGGAGAGCGAGGCGCGCGCCATTCTCGCCAGGAGCGAGCTGAAGCAGAACACACCCAATACCAAGACCGATCCGGACGAACTGATCGAAGAATTCCGCCGGGTGCGCGCCGAAGGCTACGCCATTATCGATCAGGAGCTGGAGATCGGCCTCTGCTCGATTGCCGTGCCTGTTGAAAACCACCGTGGCGAGACGGTCGCGGCGATCAATATCGGCGCCCCGGCGGCCATCGTGTCGGCGGCCGAGATGAAGGAGCGTTATCTGCCGCTGCTAAAGGAAACGCAGGCGGCCCTACGGCCGCTGCTGCGCCGCTGACGGCAAGCAGTCGCCGCAAAATTGCGCAGCGGTTTTGCCTTGGAATGCGTGCAGAAGATCGGCCTCTGTTCGGTCGAAACCGATGAGAGCTGCGTGAGACTCGGTCCCACCACCTCATTCGATGGAGGTCCTCGATCAGTCTTCCGTCTGAGCGGCTTGAGGCCCCCATATCGAAATCCCAAAAGCCGGGAGCCTTTCCGGGTCAGCTTGCTGCCGAGGCGGTCGCCGCCTCCAACTCTTCTGCCGGGCAATAGGGTTCAAGTTCGGGAAGCCTCTGCTGATTGTCTCGGAATGCGTTTCCCCAGTCGCGCAGACTCGCCAGAATTGGTGCGACCGATCTTGCCAGCTCGGTCGCCTCGTACTCCACACGCGGCGGAACCTCCGCAAAGACGCGGCGTGTCACCAATCCGTCGGCTTCGAGCTCACGCAGTTGCAGCGTCAATACCCGATGCGTGGCGTCCGGTATCAGGCGACACAGTTCCATGAACCGCTTCTTGCCCATGAGCAAGTTGACGAGGATTGTGGGCTTCCAAAGTCCGCCGATCACCGACATCGTCAATTCAGCAGCACAGCCGCTCTTGGGCTCCAAACGCTTCGGTCTCATCTCAGCTGCCTCTCAGCGCCTTACTTACATCCATGATAGTATAGGCTGTAATTGTGCATTCTTTCAACGACTTCCAGATCAGCTTAAATGGCACCGTGGTCCACGAGCGAGGAAGCGCGGAGTGTCTTTTCAAGCAATTGTCGCAAGGCAGAGCGGTGATATCATGACTGCCACCGTAGAGACGGTTTCGGATGAATTCCTGCCCGAGGACGAGGTCTCGGTCGCTGTCGAGTGGTCGACGGTGAACTACAAGGACGCCATCGCGCTGGCCGGCCATGATATCATCAAAACCTTTCCGCTCATAACCGGTATCGACTTCGCCGGAACGGTCGTGACTTCTCTTGATCCGCGCTATTCACCCGGCGACAAGGTCGTCGCGACCGGGTGGGGCCTCGGCCAGACGCATCACGGCGGGTTCTCCCAGAGGGCACGAGTTCCCGGCGACTGGCTCGTGAAGTTGCCGCAATCGATTTCGACGCGCGATGCGATGGCGATCGGGACCGCCGGGTTCACCGCGATGCTAAGCGTGCTTGCGCTTGAGCATGGCGGCATCTCGCCTGCGCGTGGCGATATTTTGGTTACCGGTGCCTCCGGTGGCGTAGGTTCGATTGCCATCGCGCTCCTTTCGAAGCTCGGCTACCGCGTAGTCGCCTCTACCGGCAAGCCGAGCGAGGCGCCTTACCTGAAGGGACTCGGAGCAACTTCATTGATCGACAGGTCGACAATCTCCGCCGAGGGACCCCCGATTTCAACGGAGCGCTGGGCCGGGGCGATCGATGCAGTGGGTGGGCGCTCGCTGGCAAACATCCTGGCACAGACAGCCTATGTGGGCGTTGTCACGACCTGTGGCTTTGTCGGCGGCAGGGATCTTCCGGCGAGCGTGCTTCCCTTCATTCTTCGTGGGGTAATGCTGGCAGGCATCGATTCCGTATACGCCCCTCGAGCCGTTCGCGAGCGGGCGTGGCAGCGCCTTGCCACCGATCTCGACCTCGGGAAGCTTGCCTCGACCGCGTCCGAGGTTGGCCTCGCCGATGTGCCCGAGGTGGTAAGCCAAATGCTGGCAGGCCATGTCCGCGGGCGAACCCTGGTCGATGTCAGCCGATAGCCGACCGAGCTGAGGGGCCGGCACCATTCCTCCGAGACGACATTCCATGAGCCGCCATGCAGGAGCCCCGCCCTGCCATGGCGCAGAGCCCATCCCGGCGGGGCTATCGCCGTCCGCTACCAATCCCCCACGCTGAAAGGAAGTGAAATGGCTGTTTCCCTGGAAACTGCACCAACGGAATATCTCGAAACAGGCGGAATTCGCTTCGCCTATCGCCGTCTCGGCCCGGATACCGGAACGCCGCTCATTTTGCTGCAACACTTTACGGGGACGATTGATTCCTGGGACCCGGCAGTCGTCAACGGGTTGGCGACCGACCGGAACATTATCGTGTTCGACAACGCCGGTGTTGGCGCTTCCTCCGGCACTGTCCCGGACAATGTCGGGCAGCAGGCGGCCGATGCCGAGACCTTCATAAGAGCTCTGGGCTTCGACGAGGTCGATCTTCTGGGCTTCTCGCTCGGCGGATTTATCGCCCAGATCATGGCGTCGCGCGCCACGTTAAAGGTGCGCAAGATGATCGTCGCGGGAAGCGCGCCCAGAGGCGGCGAAGAGTATCTTCTGCAGGTCGTCGAGGGCGCTTTCGCCAAGAACGCAAGAGATGTCCGGCTACCGCTGTTTTTCACGCCGTCGAAGAAAAGCCAGCTCGCAGGTGAGGCGTTCGTCAACCGAGCGCTGGCCAGAACGCAGGACCGCGATCCCGACAGCGGCGAAGCCATAAGCGAGCCGCAGGCGAGATCGATCATTGCATAGTGTGCTGAACAGGATCCCGATCACGGGTTGCTGAAGGCGATCAAACAGCCGACGCTTATCGTCCATGGAAGCGATGACACGATGTTTCCATCGGTCAATGCCTACGAGATGTTCAAGGCGATGAGCGACGCCACCCTGATCATCTACCCGGATTCCGGGCACGGGGCCCTCTTCCAATATGCGCAAACCTTCGTCGCGCATGTGAAGACCTTCCTCGACACGTGACAATCGAATTGAAAGGAAACCATAATGAATGCTCTCGCAAAGAAGATCATCGACGCTCATGGCGGTCTCGAGACCTGGAAGACGTTTTCCACCCTGCGCGCTCACCTGAGCCAAGGCGGTGCTCTCTGGGGACTGAAGGGTCACGGCGGCAAGCTCGACGAGACCAATGTCACCGTCGGCCTTGGTGAGGAATGGGCCTCCCATGCGCCGTTCGGACCGGAGGGCAAAAGCAGCCGCTTCGAACCGGGTCGCGTTACACTCAAGGATTCGTCCGGCAAGGTTCTGGAGGATCTTTCCGATCCGCGCAGCTCCTTCGCAGGACATAAGCTGGAGACCGCGTGGTCGGAACCGCAGCTCGCATATTTCGCAGGCATTGCCATGTGGACCTATTTCAACATCCCCTTCCTGCTCGCCAAACCCGGCGTCGTCAGCGAAGAGGCTGGCGACTGGCAAGAGAAAGGCGAGACATGGCATCGGCTGAAGGTGACGTTTCCGCACGCGGTCGCCACTCATAGCGCGGTCCAAACGCTCTATGTAGACGAGGCAGGTCTTCTGAAGCGGCACGACTACGACGTCGAAATCGCGGGCAACACGCCGGGAGCGCATTACATCGGCGGCTACGTCGAGGTGCAGGGCATCAGGTTCCCCACCGAACGCCGCATCTATCCACGCCAGCCGGATGGCAGCAGCCTTGCCGAACCCCTGGTCGTCTCCATCGACATCTCCGACATTGAGCTCCGTTAGACATGACGCTTCTTGAACTAAGCGCCGCGCGACACATGATCGCCGCCGCTGAAACTTGCGCCAGGGAAATTGGCGTCAAGGCGACCATTGCCGTCCTCGACCAGGGCGGCAATCTCATCGCCGCCGCGCGGATGGATGATGCATGGCCAGGAGGCTTCGACCTCGCAGTTGGAAAAGCGCAAACAGCGCGCGCCTTCCAGGCGCCGTCAGCAACCTTCGTCCCGATGATCCAGCCTGGAGAGCCTCTCTTCGCCGTGAACAATGTGGCCGGCGGCAAATACGTCATTCTCGGCGGCGGGCTTCCGGTGCGATCGGGAGAGAGCATCATCGGGGCTGTCGGCATTAGCGGTGGCCGCATCGAACAGGATGTCGCGATCGCTGAAGCCGCCGTGGCAGCATTCAAGGACAGAACAGACAGGAAGATATCATGACCAATCTCGTCGATCTTGCCATCCGGGCGCACGGCGGCTTCGACCGTTTCAACGCCTTTTCATCGCTGACGGCGAAGCTGCATCAGGGGGGCATTCTCTGGGGCCTAAAAGGCAAGCCCACGGTCCTGGAAGATTGTCATGTTCGCGTGGACCTCAGGGACGAACGCGTTTCGCATTGGCCCTTTGCCCCGACCATGAACCATTCCGTGTTCACACCGAGCCGTGTGGCGATAGAGACTCCTGACGGGGCCGTCGTCGAAGAACTCGTCGATCCACGGAGTTCCTTCGAAGGTTATGAAATGGAAGCCCACTGGAGCAATCCACAAGTGGCATACTTTGCCGGTTACACAATGTGGACCTATCTGACCTCACCCTTCATCCTGAAGCGGCCGGGTGTCGTCTCTGATGAGATCGAGCCCTGGCAGGAAAACGGAGAGACCTGGCGCCGTCTGCACGTCTGCTTCCCGGACGATATCGCCACCCATAGCAGGGCACAGACGTTCTACTTCAATCCCGAGGGGCTTTTGGTCCGGCATGACTATGAAGTGGACATCCAAGGTCGCAATGCCGCTGCACGCTATCTCACCGATTACGTCGAGATCGACGGAATTTCTCTCCCATCAAGGATGCGCATCTTCCCGCGCGGCTCGAACAATACACCTCTGGCAGCGCCGCTGATCGTATCGGTCGACCTTTCCGACTTCCGCTTCGAATGAAGCGCTTCTCTGCCGCAACCTAGCCGAGGCATCGGTGCGATCATCTCAGGGACGCACCAGCATCTTCTACAAGGACCGGGTCCGGCGGGTGGTCAGCCGATCACCTTCGCACATCGCAATACGGCACTTGCGATCAAGGAGCCGGTATTGCGCAACCTCGCCGATGCGCTTCCCGCCCGCCGCCGCGGGGCGCGACGAGTTCGACATTCCACATCGGCAGCCGATGCCAGACCTGCTTGCCGATCGCAAAATCGTTCTAACCGTTCCCTCCCACTTGCCGTATCATAATTTCCGATATACATCATTTCATCGGAAACCATGGGGAACTGATGGAACGCTCGTTTTTGACGATTGCCGCCGGGGAGAATGGGGAGGCGATACGGGCGCTTTCGGCGCCGGCGAGGATCGAGATTCTGAAGCTGCTCTGCGCCAAGGGACCGCTCAATATCAACGATATCGCCCAGGCGCTTTCCCTTCCGCAATCCACCGTCGCCACCGGTATTCAGATCCTGGAAGATGCGGGGCTGGTGGATTCGCGGCTCGCCAAGGCGCGCAAGGGGAACCAGAAGATCTGCTCGGCCGTCTATAGCGAAATCCTGATCAGCTTCGAGGAAAGTGCGGCGCAGCGAGCGAACAATATCATCGAGGTGGAGATGCCGGTGGGGCTCTATACGAGCTGCGACGTGCACGCGCCCTGCGGTCTCTGCTCGACCGAGAGCGTCATCGGCCCGCTCGATGTGCCGGATTATTTCCTCGATCCGCAGCGCATGCAGGCCGGGCTCGTCTGGTTCGGTCGGGGCTATGTCGAATATAAATTTCCCAACAATGCCAAGGTGTTGAACAAGGATATACGCGCCATCGAATTTGCGCTGGAGCTATCGTCCGAGGTGCCCGGCACCAATCCGGACTGGCCGTCCGACATCACGCTCTGGGTCAACGGCATGGCGATCGGCACCTGGACGTCACCCGGCGATTACGGCGACAAGCGCGGCGCCTTCACGCCGGCCTGGTGGAAGCTCGAGGGCTCGCAATATGGAATGATGAAGACCTGGCGGATTTCGACGCGCGGCACCTTCATCGACGGGGTGGCGGCCTCGAATGTGACGCTCAGCGATCTGGCGCTCGGCCAGCATTCCTCCATCCGGCTGCGGGTCGGCATCGCCGAGAATGCCGGCCATACCGGCGGCGTGAACATCTTCGGCCGCGGCTTCGGCAATCACGGCCGCGACATCCTCATGCGGCTGCACGTCTGAATAAATGATATCGGAAATCCTGATTTAAATAACGCGATTATTTCCGATTTCAGCAATGGCTGAATTACTGCAACCTGCTGAAATAAAATGATTTTACGCCGATTTTCTATTAGTATGATTAAATCCGGAACTTGGTTGACAGATCGGCATTGCTGATATCAAGTTAGAGGCAAGAAAACAAAATTCCTGATACATAAACGGGGAGGATCCGTTGAAGACGAATGTCGTTGCCCACCGCGATTTTCGCATCGCGACCATTGACGCCAGGCTCTACAGCTCGTTTCTAGAGCATCTCGGCAGAGCGATCTACGGCGGCATCTACGAGCCCGGACATCCCACAGCCGATGAAGACGGCTTCCGCCGCGACGTGCTCGAGCTGGTGCGCGAGCTCGACACGCCCTACTGCCGTTATCCCGGCGGCAATTTCGTCTCGGCCTATAATTGGGAAGACGGTGTCGGCCCGCGCTCCGAGCGCCCGGTTCGCCTCGACCTTGCCTGGCGCACCCGCGAAGCCAACCAGGTCGGCGTCAACGAATTCGTCGACTGGTGCAAGAAGGCCAACACCAAGCCGATGCTTGCGGTCAATCTGGGATCGCGCGGCCTCGATGCCGCCCGCAATTTCCTCGAATATTGCAATCATCCCGGCGGCACCTACTGGTCGGACCTGCGCCGCAAGCACGGCTGGTCCAATCCGCATGATGTGAAACTCTGGTGCCTCGGCAACGAGATGGACGGCCCCTGGCAGGTCGGCCACAAATCGGCCTATGAATATGGCCGGCTGGCGGACGAGACGGCGAAAGCCATGCGCGGCTTCGACAAGTCGCTCGAGCTCGTCGTCTGCGGCTCGTCCAATTCCGACATGAAGACCTATCCTCAATGGGAGGCCGAGGTTCTCGACCAGTGCTATGACAGCGCCGACTACATCTCGCTGCATATGTATTTCGCCAACCGCGAGAAGAACACGCTGAACTATCTCGCCCGGGCGACCAAGCTCGATCGCTACATCACCACGATCGGCGGGGTGATCGATTACATCAAGGCGAAGAAGCGCTCGAAGAAGACGATCGGCATTTCCTTCGACGAGTGGAACGTCTGGTATCATTCCAACCAGCAGGACAAGGAGATCCTGGCGCGTGACGAATGGCCGGATGCGCCGCATCTGCTCGAGGACATCTATAATTTCGAGGACGTGCTGCAGGTCGGCGGTATCTTGAACACCTTCATCCGCCGCTCCGACCGGGTGCGCATCGCCTGCATCGCCCAGCTCGTCAACGTCATCGCCCCTATCATGACCGAGGACGGCGGCGCGGCCTGGCGCCAGACGATCTATTATCCCTTCTACTACGCCTCCAGATATGGCCGCGGCACCGCGCTGCAGCTCGTCGTCGACGGCCCGACCTATGACAGCGACGAGGAGAACGAGGTTCCCTATCTCGACGTCTCGGCGGTGCATTCCGAGGATGGCAGGAGCCTGACCTTCTTTGCCGTCAACCGCCATCCGGATACGGCGCTCGATCTCGACGTGCGGCTGGAAGGCTTCGGCGGCGCCCGCCTGATCGAACAGGTGGAAATGAGCCATGGCGATCTCGAAGCCGTCAACACGGCGCGGCGGCCGGAAACGGTCGTGCCCGCCAAGGTCGAGAGCGCAAGGGTCGAAGACGGACGGGTGCGGGCGACGCTGAAGCCGCTGTCCTATAACGTCATCCGGCTGTCGGTGTGAATGAGATGGTTAGAGCATGATGTCTTCCGAAAATCGCTGAAACTTTTCGGCATCATGCTCTGGGATGTTCGGCTCGGCTGCGAGGAGGCAGGCGGGCTGGAGGAATGGTTCGCCGAAGACCTGGACGTTCCCAGGCTTCTGCGAACCGGCAACCGCGACATGCCCCTGCGTGCCCCAGCGGCCGCGGCATGATCGCTTTCAAGGGAGGAGTTCATGCAAAAGTGGAAGAGGTTTGCATTCGGCTTCGTGCTGGCCACCATCGGCCTGACCGCAGTGGCCGGAGCCCAGGAATACACCTCCTTGCCGCGCAAGGAGACGCTCATCGTTGAAAATCCGGAAGGGACGATCAAGAATCCCGGCTGGTTCAACATCTGGGTCAATGGCGGCGGCGGTGTTTCCACCGGCCTGCAGCAGCTGACCATGGATACGCTCTGGTATATCGACCCGGAACAGGGGCTTGGCGGCGCAGCCTGGGATAATTCGCTCGCCGCCGACAAGCCGCAATATAATGCCGACTTCACCGAAATGACCGTGAAGCTGCGCAAGGGGCTCTACTGGAGCGACGGCGTGGAATTCACGGCCGATGACGTGGTCTATACCGTCAAGACGCAGATGGAACACCCCGGCATGGTCTGGAGTGCGGCCTTCACCGTGCAGGTGGCAAGCGTCGAGGCGACCGATCCCCAGACCGTGGTGTTCAAGCTGAAGAAGCCGAATTCGCGTTTCCATGCGATCTTCACGGTGCGCTGGAACGGCGCCTGGATCATGCCCAAGCATGTCTTCGAGAAGGTGGAGGATCCGCTCCGCTACGATTTCGCCAATCCGGTCTCGCTCGGCGCCTACAAGCTCAAGTCCTACGATCCCCAGGGCCAGTGGTATACCTGGGAAAAGCGTGAGGACTGGCAGCGGACCTCGCTTGCCCGCTTTGGCGAACCGGGCCCGAAATATGTGACCTATGTCGATCCCGGCCCGCCGGATAAACGCACCATCGCTCAGCTCGAGCACAATCTCGATATCATTCACGACAATACGCCAGAGGGCATGTTCACCCTCAAGGAGAAATCCAAGACGGTCGAAACCTGGTTCCCGGGCTTCCCCTTCGCCCATCCGGATCCGACACTGCCGGCCGTGATCTTCAACACCCAGAATCCGCCCTTCGACAAGGCCGATGTGCGCTGGGCGCTGGCACTGCTGATCGACATCAAGGCAGTCGACATGGCGAGCTATCGTGGCGCTGCGACACTCTCGGCGCTCGGCGTGCCGCCGACGGCGGCCACGATGAAGGACTATCAGGCGCCGATGCAGGATTGGCTGAAGGACTTCGAGATCGATACCGGCAAGCGCAAGATCAAGCCATATGATCCTACAATCGGGCAACAGATTGCCGATATCCTGCGCAAGCAGCCGAAGTTCAAGGATCAGATCCCGACCGACCCGCAGGCGATCAGCGATGCCTTCGGCTATGGCTGGTGGAAACCGGATCCGCAGGCGGCGACCGAGCTGCTCGAGAAGGCCGGCTTCAAGAAAACCGGCGGCAAGTGGATGACGCCCGACGGCCAGCCGTTCAGGATCCGTATGACTGTCGAGGGCGATACGCGCTCCGTCTTCACCCGGGCCGGCACCCTGATCGCGCAGCAATGGGCTGCATTCGGCATCGACGCCAAAGCCGTGCCCGCCGCCAAACTTTGGCAGACGGCGCTGCAACCCGGCGATTTCGAGGTGGCGATCGCCTGGAGCGTCGAGACCTGGGGCGGCGATCCCGACCTCTCCTTCTTCCTCGAAAGCTGGCACTCGCAGTTCGTGGCGAAGAAGGGTGAAAACCAGCCGCCGCGCAACTGGCAGCGCTGGTCCAATCCGGAGCTCGACAAGATCATTGAGAGCATCCGCGCCATCGGTCCCGAGGATCCGAAGGGGATGGAGCTCGGCAAGGAGTATCTGAAGCTGGTCGCCCGCGAAATGCCGACGATCCCGCTGATGTCCTATAACGTCTTCACCTCGATGGATACGACCTATTGGACCGGATATCCGACGATCAAGGATCCCTATACGGATCCGGTGCCGAACTGGGCGAATTCGCGGCTGATGATGGTCAAGCTGAAGCCGGCTCAGCCGCAATAACCCTCCCAACGCCGGCGCGCAAGCCATCGCGCCGGCCCCCTCATCGGCGGGCATGCGCCTCGGTTGCCATGCTCGTCGATCCTTTCCGGAAAGGAAAACAGAGAGGAACCTCCGCCTTATGACGTCCTATCTGATCTTTGTGCTGAAGCGGTTTGGTCAGTTTCTGCTCGTCGTCTTTCTCGGCGTGACGATCACCTTCTTCGTCACCCACCTGACCCCGATCGACCCGGTCGAAGAAAGCATAGGCGCCATCACCCAGATGGGTCAGTCCGACCCCAATGCGATCGAGCTGATGCGCAAGTCGCTGCGCGAGCTTTACGGCCTGGAAGGCTCGATCTGGCAGCAATATCTGAATTTCTGGCTGCGGCTTGCGACAGGCGATCTCGGCCCCTCGCTCTCGGCCTTCCCGACACCCGTTTCGACAATCATCCTGCGCTCGCTACCCTGGACGATCGGGCTGATGACGGTGTCGACGCTGATCACCTTCGTGCTCGGCAATGCGATCGGCGCGCTTGCCGGCTACTACCGCAAGAACATGGTGCTGAAGGGCGTCAGCCTGGTCTTCATCGCGCTGCTTCCCATTCCCTATTATATCCTCGCCTTCGTGCTTCTCATCGTCTTCGGCTATCTCTGGCCGGTGCTGCCGATCACCGGCGGCTACGAGATGAACGCCAATCTGGACCTCTCCTTCGCGCTCGTCCTCGACATCCTCGAACATTCCATCCTGCCCGCCCTCTCGCTGATCCTTGTCGGCGCCGGCAGCTGGCTGATCGGGATGCGGGCGCTCGTCTCCAACATCATCACCGATGATTACGTCACCTTCGCCGAGCTCGGCGGAGTGCCGAAGAACAAGATCCTCCGCTCCTATATCGCCCGCAACGCCATGGTGCCGCAATTCACCGGGCTTGCCATGTCGCTGGGCGCCATCTTCAACGGCACCGTCATCACCGAAATCGTCTTCGGCTATCCCGGCATCGGCAACCTGCTGATCGAAGCGGTGCATGCCGGCGACTACAGCCTGGTGCTCGGCCTCAGCGCGCTCTCGATCGTCGGCGTCGCCGCCGCCGTCTTCATCATCGACGTGCTGAGCCCGCTGATCGATCCGCGCATCAAGGTGGAATAGGCCATGTTTACCATCATCCGCGACCTCTCACGCCACAATATGGAATTCCTCTGCGGCCTGCTGCTCTTTGCCGTGATCGTCGGGCTGGTCATCCTGTCCTATTTCTCGCCCTATGGCGCGAGCGACATCTATCTTCTGCCGCCCGACATGCCGCCCGACGGCGAATACTGGCTGGGCACGACATCGCGCGGCCAGGACGTTTTCTGGCAGCTGACGACCGGACTTCGCAACACGCTCTATTTCGGCATCGGCGTCGCCATTCTCTCGCGCATCATCTCGCTGGTCGTCGGCCTGGTGGCCGGTTATGCAGGCGGCGCCGTCGACCGGGTGCTGATGGCGATCAACGACAGTGTCATGGTGATCCCGCAATTTCCGCTGCTGATCCTTTTCTATTTCGTGCTGAAGGACAGCATGACCTGGACGACGCTGATCGTCATCATGGCCCTGCTCGGCTGGTCCTATGACGCCCGCCTGATCCGCTCGGTGGCGATCGGCCTGAAGACCAGACCCTTTACCACCCAGAGCGTCTATTCCGGCATGACGATGCGCAAGATCCTCGTGGAGGAGCACCTGCCCTATGTGCTGCCGATCGTCTTCGCCACGACGATGAACAACATGATCTGGTCGATCGGCATGGAGATCACCCTTTCGGTGCTCGGCTTCACCGATATCGAGACGCCGACCATGGGCATGATGATCTACTGGGCCAATGCGCATTCGGCGCTGATTTCAGGCATATGGTGGTGGGTGGCCGCCCCTGTCGCCGTCATCGTCATCCTCTTCCTGGCGCTCTTCCTGCTCTCCATGTCGATGAACGAATATAATGATCCGCGCAGCCGGCTGAACCGGATGGGAAGTTAGCATGGAGAATCTGGTCGAAATTGAGAATCTGAAAGCCTATTACCGCGCCTTTCTTTTCGGGGTCGATCGCGAAGTGCGCGCCGTCGACGACATCAGCCTGACCATTGGCCGCGGCGAGGTCTACGGCGTTGCCGGCGAATCGAGCAGCGGCAAGACGACGCTGATCAAGACCATTGCCGGCGCCATCCGGCCGCCGCTCCGGGTCGTCTCCGGCAGCGTCAAATTCCATTTCGGCGGCGGCACCCAGGACATTTATGCGATGACGCCGGAGGAGCGCATGGCGCTGCGCTGGCGCCACCTCTCCTACATCATGCAGGGCTCGATGAATGTGCTGAACCCGGTGCGCCGGATCCGCCATTCCTTCACCGATTTCGCCTTTCGACATGTGAAGGTGAGCAAATCAATCTTCTTCGAGAAGGTCGCCAACCACCTGCAAAGGCTGAAGCTCGATCCGCAGCTGCTCGACGCCTATCCGCACGAGCTCTCCGGCGGCATGCGCCAGCGCATGACCATTGCGCTCGCCACCATCCTGACGCCTGAGTTCATCATTGCCGACGAACCGACGACGGCGCTCGACGTGATCGTGCAGCGCGACGTGCTTTCGATGATCCGAGATATCCAGCGCGAGATGGGCTCGTCCTTCCTGTTCGTCACCCATGACATGGGGGTGCATGCGACGGTCTCCGACCGCATCGGCATCGTCTATGCCGGCCGGCTGGTGGAGGAGGCGCCTACCCCGAAGCTCTTCAGCATGCCGCTCCACCCCTATACGCAACACCTCGTCGGCAGCCTGCCGAAGATCGGCGACCCCACCACGCGGCCCTCGCTGGAGGGGCGGCCGCCGAACCTCGCCATGCCGCCGGAGGGCTGCCGCTTTCATCCGCGCTGTCCGAAGCGCATGGACATCTGCTCACAGAAGGTTCCGCCGCTCGTCACCGTCGAGCCTGGACGGCGGGTGGCGTGTTTTGCGGTTACGGGAGATCCGGTTTGAGTGCTCTGCTTCGCCTCTCGCATGTCACCAAGATCTACCGCCAGGGCGGCCTGCTCGGCCGGCGGCTGATCACCGCGGTGAAGGATGTCAGCTTCGAACTCGGCGAGGAGCCGGAGATCCTCTCGATCGTCGGCGAATCCGGCTCGGGCAAATCGACGGTGGCGGCGATGATCCTCGGCCAGACGGAACCGACGGAAGGCGAGCTGCAATTTGCCGGCAAGACCGTCGCGATCCACAACAGGGCCGAACGCACGGCCTTCATGAAGGAGGTGCAGCCGGTGCTGCAGAACCCCTTCGAGGCCTTCAACCCGCTGAAGCGGGTGGACCGCTATCTCTTCGAAACCGCCCGCAACTTCTCCGCCTCCGGCAACCGGCCGGACCGGCGGGAGGTGGAGAAGATGGCCGATACCGCCCTCCATCACGTCGGCCTGACGCTGGAAGAGGTGAAGGGCCGCTTCCCCCACGAACTCTCCGGCGGCCAGCTGCAGCGCGTCGCCATCGCCCGGGCGCTGATCCCTGAGCCGCGCCTGCTGGTGGCCGACGAACCGGTCTCGATGGTCGACGCCTCGCTGCGCATGGCGATCGTCAACCTCTTCGGCCGGCTGAAAAACGAACTCGGTCTTTCGATCATCTACATCACGCATGATCTGGCGACGGCTTATTATGTCAGCGACAATATTATCATCATGCGCAAAGGGGAGATTGTCGAAAGGGGACGGGCTCGGGCTGTGCTGGATGATCCGCAGCATGCGTATTCGCGGGCGCTGAAGGATGCGGTGCTGGCGGCGGAGTTTGGTGCGGTATGAGTGGTAGGGGTATCAATCGGCCCGTTACCCGATCACGTTGCCGTCTGGTAATTCAATGTCTTCCTTAAAAGACGCCCCGACATGCGCGGGGACTGAACAAACACTAAGATGAGGACTGGTCGATTGGATCTCGGATGTGTTGATCATCGCGACTCGTTTCGCCTGAACACTGAAGCCGGAAACTCAGTATGCGTCACTCTCGTCTTCGTCCTCATCTGAACCTATGTCGGAGAGGTTAATTACGAAATCATTCCAGAAGTCATCTCTCACCTGTTTTGTCCTCGCGTTTTCACCTTTAAGAAGACGAAGAGTTTCGGCAACGGAGCTGTAACCGTTATCGATGTCGAGAAACCGTACTCGCTTCAGGTGTAGAAGCTTGAAATATTTGTCGCCTTCAATGAACGCCGTACTGGCGGCAGGATTGATGCCGCGACCCACCGTCTCGTACGCAAATAGCCACATGGGGCTTCGCAAACCGTCGGAGTCGAGTGAACCATTCCAAACGCTTAGATCCAACGGTCCGGACACGAGTCCACGGGCTGACGCGAAAACTACTAGCAGTGCGATCATCGAATTTTCTGTGGCGTAGAGTGGCTTCAAGGTTTTCTGAGTAAGCACGAGCCCTAGCCTAATCGCGAGGAACAACAACCATATCACCTCTCCAGTGCGATTCGCCTGAGCAAGGACGGGCACACGGTTCTCAATGAACTCGCTGATAAGCTTAGTGTCGACGTCCATGAACTCGGTTTGCCGCAGGATCAGAACTTCCACCAAAAAAGAAATCAGGCTGGTGTTTCGACGATAGGCATTTATGAGGGCACTCTGCAGCTGCCGCCAGTCCCCCGCCTTGACGATGGATGACCGAGCATTGCCCAGTGCATATCTCTCGACATTAACATCGGGGTGACTTTCGCAGATGCGGCCGACTTCGTAGAAGAAGCGTTGGAACTCCGTGTTGTTCGATCCAACTTTGGGAATAAAACTACGGACAGCCTGCTTCCAACCAAGGTTTTGCCGTACTGAGGTGGGGAATATGGCCGACTTATCACTGTTAAGTTCGAGCTCGAAGTGGGTAGCCGCCAATCGCAATGCTGCGAGCAATGCCTCCCCCGATTCTCCATTAACAGCACTGATAGTGTAATCGTCGATGTAGCGGGAGGCATCTTGGGTTCCGATGCGGATACTCAACTGAAGTCGTTCATCGATGGCGGACGCTACTACTTCGGCGATTAGCCTCGATGTATCTGGGCCGACTGGCAGCCCGATAGTTTGTCCGTCCTGTGCATTCCGGCACAGCAGATCGATCAAATTCCCGTAATGTTTGATGTCACGGTTTGCTTTCGACCACGGTTTTCCGTAGATGGCCCAGGGGATAGCGTGGGTATAGATCGAGTGAAAAAATGCTCGGATATCCGCGACTGCATACTCTTCACGTCTAGATGATAAATCCAGTCGGAAATCGTCCCGAAGATCGACAGAGGGCCGCATGAGCGCCCTGCCGCCACGCCAGTCGAAAACGGGTGACGATGCTGATATGCGGGACCTTTTAGCTAGACGTCTGAGATCGATATAGTTATTTGCGATGATATTTGAGAGGAGAAGGTGTGAAATCGGATTTGGCACTCCGTGACGTCGATCGTTCTTGCCAAATCGCGGGTGATAGAACCAGGCGGGTGTTGAAATATATCGATGAAAGTCGGGCTTATTCTTATAAAGAGGAAGCCCCTCTATGCCGCTCAATATGAAGTTCCGGTATTTCGCGAGGTCATTGGAAACAAAACACGGCGGCAATTCCGGCGCGAAGAAACCGTGCGAGAGCAGGCGCTTAAAACGCTGTGTTTTTGTCTTCGCGGTCATCGTCCCCCCCCAACGCAGTTCTGCAACCAGACATACCTGCGCCCTGAAGCATCGGCAATGGACGGATGTACATTTCGGAACCTTTATGCCCGCGCGATCGTTCACCCTCTCCCGCAGGTGTTAGCATCAGACATCGATCCGTTATGCGCACTTAACAGGCGATTAAGCCGTAGTACGCTTCGGCAAATCGAACGCTAGCAACGTTATTGGATCACTGATGTGGGACCCGAGGGCCGTAGTCGCCTTGAGGTGGGGAAATGGTTCACGTCGATCAAGCCGCAGCACCACGCCTGATCGATAAAATGATCGGTCAGGCATCAGGCAATTGGGCGTGTTCTGTCACACTCCGGTAGATAGCAAGGACCGCGACCTCGTCTTGAGCCCGCCGAGACACTTACAGTTTCTAGCAATAATCGCATAGCTCGCGTAAAAGTGCGGCATGGAAAAAGCTGATATGCCCGCCAATGCATCGCCTAAGGACCCAGATGTACTGGCGGCCCCCTCCGCGCAAATACGACGGCGAGACGATTTCAAGGCGGCCACAAAGCGGCTGTTAGCGCTGCGGGTAGGTTACCTTTGTTCTAACCCGGAGTGCCAAAGGCCTACGGTCGGGCCAAAGAAGGGTGGCAGTGGCTACGTCAGTACCGGCATCGCAGCTCATATCAAGGCAGCTGCACCTGAAGGTCCACGGTATGATCCGAGCCAGACCGTTCTGGAACGAAGCGCTTTCGAAAACGGATTGTGGCTTTGCGCCGATCACGCCCACATCATCGACCACGACGAAGAGCATTTCACCACCGAGCTTCTATTAGAGTGGAAGCGTGGAGCCGAGGAGCGAGCTTTCCGCCGGCTCGTTGGTGGTCACGGGCATGCTGTTCTGAACGCTAGCGACGATCTAGTTGAGGAATTGCGCGGCCTGCGGTCGCTATTGGGGCTGCCAGAGGAGCAAGATCTGGATTGGATAAGAGCGCGAACGGCAACCGGCGCGTTAGCTCAAATCGAGGCCTTCGAGGCGGCGCCGGCATGGCCCCGACATCCCGTAAATCTGGAGCTCGCGTTCACGGAGAGGGATCGTGTGGAGGCAATGGATATTTCGCGATTTCCGCAGGTCATTCTTGCTCTCCAGAAAGTCGTGCTCATTTCCGGGCCGGGGACCGGCAAAACTACGACGCTCCTGCAGGCGGCCCGCTTTATGATGGCGGAAGGTATTGTGCCGCTCTTTGTGCCACTCGGAGAGTGGGCCGAGGGTGGCTCCGACCTATGGGGTTGGTTGATCGGGCGCCATGGATATGAAGGGCTGAATGCCAATCATATGAAGATCCTCGCTCACCATGGCGAGTTGGTGCTCTTTCTGGATGGCTGGAATGAGGTTCCCGCAAGTTCTAGGCGACGGCTCATCAAGGAGCTGGACGGAATGCAAAGGGACTTTCCTTTGTTGAACATTGTCATGAGCAGCAGACGCGAATCGCTGGAGATGCCATTAAAAGGTAGGCGCCTGGACGTATTGCCGCTCTCCGACACTCAACAGGCGGACATCGCTCGGGGCTTGAAGGGCGACGCGGGCGCTCGCGTCCTGGATGCAGCCTGGAGAACGAGCGGTCTTCGCGAGCTCGTTTCTATCCCACTCTATCTACGTTCTCTTTTAGCTATCTCCGACGCAGGCAAGCTTCCCGAAACAAAAGAGGAGGTGCTGCGTCGAATGGTTGACGCGCACGAAGCTGAACCAGCTAACGCAGACCTGTTTAGCCGCGAACTCTTTGGATTTCAAAGACGCTACCTTTCCGCTCTTGCGACATTGGCACAGAGAGCGGAAAGGGCAACGCTTCCTGCGAAGGAGGCGCGTGCCGCTGTTGCCGCGGTCAATAGAATCATAATCGAGGACGGAGAAACGTCGGCTTCGCCGAATGCGCAGGATGTCCTAAGCAAACTAGTCGATGCTCATTCCCTTGTTCAGAACGAGGAATTGTTTGGCTTTCAGCATCAGCAAATCCTTGAATGGTTCGCCTCGCTTGATCTGGAGGTTGCCCTTCGAGCTAGCAAGACCGACCTCAGCCTTAACCACCCCATTGTCATTGAGATTCTGAATGAGGCCGCTTGGGCCGAGACAGTACTGTTCGCCAGTGAGCGCATGTCCCGTTCAGACGCCACTGGGGTTCGTGCGATTGCAGCCGTAGTTGAAATTCTCTTAAAGATCGATCCGTCGTTTGCAGCGGCGATCATAAGGAGGTCGGGTCCAGCCTTGTGGGAACTAGTCAGCCGGCCGGTCTCGTCATTCGCACGGGCTTGGCACGCCTATGGTCAAGTCGATCGCGCCATAGCGTTTATGATAGACACCGGTCAGGCCGAGTTCGCCGACATTGTGTGGCCCTTAGTGGCTAACCAAGACGGTCAAGTGCAATCGCATACGATACGGCTTGTCCGAAGATTTAATCCATCTGTGCTGGGCGATCTGTTGAAACGGAAATATTGCTCGCTTCCGGACAAGACCCGAGCTTCGCTACTCGGTGAACTCGCTTATCATGGCGACAGCACCGGTATGGATGCTGCACTTGAGCTGGCTCTTTCGGAGCCGAGCACCGCAACACGCTACGAGGCTTTCGCTGGACTTTCTTTCCGTGGCGCAACGACGAGGATTGAGGAGTTACTTAGAAAGTCGGGGGATGAACTCGCTGAAATGGTCGCGGAACGCGGATACTTAGATGCGATCCACGACGATTGGCTGCTTGCTGACCTAGAGAGACGAAAACAAAAACTCGCCGCCTCCCGCAGCCCCGAAGACCGGCTCTTAAGTGCTAGTCGTTTCGCTCCGGATGCTACGCTACGGGAAGTTATTGTTTCTACTCTCCAGGACTACCAATATTCCTTCCGCGATCATGGTGCTTATGCTTTGGCCGAAGCAGCCAGAAGGTTACCTGAGGCCGTCGCCGCGGCACTTCGGTGGCGTTTGGAGAACGGTTTCGATTTGCCATTTCGCCCATTTGGCTATCTTGAAGCAGAAGCTCCTACCGACTCTGGCCGCCTACCCGAGATGTTGCTTAACGGGGACGTTGCCGGTGATGCAGCTAAATATGCATCCTTCCTAGTCGGCCCTGAAACTATAAAGCGGCTCCTTGAGAGCCTCCTCGCAGCTTGGCGCGAGTTTCGTGTTGCCGGGCTGCGCACGGAAGTCGCTTATGCCCCCGTAAGAAAGTTACACGACATACTCGAGAGCACGCGCGCGCCCGTTCTTTTTGAGGCATTACAGTTCTATTCAGCCGATTGTGCGCCGGCAGTAGTTGCAGATCTCTGCTATGTCATCGCCTCTCACGGCCGCAATCATGATCGGGAAGATCTTCCGATAACAGCCGAGCAACGAGAAAGGGCCGTCGTTCTCCTGAACGGATGGGGACGGCAATTGCTGAACCTAAAAGCAAGTCGCCAAGAGCTGGGGGCACTAGCTCGGGTGATGCGACGATTGGCCCACCCCAGCCAGGTCAGCATTCTTGCTGATATGCTTAATGCCGACCTGGCAGCATTAAGCACTGCGAAGGCTGTTTTCCGGAACAACCGCCGAGATGACGCGGCTCGTCAGGAAATTCGGTCCTCCTACTCACATGAGTACCGGCTGTCGCTAACGGAGGCGGGAACACCGGAGGCCGAAGGTGTTCTCGCCGCGCACTTGGAGGATCCTGAATTCGGCGTTGAGGCTGCAATAGGCCTTCAGATGATTTGGCAACAGCGGAACGAACCTCGAATCAAGAAAGCCTACCACCCATGGCCGGATTTCGAACGGGCAATGGCAAATCGGTCCCGGGACCGAGGTACATCGACTGTATCGGCCGAAGCTATCCTCCGTGCTGCTAAGCGGGCCAAGTCGGATGGCACCGGGGAAGGCCTTCGCCGTGCACTGAAATTTGCAGGGTGCGCCGCCCTTCTTCCACATGGCCAAAGGATGGACTTCTATGTCGAACTGATTTGTGCCGATGTCGACCCCCGCTCCAAACTCGACCTCGCCAACAAAATGTTGGTCGGGGGTTTGATGGTCCCGGCATCAGTCATCAGGGATGCATTGAAACAGACTCTAGATGCGCGCGCTGAAAGCAAATGGATTTCGGAAGACCAATTCGGGGACATTATCGACTGGATTAAACTTTTGCCGTTCTCCGATAAGCCAGACGATACGCTGACGGTCCTCGACTTTCTCGACACCAAGATTAAGGTTCCATGGATACGGATCCGGGATATCCTTTCGATAGTTCGGCACAAACCGGAGGGCGAACGGATCCAACTACTAAGAGGATTCGTTCAACGATTTCCAGAACTTGCCGCGCAGCATGAACTCTACATGGCAATGCAGAATCCAAGGCGAATTACGCTCGATTTTCTTGTGGAGTTAGCGTCCGGAAAATACGGAAGAGACGCGATGAGTCGCGGCACACCGTATGATTATCCACAAACGCTTTACGCGGCTTTACCGCCAGAGGAAAGAGAACGACTTCTCGATCGATTCAATGCCACTGATAATCAACGGATCAAGGAATTTGTTGCGTCGGTGCTATTAGCGGGGGGTGACCATGAGTCCTTCTTGAAGCTGGCTTGTGATATCGTCGGCCGGCGCGTGATTGCTCGCGCTGGTTGGAACGCTCAGCAGTATTTGCTTTATGACCACCAACCGATAGGTGAAGCAACCAACCAGTTTGAACTGATCCCTCGGGACTTGCGCCGGCTGCGCGAAGGGTTGTTTGACCTCACGGCATCTGACGATGTGGAAACGCGTGCATTCGCGTCTGAATATCTAAACAAGATTGATGAAGAGCGTGACAAAGAAGGAGGCATCGACGCGGGCCCAAGACATCCGAACATCGCGTCTCGCAGGGCGTGGCCGGAAATAATGGGCATCGGGAACGCGAAATGACACACCTTTGATGCTGTTCGGTTCCTGCCTCAGCGAGCACCCGACGATGTGCCGAGGCCCTACGCCGCCCGCACCCGATCGCGCCCACTCATCTTCGCGTCATAAAGCGCCTGATCCGCCCGCCGGTAAAGCTCGGACGCGCTATCCGTCGGCACACAAGCGGCGATGCCGGCAGAACACGTGTAGCTGAAGTCGGGCGAGTCCGGCAGCGGCCGGGAGAAGCGGATCACCGTCAGCATGCGCTCGACCATGGCAAGCGCGTCTTCCGGGCCGGTGACCGGCATGACGAGGAGGAATTCTTCGCCGCCTACCCGGCCGAAACAATCGTTACGGCGGACATTCTGATGGATGCGGTGGGCGAAGTCGCGCAGCACGAGATCGCCGGCGTGGTGGCCGAGCCGGTCGTTGATGCGCTTGAAATTGTCGATGTCGAAGACGGCGAGGCAGCCCGTGCTGCCATGGCGGGCGGCGGCCAGCATGTCTTCGACGCGCGCCATGACGAAGCGGCGGTTGGCGACGCCGGTGAGTTCGTCGGTGTAGGAGGCCTTGATCGCCTGGTCGCGATCCTGCCGGACGGTGCGGCCATGCGCCCTGAGACGGGTGATATCGCTGGCGATGCAGAGCATCCAGCCGTTCTTCTGCACCGCTTCGGTCATCCAAAGCCAGCGGCCGTCGGCAAGATCCGTCTCGAAGGCGCGATAGCCGATCTTGCCGCGGCGCGACTGCGTCGAGCGCAGCCACTCCTCGAAATTCTCCGTGCGGATGACGGTGCCGCGGCCGAGATGGAAATTGCGCCGCTCGGCTCGATGAAATAGGTCAACACTCATCTTGAAGGTCGCACTACGAGCTCAAGCGACGCTGGCGACGCGTTTCTTGTGCTCCTTTTCGGCCGCCGCCGCATGACGGTCGCAATACCACGCGTCAGCGGCCGGGCTTCAATTCGGAGATGTAGCGGACGAGCGGGTTGACCTGCCGGTTCTCGATTTCGGCATCGTTGCGCAGGCGGATCGCCTTGCGGAGGAGCCTGGCGCCGAGATAGCGGATCGGCTCCGGCGGCAGCTTCTTGCGCTTGCCAAGTCCGACAAGACCGCTGCGGCTCCATTGATCATCCCGGCCGAGCACGAGACTCGCGAGGATGCGGCCGGCCACGGGCGTCTGGGCTATCCCGGTGCCGTTGAAGCCGATGCCGAAGAAGATATTGGGCTGGCCGGTGAGATGGCCGAAGATCGGCAGGTGATCGGCGGTGCAGTCGATCGGCCCCGACCAGTCGTGCTCGATCTTCACTGTTCTCAGTTCGGGATAGACCCGGTCCAGCTCGCGCCTGTTGTCCGCGCCCTTTTCCGTGCCGCGGTTGAAGGAGGGACCGATCCGATCGCCGTAGGCAATCTTGCCGCTGCCGCGGCCGAAGATGACCCGCCCCTCCGGCGTGCGCTGGTAATAGAGCACATGCGCCTGGGCGTCGCAGATCGATTCGCCGCCCGTCCACCCCAGGCGCTGAAGCAAATCCGGCACTCGTTCCGTGGCGACGATCTGGCTTTCGACCACATAGATATAGCGCAGGAGCTCGGGAATGGATGCAAGCCAGGCATTCGCCGCCAGCACGACCCGGCCGGCGCGAAGGGGGCCCTGCGGCGTGTGCAGGGTGGCGATGGCTCCCGGCTCGATCGCGGTGACGGGCGTCTTTTCGTGGATGATCACATGGCGCGCGAGAGCGAGGCGGCGCAGGCCCGCGGCGAGCTTTCCCGGCTGCACCGTTCCTGCCCGCATCTCGGCAATGCCCATGTAGGAGGCGCTAGAGCCGGTGCGGCGGGCAATCTCGCCGGCATCAAGCGGGGTGAAGCGCGCTTCGCCATGAGCCTCCGCCATGTCAAGCGCCTGCCGCCAAGCGCCTTCCTGGGCCCTGGCGCTTGCCGTCCATAGCCATCCGTCCAGCCTGAGATCCATGCCGATCGCGCCGCTTGCCTGCAGGGCCTCCAGCTCGTCGATCGCATCGGCGGTCGCCCGGCAGAGCGAAAGCGCCTCCGTCTCTCCCACCACCCCGGCGAGAAGATCAATCTCGGCAAACCAGGAGTGGACCTGGCCGCCATTGCGGCCGGAGGCCCCTGCCCCGCAGCAATCCGCCTCGAGCAGGACGATCTTGAGCCCGGGATCCTGCTCCTTCAGGCGCAGCGCCGTCCAGAGGCCCGTATAGCCGCCGCCGACAATGGCGACATCGGCGGCCTGATCGCCCGCGAGCGGCGTGGTGACGGGGGCGGCACCGGCGTCCTGGAGCCAGAAGGAGCGGTCCGCGCCACGCGCCAAAACAGGCGGTCTCAAAGTGTAGCGCATGATGTCAGCCCTCCGCGGCAGAGATTTCGTCGGCATATTTCCGCAGGAGCCATGGCGGAATGGCAGTCAGCCTCTGCGGGAAGCCCCCTTCATGCAGGCAGGTCCCGGCGGCCGCATCGGTCGCGAGGCGCATGGCTGCCCCGGCATTCATGCCTTTCAGAAGATGCGCGACAATAAAGGTGGCGATGAAACTGTCGCCGGCGCCGCAGGTATCGACGACATCGACTGCTTGCGCCGGCACATGGACGAGCTCCGCACCGTCGTCAAAGAAGGCGCCGCGCGGGCCGCAGGTCAGGACGATCCTCGCAGCGCCACGATCCCTCAAGGCTCCGATGACGGGCTCGACCGGCACATGCGGCTCATCCGGCCCGGATGCGAAGACCAGCGGCACGCCCTTGAGAGCCAGTGACTGGTGGGCCGTCGAGACGTCAATGCTGAAGCGAATGCGGTCCTCGATCAGCCGCTCGACGAGCTCGGCGCTGGAATTGGTGCCGAGGTGAACCCAATCGGCCCGCCTGAGTGCCGCGTAGCGCTCCGGAGACGGAACGTAATTGCGCCCGACCCCAAGATCTTCAAGCAGGAACCTGCGGTCGCCATCCTGCTCCAGGAGCAGGGTAACGGCGGTGGGGCCGTCCCGCCGCTCCAGGTCCGCCCCAGGCAGACCGACGGCTTCGATCGCTGTGGCGATCACGTCGCCCTCGGCATCCCTGCCGACAACGCCGAAATAGCGGGCATCGCAGCCTTGCCGATGCCATTGCACCGCCACATTAAGCGCATTGCCGCCGACAGCCATGCTGTTCTTGCTGAGGTAAACGTCCAGGCAGTTGTCGCCAACCGCAATCAGCCTCATCGCCGCCATCACGCGACCTCCCCTGCCTGCTGGAGATAAGGCGCGATCCCCTCAAGGCAGCGGCTCCAGGTCGTGACGGGGTCAAGAGCATAGGAGCCGTTGCCGAAGGGCTCAAAGGTGAGCTTGCCGCGGTATCCGGCATCCGCGAGCTGCTGCAGATAGCTGCCCAGCGGCAGCTTGCCGTCGCCCCAGGCAAGATGGCCTGCCGGGTTGCCGTCGACCAGCTGCACATGGGCGAGACGCTCGCCGAAGAGTCGGAGGTAATCTTCGACAGTATCGCCTGCCGTCGCCATGCCGACGGTATCCAGGACCACGTCGATGACAGGCGATCCGACATCGGAAAGCATGCGCGAGAGCTCGGCGGCATTGGTCACGATATTCGTCTCGACTCGCTGCAGCGGTTCCAGCAGGCAGCGGATGCCGCAGGCGGCAGCGTGAGCTGCGATCTGCCGCAGCGCGTCGGCCGCATCGTCCCAGGCCCGCTCTCGGGGCGCGCTTTCAAAGCCGCGGCCGGTTGTCAGGAACAGGTAGCGTCCACCAAGCTCGGCGCAGATCTCCGCCGCGTGGCGGAAGCGGTCGATGCTGTCCTGCCTGAACTGCCTGTCACCGGAGGCTATGTTGATCGGATAGATGACCTGCTCGGGCGTGAAACACCATGTGGAGAGGCCATTGTCGGCAAGGATGCCTCGCACCCGGGCAATGCGGGCCGCATCGGCATGGAAGAGGTCGAGATGGGGGGCGATCCCCCAGAGCTCGATTTCGGCGAAGCCGAAGCCGCGGATGATTTCCGCGACCTTTTCGAAGGGATAGTGCTGAAAGCTGAAATTGGCGCCGATCAGCTGCCTGGCCGAGAGTTTTGGCACTTCCGGTTTCCTCATGAAATCATTTGCCGATGCCTTCGGTGAGGCCGCGGATGAAATAACGCTGGGTGAAGAAGAAGATGACGACGATGGGCAGCGCCGAGATGGTCATGGCGGCGAAGACCTCGGCGAAATTGGTGCCATGCTTGGCCATCAGCGAGGTCAGGCCGACCGGCAGGGTCTGCACGTCGATCTGGTTGGTGAAGATCATCGCGAAGATATATTCGTTCCAGGCAAACAGGATGTGCAGGATGATGCAGGAGACGATGATCGACCGGCAGAGCGGCAGCATGATCTTGCGGAAGATCTGCCCCTCGCTGGCGCCATCGATCATGGCCGCCTCGTCCAGATCGCGCGGCAGGTCGAGCATATAGGCGCGGATCAGGAAGGTGGTGAAGGGCACGCGGAAGGCCGTGTAAAGGATGATCAGCGCCCAATGCGTGTTGTAGAGGCCAAGGCTCTGCATCATCTGCACGAGCGGCACCAGCGCGACCGTCGGGCTGAGCATCATGCCGCCGAGCACGAAACCGACGATGACAGGCTTGCCGAACATCTGCGTCCGGGTCAGGCCATAGGCGGTCCAGGCACTGATGAAGACCGTGGTGATGGTCGATACGACCGTCACCAGCAGGCTCGAGAACAGGAAATTGCGCACACCCTGGTTCCAGGCCGCGACGTAATTGTCGAAGGACCAGCGGTCGGGAAGCGCGAAGGGATCGCTGAAGATCTGGCTGTTCGACTTGAAGCCGCCGAGCGCCATCCAGATCAGCGGGTAGACGACGAGAATGCCCGCCGCCACCAGCAGCGCCATGAGGACGCCCTTGCCGATGACCAGCCAGGGATTGCGCAGCGAAGCGCCCGCAGGAATGACCACCGCGCTCATGCCTCCACCCTCCGCCGCTTGGTGTACCAGAGCTGGAGCAGGCCTGTCGTCAACGTGGCGAGGAAGATGACGACGCCGATTGCGGCCGCATAGCCCATGTCGTTCTGGTTGAAGCCCTGCTCGTAGAGCCATGTCCCCAGCACCTGGCTCGAATTGTTCGGCCCGCCGCCGGTCATCACCATGACTTCGTTGAACACCTGGAAGGCGCCGGCAATGGTGACGATGATCATCATGCCGGTCATTTCGCGGGTGAGCGGAAAGGTGATGCAGAAAAGCTGGCGGAGCGGTCCGGCCCCATCGACAGTGGCGGCATCGTAGAGTTCGCGCGGGATCTTCTGGATGGCGATGGTGAAGAGCAGTGTGGAATAGCCGAAGCCCTGCCACTGGCTCATCGCGATGATCGCGTAGATCGCCGTGCGCTCGTCACCCAGCCAGGTGTAAGACAGGTTCTGCAGCCCGAGCAGATGCAGCAGGGCGTCGAGAAGGCCGATATCGGGCTGGTAGATGAAATAGAAGAGCAGGCCGGTGACCGTGGTGGAGATTGCCGAGGGAATGAAATAGACGGCCCGCCAGAAATTCCGCCAGGCGCGGCTCCTCAGCCCCTCGATGATCGCGGCAAGCACGAAGGCGGCGAAGACCTGGAAGATGACGGAGAGCACGGCATAGAGGCCGTTATTGGTCAGCGCCCGCCAGACGACCGGATCGTCCAGCAGCCGGCGATAATTGTCGAGCCCGACATAATCGACCTCGCCGGTGAAGATGTCCTGGGTGGTCGTGCTGACAAACAGGTTGTCGACGATCGGATAATAGACGAACCAGCCGACGATGATCAGCGCCACGATGCCCCAGCGCAACGCCGCCAGCTGCTGCAGCAGGCCGTGCCGCAGCCATCTCCTGCGGTTGGAGACGGCGCCGCGCAGGGCGGCACCGTTCCTTATCGGGGTTGACGTCACGCTCGCCATCGTCATTGCCTGGCGGCAGCCGCGGCGGCTTTGCGAACGGAGGCGAGAAGATCTTCCGCCGACATGGAGCCGCCGGCGAAGGCCTGCAGGCCGGAAAGCCAGGCAGCGGCGACACGCGGATGGTTGACCGTGTCGAGCCACGGCATGAGATAGCTTGCCTTGGCGATCTCTTCCATGCCTTCGGCGACATTGGGATTGATCCTGGTCTTATCCGCGCCGCCGATCACGGCGCTCGGCTGGCCATAGGGCGGCGCCGACAGCGTCCTGCCGTTTTCCTGGCTGGTGAGGAATTTCAGGAAGTCGATCGCCAGGGGAACGTTCTTCGCCTTGGCATTGACCATGTAACCCTCGGGCGCGCCTTCGAGCGCCGTGACCGAGCCCTTGGCATCGCTCGGAGCCGGCAGCTTGAAAAAGCCGAACTCCTCCGGCTTCAGGGCCGTTTCCTTGGTCGCGGCCTGATCGAACTCGATGATCTCCTGGTAGTACATGGCCGCCTTCCTGTCGCTCATCGACTGGAGTGCGGTCTGGTAGGAGAGGCCGTTGACCTGGGCGCCGCCGGCGCAGCGCTCCTGAAGCGAGCGGTACTGCCCGAGCGCCGCGATATAGCCGGGATGATCGAAGGTCGCCGTTTTCGGGTTGAAATCGCGCTCCAGCGTCTCAGTCGGCACGTTATAGGCCAGCAATTGCCCGAGATAATGGACGAGCGGCCAGGATTCCTTGTTGCCGATCGCGATCGGAACGACGCCCGAACCCTTCAGCGCATCGCACGCCTTCAACAGGGCGTCGAAATCCTTCGGCGGCTCGATGCCGAGATCGGCGAACATCTTCTTGTTGTAGCCCATGAATTTCGCATCGAGATAAAGCGGCACACCGAAATATTTGCCGTTATACGAAAAGGCCTTCACCGCCGCCGGGCTCAGCGTCTTGCCCCATTCGGTTTCCGGCCCGATGACCTTGGACAGATCGACGGCGCGATTGCCGCGGATGAAGTTCTCGCCCCAGGTCCCCGTCCAGGAGAAATAGATGTCCGGCAGCGAGTTCGAGGCGACCAGGGTCTTGGTCTTGCCCTTGATGCTGTCGTCATTCTCCTGGATGAGCTCGATCTTCACGCCGGGATGCTGCGCCTCATAGGCCTTGGCGACATTGACGAAATAGGGGGAAAGCAGCTGCAGGCCGAACTTGGTCAGGATCGTCAGCTTGCCGCTGTAGTCGACCTTGGCGGCCGGATCGGCAACCGGCGCATCGCCGGCCGCAGAGGCTGTTGCCGGGAAGGCTCCCCAGGAAATCGAGATGACCGATACTGCCGCAATCATCGCAGCAGTGGAGTGGATGGACCGTTGCATGTTTCATTCCCCTTTTGCTTGTTGATCGTGCGGCAAATCGCGGTGTCCTACCGTCCGCCATCCGCCGGTCAGAAGCGGCGAGCCTCTTTCGCCGCTGCGGCGAAGAGGCTCGCGGCATGCATCAATACTCGACCCGCTTGTAGTAGCGGCGAGTGGTCAGCGGGTGCTGGCGCAGCACTTCGAGATGGGCGCTCAGCCGCTCCAGCAGGGTGGCGAGGACCACCGGCGAGATCAGACTGCGGACCTGCGGCGAAATGCCGGGAAGGGCGACGGATGCGGAATCGAGGATCCAGACCTTGTCGGTGTAGCGATGGACGAAGCGCTCGACCCGCTCGCCGAGCGGCCGCAGCGCATCCTCGCCCTTGAACAGGAACACGCTGACGCCCGGCTCGACCAGTTCCAGCGTGCCGTGGAAGAAATCGGCGGCATGAACGGGCCGCGTGCGGATCCACTGCATTTCTTCCAGGATGCACATTCCGTAATAATGCGCCTCCGGCCAGACCGAGCCGGCGCCGGTGAAGATATGGTATGGCTCGTCCTTGATGGACTGGGCGAGCTTCGCCGCCTCGTCTTCATAGGCCGCCTTGGCCTCTGCGAGCAGCCCCGGCAGCCTCTTCAGCTCGGAAACGATCGCGTCGAAATTCGCGATCCTGCCTGTTTCGGCCAAGAGCGCCAGGACGATGATCATGGTCTGCAGGTAGAAGGACTCCGACGACGTGTCGTCTTCGGCGAAGTTGGTATAGGTATGATCGGCCTGCTGCGCGAGCGGCGTGTCGGCATGGCCGGTGAGCGTCAACAGGCGCACGCCGCGTTCCCTGAGGAAAGGCAGAAGCGCGACGCTCTCCTTGGTCGTGCCCGACAATGACGGCATCACCACCAGCGCCTTTTCGTTGAGCCCGGCCGGCGGATCGAGGATCACCTGGGCCGGGAAGCAGGCCGAGACCGGAAAGGTCGTATGGCGGGCGGCGAGCTCGATCGCGGGAAGGGTCAGGAGCTGCACGCCGCCGGTGCCCATGAAGTAAAGCCGCTCGATCCCCGCATCGAGCAGTTCGCGCATCAGCGGGCGGATCCAGTCTGCAATCGCAACGGCGCCCGTCTGGATCTTCAGGAAGCGGGCTTGGTCAAAGTTCAACATTCGGGTCCCTTGTCTGTCAGTAGAAAGCACGCACACGTCCCCACTTCAGGCGGCGGACTGCGGCGCGCGGCATGCAGTCGCCAATTTCAAAATGTGATATCGATCTCACACGGCGATCAAAAGAAAGACCGGTCGCTCCTCGGGAATGATGAGAGACCGATCTCACACGCGGATTAATGCATGCTCCGGCCGGCATGGCAAGCCACTTTTTGCAGAAATTTCACCTGACGCTGGAAAGAGCCTGTCTCGGACAGACCAGGAGAGGCGCGAGCAGATCAGCGTCCCGGCGTGCGGGACGGCCGGGAGACGGAGCCGCGCACGACCAGGCGCGTCGGGAACTCCTCCCTGTGCGGCGGCTCCCGGCTGCCGTTGATCCGCTGCATCAGCAGCTTCACCGCAAGCGGCCCGATCTGCGCGATCGGCTGCGCCACGACGGTGATCTGCGGGTCGGTGAAAGTGGCGAGGTTGAAGTCGTCGAAGCCGACCAGGGAAACGGCATGCGGCACGGCAAGGCCCATCGAGCGCAGCCCGAGAAGCGCCCCTTGCGTCATCAGGCTGTCGACGGTGAAGACCGCTGTCGGGCGCGACGGCCGGCTGAACAGCCGGATGGTGGCATCGATCGCATATTCCACGGTCGATCGCGAGACGATGATCAGCGATTCGTCCACCTCGATGCCATGGCTCTGCAGCGCCTGGATGTAGCCGGCGAGACGGCCGCGAGCGGTCGTGATGCGGGAATCGTCCTGGATGAGGCCGATGCGGCGATGGCCGTTGGCGATCAGGTAGCTGACGGCCTCGCGGGCGCCGCCCTCATTGTCGACGGTGACGCTGTCACAGGCAACCTGCGGCAAGGCGCGGTCGATGAGGACGAGGGGCGTTCCGTCCCGGACCAGCCGAACCAGGTGCTCCTTGTTGTCGGCCGAGGTCGGCGCGACGATGAAGCCGCGCACGTTGAGGGACCTCAGGCTTTCCAGCAGTTCCACCTCCTGCTCCGGATCTTCTTCGCTGCTGGCGATCAGCAGGTTGTGCCGAAAGGCGCGCAGATCGACATCGACATCATGGGCGATCCGGGCAAAAAACGGATTCTGGATATCGCCCGGCATGAAGCCGATGAGCGGCAGCTGCCCCCGCCGCAGAGCTTGCGCCACGCGATTGCTGCGATAGCCGAGCCGATCAGCCGCTGCCAGCACACGCTCTGCCGCGTCTCCGCCGACATAGCCGTAACCGTTCAATGCGCGGGCGGCGGTCGCGCGCGACACGTTCGCGGCGCGCGCAACGTCTATCAGCGTCACTGCCTTTGGCGCCACTTCCCTCGGTCCCCGCTGGATCTTGTCCGGCCTTCAAGCCAGGATGACGCCTAGCAGAGGACGCCCGACCAATTCAAGAGCGGCGTTTGAATGGGTGCGGCCCGACCCGCGCGGCCGGACCTCGGTATCTCTCCTAAGCCGCCCGCACCCTATCCCGCCCGCTCATCTTTGCGTCATAAAGCGCCTGATCCGCACGCCGGTAAAGCTCGGACGCACTGTCCGTCGGCAAACACCCGGCGATGCCGGCGGAACAGGTGTAGCTGAAGTCGGGCGAGTCCGGCAGCGGTCGGGAGAAGCGGATCACCGTCAGCATGCGCTCGACCATGGCAAGCGCGTCTTCCGGGCCGGTGGCCGGCATGACGAGGAGGAATTCTTCGCCGCCGACGCGGCCGAAACAATCGTTGCGGCGGACGTTCTGGTGGATGCGGTGGGCGAAATCGCGCAGCACGAGATCGCCGGCGTGGTGGCCGAGCCGGTCGTTGATGCGTTTGAAATTGTCGATGTCGAAGACGGCGAGGCAGCCGCTGCTGCCATGCCGGACTGAAGCCAGCATGTCTTCGACGCGCGCCATGACGAAGCGGCGGTTGGCGACGCCGGTGAGTTCGTCGGTGTAGGAGGCCTTGATCGCCTGGTC